>DATFYE010000194.1:0-89585 GCA_035315185.1 Syntrophorhabdales bacterium | reverse complement strand
GATAATACAGCAGACCATGGCCCTTGAAAGACAACCGGAACAGTTACTCCAACAGCAACAAACTAACTACCAGGCGAAAATCGCCGCTCTACTCCAGCTCCAAACAAACCTGGGATCGTTCGCGTCTTCCCTGCAGGCCCTGAATGATCCTACCAAGTTTAATACACTACAGGCCTCCGTGGCTAATACCGGAACAGGAACCCAGGTACTTACGGCTTCCGCATCCAGTACTGCCGCCGCTGGCACCTATACGGTCGACGTAGACCAGCTCGCCCAGGCGGGTATAAGTGCCTCCCAGGGCTGGGCAGACCCGAACACGACACCCATCGCCGGAGCTGCAGGCAGCTTCACCTTCAAGGTGGGCAGCACGGGCGCCACCACGACAATCGGCGTTAACCAGACTATGACCCTTCAAGGGTTAGCGAATGCGATAAATACAGCCAATGCAGGTGTCTCAGCTTCAATCATAAACAATGGAAGCGGAGTCGATCCTTACAGGCTTGTGCTTACCGCAACATCCACCGGCTCGGCAAATTCTATCCAGATCACACGCAACGACACGAACCTCGATTTCACTGATAAGCAGATCGGAACCGCCTATGCATACGCGGCCAATAGCTATTCGGGCAACGTCTATACGGACAGCGGAAACTACTACACGGGGACAGATAACAAGAGTTATATTGCCAAGATTACGAGCGCAGGGGCCACGACCGGTGCCCTCGCCAACCGGGCAAAATATGAATACTCAACAGACGGCGGTATTACCTGGTCCGCCCCGATCACGGTAAGTACCGGAGGGGCTGATACAACAGCAGATATCACGATCGATTCGACCAACAATACGCTTTACGTGAATGGCGCTCCGATCACCCTGACCCAGGGTACCTATACCGGGTCCGGCCTCGCAGCAGAACTGCAAACAGAGCTTGGCTCAGGATATTCGGTCTCGTATGATGGCGGTACGAGAAAGTTTACGATCACGAATAACACGGGGAGCGCAGTAACCTTCAACTGGTCGAATGCAGGATCGACTGCAGCCGGGGTGCTCGGTTTTGATACGGTGGATGCAACCGTGAACGCGGGGAACTCGGACACGAGTACTTTTGATGCAGGTATGTTCATAGACAGCGGCACGGTGGCAAACAGCACCAACGGACGGGTGAAGATCAATTTCGGCTTGACCGGCACCCTTGCCGTCGGCGACAAGTTCAGCGTTGATGTTTTTAACCCCGAGATGCAGGCTGCCCAGGACGCGGTGATAAAGGTCGGAAACTCCACAATGGTCAAAAGCTCCAATACCATCACGGATGTTATCGGAGGCGTCACCCTCAATCTGACCGCCGCAGATGCGTCATCACCGGCCACGATCACGGTTTCAGGGAAGTCTGACGCTGCCGAGTCGAGCATCAAGGACTTTGTAGATGCGTATAACACGATGGCAGACTTTCTTAACACGCAGCTCAGCTATGACCCGAACTCACAAACGGCTGCCAGTCCACTGCTCGGGGACCCGACCCTCCTGGAGATCAGGAGCAAGATCGCAAGAGTCGTGACCGGCAGCATCCCCGGCCTCGGCACGTCCAGCTATACGAACCTCTCCCAAATAGGCATTACGTCAGACCCGCAAACGGGAAAATTGAGCCTGGACGACAGCATGGTTGCTGCTGCACTCGCCGCAAATCCCAATAGCGTGGCAAAGCTCTTTATCGGTACAGCCACCCCCTCCAATTCAGCGGTTTCGTTCGTGAGCAAAACCTCCAACACACAACCGGGAACGTACAGCGTATACATAGCCACAGCCCCTCAGCAGGCCACGCTCCTCGGGGGCCAGACGATAGCCTCTAGCGGCATCACCACCAACGAAACATTGACCTTTCAGTACTCCGGGAACAAGACCGCGAGCAGTCCCACCTATACCACCTTCTCGGTCAATCTGAATGCAGGCTCGGGTGTGAATAGCATCGTCAACACGCTCAACAGCGCCTTTGCCACTCAGAACGTCGGGCTCTCCGCCTCAAATGAAAACGGGCAGGTAAGGATTGCCTCTACCGGCTACGGGGCAGACCAATACCTCAAGGTCACGTCCGATCAGGGAAACGTAGCAGGCCAGGTTGGCTTCAATGCGGACGGGTCGTCTGCGAGCACAGGTGTGGACGTCGTGGGCCTCATCAACAGCGATGTGGCCAAAGGTGTCGGCAATCAGCTCACGTCGAACTCCGGTCTTGCGGAGGACGGGCTTACTATAACGGTCGACTCAACCAAGACAGGAGGCTTGGGCACTGTCACGATCTCCTCGGGGATCGCGGACAAACTGCCTGCGAGCTTGGCCACGTATACTGACTCTACCAACGGCATTCTAAAATCAAAAGAAGACTCGCTGCAGGATAGCATAAACAGCATAAACACAGAGATCCAGTCGATGGAGGACAGGTTCACACAGGAACAACAAAACTTGCAGGACAGATATGCACGACTCGAAACGACCCTCGAGCAGTACCAGTTAACTAGCCAGTATCTGACACTGCAACTTGCGGCTCTTACCGGCAGCTCCACAAGCAGTCCTTCGAGCAGCGCCTCAAGTATTGTTTCAAACACTCTTTCGAACAATTCTTCAAGTAATTCTTCAAGTAATAGTTCAAGCAACTCGTCAAGCAGTTCGTGAACGTGATGGACGGTAAAAGAGCACAAGAATGGTAAGGCGCAATCTTAGTCGGCAATACAGAGAGATACACCTTGCATCTTCGAGTCCCGAAGAGACAGTCCTTATGCTCTACGAAGGTGCTATCAGGTTCTTGAATGAGGCAGTCAGGGAGATCGCCAGAGAGAACATAACGGCCAAGGTGCGGCTCTTGGAGAAGGTTGAAAAGATTATAGAGTATCTTCTCTCCTGCCTCGATATGGAGAAAGGCAGGGAAATTGCAAGGAACCTCCAGGACCTGTACAGCTATATGCTCGTGCGACTCACCGAGGCGAACTTGTACAATGATGCCAAAAAATTAGAAGAGATTGTAAAACTCCTTGATGCGGTGAGGGAAGGGTGGGCCAGCATCTGTAGAAAAGGCGGGGACCCAAAAGATTCGCAGCAGGAAGAGGGTGCGGCCATCCCAAAAAAGATTACGGTAAGCGTCTGAGGGGAATATATGGAAAAGCCTTTTAACGAAGGGCTTCGGGCGTTGTACGAACAATTGCTTAAGCTTGCCGAGAAGGAGGAACAGGCTATCACCGCCGATAATCTGGGTGAACTGGAAGCCTGTATGCGCCGGAAGGAAGAGATCTTCATCAAGCTCCGTGAAATTGAAAGCAGGAATGAACAGCACGGGCAGTCAAAGATTAGCCAGGAGATGGCCAGACTCCTTGCGCAGGTGGCAGAAAGACACGAGCGTGTACAACAGAAAATCAAGATGATGCTTGGTGAATGCCAGCAAGCCATACTGGAGATTCAGACTGGCCGAAGAGCCCACCGGGCCTATTACCAAGCTCGCAAAAAGGGGCCAAAACACTCGCCGCGTCTGGTATAGAATTGCTGTTTTGGTTCCGGGTTGAAGGAACCCGTCGTAGAAGGCATAGATGTTACGCACGTTTCCGTTTAGCTCAATCAGGAAGGATTGGTCTTTCACACCACACGGCAGAGAGGACCAGGTGAACGATAATCGCGTAAGAACCTTCATCGAGCTAACAAGACAGGCATTGGAAGAAGATCGCATCGGACAGACCGATCTCTCCTATAGCCGTAAGCTGACGCTCAATCGGCCTCGTTCTGACAGGAAGAGAGAAGGCAAGGGCTTGAGAAGGAAGGGCTAGCGTTTTTTTAATGAAGGCCTGCAGCGCTATCATGAAGAAGGCCTGTGAGCCTGTATCTACACCGCCTGCCACACAATTACCAACCACCGGTTACGCAGCATAAACCTTAAGTTTGATGGTCCCTGTCCGATAAACCTAAGAGGGAAAATCCCATGAATTTGTCGGACTATCAGATTCTGAGCGTGATCAAAACATACATAAAAAGCATGAGGGGCAAGGTCGACGCGGACGCTGGGACAGAAAAAGGTTCAGGGGGGAGTCATGGGCCGTCTTCTTCAGACGATGGGATGAGGAAAATGGTCTTTGACCGTATAGATGAAATCGTATCCGAGAAGATAAAAAAACATGAAACCTAATTCCGATGTCTTGCAGATCCTTGTAGTAGAGGACAGCAAGCCTCTCCGAGAAATGCTGGTGCATGTGCTCAGGGAAGACGGCACCGGTGTCGACTCGGCAAAAGATGGCAAAGAGGCGCTCGACAGGTATTACAGCACACCGTATGATCTCATTATCACGGACCTGAACATGCCTGAAGTAACGGGCATCGAACTGATAAAAAAGATCAGGGAACAAGACGATCTTATCGAGTTCATAATCATCACAGGGTATGCCTCGCTCGAAAGTGCCGTAGAAGCTATAAAGGCAGGGGCCTTCGATTATATCATCAAGCCCTTTAAGGTAGAAGAGTTGAAAGTAGCTGTGAGAAACGTGAAGGACAAAGTCCTCCTCAAGACAAAGAATAATGCGCTCATGGAGAAGCTAAAAGGCTTCTATGAAGAGATTGACCGGTACAAATATACGAAAGTGACGTCATGGACGGAAAAGATCATAAAAGAGATCGAGAACTTGAACAGGCTGAGAAAAGAGGGATTGTTAAAGGATGACGAATTCGAGAACTTCAAGAGGAGGATCTTCGAAAAAATAGTATGATGCTTGAAGGTTCCAGTATCCTGCTTGTAGATGACAGTCCGGAAACGCTTGAGCTTCTATCTGACTGCCTCTCCTTGAGCGATTGCAGGGTCATGAAAGCAGACACAGGCAACAAGGCCCTGGAGATGCTCAAACGCAACCAGGTCGAGATCGCTATTGTTGACATAAACCTGCCTGACATCAATGGCATCTCCGTGCTGGACGCCATCAAGCAACACGACCCGACCGTTGCCGTGGTGATGATCACCGGCTATCCCGAGACCAATTTTGTTGTGAACGCCATGAAAAAGGGCGCTTCTGACTTTCTGATCAAGCCTTTCGAGCTGGACAAGCTGATGATGGTCATGATGCGGGTCTCGAGGGAAAGGCAACTGCTCGTGGAGAACAAGACCATTCTTGACCGATTGGAGGACAAGAAGAAGATAGAGCTCCTGAACCGCAGGCTGCAGAAGAAAATTGAAGAACTGACCATCATGTTTCACATTTCCAATAAGCTGAATGCGCTCAGCATAGTTGACGACGTTTACGAGAAAATGGTTCAGATCGTGCGGGAAATCCTGGAAGTCCCCTCCTGTGGCTACTATGTCGCCGACAAGGAGAAGGGGGAAATGGTGCTGCTGGTAGAAAAAAGGAAAAGCGAAGGACTTCCCAATGCCCGCAAAATGAACCTGTCAAAAGATTTCTTGTCAAAGACGACCCTGTCAAAGGGATTCATCCAAAGAGATGGCAGGCTCTACTTACCGCTTATCATCAAAGGCGAGTGTATCGGCTTCATGAGCGTGGGCGGAAAGCAAGGGAACGGCAGATTCTCCGAAGACGAAATATTTCTCCTCAAGCTGATTACGGAGAAGGCGTCATCGAAAATAGAGAACCGGATGCTGTATGAGAGCCTCTACAACAGTATTCTCCATACGCTCTCCTCATTGATCATAGCCATCAACAGGAGGGACTCTTATACAGAAGGACATTGCGGACGTGTCACAGCTATGAGCCAGTTGCTGGCCGAAAAGATGGCTTTGCAGGATTACGAGAAACAGATGCTACGGATTGTTGGTCCCGTACATGACCTGGGTAAGGTCGGCATCCCGGATGCCATCCTGCTCAAGCCCGCACGCCTCAGCCCGGAAGAATACGCAGTGATGAAGGATCACTCCATCTACGGCGAAGAAATCATGCGGGGCTTTGAGATACTCACGGAAGAAGCCCGGATAATCAGACACCATCACGAGCGCTTTGACGGCCAGGGATACCCGGACGGTCTGGCGGCGAATGAGATCCCACTCTGTTGCCGACTGATTGCGGTCTGCGATGCCTATGATGCCATGACCAGTGAGAGACCTTACAAAAAGGCGCTCGCTGAGAAAGATGCAAAGGCTGAAATTAAGAAGTACGGAGGCTCACAATTTGACCCGGATGTGGCCTCCAGCTTTCTATCGCTGCAGGAGGTCGGATCATGACAGATGCGGGCGAGAGAAGGGAGTTCTTCCGAGTGAGAGACCGTCTCGAAATAGAATTTCGGGTCGTGGACCATACCGAATTTTTGAGACTGGAGCATATCGTCAAATACAACCCTACGCAAGTCTTCATGCAGTCTCACAACGACAAGAATAAGCAGAGCAAACCGAGCTATGGCCCCGAAGGAGAGACACTCGCTTCCTTCCTTGCCATGCTCGATCGGAAGCTTTCCGTAATCACCGATCTCCTGACAAAGTCATGCGCAGATGACCTCTACACAAGGCGGTACGTCGATATAGAGATCAGCGGGTCAGGACTTTCTTTTGTATCCGACGTCCCTCTGCCGGAGAACGGGTACGCAGAGTTTCGCCTGATGTTACCCGTTTTTCCGTACCCGAAGATTCCAGTGCTCTGCCGTGTTGTGAGGAGTGTCAAGCGGGAAGAAAACTCTGACGTCGATTGGGAGATAGCATGTAAGTTTCTTGCTATTAACGACTCTGACCGAGATCTGCTCGTTCAATACGTCTTCGGAAGAGAACGCGAGCAGATACGGTCGGGAAAGGGCCTCGAGGATCGATAAGGTATGGATATAGCGACGGTTTTGGGATTAGTCCTGGGCATCGGTGCATTACTCGGCTCATTTCTCATGGAGGGCGGCCACCTAGGTGCGCTCATTCAGGTGCCTGCCATGCTCCTCGTGATCCTGGGGACGTTTGGCGCAACGGTTGTGACCACTTCCTTGACCCAGATAAAGTCCTTGCCGGAGATCATCAAGATCGCAGCCTTTGAGAAGAGACTCCACCCTCAGCAATTGATAGAGTTTATCTATGAATTGGCACAAAAGGCCAGGAAGAATGGACTTCTCAGTCTCGAAAAGGATCTGGCGGGTATCAGGGAACCCTTCTTGAAGAAAGCCTTACAGCTGGCCATAGACGGCTTCGAGACAAATAAGATCAAAGAGATCCTCGAAATTGAGATGTCCTACGTTGAGGAGAGGCACAAGTCTGGTGCTGCCTTCTTTCAGAAAATGGGAGGCTTTTCTCCGACCTTGGGTATTATGGGAACCGTCCTCGGTCTGATTCACGCGCTATCAAACCTGGAGAATAGTTCAAACATCGCCTCTTCTATTGCCGGCGCATTCATTGCGACCCTGTGGGGTGTTGCCCTTGCCAACCTCATATATCTTCCCATCTCTGATAAGTTGAAAGCCAGGCATCAGGATGAGGGGCTCTGTCTTGAAATCATCACGGAAGGTGTTATATCGCTTGCTATGGGCGATAACCCCAGAGTCATTAGAATGAAACTACTCTCCTTCCTTATCCCTGACATGAGGACGGAGGAAGA
Source organism: Syntrophorhabdales bacterium (assembly GCA_035315185.1). GTDB lineage: Bacteria > Desulfobacterota > Syntrophorhabdia > Syntrophorhabdales > WCHB1-27 > JADGQN01. Next base: position 82,052 of record DATFYE010000194.1, on the reverse strand, counting down.
TTAATGAAAAAGAGAAAACCAGAGGAAGAACATAGCAACCTGGAGCGGTGGCTTATCACGTATGCTGACCTGATCACCCTTTTGCTGGCTTTTTTTATTCTGATGTACACCATGTCCAAACAGGATTCCAAGAAGTATCAGGAGGTGGCGGCGCATCTGAGAGCCATATTTACGGGGAGCAATGCTGTACTGGCAACGGGCAACGTGGCAGGGAGAGCGCCCGTAGAGCTTTCATTCAAGGCTGGTGCGGAGAATGTTGCATCCCTCAAGGAGCAACTGGAGAAAGAATTGCGTGAGATTGGAGACAAAGGCACCGGTGATACCATGCAGAAGATCTCCTTGATTTCTGATGAGCGTGGTTTAGTTGTCCGTGCCATGGAAAAGGCTTTCTTCGACACCGGAAAGGCAGACCTCACTTCCAGGGCGCGAACCGCCCTTGATGGTATAGAACCGGTGCTCACCAATATGCCCAATCATGTGCGTGTGGAAGGCCACACGGATAATGTGCCGATCAACACCAGCGAATTCAGGTCCAATTGGGAACTCTCCGTGAGAAGAGCAACCGAAGTGGTACGGTACCTTGTGGAGCGGCACGGATTTCCGCCGGACCGTATTTCCGCGTCGGGCTACGCGGAGTACCGACCCATTGCATCCAACGATACTGCAGAAGACCGAGCAATGAACCGCAGAATCGAGATCATAATCGTAAAAACCTCTGAGAGTCAGAACCAGTCGAACCAGCCGACCCTCCCCGTGGAACCGCAAACGGGCAAGCAATAGGGACCGCCCCCTTCGGCGGCGTAAGGACCGGGCTTCGCCCTCGAGGCACGCTAGCGCTTGAGGCTTGAGGCAACTACCTCAAGGCTCAAGGCTGGTCCTCAAGCAAACGGTCCTCGAAGCAGGCCGCAGGCCTGATGGTCCTCAGGCGGCCGTAGGCGTCGGTCCTGAAGCCGGCCATTGCCGGCGATCCTGTGGCGCCTTTTGACAAGCCCCTGGGAGTTTGTTTAAAATGTCTTAGTAGCCATGGCGCTTGCAAGAACTATTCTGCTGCCTCTGAGAGAGATCACCCTCTTTCCTTCCATGATCGCCCCCCTGATTTTTCAGGACGAGATCTATATGAAGCCTTTCTCCGACTCTCTTGAATCGGACCTCCCGTTGGGTTTTGTCACGTTGAAAGACCCTGGTACCCTGCAGCCTAACTACAAGAATATTTTTCCGGTTGGAACGACCGGCAAGGTCCTTCAGTACTCGAGGGACGAAAAGCAGCTGCTTCGGGTGGTTATTGAGGGAAGGCAAAGGTTCAGGCTCAGAAAGATCCTTGAAGATGTCCCGTATCTCGTAGGCGAAACAGAGCTTATCAACGAACACGAAAAACAAAATGTGGTCACTGAGGCGCTTAATCAAAGCATCAACGCACTTCTTAAAGTCTGCTTGAGCTTTGGTGCACCCATCTCGGAAGAATTGGTGAAATTGATAGGTAACGTGGAGAAACCGGGAAAACTGGCAGACCTCATGGCGTGCTATCTCGCCAATGACGTAGCGGAGCAGCAGGACATTCTGGAAACCCTGGATCCCGCAGAAAGGCTGAAAAAAGTCTTTTTACTCCTCAGCAAAGAGGTTCAGTCGCTTCAGGTCAAGGCCAAGATTCAGCTGGAAGTCGCCAAGGAGATAGGCAAGTCACAGAAGGATTTCGTGCTTCGCCAGCAGATGAAGGTCATACAGAGAGAGCTTGGAGAGGACGATACTCACCTCGACGATGTGAAGGAGCTTAAAGAGAAAATCAAGGGCAGTGGCATGCCGGAGAAGGTCGGTGAGATAGCCCAGAAAGAACTTGCACGCCTGGAACGTATGAATCAGGCTTCTGCCGAATACACGGTTTCGAGAACGTACCTGGATTATCTGGCAAGTATGCCTTGGGCTAAGCGAACAGAGGACAGTCTGGATATAGATAAAGCACAGGCGATTCTGGATGAGGACCACCACGGCCTGGAGAAAGTCAAGGAGCGGGTTCTCGAGTTTCTTGCGGTGAGAAAGTTGAATGAGAGTATGAAGGGGCCCATCCTCTGTTTTGTTGGTCCCCCGGGGGTCGGTAAAACATCGCTTGGCATGTCCATAGCCAGGGCAACCGGCAGGAAGTTCGTACGTATGTCCCTCGGGGGGATCAAGGATGAGGCGGAGATCAGGGGCCATCGAAGGACCTACGTCGGGGCAATGCCTGGAAGAATCATTCAGGAGTTGCGCAGGTCCGAAACAAATAATCCGGTGCTTATGCTTGATGAGGTGGACAAGCTCGGGAACGATTTCCGCGGTGATCCGGCTTCAGCTCTTCTTGAAGTGTTGGACCCCGAGCAGAACCATTCTTTCAAAGATCACTATCTTGACGTTCCGTTTGACCTTTCCGGGGTTATGTTTATAACGACTGCCAACTTGATGCACTCGATTCCGGCCCCTTTGCGCGACAGAATGGAAGTTGTTCAGCTCTCCGGATATACCGAGGAAGAAAAGCTCAAAATTGCCCTCCAGCATCTTGTCCCTAAACAGAAAAAAGAGAATGGGCTGGGCAAGGAAGAGATCGTGTTTGACGAAGCAGCTATACGAACCCTCATACGGGACTATACGCGAGAAGCCGGTGTCCGCAACCTCGAGCGGGAAATAGGTTCAGTCCTCAGAAAATGCGCCAAGGCGCATGCACAGAAACGAGAATGGCCGAGACTCATCGACGACGCTACAGCTCGTCGCCTGCTGGGTCCGCAAAAATATCGTGCAACAGGTATCGACGCCGGTGACAAGCCCGGGGTGGCGTGTGGGCTCGCCTGGACAGAAGCAGGGGGAGATACCATATTTATAGAAGCCAGGAGCATGAAAGGACGTTCAGGATTGCTACTCACCGGTTCCCTGGGAGATGTCATGAAAGAGTCTGCGCAGGCGGCGCTCAGTTACCTGCGGTCTAATACGGAGAAGTTTGGGCTGGACCCTGCTTTCTATGATGAACGGGATATCCACATCCACGTGCCCCAGGGCAGCATCCCGAAGGACGGACCGTCTGCAGGCATTACCATCCTCGTTGCGCTTGTCTCGATGGCAAAAGATATTCCGGCAAAGCAGACTGTTGCGATGACCGGAGAGCTGACTCTTTCCGGGGAGCTCCTGCCGGTAGGGGGGATAAAAGAGAAGGTGCTTGCCGCGTTGCGCCACGGCACAGAAGAGGTTATTATTCCCTGGAAAAACAGAGAGGACCTCACTGAAATTCCCGAAGAACAATTGGCAGCGCTCAAAATAATACTGGCAAAGAATGCTGAAGATGTTTTATCATATATGTTTGGTGCTTCCCATGCCTTTTGATCTTGTCGAGATTGGAGAAATCCTGAGGCGGGCCAGGGAGGATAAAGGCTTAACCCTGGACGAGATCTCAGAGATCCTTTATGTGAAGAGATCCGTCATCCGGGCGATCGAATCCGGTGACTGGACTGCCCTACCGCACCCCGTGTATGTCAAAGGATATGTCACGCAGTATGCAAAGTACCTTAACGTGTATGATCGGGTGGCTGCCCGTCTTGGTCCGGAGGAGAAGCCTTCGAACGTCCATCCAATGCCCGTACTGGAAACCCAACTCTCTCCAAGAGTCAGAGAAAGAAAAGAGCGTCCTCACGTGAGGAAGGCTATCCTCGGAGGCTCAGTAGCTGTGATAGCGATACTCACGCTTCTGCTCTTCCTTCACGGGCAGCGAGAGGTTCCGCTGCCGCCGGAGTACGAGACGGTCGCCCGCAATTCATCCGACGCACAGCCGAACTGGCCCGTGTCGAACGAGACAAAAAAACTGATGATTGCCTGCCAGGAAAGGACATGGGTAAGGATCATAATAGACGGCACAGAAAAAAAGGAAGTAATGCTCAATCCTGAAGAGGTTGTGATGTTTACAGCCAGGGACAGGTTCGACTTGCTCGTCGGGAATGCCGGGGGCGTTAAGCTTTTCTTCAATGGGAAAGATACCAAATTTGAGGGAGGCAGCGGAGAGGTAAAAAGAGTTACCCTTCCATAGAAGCTTTGTTCGATTGGTTCGATTGGTTTGATTAGTTTAATTGGTTTGTTTCAACACATTGAATTCGATATTCAGAACCAATGAAACAGCTTTCCGTATGATCATTCTTGGTTTAGACCCCGGGCTGGCGAGTACAGGTTTCGGGGCTATTTTTTGCGGGAGGAACTCGGTCGCGCTCCGCGGGGCCGGCCATATAACAACCTCTCCGGTCGATCCTATTACGAGAAGACTCTCTCAGATCTTTGAAGACATCAACAACCTGATGGATAAGCTGCGTCCTGAACTGGTGGCAATCGAAAATGTTTTTTCACTGGTGCGATACCCGAGGGCCGGGATCCTCCTCGGTGAAGTGTTGGGGGTCATCTGTCTCTGCGTGCATCGGCACGGACTCCCGATCATGGAGATCACGCCTAGAGAGGTAAAAAACGCGCTCGTCGGCAGTGGTAGCGCCACGAAGAACCAGATCAAATCAGCCACGAAAAGGATTCTCGATATCAGGGAGCTCTCCTCTCCTCACGCAGCCGACGCCGTTGCCGTGGCATTGACAGCTTACTACAGAAAGGGTTACGCTGAACCCCGATGATCTCGTACCTCGAAGGCCGTTTAAAAAACATATATGTCGACAGGATCACTCTGCTGGTTGGCGGGATAGGCTACGAGCTGCTTATCCCAGCCTACGTGATGAACGAGATCAAACGCACGGCAACCATCGACGGAGCGCTGGGTCTCTACGTCTCCTTTCATCAGACTGAGAGGCAGCCCAAGCCGGTCCTTATTGGATTCAGGTCAGGGCTGGATAAGGAGTTCTTCGAGCTCTTCATATCTGTCGAAGATATCGGTCCGCTGGCAGCTGTCAGAGCACTTGGCCGGCCCGTAAGGGAGATAGCCAGGTTCATCGAGGAAAAAGACGTGAAGGCACTCAGACAACTGAAGGGTATAGGCGAACGCAAGGCGGAGAAGATAGTTGCCACATTGAAAGGTAAAGTCGCCAAGTATGCGCTCATGCCCGACGTGGAGTTGCCTGCTCTTGCGCCGGAGGACTTCCGAAAAGAAGTGGAAGAGGTGATGGTCACTCAGCTGGGCCACAAGGTTTACGAGGCCAGGAAGATGATCGACGATGCTCTCAAGAGGAATCCTGCTATCAGCTCATCGGAGGAACTTTTTGAGGAAGTGTATCGGGGGCAGAAGACGTGATCTACGAAGAGACTGATAACCTTCCGGACCTCCTGAAATCTGATAATCCCACGGATGAAGAAACCAACGCAACGTTAAGGCCGTCCATCCTTTCCGAATACATCGGGCAGGAAAAAGTCGTCGAGACTCTGCAGATCGCAATAGAGGCCGCCCTGCAGAGGAATGAGCCCTTGGAGCATATTCTCTTCAACGGTCCGCCCGGACTGGGAAAGACCACGCTCGCTCATATCATAGCCAAGGAAATGAATACAAGGATAGTCACGTCATCGGGCCCGGCTCTTGAGAAAGGTGGGGACCTCATGGGCGTGCTTACCAATCTTGAACGGGGCGACGTCTTCTTTATTGATGAGATACACCGGCTGCCTAAGGTTGTGGAAGAGTTTCTCTATCCTGCTATGGAAGACTTTGCCGTTGACTTCATCTTTGACAAAGGGGTGCACGCGCGTACGCACAGGTTCAGGTTGGAACGTTTTACCTTGATCGGCGCCACCACCCGCTCGGGCCTGCTCTCTTCTCCATTGCGGGAACGCTTCGGCATCGTGAGAGACCTTGACTTTTATGAAGAGAAAGAGCTTGTCCGCATCATAAAACGATCGGCGTCGATTCTACAGGTATCGATTGATGAAGAGGGAGCTTACGAGATAGGCCGCAGAGCCAGGGGCACCCCGAGGGTTGCCAACAGGCTGCTCAAACGCGTACGCGATTATGCCCAGGTGAGGGCTCAGGGCTCGGTCACACGCTCGGTGGCCATGGAGGCATTGGCCCTCGAAGGCATAGACGATCATGGTCTGGGCGATGTGGATCGAAAGCTCCTCAGCACAATCATCCTGAATTACAAGGGTGGCCCGGTCGGGATAGAAGCGCTGGCTGCAACGCTGCAGCTGGAGTCCGACGTACTGATCGAAGTTGTTGAACCCTATCTACTCAAGACCGGTTTTTTGACACGGACCTCCCAGGGTAGAAAGGCCTCTGACGAGGCTTATCTCCACCTCGGGTTCAATGCAGGCGGCAAGGGCCAGAACATGGAGCTGTTTTCGGGGGCAAAGAAGAAAGAGTAATAACTTTTGTTTCATTGGTTCGATTGGTTTCATTAGTTTTGTTGGTGCTACTGCGCGCCATAATCAGCGGTTTAACTAATCAAACCAATGAAACCAATGTAACCAGTATTTATTGGCTCAGGCGCTCTATCTCTTCCGATGAAATATCGAAGTTGGCGTGGACAGCCTGAACATCATCAGAGTCTTCTAAAGCTTCCATGAGTTTCAACATGGTCTCCGCGTGCTTGCCTTCCAGCTTTACTGATGTCTGCGGGATCATGCTGACCTCGGCAACGATATATTTCATGTTCTTTTCGTCGAAGGCCTTTTTTACTTTTTCGAAGCCCGCCATATCCGTGATGACCTCGATGACACCATCATCCTCTCTCACATCCTCCGCCCCTGCGTCGAGGGCAAGTTCCATGATTCGGTCTTCGTCAACAACCTTTTTGTCGAAAGAAATGTACCCCTTCTTTGAAAACAACCAGGAGACACTTCCTGCTTCTGCAAGGTTGCCACCATACTTAGAGAAAGAATGGCGCACGTCAGCCGAGGTCCTCATCTTATTGTCGGTTAGTGCTTCTACGAGCACTGCCGCGCCTCCCGGACCATATCCCTCGTAAATATATTCCTCGTAGGCCGCCCCCCCTTCCGAAGGGGCTACCCCTCTTTTTATCGCCTTCTCTATGTTATCCTTCGTCATGTTCTCGGCTTTTGCCTTCAGGACCGCGGTCCTCAGCCTGGGGTTGGCCTCTACGTCACCACCGCCGATTCTCGAAGCCGTCGTGATCTCCTTAATCAGCTTTGTAAATATCTTGCCCCGCCGCGCGTCGGCGGCACCTTTCTTGTGCTTGATGGTGCTCCACTTGCTATGGCCGGACATGAGATCCCCCGAATATAGATTTCCACGGGCAAGCCCATGGCGTTAATTGGAGATGGTGGGCAGTACAGGAGTCGAACCTGCGACCTCTGGTATGTGAGACCAGCGCTCTAACCAGCTGAGCTAACCGCCCATGCTTAAGATTTAGTATATCATGGCCTAAAAGTCAATACAATCAAGCCGAACGCGTAGGGCCAGTTTGAAGACGATTGTTCGATTGGTTTCATTGGTTTGATTGGTTACGGCAAAAACAGGTGGCGTCTTACCCGGTCAGTTCTACGATGCCGCCTGAAGGATTCATCCGGGGTACAACCAACGGAACTAATTGAACGAATTGAACTGATAGAAGGGTCTGCCGGATGATTCTCACGTCTAAATAAGTTAGAATAAGCAAATGAGCGGGCATGTGTTCGGACCGGTTCCCTCTCGACGTCTCGGGTTTTCTCTCGGCGTCGACCCGATTCCTCGAAAATGCTGTAACTTTGACTGCATTTACTGCCAGGTCGGGAAGACGACGCGTACGGAGACTGAAAGAAAGAGTTTCTTTGACCGGGAAAAGCTGGTGGCAGAGGTACTGGACCATCTGCAACAAGCACGTACTGTAGAGATTGTCACCTTTTCCGGTTCCGGAGAGCCTACGCTCAATAAAGACCTGGGCTGGATGCTCCGAGAGCTGAAGAAGAAAATAGGGACGCCCCTGGCCGTGATCACCAATGGGTCCCTGCTTTTTCAAGAGGATGTCCGCGAAGACCTGCTTGCGGCGGACGTTGTGCTCCCTTCACTGGATGCCGTGATCGAGGAAACGTTCCGGACAATCAACAGACCGCATACTTCCATTTCTGTCGATAGGGTGGTACAAGGGCTGCGCACCTTCAGCAGTGTTTACAAGGGGAAGATCTGGCTCGAAATCATGTTTGCCAGAGGCATAAATGATACGGCTGAAGAGCTTGAACGGTTCCGCACGGTTCTCAGCGGTATTTCCATTGACAAGATACAGCTCAATACCATCACGCGCCCCGCGCCTGATGAGGCAGCAAAGCCCTTAGAGACGGCAGAATTGCTAAAGATCCGCCAACTGCTGGGAGCGCGTTGCGAGATTATTACCGGATTCGATAAGAGATCAGAGGCTCTGGGGATGGACGACTGGGTCGCTCGGGTACTCGCAATACTTGAGAGACGCTCCTTAACAGTCGACGATGTGGCGAGTGTGACAGGTATCTCGCGGGATGATGCGCAGCTACGACTGAGAATGCTGGAGTCGCAACAGCTACTGCGTGCGATTCAGCAGGGAGACATGCTTTTTTACGTTCTCGCAGAGAAATCAGACATCAGGCCATAGGCCTCGGACATCAGACAGAGTAAAAACTGGCGAGAAATTACGGAGAAGGCATACATTACACGATGGGCGGCAGACCTAAGCGGCAGGGACAATTCTTATAACAATTCTGCGTCTTATAACAATTCTGTTGACAAACTGAGCCTCTAAAATTATGATTTGTCGCAAAAAATATTCCTCCGGCCTTCTTTTTTGCCGATATCCCGAAAGGAGAGATGCATGAAGATAGAACGCGCGGTGATCAGTGTGTCGAATAAGTCAGGGCTGGGAGAGCTTGGCCCTTTTTTGAAAACCTATAACGTGGAGATCATGTCCACCGGGGGGACAAAAAAATACCTCGATGAGCAGGGCGTGAGCACCATCGATATCAGCACGTACACGGGTTTTCCGGAGATCATGGATGGGAGGGTTAAGACGCTCCATCCCAAGGTGGCGGGCGGCATCCTCGGTATACGCGACAAAGCGGATCATGCTGAAGCAATGAAGACACACAACATCAAGCGGATCGATCTCATCGTGGTAAACCTTTACCCTTTCAGGGAGGTTATCAGCAAGGGATGTACCTTTGAGGAAGCAATAGAAAATATCGATATAGGCGGTCCGTCCATGATACGGGCAGCAGCCAAGAACTTCAAATACGTCACGGTCGTTATAGACCCGGCAGACTATACGAGGGTCATGGAAGAGATGAAGACGCACAAGGGCGAAACTTCAGAGGAGTTTCGTTTCTATCTCGCAAAGAAGGTCTTTCAGACTACTTCTGAATACGACAAGGCTATCTTTACGTACCTGTCGCAGGCTGCTCTCTAAAGGAAGGTGTGCATGCGAGTACTCGTTGTCGGGGGCGGTGGAAGAGAACATGCCCTCGTTTGGAAACTCTCCCAATCTCCCGAGGTGGAAGCCCTTTTTTGTGCGCCTGGAAATGGCGGCATCATCGATATGGCCGCATGCGTCGGGCTCGAAGCTACGAACTTTGAGGGACTCTTAGATTTTGCAAAGAAAGAGCGCATTGACTTCGTGGTCGTGGGTCCTGAGAATCCTCTTGCGGCCGGGATCGTCGACACCTTTGAGAGTAAAGGCATTCCGATCTTTGGGCCCCGCGCTGCAGGAGCCCGTATCGAAACGAGCAAGATCTTCGCAAAGGAGCTGATGGAACGCTACGATATCCCCACAGCCCCCTTCAAGATATTCAAGGCCTTTGATGAGGCTCAGCGCCACATCCAGGCCTTGAAGCCTCCTTACGTGGTGAAGGCAGATGGGCTCTGTGCCGGCAAGGGTGCTTACGTTATCAAAGAGAAGAGCGAAGGCGAAAAGGCGGCCAGGGAGTTGCTCGTTGACTCCCTGTTCGGAGAGGCTAGCGGCCGCATCATCGTGGAACAGTTCCTGGATGGCGTTGAGGCTTCATATCTCGTATTTACGGACGGAGAGTCGATACTTCCGATGGTACCGTCACAGGATCATAAGGCTCTCCGGGACAATGATCTGGGGCCGAATACGGGGGGTATGGGTGCCTATACGCCGATCCCTTTCCTGGATCAGCCGATGGAAGAAGAGATAGACAGCAGAATCATGAAGAAGACTGTGAGCGCTTTGCGGAGCGAAGGCATTACGTACAAGGGGGTACTGTACGGCGGGCTCATGATTGAAGCCGGAAAGGCATCTGTCCTAGAATTCAACGCGCGTTTTGGAGACCCGGAGACTCAGCCCATCCTCTTCAAGATGGAAAGCGATATTCTACCGATTCTCACCGCCTGCGCTGAAGGCAGGCTCGGCAGGGTAGGGGGGATTGCCTGGAAGCGCGGCGTATCTATATGTGTTGTGCTTGCGTCCGGCGGTTACCCGGAAAGACCGGAAAAAGGAAAGCTCATACGAGGACTGGATGAAGTGAAGCAGGACAAAAATGTTTTCGTCTTTCATGCAGGTACCAGGAAGGTCGGCAAAGAGTATTACACCTCCGGGGGCAGGGCGCTTGGAGTCACTGCAATAGGCGAGACGTACAGGGATGCCATTCGAAAGGTCTACGACGCAGTTTCGTGCATATCGTTTGAGGGCATGCAGTATCGCAGGGACATCGGGGCAAAGGCATTGGCTCACAGCGCAAGGGTGGAAGCGACGAAGTGAGGAAGCGGTACGGCGAAAGCGCTGCTGTTGTAAACCCGCATCATCGCTTGATCGCATGTTCGCATCATCGAATATACATTTGTGGAGGAGTTGAGCATGGCTAAAACGTATAAGGTTGGGGTCATTCCCGGCGACGGAACCGGTCCGGAGGTTGTTGTCGAGGGTAGAAAAGTGCTGGACGCGGTCTCTAAGAAGTTCGGTTTCGGCCTTCAGTACACGGATTACGACGTGGGTGGGGATCGTTACCTGAAGACGGGTGACTTGTTGCCGGACAGTGTTATAGCCGAATTCAAAGCTCAGGACGCCCTGTATCTTGGCGCCATCGGCCATCCGGACGTTAAGCCCGGTATCCTGGAAAAGCAGATACTCCTGCGCACGCGGTTTGAGCTTGAGCTATACATCAATCTGCGGCCGGTAAAGCTCTACCCGGGAGTTGAAACGCCCCTTAGAAACAAGGGGCCCGACGAGATTGACTTTGTCATCGTGCGCGAGAATACAGAAGGGTTGTACACGGGTGCGGGCGGATTCTTCAAGAAGGGGACTTCCGACGAGATAGCTGTCCAGGAATCGATCAATACCCGAAAGGGCGTGGAGCGGTGCCTCAGGTTCGCCTTTGACTATACCCGTAAGCGAAACAAGAACAGGAAACTTACCTTGGTGGCCAAGACAAACGTTCTCACGTATGCTTCCGATCTCTGGGAACGAGCCTTTTACGAGATCGCCAAGGATTATTCCGATATCACTACCGACTACAGTCATGTGGATGCTGCCTGCATGTGGATGGTGAAAAATCCTGAATGGTTCGACGTAGCGGTTACGGATAACCTGTTTGGCGATATCATCACCGATCTGGGCGCCATGATTCAGGGCGGCATGGGCATCGCCTGCGGAGGCAACATCAACCCCTATGGTGTCTCGATGTTCGAGCCCATCGGAGGTTCCGCGCCCAAATACACGGGCAAGAACCAGATAAACCCCCTAGCAGCCATCCTGGCGGGAGCAATGATGCTTCAGTTCTTGGGTGAGGAAAAAGCCTCTCTCGCTATTGAACAGGCCGTAGTACGAGCGCTAAAGAGCGATATCAAGTCACTTGAAGCAGGGAAGATGGGGATGGGGACGAGGGAACTGGGAGATCTTATAGCACGCTACGTCTGATACCAGGTTGCCTTCATTCATACAGCGTCGTTGCCTGCGCCCTGTCTCACCCCGACGTACGTGAGTACGCCTCCCTTCGCCACGGCTTGAGCGCCTCGCTCTATTTTTGAATCCAACTTGCTATAGCTGTAGAAAAGAGACGACTAAAGTGCAGATACGGGTGAGATGAGAAGAGACCAAGCATAGACCTGAAACTGTCGTATTATGTCATACCATATCAATGTGCCTCTTACTATTTCCTCAAGCTTAACCTTCTCTTTAGTACTTACCTCAACCTACGCTATTGATCTAGCTTGGCTCCTTGAGCTTTCTAATGAGTGTGTTTCTACTCATTCCAAGGAGCTTAGCCGCCTTGGACACATTGTTTTTACACGCTCGCATAGCTGCTTTAACGAATATTCGCTCTATCATGAGTTGAAATCCGCTAAGGACGTTGTCATCATCGTTTATCTTTGTAGTAAGCAATCTCTCGGCAAATTCCTCAAGCTGCGACTCAAAGGATTTATATAACTTACCTACATTACCGCCTTTTTTTGTTTCCGTAAGTCCCCGCCTAACCGCCATCATATTCTACGACCTTCGGGGGGGTTTGTAAACGAAATTCTTCAGGTGAACCTTGAACAGAGGCTGGAGGCGGTGGGCACCGCAATTTTTCTCGTGGGGGCGTGTTGCCGGCCGTCCAGCGTGCTACGGTGTTCGGGCGTCCCGTTGGAGGGACCCTATAGCCTGTGTTGGTAAGTTTCGCGCGGCGAGTCGTGACCTTAGGACAGATGTGTGGGGCCTTTGGAGTCGATGGGAGAGGGGCATGGAAGGTTTATGAGGCGTCGGTGTATTTTGTTATTGGTTCTGATAAGAGATATTATGTTAACTATCGCGCTTTCATCACCTTGATGATCTCAGCAATACGGCGATCCTTAAGAAAGTACTTAACCTTTGACCCGCAGCGCTCATCCTGCACAATGCCTTTACTGCGGAGCAAAGACAGATGCTGCGATACGGTCGACTGCGGGAGATCCAGGTTGGCCCAGATTGTGCCAACGCACTTCTCGGCGTCAAGAAGACTCTCTACGATCCGTAATCGAATGGGATGGCCGAGCGCCTTGAGGATATCGGCCCACTTCGAGTAGCTCACCTTGTCCATGGGATCCTATATGTTAGCGGAAGCCCGATAACCGTGTCAATCAAAATATGCTAAAATTAGTGACCTTGACGATGGCAATCACGCGTGACCTACCTAACGGTCGGTGGCGCTGACGCACGCTGGTCGCGCAAAAAGAAGCTGATCTCGCGTTGAGTCAGGGGCCTGTGCTCGCCCGGCTTCATACAGCCGAGGCGGACCTGGCCGATACGTATGCGCCGCAGTTTTATCACCGGGTGAGACACCGCGTCAGCCACCCTCCGTATCATTCGCTTCCTGCCTTCGTGGATTATGATTCGGTACCAGGAATTCTCCTTTTCCGCGCGCAGCAGCGTTATATTGTCAAGGAGATAGCGTTCCCCATCAACAACTACGCCCTCCATCAGGTTTCGCAGGTCCTGTTGGTTAAGGTGTCCCTTGAATTTCACAAGGTACTCCTTTTCGACTTCATACCTAGGGTGCATGATTCGGTCTGCGAAGGCGCCGTCGTTCGTGAAGAGCATGAGGCCTTCAGATTGATAGTCAAGCCTACCGATCGGAAAAAGGCGCGCATTATCGTTGATGAACGCCCTTGCCAGCTTGCGGTTTCTTTTGTCGGTAAGGTCCGACAAGTACCCAACGGGCTTGTGCAGAGCGATATACTTTAGCTTAATATGACTACTAACTGGTGTATTATCGACTGTTACGGCATCTTTATGGGGTGTTACGCGAAAAAAGGGATCCAACACCGTTACATTGTTTACTTTAACATTTCCGGACCTGATAAGAGTCTCGGCTTTTCTGCGTGAAGCGATACCGGCTTGCGCGAGAAACTTGGAAAGCCTGCTGATATTCTGCGCTGAACGGCTGGCTCGTGCCGTCTTCACCAACTCACCCAACACCCACTGCGTGGGTACCTGCTCAGCCGCAGTTGCTTGATCGGGCGGATTCACCCGAGTCTCTCAGGCGAATCTATCCTCACCTCAAAGCGGCTGTGGGCTATCCTACCACTAATCCTTGAATGTTTCCACTGTGGTATCATCCGCAAGCTTTCGGATGGGTCTTATGAGCTGACGCTCCTTGCCCACCCTATCGAACACTTGGATAGTGATCGGCTGTTTCTCAGGCAGCGGATTTATGGAGAGATCGATGAGTATGCTGGTACTCTTGCTGATATCGAGGATAGCCTCTTTTTTAAGGAGGTTTCTCGATATATAGAGGAGATTCTCGTTGAAGTAATATCCTCGCCTGAATGACGCGGATACCCGGTGCGTGCCTTTGGTGAGCGTAACAAGCTGCTGAGGCCGGTGTCCAGAAAGACTGAAGACATCGCCATCCACTTCGAGGAGAACGTCCACTGGGCTGATGATATTGAAATCGTCTCGCCTCATGGCGTACTCGGTGAAAGGATTGCCGTCAGCTTCAAACTTTATGAGCGCTACCTTTTCATCCTTTACAGGGGTGTAGGAAAAAGGCTTCAAAACAAAGTAGCAGAAGACCTGTTCTTTTTTCCTGATTTCCTGATAAGGCGCCCGCACCTGCGATGCCAGCTGCCTGAACGACTCCTGCGCAGGCACCAAGAAGCTCATTTTTCTGTCGTCCCCGTTCGAGTCTATTTTGTAGATCGAGATAACAAGCTGATCCTTCGAAATGGCGTACATGCCTGTTATAAGCACGTCCACGCCGGCCTTCTTCATGAATTGCCTGACATCGCCTATCCATTGCATGTCATCAGTCGGATAAAAAGCCTCCATCGTGGTGCCGCTGTCTACGAGATTAATTCTGCTTTTTTGCTGCATCACGCCAAGTATTTCCTGCCTGATTCTGTCCGACAGGGCCGTCACTTCATTTTTTTCGTCGAAAATAGTGTACACACACACGGAGAGCTTTTTGCTCGGATCATACCCATTGACCGCGCTGTACAGGGTTTTGAGAGCCATCGGGAAAAAGGCGGTGTCAGCGGGAGCATTCACTGCTTTCAAGAAGACCGCGTCGCCAGTGTGAATCTCCACTTTGCTCCGGATGATCTCGCACACCGAAGATGCTTCGCCGGTATCCACAACGGCGCATTGCCCGATGTTGTTAATCAGTGGCTCCTGGGCGTTCTGTCGGGCAATCTTTGCGATGTCTCCCTTGGTGACTCCCTGGCCACTGCCGAGATTTATAATGACCTTGTCGCCCAAGGAAAGATCGAGCCGGTCAGCGAAGGATGAAATAATCGCGCCTTGAAGATACCCCTCTCCCCCCGCCAACGCAGTGCCCTGGTAGAGCAGAAAACAACATGCTATGAATAAGTATATGCGTTTCATTTATCCCTCTGCTTTGTATATGTTCTTTAGGACCGTCGGTGTAATAAAGATCAGAAGCTCGTTTTTTGTATGCGTCACTGAGTTCGCCTTGAATAACCACCCGAGAAGGGGAATGTTTTGTAACCCGGGCAGGCCCGACTGGCTCGAATCATCCTCTGATTCGTAGATGCCTCCCAGGACCACTGTATCGCCGTCCCTCACGAGAACATCCGAGGTCGCCTCTTTATGGTCTATACCAGGCACGGGGCTCCCCGGTACGACGGTAGGCTTGTCCTTTGTCGCCTTGATCTTCAAGCGGATATTCCCGTCTTTCGCGACTATGGGCGTTACCTCCAGGCTCAGGACAGCATCCTTAAACTCTATCTGGGCATAGTTCTGTGAGATCGTTTGATAAGGAATCTGAGTACCTTGAGCGATCTTTGCAGTCTGGTTGTGCGAGGCGATTATCTTCGGGCTCGAAATGATCTTCCCTTTCCCCTGGGACTCCAGAGCGGAAAGTTGTACATCCAGCAAAAGCGAATCCGCCAGCCCGCCGATGAAGATGCCAAGTCCCCCCACAGTACCGGTTGCGGGAGTGGCGGGAAGGTTGACATTGTACGGGAAAACGGCCGTTGAACTTCTCTGTGCTATAGCATTGGTGAGAGAGCTGAATGTAGTTGCCGAAGAATCCGGCGTGGTACCCGATGTACCAGCCTGTCTCAGACCGGTCAGCTCCGTGTTGCTCCCTCCCACGCGCGTGCGATAGTCTGCACCCCATTGAATCCCCAGATCCTTTGCGAAGGTGGTCGAAGCCTGGACGATCCTGGCTTCGATCTGCACCTGTGTGGGCGGTATGTCCATTTCCTTGATCCTTTTTATCAGGTCCTCGACATTTTGCCTGGTGTCTTTCATGATGATGGCATTCGTCCACTTCACAACGCTCACGGCGCCGTTGGGCGTGAGAAGCCCCCTGGTATTCGTGGCCGTTGTCCCCGCTGCTCCCGGCATCCCCCTCAGCATTACCCCGACCTCTGAGGCATCCAGGTAGTTAAGGAAGAGTGTCTCGGTGAGGAACTCCTCTTCCAGTTTTTGCTTTGCGTCTTTTTCCTTCAAGACCTCTGCCCTGTCTTTCCTGAAGCGATCGCGCTCCTCGTAGAACCTTTTTGCCGTCACCACCCTGATGACAGCGCCTTCGTCTATTCTCGCCAGGTCGTTGCTCTGGAGGATCACGTCGAGCGCTTCGTCGTAGGTAACGTTATCCAGTTTGATGGTCACTTTTCCCTTCACATCCTCGGATATCACGATGTTCTTCTTGGATATGTCGGAAAGTACCCTCAGCACGTTTCTCACATCAGCATCCATAAAATCGAAAGATACCTTCGATGCCGGTGGTTTAAGCACCTGCCCGAACGCGAGCAGAGGCACCATAATCACGACTAAAGCATACAGCGCACACCTTTTATACATGGCTCACCCTCTCTATTTCCGGGGAATATCTATGTCGAACTTCCGGACGTCCCCTTTTATCCTGTAGCCCATAGTAACCTTTTCCTCGTCTACCTCCATGATCCACGTGGTCTTGTTGATGAAATCTCCCTGTTTGAAAAAGAGACCCTTACCCTGCATGTCTTCCATAACGGCAAACTTCGCGCCCCCGCTTTTGAGCACACCCACGAGCTTCAATTCCTCCAGTTCGTATCCTTCTTTCAGGGCGCCGCTAACCTGACGCTGTTTAAGCTTGGTCAAGAATACAGGCTCAAATGGATCTCTCCGATCTTTGGACGTGTAAGAAAAATCAGGGTCCACGGCACCGCTTTTCTTTGGTTCTGTTTTTGCCTGAGAGAAAGCAGTGACAGGGGCCAGGCAGACAAGCACGAGAACGATAATGAAGTTATTTCTTAACCGATGTCGCATTCTTTTCGTCCTTCATATCCTTAGGCTTCTCTTTTAGTTGTTCCTGCGCCAGCTGTCTGTTGTAGACGTAAGTCTTTGCGAGGCACGAACCCTCCACGGTAAGTTTTGAGGCTACGACTTTTGATTCGATGGAGAAGTTTGCCACATGGATGATCCTGTCCAGCTTCCTTACGCCATCGAAGAAGTAGCCGGCGTTGTGATACCCGCCTGAATAGCGCAGCTCAAACGGCAGCTCAACATAAAACTCTTTTGGCTGAAGCGGTTTGGGCTCAAAGAATTTGACCCTCAATTTGGCCTCCTGGCTGACGAAGGATACCTGTCTCAGCAAGTTTGGAACGTCCTTCTCTTCGGGCATCTGCACTAGCACTCTCTCAAGGTTTTCTTGGAGTCGGAAATATTCCTTCTGGCTCTTCTCGAAATTTGCCTTCATTGTGGTCAAACGATCGAGCTCCTGCTTGGCGTTACCGTACTCGCCTGTCAGAAAGCGCTTCTGATCGAATTGCG
Organism: Syntrophorhabdales bacterium; assembly: GCA_035315185.1. Classification (GTDB taxonomy): domain Bacteria; phylum Desulfobacterota; class Syntrophorhabdia; order Syntrophorhabdales; family WCHB1-27; genus JADGQN01. The sequence goes on along the minus strand of DATFYE010000194.1, from coordinate 64,467 downwards.
GCACGAGGAGGGAGAAATATACTCCTGCAAAGGCCACGACTGTCAGCGCCAGCATCAGGGCAATTCTGTATATTCTCGGTGTCTTTGCTATGCTTTTCCTGTTGAACCGCAGTTTCATAAGCCTAGGTTTCCCTGTATAAGGAATTTCTTGACCACCACTCCTTCTTCTGTCACGTCCTCAACGCTCTTGAGCTCCACATCCTTTGCATAGGGTATCTTCGATAACTTCTCGACGAAGTCAGAAACAGATTCGTTTTCAAGAGCGCGCCCTTCAAGGTCGAACCGACCCTCCTCCTTCTTGAAGCGCTTGAGCCAGATACTATCCTTGACTAGCACGGGCAGGTCATACAGGATACGAGCCGCGAGTCCCCTGCCCTCTTGTATCTTCTCAATGAGCGAGATCCGCGCAGACATTTCCTTTTTCTGCTTCTCGAGAGCCAGATATTCCTTGTAAAACTTTTCCATAGAGGCGATCGATTGCTTTGTCCGGGCCACATCAGTCTTGAGATGGGCGATCTGCGCCGCATTGTTCAGGTAGATGCCTGCACCAAGTACAAATGCCACTATCAGCAACAGCACGAAGAGGGCAATGTCAGACTTGATAGCCTCTTTGCGAACCTTTTTCGGAAGGAGGTTTATACGTATCATGGTTCCAGGTCACTCACTCTCGAAGATAGATAAAGGGCTACCGGTGCGAAGGCATGATCAACCTCAGCGAGACCGATGCCTCTCACATTAGGCGCAAGACACCTTGAAGGATCGAGGAATGCCACCTCAATACCCGTATCGTTTTCTATGCGCTCCTTCAATCCGGGAAGACAAGAGGAGCCGCCTGTCAGATAGATCTTACCGACGGTGTCACGCGGCTTTGTAGCCGCGTAAAAGTTGACCGTCTTGTTCATCTCGGACGAGACGTTCCCAATGAACTCGTCGACCAACTCACCAATATCGCCGTCTGGGCTAAGCTTCTTTTCTTCTGCCTCGTCGTGACTCACGTTATACGTCTTGGCGATCTCGTTCGTAAGATACTTGCCCCCTATCAGAATCTCTCTGGTAAACTCAATGGCTCCGTTTTTTACAATCGCTATATTTGTGACGGACGCACCGATATCTGCGGCAACAACGGAAAACTGCTGCGATCCATAGATATGTTCTATAAGGTTCGTCATGGCGAATATATCAACGTCAAGAATCAGCAGGTTAAGGCCTGCAAGGCGAAAAACTTCCATGTAAGCGTCGACGATCTCTTTTTTTGCTGCGACAATAAGCAGGTTCATCATGGCTTCTTTGTCATCTTCCGTACCCATCACGTAATAGTTGTAGTAAATGTCGCGAAGCGGATATGGTATCACACTCTCTACTTCCAGCCCGATACTCTTACCCAGCGTCTCTTCGTCCAGAAGAGGCATGGTAACTTTTTTAGTGATAACCGTATAACTGGACAGGGCCGTGGCTGCTGCACTGACCTTGATCTCCTGTTCACGGAGCAGATGCTTCAGTTCGCCCGCCACAAAGGCTCTGTCCGCGATCGTGCCGTCGCGGAGCAGATCTTTCTCATAAGATTTTTTTGCAAACTTCTGGAGTGAGAGACCATCTTTGCCTTTTTTTACCACGCATAGTTTTATAGATGTAGTCCCGATATCAACGCCTAACAATTCCTTAAACGGTCGCAGTCTCAGTCTCTCCAGGGCTTCTTTTACCATAGCATCCTCGGGTTCCAGGTTACGTCCTCAAGGGCAAAAGTAAACATTCTTTTCGGAAACTGTTTTCTGAAGCAGCTCACACATCCACCAATTATTTTTATCGCACTTTTGGAAAGTTTATTAACCTGATACTTCAAAGGCTCGGCTGAGTATTGCGCGTGCGGCATGTCTGTCCCGATGGGCACTTTGCAATATTATGGCCAAACCTGTGAGAGACTCTTGTTGGTCGTTTTTTTGATACTGCATACGAGGAGATTTTTAAACTTTTATCAATGGCTATTGACTGCTTCTTCGTAGAATCTCACCTTTTCCGTGAGGTACCTGATGAGCACTTCCTTGGGTAAGTATTCGCGTGCTTTGGTATGGTAAATCGCATATTTACCGCTCATTCCATCGAGCAGGTTTTCACTTTCTATGGCAAGGGCTCTTTCGCGGTTTCCGTTCTTGAACTCTATTTCCGCTTCGAGATCCCGTACCTTGTAAACGAACAGACCTTGCGGGTTAGCTGAAACTTTGAAGCTCCCGAGATACGGCTCAATGCTGCCGATAACGCCCAGGGCTTCGCCAAAATCGCCCAGTCGCTCGTAGCAACGCGCTGTCTCAAATATATAGTAACCCGACGATGGATAGAGAGAAATTGCCTTGGAAACCAGTGCGCACGCGTCCTTGCCCGGAGCGAGTGTAGAGCGACACATGCCCCGCACAAAATAGAGTTCGGAGTCATTATCGGGATTCCGCTCCACTTCTCCCAGATGGTAGCGTAAGGCAAGTTTGACCTGCTCTTTGTACTGCGGATCTTTTTGGCTATCGTACGATTTCAAAAGAATTGAAATGGCCCTTATATAGCCATCATTGCTTAGTGGCATGGTGCGAATCGCGTCCTTGTACGAGAGATAAGCGTTCCCAAACATTCCTGCCTCTTCAGCCAGCGTACCCTCTTCAACTAGTTTGCGAGACAGGCTCGCTCTTGTTGTAAAGAGAAAAGAAAGACAGAGCGCGGCAATCAGGAAAAGGAGTACATGCTTCCTTGCGGCGATAGGTCGGGACGCCTGTTCTTGTCCCATGAACGCAGAGGTTACAACGAAGAACGTCACGAGGTGCGCGGGAATGTCGAAGGCAAAATCAAGAAATCCGAACAGGAGGCCTGACAAGGCCGATACTAGAAGATATCCGGAGCTCGATTCTCGGAGCCCTCCCGCAATTCCTCGGCCAAACATGGCCAGATAAAAGAAAAAGGCGATGAGCCCGAGGCTCCCTAATTCGACAGCAGTCTTAGCCAGACTGCCGTGCGCGTACTTCGTGTACAAACCTCCGTCATAAAATTTTCTGTAGGCATATTCAAACGTGCCTGCGCCGTAGCCAACGATGGGCTTCGAGAGAAACGCGCGGAAGCTGTCACGCCATATTGCGGTCCGCTTGTCGAGCGTGGTTATTTCTGTAGACACCTTCTCAATCTTCGTTCCTAGAAGGTTTCGCATGCTGGAGACTCTTTCTCGGTGATCTCCCTGGAGAAGAATGACAAAGAGAAGCAGCGCGCAACCGAGAGAAAAGGCCAGCTTAACAAGCGACCTTGGATTAACTTTTACCATAAGTGCACAAACGGTTACCAGCCCTGTGAATCCTATGAGCATGGCCAATCTCGAAAGAGAGAGAAGTACGCCCAGGGTAAACGCCGCGACTACGAACAGGTATACGGCTGTTTTCTTGACCGCGACAAAGTAAACAGCAAGCGGCAGCGTGTAAATAAAATACCCGCCTAACATGTTCTGGTTGAGAAAAGCTCCAAATGGGGCGATCTGCTCTCGCACTATCTCTGCATTTTTGCCGCTGGTGAATACTTGTGCCAGCCCCGGGAGCAGGATCTTGAGTTGGATAATGGCGCTCAGAACCAGAAGCAGAGAACCCACTACGAGGGCCTCATGAAGGGCATCACGATTATCTGATGAGAGATAGAGGAATACGGCGCCGAAGGACCAGACAAAGAAATTGATCTCGTTGAGTGTGCTCAGCCTGTTCCAGGTGTATGCGAAGCTTATCACGCACATAAGAGCCAACGGAGAAATAGCAAGAAAAAATCGTCCAAAGCGCTGATCCGATCGTATCCCTGCAAGGTACTGAGCAAAGAGCGCAACAATGAGAGATAGAATGAAAGAGGTTTCGATCCAGAACCTGTCAATGGTGAGAAAATAGAGTGGCAGGTCATTACCCCCGAGAAAGGGGATGAGCAGAAATGCAAAGAAAGACGACACGCGTTGCAACAGCAGCAAACCCCTGTTAAGGGTTTCTGTCCGGTTTATTTCCATAATCAGGTTACGCCCGTCGCATGCGTCTTCATCCGGAGCGAATCCTCCCCGCTAGAATCACCGTGACGTGTCCTGTGTAGTTTGTGGATCTGAGAGTCACCGTACCTGCTGGCGAGGCGGTACCCTTCGTGGAAAAGATCACCGCATTATTGGCGAGGTTGGTTGCCAGGGCCACGCCGTTGGCGTGGTGGGGATTTTGTGGGTCAGAGAGGGCGCGGGTAATGCCGATCTGACTCCACGCCGCGGATCCTCTCGCGGCATCGCCCTGTTCTATCTTGTACGATGCGGTTGCTGTATCAAAGGATACCCTGTGTTGCACGCCTTGAGAGACAGCCCTCATTTTTGCGAGCTGCAGGTCTGTGACCAGTTGTCTGCGCGCTTTCCACATAGTGTACTTCTCTATCCAAAGGGACAAGTTCGGCACTGCAACCGTAACACCGATGGCAAGAATTACCAATACGACAAGCAGCTCGAGAAGGCTCAGGCCTCGGGAACAAGACTCATTGTGCAGACAAGAGACTGAGGAACGCATGAATCTTCTTGTCACCCACCACTGCGTAAAGCACGGCCTATTAATGCTACTAGCCACTCACTTACCTGACTGAATCCAACTACCAAGTCGTTCAAAACCCTATGGTTAGGCGACAGAAACACGTAAAGCAGCGCACCAAAACAGAGAAAGGGTCCAAAAGGAATCTCATACTTCAGCCCTTTACGATTAAGCAGGGCCAGGGGAAGACCCACGAGGGAGCCCACAAACGACGCTGAGACGAGAGAAAAGATGGCTCCCTCCCACCCATAAAAAGCGCCGAACATTGCAAGGAGTTTGATATCGCCACCACCCATGCCTTCTTGCTTCCTGGCACGCGCGTATAATTCGGCGATAACCCAGAGAATGCCCCCACCTAATAAAATTCCAACTAGAGAAGGGAGCAGCGCTGGCCACTTTGATAAATAGGAGATTGATGGCTGCAATGATGGGTCCCCTGGAATTGACGACCTGAAAAGGGAGAGCACCAAGCCTGCTATTATCCCGCCGAGGCTTAAGATATCGGGGATGATCCTGAAATCAAGGTCGATAAAAGATATTACGATGAGCAAGGAGGCAAAAAGCAGCACCACAGGCAATTCAATGGAAAACCCGTAAATGCTGAAGAGCGCCGCATAGAGCAAAGCGGTCAGGAGTTCGACCACGACATATCGCCCTGAGATGACGGCCTTGCAGTGCCTGCACCTGCCCCTCAAGACCATATAGCTGATGATCGGTATATTGTCGTAGAAATGGATGGGCGCTCCGCAAAGGGTACATGAGGAGCCGGGAGTCACAATCGATTTTCCCCTGGGCAGCCTGTAGATACAGACATTGAGAAAGCTACCGATGAGGGCGCCGAGCACAAAGAAAAGCACAGACCAGAAAATAGGCATCAGGTATCCATCTTATCACACACTCAGGTAAAGGATGAAGCAACCTTGCAGCAAGGCCCCTAAAACGGGCGTGCCCATCACGCCTGTCGTGATGGGATGCTCAGCCAATCCAAATGCGCGTACTCTTCCCATGCTGAAAAAAGAGGGGGCCCGTTAATAGGCCCCCTCAATATCACTGAGCGTCAACTAGCCTTTCGGCATATAAGAAGCCGGTACTGATCCACCCCAGGTCCAGGTCTTACAGGTTGCATCCGGCGTCAGCGTGAGGTTGAAGGTGTTCGTGTCGGCATTAACGTTCTGGATAGTCGCAGTTATTGTACCGCAACCGGCGCCGGCTGACACCGCGTACGTTGCGTACTGGGTAGCAATATCGATCCCGAATTGGGTCTTGATAGCAGTGACGTCGGCTGCCGCGGGAGTTGCACCATTCTCAACGAAATAGGCCCCCACTGCCGTCTTTATGGCGCCCATGGAATGGACCACTCCTGCAATCTTTGCCCTGCCCGTATATCCCGTATATGCAGGAATTGCGATGGCTGCCAGGATACCAATGATCGCGATGACTATCAGTAACTCAATAAGCGTGAAACCTTTTGTTCCCCTTCTTATCTTCATGTTAGATTCCTCCTAAGGATTTTGATTAGAACATACGTCTTACTGCTGAGTGTAAGTTTTGTTTCACCTCCCTCCCCGTGTAATTTGCTTCTCTAACTCGCTGCAAATCTGTAAACATGACTGACTTATTAGCAAGGGGCATGCCAGAAGTCCTGCCCCCTGGAAATCCGTACCTGTGTTAGGTTTTCGGATACTGCCGCCTTTTTTGCTATTCCACGCACTGGGCGCTTTTGGACAGGGTCGGTCATGCCCACGGTCCATTTAGTCCATCTGGCCTGTTCGGTCCAATGCTGCAGAGACAAGGTAGACTAGATAGACCAGATAGACCAGATAGACTCGTTTCAGGAGCTGGTCGATTTTGGCATAATGGGCGCTTTTGGTCATTAGTATGGCTACGGCGCTATGTTATATTTTTCGATCCAGCGCAAGAGGGCGCGCCGACTTAAGCCCAGCCTGCGCGCGGTCTCGCTTTTATTTCCGTCACACACCGAAAGCGTCGCTTCCAGATGTTTTCTGATCACGTCCGCCAGGGATGTGTCTGAAGCATGGTGTCTGATGCCTGCCTCCTGCAAATAACCGGGCAGGTGCTCCACCTTTATGAAGGACTCCGGGGCGAGAATCACGGCCTGCTCGATAACATTTTCCAGCTCGCGCACATTACCCGGCCAATCATGAGACATCAGCACAGCCTGGGCAGACCTCGATATGCCTACGATTTTTTTTCCTGTGGCTGCGTTTGATTTATTAAGAAAAAAACGGGAGAGCAACGGTATGTCATCCTTTCGTTCGCGCAAGGGTGGGATGGTAATGGTTAAAGGCGTAATTCTGTAGAACAGGTCCTCCCTGAACTTGCCGTTCTTCATCTCATGGGAAAGATTCTTGCTGGTCGCGGCTATCACCCGACATTTGGAGAATATAGCCTGGCTGCTTCCCACCGGCCTGAATTCTCCATTCTGGAGTACCCTGAGCAGATGCGGCTGGAAGGAAAGCGGCAGCTCTCCGATTTCATCCATAAAAAGGGCCCCTTCACCAGCCGCCTCAAACAGACCCACCTTGTCCTTTATTGCGCCAGTGAAGGATCCTTGTTTGTGACCGAACAGTTCAGATTCTATCAATGTCTCGACGAATCCCCCGCAGTTACAGACCAGTAAAGGGTCTTTCTGCTTTGCGCTCAAGCTATGTATGGCCCTGGCGACCACTTCCTTGCCTGTACCCGTCTCTCCCATGATCGTGACCATCTTGAAGTAGGGAGCTATTCTCCTTATGAAGGAGCAGATTTCCAACATCTTCGGGTTCCTTGCCACGATACCCGCAAAGGTGTACTTGGAGTCGAGCTGCTCCTCCAGCCGCGCAGTCTCGCTGCGGATCTCGAACATATCGACAATTTCCTCGATGGTTGCTTTTAACCGATCGAGGTCGAGGGGCGTCGAAAAGTGGGCCCAGGCTCCTTCTCTGATTGCTTCGACTCCGTCGTCTCGATGATTGCCGATCAGGATCACCTCGACCCTGGGGTCTGCCAGCTTGATTGAGGGTACCATTGAGGCATCAGCGTCCGATAGTACCAGATGGTAATTACCTGTGGCTATCTTCTGCTGGAAGGACCCAGTGCCGTTATGCACATCCACCTGGTGCCCATCAAGAAGCGGGAGCACATCATTATGAGAATCCTTGAGCGAAAGAAAGACTCTAAGCAAACCACACCCTCGGCGTCAGCATATCGTCTGATTTATAATGTTATCGGCAAATGGGCCTAAGTTTTAAATAAGATCTTCATCGAGACCAATAAAGCCTATCTCGGGCATCTCAAGTTTTTTAGAAAACGGGCCGAAAATCATTGCGAACCTGATAAAGGCAAACCATTCGAAAGGGTGGGACGCAAAGCCACTGGCCTAAAGCTTTGGTTCGCCAAAGCCATGGCAGCAGGGTTGCCGGGTGATGCAAAGGTCGCTCCCGGACCGGCTCAAGAGCGGCCGTGCACCGACCGAAGCACCTCCCGGAGGATGCGGCACAACGAGGCCGCACACCTTGCGGAGGAATATAGTGTTATCAAACCGTGCAGGGAGCAGCGGGCCGGAACTCCTCACCCCCACACATTCATCTTCTGCTTCGCTCAAGCTGGTCTACTCATCTTCATTTCGTTACCCCGCGCCGGGGCTCTCGAATACGCCCCCGTGGGAGTGTTGGGTCAAAATGGCAATCGCTCTCGGGGCCGCATCGCTTCTGGTTGCTGCTTGGTGGTCAGGAACCTTCCACACTCTGTTCAGGTTTATCCCTGACACTGCTCTCGGCAATCTCTGGCTCTGGTCTTTGACGAGCTACGGATTCGCCCACTATGTGGCTCTGATCTGGAGAGTTTCGCTCTGGCTCCGCTATCGCCCCTTGCCGCCGGTGGCGGAGAGCGAGCTCCCCTCTGTGTCTATCGTTATCCCTGTCTACAACGAGGGGCCTCTTGTACGAGACTCCATTCTGTCGGTTGCAAACGGCTCTTACCCCAGGGATAGATTACAGGTGATTGTTGTTGACGATGGCAGCACCGACGATACGTGGCAATACATTCAGAGGGCCGTCCACGAAGCGAAGATCGAGGTGCTGACCATCCGAAATCCTGAAAACAGAGGCAAACGAGATGCTTTACACAGGGGCTTTGGCAAGGCCACCGGAGAGGTCTGGATCACCGTCGATTCCGACAGCGTCGTAGAGCCTGATGCATTAGAAAACGGGGTGAGCGCTCTGGTGCACGATCCCAAGATTGGCTGTGTGGCGGGCAGTGTTAAGGTGCTCAACCGGAATGACAGCCTCATAACCCGATTCCTGAAGATCTCCTTCTCCCTATCGTTCGCATTCTCCAGGGCTTATCAGAGCCAGATCCGCGGACTTCTTACCACCCCTGGGGCACTTTCGATTTACCGAGCTTCGGCTGTTAAGCCGGTCCTCTCCAGATGGATCCACCAGAGATTCCTGGGGGTGGCCTGTCTGACCGGGGAAGACCGCGCCTTGACGAACCTGATCACGGCTCAAGGCTTTTATTCAATCTATCAGTCTAATGCGGTGGTGTGGAGCAAGATGCCCATCTCGTATGCGGGGATGACGAAGATGTTCCTTCGTTGGGCCCGGAGCAATATCAGGGAAACCGCATTCCTCTTTTCTTACCTCTTCAAACCGTTCCGGGCTGACTACGTGTGGGGGTTCCGGATCAACTCCGTGCTGGTCGCTTCAACTCTCGTGGTGCCCTACGTGCTCATCGGTCAGAGTTACGCACTCATGCTCACCAAACCACTCTGGCTGTTCCGGCATGTGGTGATGATAACACTGCTCGGCGTGACCATGGCGCTCATTTACTACCGCAACGAGCGCGACTCGGATTTTCTGTGGGTAATCTTGTACGAATTTTTCTGGGTCCTCGCGTGCCAGTGGATTATACCGTATGCTTTTCTGACGTGCCGACATCAGGGCGCTTGGATTACTCGCGGAACTACAAGAAGCTCACACCAAGTTACATTCAAAAATAACCCCCGCAAGCGGGTACCCGGGGGACCGGAGGGGGCAGAAACTTACAGCAATTTGGATTCGAGTGGAGACCGAGACGGCAGCGAGGAGCCGACGCAGGCGTACTAAGAGTACGTCGAGGAGGGCGACGTAGCACACCTGCAAGCGGGTACCCGGAAGGTATACACTTGAAGACGAATTGCTGTTATTCCGGATACAGGAAGCAGGCGACGGAATGGCTCGAAGGACCCTTCAGCATCGGTGAGTCGTCTGCGCACATCTCTTTCCTCTCACTGCACCCATCGAGAAAGACACAGCCATCATTCGACTTGGCACCCTGACCCTCCGTTTCTCTCTCCTGGTCATTCGATGCCTGCATCAGCAGCCGGGTATAAGGATGCAATGGATGGGAAAACAGTTCTTCCGTTTCTCCGGTTTCCACGACTTTTCCCCGGTACATGACCATGGTCCGGTCTGAGATGAATCTCACGATATTGAGGTCATGAGAAATAAAGAGCATGGAGATCCTGAAGCGCTCCCGTATATCCAGAAAGAGGTTAATTATTTGGGCTTGCACGGAAACATCCAGGGATGACACGGGCTCATCAGCCACGATGAAAGAAGGAGCGGTTGCCAGAGCCCTTCCGATAGCTACGCGCTGTCTCTGCCCCCCGCTCATTTCGTGAGGATACTTTTTCAGAAAGTCTTCGTCAAGGCCGACGCTCTTCAAGACTTCAAGTACTTTCTCGGTCAGGCTGCCTTTCTCGACCATCCGGTGAACCTTGAGCGGTTCCGCAATAGTATCGAGTACCCTCTTTCTCGGATTGAGAGAAGAGAACGGGTCCTGGAAGATGATCTGCATCTCTTTGCGGAGGCCCTTCCGTTGCCTCTCTGCCATATTGACCCAGTCGCGGCCCATGAAAAGAATGCGCCCCTCATCAGGCTTCTCGAGCATGGTTATGCATTTTGCGACAGTACTCTTGCCGCAACCGCTCTCGCCGACAAGCCCCAACGTCTGTCCCTGCTCAAGATCAAAAGAGATCCTGTCTACAGCGCGGATGGTCTCTTTGCGGACAGAAAACGGGGTTCTTCTTATCTCGTAACTCTTTCTCAGTTCTGATACAGATAACATCGCACCCATCTTCCACTCACGCCATATACAGCCGGCTCCTCGACCTTGCACTGGTCCATTACAAAGGGACACCTCGGATTGAACTTGCATCCTTGGGGTAGATCCGACAACCGTGGCACAGCGCCCGGTATGGCTTTAAGTCTGCGCCGCTCACCGGAGAACTGAGGCATGGATTCGAGAAGGCCTTTGCTGTAAGGATGCAGGGGTTCTTCGAAGAAACGATCCACCCTCCCCTTTTCAACCATTCTCCCTGCATACATGATCCCCACGGAAGTCCCTATACGTCTTATTATGTTCAGGTTATGCGTTATGAAGAGCATCGACAGCTGATACTCAGCGATCAGGAGCTGAAGAAGGCGCAGGATCTGAGCCTCGACCGTCACGTCAAGCGCTGTTGTTGGCTCGTCTGCTATGACAAGAGAAGGATTGCACGCGATGGCAATAGCAATCAGCACTCGCTGCCGCTGGCCGCCGGAGAGCTGATGGGGATACTGGAGGTACCGCCTATCTGCTTCGTCGAAACCCACCTTGCGTAAGAGTTCTACACAAATAACACGCGCCTCTTCTCCGGAGAGTCCCTTGTGCACGATAAGGCTTTCCGAGAGCTGGTCCCCGATACGCAAAACCGGGTTGAGGGAGGTTAAAGGCTCCTGGAAGACCATGCCGATCTTGTTCCCACGCACCTTCTGCATCTGACTGCTAGTGAGCTGAACGAGATCTGCGCCTTCGAACAGTATGCCTCCCTTGACGATTTTACCCGGAGAAGGCACCAGCCTCATAATGGAGAGGGCTGTCATCGTCTTTCCGCAGCCGCTTTCGCCGACGAGACCAAAGACCTCCCCTTTATCTATCTCGAAGTCAACGCCGTCTACAGCTCTCGTTATTGTTCCGTTGGAAAAGAAATAGGTGTGCAGGTCCGATACCGAAAGTAATTGCATGTGCCTGAAGACCAGGGGATACAGTATCACAACGGCTGCGGCCTTTCAAGGCACAATGACGGGCCGGTCGCACCATTTTCTCCGCTCTATGGCGCTCCACGTCTGACCCATTGGACGTGTCGGCTCACCCGATGCTTTTTTTTCAAGGTACAGCGAGTAGCGGCAATTTGGATTCAAGATGGAGACCGAGGCGCGCCGAGGCCTGGGCTACGGAGGCGTACCTGGTGGTACGTCGAGTAAGAACAGGCCGACGGGCAACGAAGGTATACACTTGAAGACGAATTGCCGTTAGTTGGTTACGACTCGCCACCCTAGCTTCATCACATACCGCACACGCGGCGTGCCTGGCGGCAGGTGATTTACGTTGATTCCGTAAGACCAGTTTCGATTGGGCGGATTGTAGACCGTGCCTGTTCCGGGCCAGTTAGCGGTCGCATGCACACTCTGCCAGAGACAGACAAGGGAGCCCCCGTACGTGAACGTTACACCGGACCAGTTCTCAAGGAAGCGTATCAGGTTTTCGAGACCGCCGCTGTACTGGCTACCTGAGGTGTCCTTGTTGCCTACCATGAGTGCGGCGTTGACCGTTGTTGCAGTGGCTGTTCTGCTGCTGATAGACGTGCCCGAATTGTAGGTATCTTGCCAAGCACCGGAGAGGACAGTCACCGCATCCGCCATGATTGCCGCGGGGTTATTGGCCGTATTGTAATTCCCCTGGACATAGACAGGGAGGTTCGATGCGATGGTGAGGCCCGTGGCCGGGATGCTGGCGCCGTTTTCCAGACGGACTGATTTGGTGGAGTCTGAGGAAGAGATATAAAGGATGCCGGGGTCGCAGGAAGCAGGCGGGTTGCCCAACGCAGCCATGGCAACGGCGCTCTGCTGGAGCCCATTAAGGTCAAGGTTGTAGACAGTCTGAAGCCCTCCCTGCCGGTAATCGTAGACAGTGCCTGCGGTGACGGGGTTTACATTGTTGTTGCCACTACAACCGGGATCGGTGATTACGTTTCCGTGAGAATCCTTATGGTTGCCATCGTGATAGCAGATGTTTATCGTGTTGCCGCTTTTGTCCTTAGCCGTAAGGTCGGTGATCTGAAGGCCTGCCATCTGGTCGAGGCTTCCCTGCCCTGTCCCCACGAGACTGATAGGCTGGCCTGATACGGGCATAGGAACATTGAGCGCCGTGATACCATGGTCGATTGTCTTCACCTGTCCGAGCCACGTGGTCTGCGATTGGGTAGCCCAGTTAGCCGAAGTACTATCAATGTTGAGGAGAGGGTCGGAGCCCTGTCCGTTACTGATGTACACATTGTGATTGGTAGAGCCCCCGTCCTTTCTGTATGCGTAGAGATTCTGCGCCGACGTAATAGGTGAATTGACGGTGAAGCTGACGCTTGCGCCCGATTCAGCCATGTAGATATTGTTGTTGCTATGGATTCTTCCGCCGTTGAAGGTCATGTTGGCGCCCGGGAGCATCTCCAGATCGTGGTCGTAGAAAACGCCGAACTGGAAGATAGGGATCAGCTGGTCTTCCACATCGATGGTCACCATCCCTTTCGCACCCGTATTGTTTTCCGTGGCCACGGAAGCGACGCGCCACCGCTGGACAAAGGCTGACAGGCCGGCGAACGTGCCCGTAGCAGGACGTTGAACCCGGGTGCCGATAGACTGGATGAATGAAGGGCCTGTATAAGATAAAGCATAGCCCGTAAGAGCCGGGGGGTTGATACCTGCGGTATTCGGGCTGAGCAGCTGGAGCTGCAGCCAAAGCTGGTTAAAGCCGTACTGAGCCCCGGCATCAGCCGCATAGAATGCCTGCGTCGAGCCAAGATGATTTGCGGCGATCCCAATGTCCGTCACCACGTTTCGGTTGGCAGCAGCCGCAAGCAGAGAAAGCGTGACGATAAGGATCAGGACAAGCATAACCACCATGCCTTTTTCACTGCCGACAACCCCGGCCTTCATCTTCATATCAAGGCCGGTGGCCCGCTTCGTGTGAAGCAGCACTTTTTTCATGGCACACACTCCATAACTTCGACCCACTCGTTTCATACCTGTCCACCTCAGTTTCTCAGGAGCACCTGGTTTGTCACTTGGGAGGTGATATACTGGCCGGTCGTTCTATCCGGATTGGCAGTGCTCCCCGTTAAGTTTATGGTGAGCAGTTTACCGGTCACGCTCAGGGTCATGGCCGAAATATCCTGTGCTACGGCTTGGTTTCCCTGTCCTTGGTGAGAATCGATGTATAGCATATTGTTTGCCCCCAAGCTGTACGTAACCCATGTAACCAGGCAGGCATACGTATTGGCCGGCTCCAGAAGCGTCAGCCCCTGGTTGCCACCGACTGACGGATTTGTGTCGATCGTGAGTGAATCCCCGGTCACGCCCATAACCTTCGCGTTCTCTGCTGCACCGATGCTGATATCCTGCAGGGTGGTTATGTTGAAATTAGCCCCCTCTCCGGTATTCAGGGTTATTGCAGTCGAGCCCACGGCCCCGTCCCCGCTCAGATGGCTGACGGTCGTGCTGAAACAGCCGATCAAATCGAGGGTGTTATTGCTGCCGCTCACACCTATACGGTACGCTGCATAGCCGTTTCCGGCGTTATACCAGGGGGAGGCATCCATCCCGTTAATCGTCGACCAGGAAGGTTTACCAAGACCGGCTAACATCGCGTCTCTCGAAATACGGTCGATAGCGACCCTGAGGTTCTGCTGCATTTCAGCAGCCTCGTCGTAGCGCGAGTGTGTGTTGTTCTGCGTCATGAGAAGCTGGTAGAAGGTCAAGACGACGAGGCTGCCCAGGAAGAGCGCGATCAGCAGCTCCACCATGGTAAGACCCTCTACACTTCGGAAACGATCGTGCTGAAGCTTATACTCTTTCCCGCCCATGAGACCGTCATAAGAATGGTTTTGTATCGTGCCGGTGCTGTCCCGAAAGTCGTCACCGTCCATGCCACCGTCATGTTTCCGGACACAGCGGTGTTGCCAGCAATTGAGGCGAACGGCGTGTTCTTGAGCTGCTCCAGGTACTGCTCGCCCAGCGTAATCGCTGTCAGCGCGTCCTTCCCGAAAGAACTACCCTTGACGCTCAGCACCTGCATCTGCGCGAAGACCAGAGCGCCCACGGCAAAGAGGACGAGGGCTACAAGAATCTCCAAGACCGTGAAGCCTTTGCTATTGCGCATAGATGGCCCCTGCCAGCGTTACCGTCACGGTCTTCGTATAGCCTGACGCAGTGAGTGTTGACACACCTGTCCCGGATGCCTGGCCCGTCGGCGAAAAAATCACGGTGCCGGACGCAAAATTGTCCGCAAGGGTTACTCCTTGCGAATAGTAAGGGTTCGTGGGATCAGACAGACTACGGAAGATCCCCATCTGGGTCCACGTCGTCGAGCCGAATGAACTGTTTCCCATGCTTATGCTGTAGCGATTGTTGCTTGTATCAAAGGCAACCAAGTACTGAACCTTCTGAGCGACAGCCTTCATTTTCGCGAGCTGCAGGTCAGTAACGAGCTGCCGTGACGTGGCCTGCAGGTGGTAGTTCTGGAGCATCGTGCCGAGGTAGGGGGCCGCCAGGGAGGCGACAACTCCCAGGACACAAATACACACAAGCAGTTCAACAAGGGAAAAACCCCTCGGCCGCAAGGAACGGCTCCTTCTGTTGTGCCTTGAGGGAGGACGAGCGTCAGTTTGTGACATCATTGACCACGTTTGTTAGCGTACCATTCTGATCGATCGTCCATTGGTCGAGCGTACCGTCATTATCAATATTCCCTTGGGCCTGAGCGGTAAAAGTGGTCGCGCTGGAGCTGGTGATAGTAAACGTATAGGGCCCTATGGTGCTCTGCCAGTTGGAAAGCAACGCCGTGAGGCTTGTATAGGCGCCGTACTGGAACTTGTACGTTTCCTGAGCCTGCTGGATAGCTGCCAGCTGCGCCTGTGCCGTGGCCTGGCGGGACTTTGCCACGTTCCTTCCGTAATAAGGCAGGACGAGCGCGGTTAAGATACCCATTATGACAACAACCACGAGAAGTTCTATCAGGGTGAATCCGCTCCGCTTCATGCTTCTAGCCACGACAAGGTCGCTCTCTGTGATGCTGAAAGCGTTCATAGTATGAGTTCGTTGAGATGGCTCCATAATCACTTATCGGCGGATATTTCCAAAATTGGAGGGGTATTGCACCTTTTGTCTCTCTTGCGCACACCGCACACGCCTCTCTGTTTGCATACGATGACGATCTCCCCGTTCCCCCAGTCGACTCGCGGACCCGTGTTGCGTGGTCTTGGCATTGTCGGACAAAATGCAAGAGAGGTGCCACATCGCTTCCTGACATAGATGCGCGGCTGCACTGTGTTTTAAGGCTCCTTTACGGCCTTCGGCCTTCACGCGGGTGCGCGGTATTGGTACAGTCTTGCGACGAAAGCGCCCATATTCCCTCTAACCCACCGAAAGAAAATTATGGTTACTGTTTGGCAAAACGATCGGGCGAGAAGTTCGCTTGGAGAAGGCGTATCTGGCACGCCTTACAGTACTCAAACGAACCGTGAAGGTGCTCTCTTTCTCCGATGCTGCAGGTCCAGATATAGGTTCCCTTGGTCCATGTTGCACTAAAGTCATTGGGAAATCTCACGACGAGCGGAGAATTTCCGGAGCCCTTCTTTTGGTATCTGTACTGTTGCTTGTCAGGCCCCGTGACCACAAAAACGGCCTTGTAGGTGCCCACCTGGCCAGCTTTATCGCGGATGATGAGCCTCACCAGATCTGTGCCTGTTTCTACCTCATACTGCCAGTAACCCTTGTCTATGGCCGAACCGGAATCAAGGGGAGCGGAAAGAGCAGCGCTCTCCATCACGATTACGATTACTGATAGCATAAGGATCAAAAAAGATACGCTCCTCTTTTCCATAATACCTCCTATGATATGGCCGTTTGGAGAAAAACAGATTGCAAGGCAAATGCCACGTCTGGCCATGAGAGGCAGACCGCGAGATATCCTTGTCGCCCGCAGGGAAAAACGGAAGACAGCAGACCAACCCCACGCCAATACGTGGCCATTTCTGCCCATCACCTTCGTTCCAACAAACCCTTTGATTATTTTGCTGCCTTGGATTATACTTGACGCCATAAACGGAAGGCCTGCAATGGGTCACTGCGAACTCGCGTTATCTTCGCAAGGGCTTTTAAATGTTGAGACAAATTACCGGACGGAGAAGATTCCCGGGTACCAGGGTTGGCTGAATGCCCGACCAACAAGGAGCGTATAATGGCTGAATATGATATCCCTGAAGGCCTGACCTTTGACGATCTTCTGCTTGTGCCCACACACAGCGAGGTTTTGCCCTCCGATGTCGACGTGGGCACCCGTCTCACAAACAGCATCACGCTGAACGTGCCGATAGTCAGTGCAGCCATGGACACGGTGACAGAGGCTAAGGCGGCGATCTGTCTCGCGCAGGAAGGCGGTATCGGCATCATTCACCGGAATATGGGTGTACATGAACAGGTTCAAGAGGTGGAAAAGGTCAAGAAGTCTGAGAGCGGCATGATTATAGACCCTATCGTCATATCGCCGGAGCAGAAGATAAAGGATGCACTGAAGCTCATGGCCAGCTACAGGATTTCCGGGATTCCCGTAACCCTCGGGAAAAGGCTCGTAGGTATCCTGACTAACCGGGACCTCAGGTTTGAAACAAACCTCGAACGAAAAGTCGAGGATGTAATGACAAAAAAAAATCTGGTCACGGTTGAAGAAGGCATCAGCCTCGAGGAATCAAAAAAGATCCTGCACGAACACAAGATCGAAAAGCTCCTGGTGGTCGACAAGGAGTTTAACCTGAAGGGCCTTATCACCATCAAGGATATAGAAAAAGTAAGGAGATACCCGCTGGCTGCAAAAGACCCGCTCGGGCGCTTGCGCGTGGGGGCAGCGGTCGGTGTGGGCCCTGACAGGGAGGCAAGGATAGACCTGCTCTTAAAGGCCGGTTGTGACGTCATCGCCATCGATACAGCTCACGGCCACTCGAGGAACGTTGTTGAGGCGGTCGAGGAGAGCAAGCGGAACTTCAAGGAGATCCAGCTCATTGCCGGCAATATAGCGACCGAAGAAGGCGCTGAGGCACTGATAAAGGCCGGCTGTGACGCGGTCAAGGTTGGAGTGGGACCGGGATCGATCTGTACGACGCGCATAGTTGCGGGCGTCGGCGTGCCCCAGATGACAGCCATATTTGCCGCCCACAAGGTAGCAAAAAGGTACGGCATACCGGTCGTAGCAGACGGCGGTATAAAATTTTCAGGCGACATCACAAAGGCTCTCGCAGGGGGCGCTGACACGGTGATGATCGGAAATCTCTTTGCAGGCAGTGATGAGGCGCCCGGCGAAATGGTGCTTTACCAGGGGCGCACGTACAAGATGTATCGGGGCATGGGTTCTCTCGATGCGATGAAAGAAGGCAAGTCAAGAGACCGCTACGGCATACCCGAGGATGAGCCGGAGTCAAAGCTCGTTCCGGAAGGCATCGAGGGACGCGTCCCGTACCGGGGCTCTCTTTCGTTTGCAGTACAGCAACTGGTTGGCGGGATTAAGGCAGGCATGGGGTATCTCGGGTGCCAGACGCTCAAGCAGCTCAGAGAAAAGAGCACGTTCCTGCGCATAACCGCGGCCGGCCTCAGGGAAAGCCACGTCCACGACGTCATGATCACAAAAGAAGCTCCAAACTACCGTATTGAATGATGGACTATCACAAGGAATTAGTCTGTATTCTTGACTTCGGGTCGCAGTATACCCAGCTCATAGCGCGCAAGGTGAGGGAGCTGGGCGTCTACTGCGAGATCCATCCGTACAATGTCGAGTTCGAGAAAATAAAGGCTCTCAAGCCGAAAGGCATCATCCTGTCCGGAGGACCGGCGAGCGTGACGGACGCTGACGCGCCTGTATGCGACGTCGACATTTTCTCCCTGGGCGTGCCCATACTCGGTATCTGCTATGGCGTTCAGCTGATGGCGAAGCTGCACGAGGGAGAAGTTCAAAGGTCAGAAAAACGTGAATACGGTCGAGCTCATCTTTTCTTCGACCAGGATGATCTGCTCTTCGACGGGTTGGCTGACGGGGAAGTCATCTGGATGAGCCACGGGGACAGCATTGTGAGGATGCCCCACGGGTTCGTTACCCTCGCCCACTCAGAAAACTCTCCATACGCAGCCATCAAAGAAAAAGATGGAAAGATGTACGGTCTCCAGTTCCATCCGGAGGTCCACCACACGCCGAAAGGCAAGCTTGTTCTGAAAAACTTCCTGTACAGGATATGCAAGGTGGAAGGCCTCT
The DNA here is from genome assembly GCA_035315185.1 of Syntrophorhabdales bacterium. Classification (GTDB taxonomy): domain Bacteria; phylum Desulfobacterota; class Syntrophorhabdia; order Syntrophorhabdales; family WCHB1-27; genus JADGQN01. Next base: position 45,541 of record DATFYE010000194.1, on the reverse strand, counting down.
TCTCTGCCAAATCCTTCATCAGCATGGTCACAAAAAAAATAGAAGCAGAAGTGGGCGATAAAAAAGTAATCTGCGCCCTGAGCGGTGGCGTCGACTCATCCGTAGTTGCCACGCTGGTGCACAGGGCCATCGGGCAGCGGCTGACGTGCGTGTTCGTCGATAACGGCGTGCTGCGCAAGAATGAAGCGGCTGAAGTACTCGAGATATTCAAAGACAGACTCCACCTGAATATCAAACATGTGGACGCCAGACAAAAATTTCTTGAGGCGTTGGCCGGGGTCAAGGACCCGGAGAAGAAGAGAAAAATCATAGGCAGACTTTTCATCAAGATCTTCGAAGAGGAGGCCCGGCGCGTGGGCGACGCAGCGTACCTCGCGCAAGGTACCCTTTACCCCGATGTCATAGAAAGCGTCTCTTTCAAAGGGCCTTCGGCCACTATCAAGAGCCACCATAACGTGGGCGGCTTGCCTAAGAGAATGAAGCTTAGGTTGATCGAGCCTCTCCGCGAACTCTTCAAGGACGAGGTACGCGTGGTCGGAAAGGCTTTGGGCATGCCTGACAATATCGTCCACAGGCAGCCTTTTCCCGGGCCGGGCCTGGCCATCAGGATCATCGGAGAGGTCACGCCTGAAAGAGTCCGGCTGCTGCAGGACGCGGATCACATCATCAGGGAAGAGATCGAGCGGAAAAAGAGCTTCAGGCATATATGGCAATCCTTTGCCATTTTAATTCCTATCAAGACGGTAGGCGTGATGGGCGACGAAAGAACCTACGCCCACGTCATCGCTTTACGGATCGTCGAAAGTGAAGATGGCATGACAGCGGACTGGGCACGGATGCCCTATGAAGTGCTTGACGTTATATCGAGGCGCGTCATCAATGAGGTACCGGGGGTCAACAGGGTTGTCCTCGACATATCGTCGAAACCCCCGAGCACTATAGAATGGGAATAGATAGTTATGGGAATAGCATGAAAGAATTTGTCCATCTGCACGTACACACTCAATACAGCCTCCTGGACGGAGCCATCCGCTTTGATCAGCTTTTCAAAACCGCCAAGTCCTTTGGCATGTCGGCTTGCGCGATTACAGATCACGGCAATATGTTCGGCGCGATCGACTTTTACGCGTCGGCCCGCGATGCCGGTCTGAAGCCGATCATAGGTTGCGAAGTCTATATTGCCCCGAAGTCAAGGACGGAAAAAACAGTGCGGGGCGAAGACAACGCCTACCACTTGATCCTTCTGGCGCTCGACAGCACGGGATACGGCAATCTTATCAAAATGGTAAGCAAGGCCCACCTTGAAGGCTTTTACTATGTTCCCAGGATAGACCAGGAGCTTCTTGAAAAACATAACGAGGGGCTACTCTGTCTCACGGCCTGCATCAAGGGGCGGATACCGCAGATGATACTTCGGGACGATGCTAAAGGTCTGAAATCGGCCGTGGATGACTATATGTCTATCTTCGGTAACCGCCTTTACTTCGAGCTACAGGACAATGGAGTAGAGGAACAGAAAAAGGTGAACGAAGGACTTCTCAGGCTTTCGAAGCAATACAACGTGCCTCTGGTTGCGACCAATGATTGCCATTATCTCAGGAAGGAGGAAGCAAAGGCGCACGAGCTGCTTCTCTGCATCCAGACGGGCAAGACGCTGACCGACAAAGACCGGCTCAGTTTTTCCGGTGATCAGTTCTATTTCAAATCGGGTGAGGAGATGGACCGCTCCTTTTCTCACTGTCCCGAGGCGCTCACCAATACCTTGCGGATCGCTGAGATGTGCAATGTAAAGATCGATTCTGGCATGTACCACTTTCCTGATTTCAAACTGCCGTCGAATCAAAGCCTCGGCGGCTATTTTGAAGATCTCTGTTTGAAGGGGTTTGAAAAGAAGATCAGCCACATTGCCACGACCTACGCACAATTCCCCGATGACCTTCGGCAAAAGTATAAGGATAGACTCAACTACGAACTAAAAGTCATCAAGGAAACGGGGTTCGCAGGCTATTTCCTCATAGTTTCTGACTTCATCGGGTTCGCAAAGTCCCAGGACATCCCGGTTGGACCCGGCAGAGGCTCGGCAGCGGGAAGCCTTGTCGCGTACTGCCTCGACATCACCAACATCGATCCGATCAAGTATGACCTGATATTTGAAAGATTTCTCAATCCCGAACGTATCAGCATGCCCGATATTGACGTGGACTTCTGCATAGAAGGAAGGGAGCGGGTCATCCAGTACGTGACCGAACGGTACGGCAAGGAGAATGTCGCCCAGATCATTACATTCGGTACCATGAAGTCGCGAGCGGCTGTCAGGGATGTGGGACGGGCTCTCGGGTTTCCCTACGCGGACGTTGACAGGATAGCAAAGCTGATTCCCGCGGCCCTGGACATGAGTATAGAGCAGGCCCTGCGTGACGAACCCCGACTGAGGGAGATGTACGAAAAGGATGCGTCGGTCACGGAGCTTATCGACAACGCCATGGTCCTGGAGGGGCTTGCCCGCCATGCATCCACGCATGCTGCCGGGATCGTGATATCGAACAAGCCCCTGGTCGAGCACTTACCCCTCCATCGCGGGACCAAGGGTGAGACCGTTACTCAGTATCCGATGAAGTCGATTGAGAAGATAGGCCTGATAAAGTTCGATCTGCTCGGCCTGAAAACCCTCACCATAATAGACAATGTCATCAAAACGCTGAAGGCCCAGGGACTTTCCGTAGACATCAACAACATCCCGCTGGATGATATCAAGACCTATGAGCTTCTCTCCTCCGGTAACGCGTCCGGCATATTTCAGCTTGAAAGCAGGGGGATGCGAGACCTTCTCACCAAGCTCAAGCCATCCAAATTCGAGGACATCATAGCCCTCATCGCCCTCTACCGGCCGGGCCCTCTGACAAGCGGTATGATGGAGGAGTTTATCAGAAGGAAAAATAATCCCAGCCTCATCAAGTACGAGACGGGGCTGCTCGAAGAAGTGCTTAGAGACACCTATGGCGTGATCGTTTACCAGGAACAGATCATGAAGATAGCATCGCGCCTGGCAGGTTTTTCCCAGAGCGAAGCCGATGCTTTGAGGAAGGCTATAAGCAAGAAGGTTCCTGAGCAGCTGGAGAGTTACCGTGAACAATTCGTTCAGGGCAGCGCTGCGAACAGCGTAAGACCGGATGTCGCGGTAAGAATATATGATGTTATCCTCCGGTTTGGCCAGTACGGCTTCAACAAATCTCATAGCGCGGCGTACGCGCTGGTTGCTTATCAAACGGCGTTTCTCAAAGCTCACCATTATCTTCCCTTCATGGCTGCGATACTCACGAACGAAGTGAACGATACGGATAGTTTGATACGCTACGTCGCAGAATGCAGGGAGAGTGGCGCCACCATCCTGCCTCCCGATGTGAACGAAAGCGATAGACCATTCACCATAGTCGATGACAAGATCCGGTTCGGCCTTTCGGGTGTCAAGAACGTCGGCGACGCAGCACTCGACAGCATCTTGAACGTGAGGCGGGAGTCAGGTCCTTTTACCTCCTTTCTCCATTTTTGCAGCCTTGTCGATTCGAGGAAAGTGAATAAGAAAGTTGTCGAGAGCCTCATCAAAGCCGGCTGCTTCGACAGCATGGGCCTTAACCGTGCGCATCTCTTTGCCATGGTGAGAGACAGGTGGGACCGACTGCAGCGAAAGAACGGGGGCAACGACCGCCAGATGGATATGTTCGGCTCAGGTACCGGTGTTGAAGTGCAGGAAACCTTACCTGCACAGGAAGAACTTCCCTACGAGGAGATACTTCGGGGAGAGAAGGAGGCTCTGGGCTTCTATTTCAGCCAGCATCCCCTCACTTCTCTGTCAGAAGAGATTCGCCGCATTACGCAGCATGACTCTGCAACCATCAAGGAATTGGACCTCAGCGAAGACGTGACGATTGTCGGCATCGTCAATGGTTACAGAGAGATCACCACAAAGAGAGGCGACCGGATGGCCTCCATCATGCTGGAGGACACGAAGGGTATTGTCGAGGCGATCATTTTTCCGGATCTTCTGTCAAAGCATATCCTTCTGCTTAAGGGCGAAGAGCCTCTGGTGGTCTCCGGGTCTGTGGAAAAGCTCGAGGATGGCACAACAAAGATTCGCGCAAAGCAGATTACACTCTTCAAGGACAACCTGAGTGAGATGCGTAAAACAGTCAAGGTAATGATCAACTGTCAGTTCTTCAAAAGGCAGGAGCTCAAAAAATTGAAGGATGTTCTCCACAGCATCAAAGGCGATTCCAAGGTGTTGCTCGAGTTTAACATGGGCGGAGAAAGGCAGCCGCTTTCTCTTGCAGAGCTGAGGATTGATGCGTCAAGGCTCGACGTCTTAACCAAGCAGTTCAAACAGGGGGTCGCTGTAGAGGTGATGGGGTGAGATACTATCTCGACTTCGAAAGACAGTTGGAGCCAGTGGAGAAGAGGATAGAAGAAATACGAAGGTTCCATGATGTGTCTGATCCCCATTACGCTAAGGAGCTCGCTTCCCTCGAGAAAAAACTGCCCAAGATCGAACGAGAAATATACGGAAATATGAATAACTGGCAGCGCTCTCAGCTGTCCCGCCACCTGAATCGGCCGCACACCCTCGACTACATCAGTAATCTCTGCACCGACTTTGTGGAGCTTCACGGCGACAGAAAGTTCAAGGATGATCCAGCGATAGTGGGAGGACCGGCGCGCTTCAATGACATCAACATTATCGTTCTCGGTCATCAGAAAGGCAAAGACGTCAGAGGCATGGCCGACCGCAATTTTGGCATGGCGAATCCTGAAGGGTACCGCAAGGCGACGAGGCTGATGGAGCTTGCTCAGAGATGGAAAAAGCCGCTCATCTCCCTCATCGACACCCCGGGTGCATTCCCCGGTGTAGGCGCCGAAGAGAGAGGTCAGGCGGAAACGATAGCTTCGTCGATCTATCTGATGTTCACCCTCACAGTACCTGTTGTCGTGATCATTATAGGAGAAGGAGGGAGCGGAGGAGCATTAGCCATTGGTGTCGGGGACCGGATTCTGATGCTGGAGAATGCCACCTACTCGGTCATATCCCCCGAAGGCTGCGCAGCGATACTCTGGCGAGATGGATCAAAAGGAGCGCTCGCAGCCGATGCACTCAAACCTACGGCTCAGGAACTGATCAAATTGAAAGTAATCGATGCGATCGTCCCGGAGCCCTTCGGCGGAGCCCACCGCTCCTGGGACGAGACGTTTGCAAATACCAGGACACTTCTGGCGAAACACCTGAAAGAACTTCTTGAGATACCGCCCGAAGTCTTGAGAGAAAAACGGTACGACAAATTCAGGAAAATGGGCGTGTTTGAAGAAAGGTAAGGAAGAATAGTTGAATCGGTTGAATTAGTTTCATTAGTTACATTGGTTTCGAGCCATTTGAATGAAACAAACTGCAAGAATGGTTATCTCCTGCTAACGAATGAAACCAATTAAACCAATTGAACGTCCTATCTAACCTTTGCTCTTGCCTGTCGTCACTTTCTCGAGCTTGATCTTTGCTATCCTCTGGCCGTGAATGCCCACCACGGTGAGGCGGTAATCATCGTGATAAATCATCTCTCCTCCCCGCGCGATCCCTTGCAACCGCGAAAGCACAAAACCACCGAGCGTTTCGTAGTCGGCCGACTCAGGCAGCTCCAGGTTGAGGATATTATTTAAATCCCTGATGTTGTATGAGGCGTCGATGATCATAGAGCCATTGGCGAGTCTCTCGATGCGGACATCAGTATCTGTTTCGTCCATAATCTCGCCAAAAATCTCCTCCATGATGTCCTCGAGCGAGACAATACCTACCGTCGTTCCATACTCGTCGATAACCACGGCCAGATGCACCCGCCTCCTCTGCATGTCTTTCAACAAGGCGCTGACCTTCATCGTATCAGGCACGAAGTAAGGCCTTCTGAGCGCTTTCTCCAGGTCGAAGGGTGCGTTTGACCAGATGAACTTGGCGATATCTTTGTGGTAGACAATACCCTGGATATTATCCAGGTGGTCTCTGTAGGCCGGATAGCGTGAGAACTCATTTTCAACAACATACTTGAGTACTTCTTCCTTGCTCTTATCCATATCAATGGCGTAAATATTTGGTCTCGATACCATGATCTCTTTCACGGATCTATCAACAAAGTCGAAGACGCTATGGATCAGCTCCTCTTCCGTTTTACCGAAAACACCTTTTGTCCTGCCCTCCTCGAGTAAGAGCTTGATCTCGTCTTCTGTAATGACTTCATCCAGGCGCTTGAGGTGAAGGAGCCTCATCACAGCCGCGGTGGATATGTTGAGCAGGCGGATGGGGAAGAAGAGCGCCTTCGAAAGAAACTCGAACATGGGTACAACGCCGATGGCCACCCGTTCCCGGTAGTTGATGCCTATATGCTTTGGAACAAGCTCGCCCACTACGAGGAGCAGAAACGTTAGACAAAGAACGACGGCGGCGAGCGAAACGCTCTCCGAAAACCGACCGATATAAGGGAGCTCTCTGATCACCGGGTTCAAGAAGTGGACAGAGAGCACGCCCGCGAGTGCAGATGCAAGCGTGCCACAGATTGTAACGCCAATCTGAACGGTCGGAAGAAACTTCTCAGGATTCTCCCGCATCTGCAGGAGCACTTCTGCCCTCTTATCCTTTTTCTCTTTGATCATATCTTTGATCTTGCTCTTTCGGGAGGAGACTATGCCGAACTCTCCGGCAGCAAAGAAGCCGTTCAGGAATATAAGAATTATGATCAATATGATGGAAAGACTGAGACTATCCATGGGGTGCACTTAAAAGAGCGTGTGACGATTTGGTTGCTCTGAAGCAACGCATGGTCACCCGGAGCGCGGCTCCTTGGAATGCTCCTTAACCTGGTGCATGAAGGCTTCCAATCTGGTCGTGATGTTGGTCAATCCTTGTCCGTCATAGGCTATGTTGAGAACAGGCACGCCATACTTGTTCTGTATCAATTTCATGACCGCGCTCGAAATCGTACCTGGCATACAGGTGAACGGCATGGCATTGATGATGCCCGAAGCTCCCTTACGTATAAAATCGATGCTCTTGCCCACGCTCAGTATGGCTTCTCCTTCGAAGCTTTCGTCAATATAAGGGCTCGCATCATGAATCACCTGTTTGACCTTCGGCTCGCGTCCGTACCGGAGATATTCGGAGAAAATCTCTTCCATCTGGTGCTCGTCTTTCCTCTGGATGTGGTCGGTCAACACCATGGTCAGCAGGTCTGACAAGCTTCTTTTTTGGGCACTCCTTTTCTTCCCCATGTAGTTCACGTAGTTTATCCATTCAGTGATCGGGGCGAGCCAGGCCTCTCCGCCGAACTCCTCCACTTTCTTGATCAGGTCGTCGTTACTGAACCGGTTTGATCTGATGTAAATCTCCCCGACGATGCCCACGATCGGTTTCTCCGTATTTTTCTTCGGGATTGAAAGAAAGCGTTTCACCGCATGCTCCAAAGCCTCCAAGACGCCGTTATTGCCGTTTTCGATCGCTTTGCAGATTGTAGAAAGCATCTCCTTATACACCTGTTCCGTCTGCCCGGGCACTTCCTCATACGGTCTTACGCCATGCAGCATCTTCACCAGAAGGTCGGTTGAGACGATTGCCCTCCAGCCGAGCCTGGAGAACTTGCCGCCAACAATATTGAGCTCCTGGTAAAGTTTTTCATCCTGGTTAGGGGCATAGATGGGTACGTTGGCATAACCCTGCTCGTCGAGCACCATCCTGTGGAGACGATGGTACTGCCCGAAGCGGCAAGGACCCCTGCCTGAGGGCATGAAGAAGGCGCTGGCATCCGGCTCAAACCCTTCTTTCCTCGCCGTCTTAAGCATATCGCCCGTGGTCAGAATACAGGGATAGCACTCTTTACCGATGGTGAGCTTACGTCCCAGCTGCACAGTCGCTTCGTCAGACTCTTCCATCACTTCGGCCTCAGCCCCTGATGCCCGAAAAGCACTCACAAACGGCAATGAATGGTCTGACATGTACGGCACAAAAATTTTGCGCGCCTTCTTACTCACGTAGAAGACCGGCGCTGCCTTTTCCTTAGCTGCCACTTCCTGCCGGGCGTTCTTGATGCTGTCGAAGAAAGCCTCCAGTCGCGTGATAGCACCGGCGTCGCCGCTATGTTCATCGATCTCCAATTGCAGGAAAGGCTTGCCCTCCATGATCTTCTTGAAGAAATGCGTGATAAAGGAGTCGGGACCGCATCCGAAGTTGGTTATGTATATGGCAAAGAGATTGGGGTCAGAACGAACTATTTTTGCTGCCCTGAGTATCTTCTGTCCGTAACCCCAATACATCTCCTTAAGATCCTCGTCGTCCGGTACACTGGCCAGAGGCAGCATATCCAGGGGTATCGCCGGGACGCCGAGGTCGAGGAGTTTTTTGTGTATATTCAGGTTTGCCCCGGGATCCATGGCGTTGTACGGCCTTCCAATGACTACCATCACCTTTTCGTCGCCCTTTATCTGCGAGAGGAAGTCGGTACCTGCACGAAGGCATTCACCGTAAAACAGATCCTGCACGGAATTGGCAATATGGAATGCCCGGCCCACCTCTTTTTTGGATTTTCCGAGGGACTTGCCGAATGAGATCAGATTCTTAAGGGTAATCTCCTGCCCCTGTCCAAACCATATAATGGGAGATTCGAGCTTTGCGCCCATCGCCTCGAAGTCGATCGACGCCTTTACCGTGTACGGCAAAGACTGTGCATACGGGCAGGCAAAGTTGGTCTCTACCCCCTGAGACGGCTTCTTTAGGTCAATGACGCTCGGTATGAATATCCTTTTTACGCCTTTTGCGACGAGATTGAGGATATGGCCATGGGCGAGTTTGATCGGAAAACATGATTCAACAATGATATTCTCTACACCCTCTTTCACCACCTTCTTGTTGGTAGCGTCTGAAATCACAACAGAAAAGCCGAGCTCGCTCAGGAAGACCTTCCAGAAAGGCAGAAGTTCATGCATGTTGAGAATTCTCGGGATGCCGATGGGCTCGCCCGAACCTCGGACGGTCGGCGCGTAATCTTTGTAAAGGAATTCTTCCCTCATCTTAAACAGGTCTGTGACGGCCCTTTTCTGCACCTTTCTCACAACGTCATACTTTTCACACCTGCTCCCGTAGTAAAGAGGCGTCTCTCCCTCGCAGGTTACCTTCTTGATCTCACAAAGATTTTCACAACCTTTGCATTCGAACGTATCTACCGCATACTGGCGCTTGCTCAGGTCAAAGCCCTTGAAACCGCTCTTTTCCCAAGTTCTTTCCTTCATCGCAAGAATGGCGACCCCGATGGCTCCCGTGACGTCATGGTGCGAAGGCACGGTGATCGGTTTCTCAACCACCTTTTCGAACGCAGCGACAACGCCTTTATTAAAGGCTGTCCCTCCCTGGAAGAAGATATTGTTTCCAACTCTCCGGTCACCGACCACCTTGTTCAGGTAGTTCAGGACTATGGAATAGCACAGCCCTCCTGCGATATCCTCTATGTCGGCCCCGGCCTGCTGGTGGTGGATGACGTCCGACTCGATAAATACGGTGCAGCGCTCGCCCATTTTGATAGGTGTTCTTGATTTGAGGGCCAGGCCCTCGAATTCCTCCTTGATGGAGACGCCGAGCCGCTCCGCCTGTTCTTCCAGAAACGAGCCTGTGCCGGCTGCGCAAGCCTTGTTCATCTCGAAATCTACAATCACACCATCGTCTATGCTGATATACTTTGAATCCTGTCCGCCGATCTCAAATATGGTATCGACCGTGGGATCGATCGAGATGGCGGCCACAGCCTGGGCCGTGATCTCATTCCTGACAATGTCAGCGCCAATGAAATCGGCAGTGAGATAGCGCCCTGACCCGGTTGTCCCGACTCCCACCACCTCCACACAGTCGCCAATTTCGTCTCCTATCTCCGCCAGCCCCCGTTTCACGGCCTCAAGCGGCCTCCCACCGGTCATCAGGTATCTTTTTGCCAGCACATTCCTCTGCTCGTCGATGGCAACAAGGTTGGTGCTGATCGATCCCACGTCCACACCGAAATAGACCTTAACCTTTTCAGTCGGCTTCTTGACATGGTAACTGATCTCCCTGTTTTTCTCCGACAGGTTAAGCCGCTCGTAAGCATCGGCCTGTTCCTCTTGAGCCAGATACCTGCCCAGGTTCTCTACGCCCTGGTACTGCTTCCTGATCCCCGGCTCATCCAGGGCAGCATAGATCGCGCCGAGTGCCCCCATGGATGTGAAGCGCTCAGGCACAATAAACTGACTCTCTTCGAGGGAGAAGACTTCCTGGATAGCTTTGCGCATGCCTGCATTGGCGGCCACGCCTCCCACGAAAGCCAGCGGTTTCGCTATCTCCTTTCCCTTGGCTATGTTGCTCTTGAAGTTTCTCGCCAGGGCATAACAGAGACCGGCCACCAGCTCGTAATCGGGCGTGGCCATCTGCTGCAGGTGAATCATATCCGATTTTGCGAAAACCGTGCACCGTCCGGCGAGGCGCGGAGTGTTCTTTGATTTGAGGGCCACGTCACCGAACTCTTCGATGGAGAAGCCGAGGCGCGAGGCTTGCTGGTCAAGAAATGACCCAGTACCCGCTGCACACAACGTGTTCATGGAAAAATCTTTGATCTTAAGGGTCCCATGCTGCTTGTCTCTTTCAAAGAGGATGAACTTCGAGTCCTCTCCGCCAAGGTCGATCACGCTTCCAACGTGCGGATAGAGCTTTTGGAAAGCCTTGGTGAGCGCTATGATCTCATTGGTGAATGCGGCGCCAACGAGTTCGGCAAAGGTCTTGGCTCCGACTCCGGTGGTCGCTACAAACTCAATGTCTTTACCGTATTTGGCCGTGAGTTCCTCAAGGACATCCCCTGCAGCCTTTATCGGTTGCCCTTTGTGGCGGATATACCTTTCTTCTGCGACGTGCCCCTTATCATCGACTACTGCCACGTCCACACTTACCGAACCAATATCAAGGCCAATCCTGAACATCCACTTTACCCCCGCAAGCACGTTGATTTTGGGCCACGCTTATGATAAATATGTATAGGATATTCACTCAGCTCACAAAAGTCAATGATGAGAAGGGCGGAGATACTGGTCAACGGTCTCGTCCAGGGCGTGTTCTTTCGTTACAACACCACGAGAAAAGCGGACGAACTTGGCCTCACCGGCATCGTTAGAAATCTCAGAGACGGACGGGTGGAGATTCTCTGTGAAGGGGCCGAAGAGGAGATCGAGAAACTTGTCGAATGGTGCAAGCGCGGCCCCGGGGGAGCAATTGTCAAGCACGTCGACCTCGTTTGGAAGGACTATACCGGTGAACTCAAAGACTTCCGCATCGTTTACTGATTGTTTCTCCAGGCACATCTTCCGCGTATGAACAGTCAAACCGCCTTTTTCATACCGGTCGTTCTCTATCTCATCGCAACGCTCTTTTATCTCGTCTATCTCACCCGCAAAAAGGAAATCATCGAGAAAATTGGCTCGTATGTGCTGGTATCAGCCTGTCTTGTGCACCTTGTAGCCACGCTTTACAGGTACATTGAAGCGGGATACACTCCGATAACAAACCTGCATGAATCTCTTTCCTTTTTTGCGCTTTGTACCGCGGTCTTCTTTCTCTATTTGAGGAAGACGTACAGGATTCCAGGTCTCGGAAGCATCGTACTTCCCGTCGTATCGATCATGGTCATCTGGGCACTCACCCTGCCCTCTCCCATAAAGCCCCTGCCGCCCGTTCTGCAGAGCTACTGGCTTCCCATCCACACGGGCCTTGCATTTATCGGTGACGCGATTTTTCTCGTGGGCTGTCTCGTTTCGATCATCTATATCCTCGCAGAGCGCGACATCAAGAAGAAGAGGCTCCACGCTATTTTCGGAAGCTTCCCTTCACTCGAAACCCTTGACCGGGTAAACTACAGGTGCATGTCCTATGGCTTTCCCTTTCTCACCATCGGTATTATTACCGGCTCTATCTGGGCTCAATCCGCCTGGGGTTCCTCCTGGAACTGGGATCCAAAAGAAACCTGGTCGCTTATCACCTGGATCGTTTACGCCATCATGATTCACAACAGGTTTACCATGGGATGGCGCGGCAGAAAGACCGCATACCTGATGATACTCGGTTTCATATCCGTGGTCGTGACTTTCCTCGGCGTCAACCTTTTCATCGGAGGACTCCATTCCTACATCTGATAGCAGCACTTCCTGTTTTGCCGTAGTGGGTGTGAGTCACAGCACGGCTCCTCTTGACGTGAGGGAAAAGTTACACATTGCTGAAGATGCGATTCCAGCACTTCTCCAGGGTCTAAAACAGGCTGGAGTCGAGGAGACTGTGGTGCTGTCGACCTGCAACAGAACAGAGATCTATGTGGGCGGTTCCTCCCTTGAGGACGCGGTCCGTGCGGTTAACGAAGCGCTCGAGAAGAGCCTTGGCATTACCAGGGACTGGCTGCACACCTATGCCTACACTCTTAGTTTTGAAGACGCCTACCGCCACCTTTTTCTCGTGGCATCGGGGCTCGATTCCATGGTAGTCGGTGAACCCCAGATCCTCGGGCAGGTCAAGGATGCATACAAGATAGCAGCGCTGAGTAAGGCAACAGGACAGCTTTTCGACAAGGTTTTCAATCGTGCATTTCAGACCGCAAAGCGGGTGCGTACGGAAACGAAGATCGGTTATAACCCCGTCTCCATTTCGAGCATGGCCGTGGAACTCTCGCGAAAGATATTCGGTGAATTCAACCAGAAAAGCATCCTGGTGATTGGAGCCGGAGAAATGTGCGAGATCGCGCTCAAGCAGTTCAAGAAAGAAGGTGTGCAAGAGGTCTATATCACCAACAGGACCTTCCAGAAAGCGCAGCTGCTCGCCGAAGAGATCATTGGCACGCCCTTACCCTTCGAAGAGATTCGCGAGCTGCTCCTCAAAGTGGATATGGTCCTTTCCTCAACCGGGGCTGAAACCCCGATCATCGACAAGGACCTCGTGCTGACGGTTATGAAGAGGCGGAAGCAGAGACCGCTCTTCTTCATCGATATTGCGGTTCCCCGCGACATTGAACCCGAGATAAACAATGTCGAAAACGTGTACTTGTACGATATCGACGATCTGAAAAGCCTCTCCCAGGCTCATCTGTCCAACCGCCTCGAGGAGTCGGAGCGTGCTCATGCCATCGTTGAGGAAGAAGTGGCCAAATTCGAGTTGTGGCTGAAACAGCTTGAACTGAGCCCGGTGATTACCCAGATCCTGGATAAGCTGGAAAAAGTCCGTGCAGAGGAAGTAAAAAAAGCAGCGCAGCGCTTGAAACCATCCGATGAGGAAACGGTGAAGCAGCTGGAGCTTCTCTCAAAAGCCATCGTCAACAAGATAGCCCACCCGCACATCATGATGATCAAGAAAAACGGCAGCCCGCTCGTACTCGACGTGATGAAGGACCTGTTCCAGTTTGAGGAGGACGATGAAAAAGAAATGGATACTGGGGACAAGGGGGAGTAAGCTCGCCCTCAGGCAGACAGAGATCGTAATCGGCAGGCTCTCGGAACGCTATCCTGGCTACGAGTTCTCAGCAAAGATCATCAAGACCACAGGCGATACCATTTGGGATAAGCCACTCCACCTGATCGGAGGCAAGGGCCTCTTTGTCAAAGAAATAGAAGAGGCGCTTCTCGCAGGCGCAGTGGACATGGCCGTGCACAGCGTGAAGGATATGCCTGTGGAGCTTCCTCAAGGGCTCATACTCGGAGCTGTACTGGAGAGGGAAAACCCTCGGGACGCTTTTATCTCGGTCAGGCACGAGCGGTTTGCGGATATAAAGCCCGGGGCAAAGATCGGCACGGGTAGCCTCAGGCGCAAGGCCCAGATTCTCCATCTCAACAGGGCAATTGAAGTCTTGCCTCTCAGGGGCAACGTGGACACCCGGCTGCGCAAGCTGCGCGGGCAAAACCTGGACGCGATTATTCTCGCGTGCGCCGGCGTCACACGCATGGGTTTTGCTGCGCATATCAAGGAGATTTTGCCCTTTGACATGATGGTGCCTCCTTCCGGACAAGGCGCTATCGGCATCGAAACACGTGATGAACCAGAGCTGCTCGACCTCCTCCAGCCGCTCAATCATGAGCAAACCATGTTCGAAGTTTCTGTGGAAAGAAAGCTCCAGGCCCTGATCGGAGGCGGCTGCAGCGTGCCCCTGGGTATCAACGCTTCCCTCTCAAGCGGCAGGTTGATTATTCACTCCGCGTTTGGCACCGAGGAAGGGGAGCTTCTCGTTAAACAGCGGTTCGAAGGAAGTGCCGACGAAGTCGACGCCCTCGTAACGGCGAGCCTGAAGCCCATAAAAGCAGCGCAGGAAAAGATGGGTCACGGGGCATGGGTCAAGGGTCAAGGGTAAACAAAAAAGGCCCGAGGCAGATGAAAACCTCCAACGGACCAGCTTGTAAAGAGCCTTCCGGGTGTGGGATGTGCGCCTCGTACCTTTCCGTGACCCGTGACCCTTGACCCTGTTTCTTACGACTTGTCTCTGATGACCACTTTGTTATCCGTCAGGGAGACTGATTCAATCTCCGCTTCGTAGACCTTCTGCTCTCCGAAGATCGTTTCAAAGCGGAGCCCTTCCTCCTCCTGCTCGATCAGGTAAACATCCTTAAGGAGCAGAACCTCCTCCCCATCTTTCTTTGTGAATACCTTTACCTCGCACATCGTTCGATCCCCTTTACCACTTCCTCAATGAGCACCTCAATCATTTGCGGAATGGAGAGTGCCTGCATCCCTATTACAACCAGGTTGCTTTGCGTCACCGGCAGGATATATTTGACTGCTTCCGATTCCGCCACAGCTTGCGCCATCCTCGGCGTGAACTCGCCGAGCATCGAGTTGGCCATGAGAATGTTGATCGTGCCAATAACAATGTCCGCTTTTCTCAGAGTCGTTACTATCGCATTTTCCCCCGAAGCCCCCTTGTTTGCCCGGGCCTTCATCATGTTCTGCGTGGCCAGAGAGTTGGTGCCGAGCGCTATGATCTCCACGTGCTCCTTGAGACGTTCTTTCAGCTTCCCAATGATCACGCTGCCTATCTTCCCACCCTGACCGTCAACGACACAGATCACCATGGAGTCTCCGATGAACCCGTTTCTAGTTTCTCTGGTTTATTCAGTCTATCTTGTCTATCTAGTCTTTCTCTTCCATCTCCCTAGCAAAACGCTCTTCCTAGTCACGCTCTGCGTGACCGTCTTCCCTCGGCCCTCTCTGGTTCCCCTGCCAGTATCGTACCACGGAATGAAACGATTTACGAAAGATTGTAGATGATGAAAATTCCCAAAAAACTTCCCAAAAAACTCTTGCACTTTATCGTGGCCCGTGATACATACAACCAGTTCAGCGTGCCTGACTCTGCAAGGGAAGCGAAGTGAGAATCTTCCGCTGTCCCGCAACTGTGATGGGTCGAGGCGCTCGTAAGGAGAAATCCAGCCACTGCTCAAGGTAGATCGGGCGGGAAGGCACGGGCGTCCGGAGACCTCAGCCAGGAAACCTTGGAGTCAGCTCCACAGCATGCATCCTTACGAGGCATAAGGAGGTGCGCCGTGAATCAGAATTCTTCATAACCAACCCAGTAGCCACCTGTCAACCGACGGACGACCGTCACGTCACCCGCACGCGGGTAACCGATGACTAGGACGATCGCCCTTCGGGCTCGGACGACGGAAGACCGTCACGCAGAGCGTGACTAGGACGACCGCTTCGCTAGGAAGATGGAAGCGAAAGACCAGATAGACAAGATGGACCAAACCGGAGGGATAAATCATGCGCTCGAACATTATGGTGATAATAACATGTATCTTATGCTGCTCCGTGCCGCTCGCTGCCTTTGCTCAGCAGACACCGTACCGCCTCGATGAGATCGTCGTGACCGCCGAGCGGACGAAGTCGCCTTTGGGACAAGCGCCGGCAAACGTCACCGTCATCACTGCCGACGATATCAAGGATACAGGGGCCCAGACACTGACCGATGTTCTTCAACGTGAACCCGGCGTCTTTCCGGAGAACCTGTTTGGCAACCCGAAGCAGTCCTTCATTGACATCAGGGGTTACGGCGAGGCAGCACCGCAGAATGTCCTGGTCCTCGTGGATGGAAGGCGCGTCAACAATATCGACCTCACCGGGGCTGACCTTGCCCAGATAGCCCTGGGAGCAATCGAGAGGATTGAGGTCTACCGAGGCCCTGCGAGCGTGCTCTTCGGAGACAATGCTGCGGCCGGGGCCATAAATATCATTACAAAACAAGGCACAGGCGCACCGCAGGTGACCGCAGCGACCACCGTGGGCAGCTACAACTATTTCAAGCCCGAGGCGTCTGCCTCCGGTAAACAGGGAAAATTTTCTTACTATGCTTATGCTTCGGACCAGGACACATCAGGATACCGGCACAACAATGGATATCATGCAAAAGACGCGATCGGCAATTTCAGCTACGATGCTACGGATTTCCTGACCCTGCGCCTGAGGACCGGGACTCACACGGACACCTATGACCAGCCGGGCGCCCTCTTCGTGGGTGACCTGCGCAGCGGTATCGTCAATCGCAAGGATACCACCCACCCGTTCGACACGGCCAACACGGAAGACAACTTCGTTGATTTCGAGGGGGAGATAAAACCCCTGAAAGATGTCGTCGTTTCCCTGGCAGGCTCCTACAGGGACCGCCACACGGCCTCGTATGCCGATTTCGGATTCGGCAGCTACACCGGGCTCATGAGCCAGCTCCAAACGTACGCGTTTACTCCTAAGACAGTTGTATCCACACCGATCTTCGGTCTGAAGAGCTCCTTCGTGATCGGTACCGATATGTACAGGTATCCGACGACCGTCAATGCTTCGGGTGTGTTTACCGGCCCGTCCCTGACAAATGCAAGCATCGAGAAGGACGACTTCGCGTACTACGCCAATGAGAAGCTTTTTCTATCGAAGGACTTTTTCGTCGAGGCGGGCTACCGCAGACAGAAATCGACGTACGACATTACGTTCGTCGATGCCATCAATCCCCCGGTGAGCCAGTCCGGGGACACGCATTACGACAAGGAGGCGTACCGTTTTTCAGCGAACTACTCGCTCTTTGAGAAGGCCAACGTTTTTGCCACGTATGCAACGGGTTTTCGCTTCCCTGCAACAGACGAGTTTGTCAGCCAGGGATTCTGCGTCGCGCCCGGTGTCTGCATCCCCACGCTGGTGAACCAGAACCTCGTGCCCCAGACCAGCAAGGAATTAGACGTGGGATTCCGTTGGAACCCATGGCACAGAATCGGCGGTACAGTGACCTTCTATAGCAATAGAACCAGAGACGAGATCTATTTCGATCCCCTTACCTTTACCAACCAGAACTATGATAAGACCAAGCGGCAGGGCCTCGAGGCGGGGCTCTACATCAACCTCGTCAAAGGCCTCAACCTTGACCTGACCTATTCCTACACGGAAGCAACCTTTGACGGGGGGGTCTTCGACGGCAATCGCATACCACTCGTGCCGCACAACAAGGCTGCTGCGAAGCTGTCTTATGCATACGGCAACTGGACCGCCAACCTTGTCTCTGTCTATACGGGAGACCGGTATGCCATAAGCGACCAGACAAACTCGCACGAGCAGTTGCCCGGCTACACCACGTTCGACGCCACGATTGGCTACCGGTACAATAAGCTCGCGGGCCTCTTCACCATCAAGAATATCACGGACAAGAAGTACAGCGATGTCGGCGCCCTGAGCCTTTTTAGAAACGACATCGGTGTCTACCCCATGCCGGAACGCGTGTTTTTCTTCCGGCTGGAGTATACCCTCGGCGGGTGAAAGGCACGCGGTAGGTGCGCCGCACGAGGGCGAACCGCAAAAATTCCCTTGACTTCCTCGCCCGGAGATTCCAAAATGTGAAGAAAAGGGAAAGGGGGAAGTTATGACGAAGCGATCGCTGTTAGGCCTCTTTGTGGTTCTCGTTTTCTTGGGTGCCTTTGTCCAGCCGGCTGCTGCTGCGGAAAAGCCGATTGTCATTGGCGCACCGCTTTCAACTGCGTTTCTCTACGGATGGGATGCTGAACGGGGCATAAAGCTCGCCGTCGAAGAGATAAACGCAGCAGGCGGCGTTGCTGTCGGGGGCAAGAAAAGGCCGTTCGCCGTCGAGGTGATCGATACGAGAGACCTTGAACCTCAGGTCCCTGTGAGCGAAGCTCTGCTCGGGGTCGAAAAGCTGATCCTCGAAAAGAAGGCCGATTTCCTCATCGGTGGGCCGATCCGGTCAGAGGCGGCGTTAGCAGCCATGGACCTCCTCAACAAGTACAAGAAGGTGAGCATTGTGACCACGGGAAATCTCACGCCTCTTTATACCAAGAAGGTGGAGGAGAATTACGCAAAATATAAATACTGTTTCCGGAACACCAGCCACGTCGGTGTCATGATCGGTGAATTCGCCGCTTTGTTCGATGATCTCAAAAAGACGCAGGGCTTCAACCAGGCGTACATCATGGTCCAGGATGTTGCGCATGCGCGGGCCGGCGGCGAGGCAATGAAAAAGACTCTCACCGACCGAGGCTGGACCGTAGGCGACATGAAGGTCTATCCTACAGGAACAACCGATTACTCCGTAGGCCTGGTCGATGCAGGCAAAAAGAACGCCCAGGTACTTTTTGTATGGATGGATATGCCTGAAAGCGCAATCCTCCTGAAACAGTGGAGTGACATGAAATCAAAGGCGCTGCCGATGGGCTTTGTCAACGCAGCGGAGCAGCCGGGCTTCTGGAAGGCTTCGGGCGGCACAACCGAATACTTGCTCGTCGACCTCGTCAACGGTGGTAATTCGCCGTCCAAAATCACGCCATGGACCATGAAATTTGCTACCGCATACCAGAAGAAATGGGGTCTCGAGCCTGAAGGCTACGGCACGTCATCAAGCTACATGGCGGTATATCAGCTCAAGGCTGCGATAGAGAAGGCAAACAGCGTTGACAGCGACGCGGTGGTCAAGGGCCTGGAAGACATCGATCTCATGGGAGTCTATGGCAGGATGAGGTTTGACAAAAAATCGCACCAGATCATCCCATCCCTCGACCCGAAGGAAGGAGCTGTCACCGATATTATCCAGTGGCAGGCCGGAAAACGCGTGCAGGTCTTCCCGCCGAAGGTAGCCGAAGGCAAGATACTCTACCCGCCATGGGCTAAGTAAGGTAGACCAATACAGACGTATTAAGTAAAATGAGATCACCCTCTCCCAAACCCTCCCCCCTTGAGGGGGAGGGGTGGGTGGTGGGTAAAGTAAACTAATTCGTTTGTAGCAGACTAGGGGTTCGCGAGCGTGGAAGTCGTTCTTTACGGCATTATCAATAGTGTCATCCTATCGCTCTATGCGCTGGGCTTTACGCTCGTGTATAGCATCAGCAGGCTGCCGAATTTCGCCCACGGCGCGCTCTATGTGACCTGCGGCTATCTCGTGTTTGTGATCACGAACAACTTAGGTCTGCCCTACCCTCTCGCCGTCGTTATAGGGATTACCGCAACCTCTGCAATCGGGGCCGTGATTTACCGGTTCATCCTGATCCGCATACGCGGCATGGAGATATCTGAGATCATAGCGACCTATGCTGTCGGCCTCGCCATACTCGAAGGATTGCGCTGGGGGGGCTTGCGCGGCATGACCTTCGTCCTTCCCACGTTTTACCCGGGTTCGGTTATCCTCTTCGATGTGTCGATCGACATCCAGAGGCTCATCATCGTCGCTATCGGCATCATGACATTCATAGGGCTTTACCTCTTTACCCATTTCAGCAGGATCGGCCTGGCGCTCAGAGGCATTGCCCAGGACGAGCGTGCTGCAATGATGCTGGGCATCGATTCCGACATGACCGCGGTCGTCTCGCTGGCAATCGGCTCGGGCCTCGCCGGTTTTGCCTCAATACTCGTTCTGCCTCTCGGCAACATCGTGGTCGAAGCAGGCTACACGGTGCTGATCTTTGCGATTGCGGTCTGCATTATCGGCGGGTTGGGGAGCTGGGGCGGCGCGATCATCGCCTCATTCATAATCGGGTTTGCGCAGATTCTCACGGAGAAGTTTTTGTCAAGCCACTTCACGATGTTGGTGGCCGTGCTCGCTATCATCGTGACGTTACTCCTTAAGCCGTCAGGACTTTTCGGCAAGCAGAAAGAACTGGAAGAGCGGGTGTGACCGTGGAAATGCGCAGAAAAGAAAGAATCGACCGCGGCATAAAGGTGCGCACAGAGGGCATTTATGCGATTTCATCGTGGCGCGAAATAGTCTACCTGGTCGGCCCCAGGGCATTATTGATTATCGGGCTGCTCTCTTTGCCGCTCGTCCTCGTGCTGGCCCCGTACTGGAAGCGCGTCATAAACATCATGTGTGTGTACGCATTATTGGCGCTCTCCTTCGACTTTCTGGCCAACTACGTGGGGCTTGTCTGTCTCGGTGGGGCCTTCTTCATAGGCGTCGGCGGCTATTTCACCGCCATATTCAACGTATACCTCGGGTTACCATTTTATCTGACCATACCGCTGGCCGGCATATGCGGCGCGATATTCTGCACCGTGCTCCTCCTGCCGTGCCTGCCGCTTCGGGGTGTCTACTTTGCGATCGTGACGCTGATGTACCCGCTGCTCGCCACGCGCGTGGTCGAAGCATTTGACATCCTGGGCGGCACCAACGGTATCACCGGTGTGGATAGCTTCCCCAATGCCTACTTGGAGAGCTATGCGATCATCCTTCTCGTTCTCTTCTTTCTTTTTGCCATGCGCCGCTTCGTGAACCAGGACATAGGCCTCGTACTCCGTGGAGTAAAAGACAATGACCAGTCGGTGCGCGCGTCGGGCATCAATGTAACCCACATGAAAGCGCTGGCGGTCTTTGTCGCCGCCTTCGTCGGCTGTCTGGGCGGGGCTTATCTCGCGCACCTGTACATGTGGGCCGGGCTGTCGCTCTTTGCCCTTGATTTCTCCATCATTCCCATCGCAGCGGTAGTCATCGGCGGCGGCGGCACGCTCGTCGGCGCGATAATCGGTACGGTTATCCTGGTCCCTCTTTCTGAGTTCCTCCGCTTCTTTGGAACCTTCCGGATCGTGATCTACTGCGCTGCCCTGACCGCCTTCATAGTGTTCAAGAGTGAAGGACTCATGGTCTACGCGCAACGCAAGTATCACCAGTTCGAACGGTGGGCCAAGGTATGAAGGACAAAGCTTTTCTTGCAGTGAACGGGATGACGAAATCCTTCGGCGGGGTGTACGCGCTGTCAGACGTGAGTTTCAACGTTGAGCAGGGGGAAACCTTCGGAATCATCGGTCCGAACGGTTCAGGCAAGACCACTCTCATCAACTGCATCACGGGATTCTCAAAGCCGAACAAAGGGACAGTCTACTTCAAAGAGAAAGATATTACCGCGTGGCCGCCGCACAAGATTGCTCACATCGGTATCTCGCGCACTTTTCAGATCATGAGGCCATATTACAGCCTACCCGCATTCAAGAACCTGATCATTCCACTCTGGTCGCCCCGTGCACGAAAGCTTGGCGGCTGGAGAGGCGGAGGCAAGCATGGCGACCGGGACACGTTCGCGGTCGATATCTTAGAGGAGATCGGGTTCGAGCGCGATTCAAGGGTGCCCTACAAACTGGCATCAACGCTCCCCACAGGCTACCAGAAGCGGCTGGAGCTTGCCCGCTGCATCTCCATGCGACCCGAAGTGATCTTCTGCGACGAAGTTTTTTCCGGTCTCAGCATGAGTGAAATCGCCGGAATGATGCCGCTCATCGAGAAGCTCAAGCTGGAAGGTGTGACGCTGATCATGGTAGAGCACCGGCTCAGGGAGCTCTTCCGCGTGGCTGACCGCGTGATGGCGCTCCAGTTCGGCGAGAAGATCGCCGAAGGCACATCTACGGAAGTGATAGAGGACGAGCGGGTCCGTGAGGCGTATTTAGGCAGCGAGGAGGTTTAACCGATGTGGATTCAAGATGGACGACCCAGCCTTCGGCCGGGTACCCCGGGCGCGCCGAGGGCTGGTCTACGGAGGCGTACCTGATGGTACGTCGAGTAAGAACAGGCCGACGGGCAACGAAGGTATACGCTTGAAGGCAAATCGGTTTGGAGGAACTGATGCTGCAGGCGAGTGAACTGATGGTTTTCTACGAAAACATGCTCGCCCTGAACAACGTGGGCATTACCGCAGAGAGCGGGCAGATAGTGGGCATCTTCGGTTCCAACAGCGCCGGGAAGAGCACGCTGATGTACACCCTCTCAGGTATTATTCTTGATATCCGCAAGAAAGAAGAGATGCGTGGAGGGGAGCGAATTTCGCTGTTCGGCAGCATCATGCTCGACGGCACCGACATCTCCGGCCTGAAGCCGCACCTGCGAGCCAAGCAGGGCGTTATCCTCTGTCCCGAACGGCGTCGGATCTTTCCTGAAAGCAGTGTGATGGAAAACCTGAAGATCGGAGCCTATCTCGCAAACAAACGCGAAACGAAAGAGAACATCGAGTACGTCCTCAACCTCTTCCCGCGCCTCAAAGACCACCTGAACAGCCAGGGTGGCTTCTTAAGCGGGGGCGAGCAACAGATGCTGGCAATCGGCAGGGCTTTAATGGCCAAGCCCAAGGTCCTCCTACTCGACGAGCCGCTCCTCGGCTTGAGCCCGGCATACCAGAAAATCGTGGTTAACGGAGCGAAAGATATCCGCGACGCGAAAGGCATCACCATCATCATCACAGAGCAGTACGCCCGTCCAATCATCCCGATCATCGATTACGGATATATCCTGGAAAACGGTTCCAACGTGCTGGCCGGGACTAAAGAGGAACTGCTCGATAATCCGGATGTCAAGTCCGCGTATTTCGGAGTCTGAGGGAAAAACCATGCCATACCCGGAAGAATGCACCTTCACCCGTTTTGACGAGATGGCGAAAAAATACTCCCGCCGCACCGCTCTGATCTACCTGGGACAGCGTTACACGTATGCTACGCTCACCTATTACATCGAAAAATTTGCCTTCGGCCTCGTGGGCCTCGGCATTCAGCCCGGCGACAAGGTAATGATCTATATCCCAAACTGCCCGCAATGGGTCATTGCCAATTACGCGATCAACAAGATCGGCGCGGTCATGGTGCCTGTCTCGCCAATTTACACCGCCTACGAGATCGAGTACATCATCAAGGACGCTGAGGTGAAGGCAGTCATCTGCCTCGACACAAACTTCGGCTACGTGAAAGAGATCATGCCTGCCACGGGCCTGAAGAACATCATCGTCACGAACCTCGTTGACCTGATCCCCTGGTGGAAGCGGGCCATCGGCACGGCCTTTGATAAGATTCCGAAAGGTTCGACGGAAAAAGGACCGCACATCTTCTGGTTCGAAGATATCATGCGCCACTATCCGCCCACCCCGCCGGAGGTGAAGATCGACCCGTGGAAGGATCTCGCGTACATCATGTACACGGGCGGCACCACGGGCTTTCCCAAGGGTGTTGCCGGCAATCACATGGGCGAGACATCGTACATCCGGGACATCATGAACGATGTGATCGGCGACCGCACGCAGGAGGGCAGCGACGTGGTCATCATGATCAACCCCCTCTTTCACATCATGGCCAAGGGGTTCATGATCGCCTTCGGCTTCAACTTCGGCAACGCCGTCGTGCTCATGCCCTCGCCCGAGGTTGATGCAACGCTTTCCGCCATTGAGCGGTACAAGGTGCGCTGGATGCTGGGCGTGCCGGCCCTCTACCGCATGATCCTTGAGAACGACCGGGTGGACCAGTATGACCTCGGCTCTCTCAAATACTGCTACTGCGGCGGTGATGCTTTGCCTGCGGAGGTTTACAAGACCTGGCACCAGAAGTACGGTGTTTACCTCTACCAGGTATATGGCTCCACTGAGGCGGGCCATATTACATACAGCCCGCTGGACAAGGTGCCCGCGCCCACGACTGTGGGCAAGCCCCTGAAATCGCGCCGCGTACTGGTTGCAGATACTGAAACGCTCCAGCCCGTACCCCAGGGGGATATCGGAGAGTTAATGGTCACGTCTGATTTCACGGTGAAAAGCTACTGGAAAAAGCCCGACGAAACGGAATACTCATATATCAAAATGAATGGAGATGTTTATTACCGCATGGGTGATTTCGTGCGCGTGACCGAAAACAACGAGATCGAGTTCGTGGAGCGCACCGCGGACATCATTAAGTACAAGGCCTATCGCGTGTCGGCATCGGAGATCGAAGCGGTCCTGCAGGATCATCCCACGGTCATCGGCGCATGCGTTGTCGGCATACCTGACCCGAAGGTGGGAGAGCGCATCAAGGCTATCGTCGTTCTAAAAGAGGATGCAAAGGGCGTGAACAGCACGGAGCTTCTGCGCTGGGCGCGCGACAGACTCGCACCGTATAAGATACCTCACTATATCGAGTTCAGGGACATGCTGCCCAAATCCAAAGTGGGCAAGCTTCTGCGCCGCGAAATCAGGGATGAAGAAAAGAGAAAACTGGAAAAAGAGCGCAAGAAACGCTGACGCCCGAAGCGCCTCATGCGCAACCCCCGGTGGCGAACCGCAGCAGCAAAACTCCGATTGCCTTTTACCCCCTGCCGTGTTATAAAAATCGCTGATCGCCGACGTAGCTCAGCGGTAGAGCAGCTGATTCGTAATCAGCAGGTCCGGGGTTCAAATCCCCGCGTCGGCTTTTGTCTTTTCCCCTATTTTCAATAACTTACAGTTACGGACCCCCTCAAAAAACCGTCTCTGGACTGGCGCTGGCAGACTTTACGGCGAGTGGTAAAAAATTGTCTATAAGATGAGGGCGAAGCATGCTGACAGAACGAGAGATTAAGATAGCCACGTTAGCGGTAGAGGGCCACAGTCAACGGGAGATCGGTGAGCTCATGGGGATGAGCCAACAGAATGTGAGCCGGATACTCAACAGGGAGGAGATCAAGGTCATTCTGGAAGAGGCCCAGCAGATCATTGCACAGGCGGCGACCGACGCGGCAGATAACATGGTGGAGTCGGCCAGGTACTTCAAGGACTACGTGACCAAAGTCCGGAAGGGCGAGAAACCCGGAGAGGTAGACAGGCAGCTACTCGATTACGGCTTCAAGGCCTCAAGGGAAATCGGAAAGGCCACGGGAAGCCTTGCAGGAGAAAATACGTCTATCTTCATTCAGAACATGTACAACCAGCAGACCAACTTCCTCGGCAATCCTGCCATTGAACGCTTGATCTCCAAGTTACATGGCACCTTGCTTGCTCCTCTTGATGATGAAGAGATTATCGACTTATGATGCCGACGAAGGGAAGTGGAAAGATAGGGATGAGGGCGACACACGCACTGACCGATTAGTTGCAACAACTCAGGATTGACCTTTCAGAACCTGCACGGCAAGACCTCAACTTCTTCCTGAAAGAAATGAACGGAGCAATTCGGAAAACATACGCTCTTTCACTTGGCAATTGTGACCGGTTGTGGGAAAAAATGCATCGTTACCTCAATGGCTTCCTGTGCATCTCAGGTAAAACGCTTCTCCGTATACGGTGTTCTTATATTGATACAAAACACCGTGGTACCTTGGCACACAGATTGCATCAAGCCGTAGTGCAGTCTCTATAAGGTGGTGGCCTGTGTGGGTCAAAGATGGCGGTACGGATGAGGTACTCCCTTGAAAGACGGTGAAAAGCCCATAGTCAACCCTTACGTCCTGCTCCGGGAGGAGTTTGACGACTGGGCCGTGCTCTTCGACCCGGATAGGGGCCGAGGTTTCGGCTTGAGCCCTACTGGTGTCTACGTGTGGAAGCTCCTCGATGGGGAACACACCGTGGACGATCTCCTCAGGGGAGTCCGCGTACATGCCACAGGTGTACCTGAAGAAGCCAGAGATCATATCGGGGCATTTGTTGATCAACTGGTTGCAGAAGGGCTTGTCGGATTTAACAGCACCCGGAGTGATCCTCATAACGGGACGGTACACGGGAAGAACGTTTCTCCTCTCCCTCTGCGCAGAGGGCCCAGCGGGAAGCCATTCGCCTATGAACTCCCGAGACTGGTCGATCTAGGAGGAGCGCGGTACGCCGCCCGTGGTGATTGTGTGAGCGGTTCACAGGACTCCGGAGCCTGTAACGCCGGGGGCGGCGCAGGTTCTAACTGCTGGGATGGAGGTTCCCCCTCATACCAGTGTCTCAGCGGAAACTCCGCGCCGAGTAACAGATGTTGCACGGGAACTGGGCCAGGCTGGGCTAGTGCTTGTTGGGCCGGGAATTGCCCGATATCTTGCAGTGGATGTTACGGCGGGATCGAGGCATACTGCCAGAATGGGAATGCCGCCGATTAGCCGGGCTTTTTTGGAATTTCCCGTACCAAGAGATTGATTGTAAGACAACCACCTTGATCCACCATCAAAATAATTAAAAACCCCTTTGGCCCTTGATACAAGGGATGATAGAATAAGTTGATCAGACTAATCCTATCACCAACGAGGAGACAATTTCGAAAAGCCATCCAACCAGGCAGGAAAACTTCCTGTACAGGATTTTTTTCTGCCTGTTAAAACGCATGACGGGTTTGGTGACCTGCTCTAGCTAGCCGTCTGGTTTAATATGCTCTCATTTCAACGCTAATCTTCAATCCTTGTTGCTAACGCCGTGTTCACTATTAGTAGGTGAAGTTAATACCCGACGGCGTATCTGCTACTTCCTGCAATCCTCATTGCCACGCTTCTTCCTGTGATTCAACCTTTCAGGCAGCTATCTTCGCCACTATCACGCTTGAACAAATAGAGGTCATTGGGCTTAACCCACTTTTTAATACCAAGAACTGCTTGACAAAGGATGCTCTTATGCTACAGTTAAAATAAGTAGAACCCGAGGCGATCAACTCATCTTCGACAAGTAAGCCCACACCTTAGACCCACCGTTTCAGAGGGAGTCATAATGGGGCGACTCCAGAAACTACCTGTTTGAGCCTCCAAGGGCATCATGCGCCTTTGGAGGTTCTCTTATTTCAATCCTCGATAAAGCCCATCCGTGATGAAGGGTAAGAGTTAATGGTTTCAAAGAAGGGGAGGAAATCACGATGACAAGGAAAGTAACGTTGACTTTAGTGGCGCTTATTCTCTGCCTTCCAGTACTTGCTTCTGCAGCAGAGGGACAACCGTTCCAGGAACTCCAGAAGCAGATCGATCAACTACAACAGCAAATTAATAACATCAAGCTGATGCCCGGTCCACAGGGGCCACAAGGCCCAGCAGGAGCAGTAGGGCCAATGGGACCGGCGGGGCCAGCGGGATCACAGGGATTGGCAGGAGCAAAGGGTGATCCTGGTCCACAGGGACCAGCAGGACCGAAAGGAGCCGATGGGACTTCAATAGTAGGACCGGCAGGACCAGCAGGACCAGCGGGACCGTCTGGAGAGACTCCAGTCTATAGTGCCAAAGGGGAATATCTGGGACAGGCTGTGGACTTAGCGTCGGATCGGATAACAATATACGTGCCATCGTGGAAAAGGCTATTCGGGTTCTATTACGAGGATGGTTCAGCCGAAAATCTGGTCACGGGTCAAATACATTATACCGAACCCGATTGTGGGGGTACGCCTTACTTGGCTGGCTCACAGCCCTACTCATTGGACCTCTACGTTACGCCGGTTGTGATTGGTCCGGGTGAGACAAAATTTTACATTTCGCCTTCCCCACCACAAATGATGGTTTGGGCCAGTGTACGGGATAACGGTAACTGCACTACCTATTTGAATTC
Source organism: Syntrophorhabdales bacterium (assembly GCA_035315185.1). GTDB lineage: Bacteria > Desulfobacterota > Syntrophorhabdia > Syntrophorhabdales > WCHB1-27 > JADGQN01. The sequence goes on along the minus strand of DATFYE010000194.1, from coordinate 17,746 downwards.
AGGACCGGACCCCCTTCGTGCGCTAATCGAAGTCCCTCTCTCGTTCACTTATCCAGTGGCAATGCCGATAACGTTTGAGTCTCCATAAAGAAGAAACGGTCCGACTGGAAGGGCTGGTGAGAGCTGGCCCTTTCTTTCTTCTTATTGGCGGGATTTTCCTTTTGGTTTGTTCCCTTTCTTCTTTGCTGCCTTTGCCCTCGGCTCTTTTGACTTCTCTATAAGCTCGTCAAGGTCGTTCCGGTCAAAGAGCGTTCTACCGCCGATATTCACCGGGTTAATCTCTTTCCGTTCGATCATGTGATACAGGGTAGTGCGGGAAAGGTGCAGGTAGTGACAAGCTTCTTTGACCGAGAACAAACGCCTTGTCATCTCTTCTGCCATAATCCACAAGCATACTGTCTGTGATCGTCTATAGCAATACTTATTTGTTCGCCGTTATCATCTTTGGCTTGACAAGCCAGTATATCTATATATAATTAAGGATAAGGACGTACAACATAGAACACATGACGAAAACGAAAAAGGGGGCTTCCATGAAAGCAGTCGGCTACATTCGCGTGAGTACAGACGAGCAGGCTCGGGAAGGCATCAGCCTGGACAACCAGAGAGCGAAGATCATGGCATACTGTGAACTGAATGAGCTTGGACTTGTAGAGATCATCGAGGATGCAGGGAAAAGCGGAAAGGATTTAACCCGAGAGGGAATACAGGCCCTCATGGCCCTCATAAAAGGCAGCAAGATTGACGCTGTTGTCGTCTACAAGCTTGATCGGCTCTCCCGAAGGATAAGGGATACCCTCAGCCTCATGGACCTCGTAGAGAAGAAATCTGTTGCCTTCCACAGCATCACCGAGAAGATAGACACCAAGACTGCAATGGGTAAATTCTTCCTAAACATCATGGCCTCTATGAATCAATGGGAACGCGACACGATCAGCGAGAGAACCAGGGACGTCTTACGGCTGAAGGTCGCTAACAAAGAGCGAGTCGGCCATGTGCGCTACGGATATAGGTTAGCCCCGGATGGTAAGAGTCTGATCGAGAGTGCGAAAGAACAGGAAGGAATCACGCTTATCAATGAGCTACGCGACAAGGGCTATACGCTGAGGGCAATCTGTAACGAACTTGAAGAGAGAGGATACAAGCCGATAGGCGCACAGTGGCATCCAAAGACAGTGCGGAATATCTTGAAGAGAGCTGCGTGATGAGGAAACTGAACCTAATCAAAGCCGACGCTGTTACCAAGGGAACGGTTGGTAACAAGGACATATCGCAAGAACCAGAGATGCAACGACTCTGTGAAGTGTTCGACTCCATGACCGATGATGAAAAGGCGCGGACTCTGGCCCATGTGGAAGAGAAGGCTGCAGAGCTTTTGGAACTGCCAAATGGTAAGAACGTTTGAGGGAGGGGGGAGGGAGAGCGGGATGCCCATATGGGAACCCACAGGTCTTCGTATATCCGTTTTGCGCACGAAGGCTTTTTTCGGACGTGGTAAATCTGCTTTACCTACCGCGCCCTGGCCCAACATGCCTGAAGGAGGTAGCATGGAACTCTTAACACCTAAAGAAGCAAGCCAGTTTTTGCGGGTAAGCGTTCATACTCTGGCCAAGTGGAGAAGCACAGGACAAGCCCCAGACTATATCAAAACCGGTAAATGCGTGAGGTACAGCAAAAAGACCCTGGAGGCCTTTATCAAGGCCCATGTGGTCAAGGTAGCAGCGAAGAGCGAGAACCCGACTGGATAGCCATGCCTGAAGATATTCTTTACTTCGCATGACATTTTGTTAGAATGTGATGGAGAAACCAACGCGATGTGCCGACTTAACGGATTTTAGAAATCTGCACAAGGAGGCGCGGGATGCAGGCGAGAAAGAGTTTTCTCATTGCAACTTTGGTTTTTGGCTACTGCCTCATAATCGTCGCCGTTGTCTTTTCCGTGGACGCCATTAAGCCTCTTCCACGTCAATACATGAAAAATATAAACCAAAAGGTGCAGCTTCAGGAAAACGAGTGGGTCAAGATTGTAGATTCCTCCGTTTATGAAGAGACTCCGGAAGAAGTCTTTCACAAACAAAGTGACGATCCCTTCATCATCGAGCACAAACAGGATGCCAAGAAACGGGGGTATCCGGTAAACGGCCTGCGTCTTCAAGTCAAGATTCAGTTTTTTCATTACTGCATGGCCACCACCTTACCAGCACCGAAATCTAACTTGAGAGTTCCCTGTAGCTTGCTACAGGGAACTCTCAAGTTAGAGATCTCATCCAGCGGGGCATGCTCACCTCTCCCACCCGGCTGGTGCTCGCCAACGCGATCTACTTCAAGGGGAACTGGTCGACGGCGTTCAAGAAGGAAGCGACGAAAGACGCCCCTTTTTACCGAATTGCCGGCGAGCCGGTACAGGCTCCTATGATGATGCAGAAAGAGCAGTTCGGCTACGCGGATCGCGCTGATCTTCAGGTCCTGGAGCTTCCCTATGCGGGCGGAGAACTCTCCATGCTCATCCTCCTTCCCAAGAAGGCAGACGGACTAGCCGATCTTGAAAAACAGCTGACAGCCGAAAACCTCAAGCACTGGACGAACAATCTCCAGAAGCAGGAGGTCGAAGTCTTCCTGCCACGATTCAAGATGACTTCGAGCTTCGAGCTCGGCAGGACGCTCTCAGCCATGGGTATGGTCGACGCCTTCGTTGCAGGTAAGGCTGATTTCTCGGGGATGGACGGCAAGCCCGGATGGCTCTCCATCGGGATCGTCGTCCACAAGGCGTTTGTAGACGTGAACGAGGAGGGCACGGAGGCTGCAGCCGCCACAGGGGTGGGCATGACAGTGGCTGTGTTCCGCGCACGGATACCCGTGTTTCGCGCGGACCACCCTTTCTTCTTCCTGATCCGTCACAACGCCACCGACAGCATCCTCTTCATGGGGCGCGTTCTCAACCCGACCCTGGCGGGTGAATAGAACACAGTCAAGGAATATCACCGACCTGGTTTCACTTCTGCTTGAAGGCGGCGGCGTTCCTCCCCTGCCCGGGCAAGCGCCTCGCGGTTGCTGTCGTCCACCCGAATGAAGGCGTCACGCCATCCATCGTCGCCCCATTGGAAGGGCGTCTGAACCGTAGTGCGCGGCATCCAAGCCCGTTCAAGCAGGTCGAGTGCGGTCCCCACGATCGAGCGCTGCATAGCTGCATCCCAGGGCTTTCCGCACGGATTTCCCAGCGGAAAGTCCGTGAACACGAAGCGGGCGACACCGCACTCTTCGACGATGTCCCGAGCACAGCCCATGGTTACGGTCGGAATCCCATTCGCCTCCAGATGCCTGGCAACCAGACTCACGGTCTGGTGGCACACCGGTCAGAGAGCCGGGAGAAGCACGGCGTCAACACCGTCCTCACGGCACCATTCAAGGATTTTTGGGGCGTGGCGCTCTGACGTCCTGCTTTGGCTGTAATCAGTCGGTACTCCATAAAAGCGCGGTGAGACCGAGCCAACACGGCCAACAGCAGCGTATTCGGGCAAGCGGTTAACAGGCAGAAAGCTGTCAATGTCCTCGGTGTGGGTCGCTTCCTTGTCCCAACCGAGACCGTCGGTGAATAGATACGTCGGTGGTGGATTCGCCAGTTCCGCATATAAGTCCCGCAGTTCCAGCCCCAGCCCGAGGGCGTCGGTTTTTACTCTGGTTTGTGGTTTACCCGCCGTGGTCACCAATCCCACCCGGCATTCGGAGAGAGGCTTCTGCAACGGGGTAAAGGGGGCATCGTCGTGGCGGGGCCAGGCGTAAGCGTTAAGGTAACCTTGGGCTGCGTAATACTCGCGGGTTCGATCGATGTAGCTCACGAAAGACCGGTGTGTCTGAAGGTGTTTCATGGAATCTCTCCCGAGGCAATGTCTCCCTTTGTCTTCCATTATCAGAGAAATGCCGCAAGATTACAACAACTATTTCAAGCTTTCAATTTGTACTAGTGCATGCTTAGGCAGTCAACGCGACGGCAACATTTCAGGCTCCTCGAGGTGTTACCCAGAGGACAGTGGGTAACAACAGCAGAAGATCTAAGGAACGCGAGTCTTCCTTCCTGTAGTCTTCACTTTTTCTCTTTTCATACCCGGCCGCTGTTTCACGTGGTAATCGTCAGCCCTCAACGGCGTGCCTGATCCCATATTCTCAACAACGGCTGGCCCGATCTTGCACATCGTCCAGTTCGTTACGTCTCTATTCTGCTCCCATAAAGAGATTCGGCAACCACGTTGCAAGTCCCGGAAAGAGAAACATGAGAAGCGCGGCAATACCAAGGCTTATTAAGAAGGGTAGGACGCCTTTGTAGATGGTGTTGAAAGGAATTCCGGTGATGTTCCGCACGATGAAGACACAGATTGCCACCGGCGGGATAATAACGCCGATCATGAGCGTGATTCCTACCATGATACCGAACCAGATAGGATTATAACCAAGTTTTATAACAGCAGGATAGAAAATAGGAGTCGCAAGTATCATGAAGGCAAGATCGTCAATAAAGCTTCCACCCAGCAGATAGATTAGGATAATAAGGATCATAGTGAGAAAGCGGGGGATGGGAAGAGATGTTGCCCAATTTGCCGCTATAAAGGGTATTTCGGTGATAGCAAGGAAATGACCGAGTACCGCAGACGCCGCAATAAGGACAAGTGTCATGACAGAGGTCCTTAAGGATTCATCCCAGGATTTTACTAGCATTTTGAAATTCACTTCTTTGCGAGCAGCGGCCAGTATGATGACAGCAATCGTGCCCATGCTGCCCGCTTCGGTGGGGCTAAACCAGCCCACCATAAGCCCACCGACAACAAAAAGGAAAATGACGGCAACGATGATAAACTCAGGGAGTACTCTAATGCGCTCTTTCAATGATGCTTTTTCGGCCTTCGGCGCTATCTCCGGACTGATACGCACCCACCCGTAGATAACAACCATGAAGAGGGCTGAAATCAAGAGACCCGGAATAATTCCCGCAAGAAAGAGTCGTCCGATGGATTGCTCGACAACGATTCCATAAATAATAAGCACAATACTGGGTGGGATCAGCATGCCGATGGTGCCCACCGAGGCCACGATACCCGATGACAGCTCCCTTTTGTAACCGTAACGGTCCATCTCGGGGATGGCAATCCCTGAAAAGGTAGCTACCGTCGCGAAGGTTGACCCGCACATAGACTTAAATACTGTGGCGCCTACTACCGTCGTCATGGCAAGCCCGCCAGGCACGTGGCCTACCCATCGATGCGCGGCCAGATATAACCTTTTTGCAATGTCCGAATTGGATGCAATCTGCCCCATGAGCATGAAGAGAGGGATAACCGTAAGACCATAGTTCGTAAAAGTTTCAAAAAAGTCTCTCACCACGAGGTCACAGGCTGACGAAAACGAATTGAGACAAGCAAACCCTACAAAACCAACAATAACCATACAAAACGAGAGTTCAATTCCCGTAAGGAAGAGGGCCAATAATATAACAAGGCCAAGTATGCCTACGGTGACCTCACTCATTGCTGTCTCCTTTTGAAGCAATCGTTCTCACAAAATCACTGAAGAGGGTGAAAGTCAGAAGGAAACAACTGAAAGCGAGTCCCCAAGCGATAGGGTAGTATGGCAGCTTGAAGCTTGCACTCAACTCACCGCTACTCTTTAATCCCATTCCAAAGAGGATAAAGTTGTAACCGACGAAGGAAAACAAGATAATACCCATCAATCTCGTGAAGGCGTCTATAATCATTCTATTTCTCGGCTTCAGTTTGTCTACGAGAAAGTCAACGTAGACATGGGTCTTCATCCACGATGAATAGGGCATCGCAAAGCCTATTACAACAGAGCCGCAAAATGAAATAATTTCCACGGAGCCCACAATAGGATGCCCCACATTTCTCATGATTACATCGAGGAGAGTGACGACTATCATGAAAGCCAGCACTGATCCAGCCACGACATGTAGCGCTACATCAGTTCTGTAAATAGCCGATAAAAAATGTTTCATCCGTTGTCCTCCTGTGGTGTAATGAGCTGTACCCGAGGGGCCTTCCTCAATGGCCACGGAATATCGGTTTGCGTTTTTCCTTCAGAGCGTCCAGACCTTCTCTAAAATCAAGGGTATCGAAAACAAGGGCCTGTACTTCAACAAACCGGCTCATCTCCTCTTCCAACAGAACCCGCAACATGCTATTCATCCTTGCCTTGAAGATAGTCATTGGGAGAGGGGCCATACCCATGATCTCATTCGCCAGTTGAAGCGTCCTTTCCATCAATTTGTCGTCAGGAACCACTTCGTTAACAAGCCCAAGGCTCGCTGCCTCATGAGCGCCTATACGCCTGCACGTAAGGAGTAGCTCCTTGGCCTTTTTGACACCAACAAGGTGCCAAAGCAGCGCCGGAGCGATGGTCCCGGGGTAAGCTCCTATAGCCAGTTCCGGCATCCCAAATGTTGCTGATTCAGCCGCAACTGTCAGATCACATAGAAGACTGATTTCGAAACCAGCTCCCAAGGCCATTCCGTTGGCTGCCGCGATTATCGGCTTGCCTATTCCCATGAGCGCTTTGGTCAGTACGGAATTGCGGATGTGAAGCTGACGTGATTCAACAATCGAAAGTTTCGGCACATTCACAACATCAAATCCGGTGCTAAAGGCCTGTTCGCCCGACCCGGTCAAAATAATGATTTTGGTGTCCTCATCAGCATCGGCTTCCGTGATAGCCTGACGAAGCTCCCATAAAGTGTTTGTAGTCATGGAGTTCAGTTTTTGAGGCCTGTTAATTGTTAGGAAGGCAATTCCATCTTCCAGCCTATGGATGATATCGCCGTATTTTGTCTTGGGCATATTTAATCTCGCTTTCAACTGAAGTATTCTTCAAACCCCACATGATGCTTTTCAACACAACACAACCGGGCGGTTTCCAACGGTTAATTCAGGCGAGCCGCTCTCACTCCTTGACAAGACCTTCTAACTGTAATTGCGCCTTGGTCAATTTTCCCTCAAGAAACAACTTTGCGCCATCAATTGCTGGCGGTGTAATAAATATCTGAGCGAGCATCTGGTGCGCATACCTGAATGCCTTGCTCCGCTCCATATCCAGAGCCATATAAAAAACTGATTTACCCAGCTCCTTAACTGCAACTGAGTTTCGTAGTGTCTTGTAAGCGACTTTTTCTGCCACCGCCATGGCTTCTTCTTCCAGCCTTTCGTCAGGAACAACCCGATTAACCATTCCAAGACGTTTCGCCTCACTGGCTAGTATGGGTTCACCGGTCAGCAAGTACCACATGGCCTCCTTAATGCCCATGTACCGAGCTGCAACCACGCCTGGGCCTATGCTAATCCCGTCAAGGTTGGTTCCCGGGAACTGAAACACCGTGTTGTCCGACGCGACAACGAGATCACAGGAGATTGCCAGCGGAAGGCCTTCTCCTGTGATCATGCCCCGGATCGCGGCAATTACGGGAGTACCCATGTTGATTATTTGCTCGAAGATAGTTGTTACCGCATACGAAAACACATGACGACATTCCTCCAGATCCTTCTGATCTGTGCCCAGTACTACGTCGTTAAAGTCCTGTCCTGCGCAGAAATGCTTACCGGCCCCCTTAAGAAGTATCGCACCGATTTTAGTATCGCTCCCCAGTTCTTCGAGGGCCTTTGTAATTGCTTCCTTTAGTTCGTGATTTAGAGCATTGGCTTTTTTGGGACGATTAAGAGTGATTATTCCCACCCCGTTCTTCCTTTCAACAATAACGACTTGGTTAGTGTTCATTGAAACCTCCTTTATTTATCTTAAATTTTGTCGCGTACCACTATCGCATTTTAACGTCATGTTTCTTTGTAGCTTTCCTCTCTACCATTAGTTGCTTCGTAACGCTTTCTTATCTATTTTGCCTACGGAGGTCAAAGGAATGGACTCCACAAACTCAATCACCTTGGGGATTTTATATGGTGCTAGTTTCTCGCGCGCAAACGCCAGAATATCGTCTCTCACCGATTCTTCTGGCCTATTTGCGTATGAGCCACTTTTCTTGACAACCAGTTTGACCAACTCGCTTCCCGGGCGCTCGGGATTAGTGAAGCCTACAATTGCGCATAGCTCAATTGCCGGGTGGATGGAAAGTTTTTGTTCCACATCGTTTGAAAAAACCTTGTATCCTCCGACGATTATCATATCTTTGGCTCTATCAACTATATAGAAGTACCCGTCTTCATCCATCCGGGCAATATCTCCCGTGTGAAGCCAAACCTCACCATCATGTTTACGAAGCGCTTTGGCGGTCTCTTCAGGTTTGTTGTAATAACCTTTCATAATCTGGGGGCCGTTTGCTATGATCTCCCCCTCCTGTCCTGCCGGGACCTCTCTTTCTCCCGTCTCGAGGTCTACAAGCTTCAGACGGGTGGACGGAAGCGGAATGCCTATGGACCCGACCTTCTTGACACCCGACTTCGGATTCGCCGTGAGGAGTGAAAAGGTTTCTGTAAGCCCATACACCTCTCCCATCTTGTTCACCCCAAATGCCTCCTCCAAGTCTTGCGCCTTTCCTTCAGGAACCGGTGCCGCTCCAACGGTACAAAATTTTATACTTGAAACATCGAGCTTTTTGAACCCGGGGTTTTCAGAAAGGAGCATGGCAAGGGTGGGAACCATACCCACTAATGTAGGTTTGTACCGCCCCATTTGTTGGACGATGTAATCTAAATTACGAGGATCTGGCACGAGGATTTGTGTGAAACCCATGAGGAAAGACTGAACAGTATGAACAAGTCCTCCCACGTGATACATAGGGAATGGGCAGAGCATTACATCTTCACCATTCTTCAAGTTTATCCAGGTTTCCAATTCCGCCACAATGGCCCCCATATTGCGGTGGGTCAGCATAGCTCCTTTTGGTGAACCGGTGGTTCCGCCCGTGTACTGTATGAAGGCGATGTCTTCAGGGCCTAACGCCACCTGTGGGACTGCAGGAGAATATTCTTCAAGCAGATCTGTTAAGGATCTCACCTCGGGACCAGAGAGAAACTGCGATTGACCTGCGGACTTATCTCCGGCCAGACCAAGCAGCCCAGTCACTATAACCAACTTGAGGCTCTCCACCGTGGGAGCAATAATGGCCACTCGGTCCTTAAACAGATAATCATGAGTGATAATGGCCTTCGCCCCCAAATCTGAAAGTTGGTAAGCCATTTCATCCTGTGTGAGCAAAGGAGGGAGCCCCGATACAGTCACGCCTGCTTTCAAGGCCCCAGCCATAGCAATTAAGTACTGTGGAGTGTTCACCAAATTTATGGCCAGCACATCTCCTTTATGGAGCCCATATTCACCCAGAGCATGGGCGAAGCGATCGGCTTTAGCGAAAAGCTCTCGATATGTCCATGTCAGATCAAAAAAATGAAAAGCAGGCCGATTCGGAAAATTCTTCAATGTCTGATCAGCATAATCTTTGAAGGTCAGGCTGGACTTGCTTATTTCCTTCGCGACCCAAGGATCGTAAAATTTTAACCACGGTTTACTACTGTAATTCACGGCGTTTCTCCCTCTGAAAGATTAATCGTGTCGGTATTACATCGCTTCAGGTCTCAAGCCATCACTATCAAAAAAGAATAATGTAATCTGTTGAAGCCCAAACCATGTAAATCCGGAGTTACGGATGGGTCTTGATGAAGTCCAGAACAAACGTCAGCGCTTCTGCGCCAGGCAAGCCTTTTCCCTTCATGTCGGTGACATACTTATCAATAATAGGCGTCATTTTTTCGGCTGTTTGTGAAACCTCTTCCTTAGAAGGCGTCACAACCTTTAAACCCTTTTGAATACCGTAAGCCTTCCCTTCCTCATCAATCTCGTCCCAAGCTTTTGCCAACTTTTCGATCCATTCTTCGTTGAGCTTCTCAATTGTTATCTGGACGTCTTTGGGGAGAGAATTCCATTTTTGCTTGTTCATCGCCACGAATAACGGTGCTGCGCCGGCAACTGCATAATTCTCAAGCGTATAGTGAATATGGTCGGCAAATTTCCAACCCTTAAGCGACTCGTAGGGGAACATCATGCCGTCCACCATCCCCTTCTGAAGGGCATCATAGGTTTCACCCGTGGTAAGGGTGACGGGCACTGCACCCACAGCTGAAACTGTCGGGGCATTTTCCGCGTTAGCCTTTAACCTCAACCCTTTCACGTCCTTAATGGAAGAAATTGCCTTTTTCGTGTGAATGATCTGTGGAGCGGAACCGTGTAAGAACATCACCTTCGTATCGGCCCATTCTTTGGGTTGGAACTTTTTATGGAATTCGTAAACAGCCTTCGTGGCTTGGTAGCCACTCGTGAAGCCAACGGGACGGGAAAAAATCTCTGTCAGAGGGAACCGTCCAGGAAAAAATGCCACCGCGCTCTCACCGACGTCAGCAATCCCGGAAACCACAGCACCATATGTCTGCCCAGCCGGTGTAAGTGTTGACGAAGAATAATACGTAATGACCACCCGACCATTGGTTCTTTTCTCCACCTCCTTGCACCACTGATCGGCAAGCTGGGCCATCCTGTGTGCCGGAGGAAACAAATTGGAATATCTGAGCTTAATTACCTTCTCTTGCGCCCAAGCCGGAACGGCCACGGAGAATACCGTCATTATCATAAAGATAACTGCGTACCCCATTGCACAGAATCTTTTCATGTTTAGTTCCTCCTTTTATTCATTTTTTAATAGCAATTTGGTTCAATGTTTACTTCTTTTAAAACAAAATGTCAAATAAAACTTTAAATTTTTCTTGTAAAATTCGCATCGTCAATTTATAATCAGGTTCAGAAGTGGCGTATGTCCCCTTTTAAGCCAATCAAGCCGTATAGAGTTTCGGGAGGCGTCGCTGAGCAGCTGAAGGAAGCGATCATTCTCGGGCAGTACAAACCCGGCGACAAGCTTCCAGGTGAGCGTGATCTTGCAGCCCAGTTCAGCGTCAGCCGATTATCTATCCGTGAGGCGTGCCGTAAACTCGAAAATTCAGGGTTCGTCAGAATCCGCCAGGGGATAGGTGGGGGGACCTTTGTTACCGAGCTTGATTTTGATCATCTTTTGGGCACTTTCCTTGACCTGTTCATGTCCGACAAAATCTCCATTCCTGCACTGCACCAGGTTCGGGTATTGGTGGAAACTGAGGTCGCTCGGTTAGCTGCCCTTCATATTACCCCGACGTATGCCAAGCGCCTTCAGGAAGCTTTGGATGCCGAGGAATTACCTATGAGGTCTCATGCCGATCACATTAACCGAAAGTCTACAATGCATTATATCCTGGCTGAGATGTGTGGAAACCCGCTTCTTGAGGTCTTGGTTAAGTTCATAATGACATCGACGGCACGAGTACTTGAGGCTTTGCAGCCTGACGCGGAATTAATGCATCCCGTAGGTACTCACCAGCCCATTGTTGAAGCCGTGCTGTCTGGGAATCCCCGTGCGGCGGCGGCGGCTATGAAAACGCACGGCCTTACGTTTGGAAAAAAGCTCGTCGAAATGGAACGCGGCTTTCGTGTAACACAAGTAGCTAGGGCAGAGTAGAATTTTGAGTGCTGGAGCCCGCGGTAATAGACACGATGGAGGAGCACATATGAAACTTGTCACCGAAGCCCTTCCCAGGATCGAAGATTTCGTGAAACATCCCACTTTCTCGACGCCGGGTCCCATTACGCGGTTCAAGCAGACAGACCAGGTTTTCATGCGGGTCGGACGGGGTGAGGTAGAAGTGGATTACGATGAAATAGGGGTCACAAGCCCTCCCCCTCACCCTCTTGACCGCACCGTCTTCAGCCCCTCCATGCTCAGGGCACATCTCTGGAAAGCTTGTGAGCCAAAACCTCTCTCATGGAAGGCGAGCATCACGGACACAAAGAAAATGAGCGCGCACATTAAGGAGACGGCAAAGTATCTTGGAGCGGACCTAGTCGGAATTACGCACGTATATGAGGCTTTCGCTTTCGCAAACGATCGCAACGAAGAGCCGCTTGACCTATCCCCCTACAAATACGCCATCGTCATGGCAAGGGAAATGGATTATGACAGAGTCCGCACGACACCAAGCTGGTATGCACATGTCGAAGACGGCCAGACATATCAGGAATGCGCCATTTTAGCTATTCAGCTAGCCATTTACATAGCACAGTTGGGCTATGCTGCGCGCGCAAGCTGCGCTGGAAACGATGTCGTGATGCATGTTCCGCACGCAATTTATGCGGGGCTTGGAGAACTGAGTCGCATCGGCATCATGATTACAAAGGAATACGGCCCAAGGGTAAGACTGTGCACGGTCGTGACGGACCTTCCCCTGGAAGTTGACCATCCCGTTGACCTTAATGTGGGCCATTTCTGTGAAGCCTGTAAGAAGTGTGTAACGAATTGTCCTTCTGGCGCCATTGCAGCGAAGGGCAGAACGGAGGTGAGAGGCGTACTCAAATGGAAAGCCAACGACGTGGGGTGCTATCGCTACTGGCGGAAGGACCCCATGAACTGGCAGGCGTGCATCCGTTGCGTTTCTGTATGCCCTTGGAGCAAACCGCGTACCGCTTTCCATCAGACCGTTGCAAACATAGCTGCGAACTATCCGAGCTCGCACAGGCTCATCAACTTTTTCGATGACGTTTTCTACGGGCGCAAACCGAAACAGAAGAGCATTCCATCCGGATTCAACGATTACCGAATGAGCCAGGAGGACTTTATGAAAATGGTGCACGACACCGCTTTAAATGTGCGCATGCTCAACCCGGAAAAAAAATGACAATCATACGTCCGGGATGGAGGGGCTGACCCTGTTCCCGCATCTATGTTTTGCTTGCTTTCTATTGTGCGGCCTGTTACTGAAAGATGTTGGAGCTTAAGACCAAGAAATTATAGACCTTCCAAAGGAGATGCACATGAGCGGCTATCACAAACGAGACCTCGACACATTTCCCATGCACAAGATCAAAAGAGTTGATCGGCCCACAACGCAGATTCTTGAGGACAAGATTAAGAGAGTTGACGAGCGTGAGAGCGGATTCAATAAGGCACGGCGCGGAGATTACGGTGCTCGCATACAAAAGGAGGTGAGCCGATTCGTCTGGAAACATCCCCTGTCCGCGTCGATTGTACAGATGCAGGGTCACTTGAGGGAAATTGTCGACGGCATTGTAGCTCCGCAGAAGGCGCCAATTCCGGAAGACCCGGCCCTGCTTGCCCGACACATCAAAGAGACCGCCTATTTCCTGAGGGCAGATGCCGTTGGAATATGCAAACTCCCTCCGTATGCCATCTACACAAACACCCATCCCGATGGAGAACCGGTCCGACTGAACCACAAGTATGCAATCGCTATTCTCATAGATCAGGACTGGCCAACAGCCCAGGCGACGTCTGGCCACGACTGGATCAGTAACTCGATGAGTTTTGTGGCGTATTCCGCGTCAGGGTTTATAGCATGTATCCTCGCTGATTACATCAGGCGACTAGGCTATACTGCAAGGGCACACCATGCGCGTAATTACCAGGTGGTGCTCCCACCCATCCTGTTGTGGGCGGGCCTGGGAGAAATGTGCCGGATCAGTGAATGCGTGCTTCATCCCTTTTTGGGCCCACGATTCAAGGCGGCGGTGGTAACCACTGACCTTCCTCTCTCAGTCGACAAGCCTCTTGACTTTGGCTTGCAGGACTTCTGCTCCAAATGCAAGAAATGCGCCCGGGAATGCCCTTCACAGGCCCTCAGTCACGAGGGAAAGGTTATGTACAACGGCTACGAGCATTGGCCCTCTGACATCGAGAAGTGTACCACCATGCGCGCAGGCAACCAGAAAGGGACCAGTTGCGGAACCTGTATCACCGTCTGTCCCTGGAATAAGCCGTATACGCCCTTTCACCGTGCCATTGGGTGGACGATGATGCGCTCTGGCCTTGCGCGGAGCCTTGCTATTTGGGGAGACGATTTGCTGGGATATGGCAAGCCACACCCCGAAAAGCAGTGGTGGCTCGACCTTGAAGATGTTAACGGTGATGGTGTGCTGACGCCCCCCAGGAGAGGCAGGAGTGGCCCCTGGGCGCCAGAGTAGCGAACTGAGTGAGCTTACAACAGGACCAGGGTGTATTTTACCCTCTGCGATAGGAAGCGAGAGCGAGTGGGGGAAGGTTCTACTGCAGTAATCCATGAGCAGGCGTCATGGGCGGAGGGTGTCTGCTCCTGTCCTGCTCATAGCTTCAATTCCTTCGGGGATGCGAAGAGTTTTTGGATCGAGGGATTCTAGTTGTCTAAAAATGCGTAGAAAGTATTAGGTCAGGCAGTGGGCGAGGATTGACGATTGCAACCCGTAATGTGCAATTCAGATGGTCACTGGCGCACACCTCATTTGTAGATTCTATGTGTAATCTTTCCTTACCGCGAAAACAAAAAAATTCTCAGCGCGCTCTTGCTGAATTTATCTTCCTGTAATTCAGAATTTCAACTTGCTTAATGGTCATGCTACATTTGGTCTGGCAATGTGAAGTCAGATGCAGCCGAACTCATTGCAAACTGACCTTCCACAGGGTACAATCCGACGGTGCTGGGTACGGATCTCGCCTATGAATTGACGGGAATTACCGGTACCAACAAATGGGAATCGTATTTTCCGCCGGCGTATATCGAATGCGCCCCTTTGTTGGTCAGATGCCTGTAACCGTAGCGGCCCCACGGGGGTGCCTGTATCAGGTCCTTGCCCTGTACGACGAGCCTCAAGCTCTCGCCTTTGTGGAACAGTGTGCTCGATGGTAGAATCTCGATCTCGACAGGGACGATCTCGCCCGGTCTCAGCCTCCGCTCACCCTTATGTGTAAGGAAGGGCTGCCAGGGGGTTGATCTCTTCTCATCCAGCTCTCTCTGGGACACCCGGAGCCATCCTCTCGCGACGACGCCCCTCACGTACGCCGACATGCTCGTGCCGTAGAAATATACCTCATCGCCCGCCGTATCGAGTTTCCTGATGGCAACTATAAGGTCCATGTCGTCGCCGTCTTCGGGAGAGACCCAGAGCTTCAGCTTCATATATCCGGTCAGCTCGGTATCCTCTTTGAAGGTGAGGTCGAACTCCGCGCGTTCCTCCGTCGATTCGTAGCTGACCTTACCTTCGCGTGCGACCTCGTCGAACTTGAGCGTGCCCCTCTCGGCATCGAGGTGGAGCTTCCTGTATTCGGTCCGGGCAATCGGCCATTCGTTCTCGTGACGTACCGTATAGCTCTCGCGGTTTTCCCGCACCTCGAGCCGGACCCGGGGTGTATCGAGCATGCCGTTGTCGATCCCCTTGAGAAAGTAATCGAAAAATTTCTCCTGATACTTCACCGCCTCATCGCTGTAGTATTGCTCCCATTTCGCCCGGCCGTGCGTATAGAGCCACTTCTGCTGGGATGCGATCCTTTTGAAGCCTTCGAGCGTCCCCCTTGTGTGCAGGCCGTGATCCGACCAGCTCGCGCAGATGAGGGCTGGCGCGACTATCTTCTCGAGCTGTGGCGCAATCTCAATTTCCTTCTGGTTCGCTACGGGATCGAGCATGGCTGCGCGCTGGGCGTCGGTCAACTCACCGGGCATGTTGCGTTTCAGCCAATCGAACAGGAACACCGTCTCAGGGACGCCCCCCGGGAAATGCCGGTCCCTGTAAATGTCCGACCATCCCTCCCATGGAATGATGGCTTTGAGGTGGGGCGGCCGCGTGCTGGCCGCGTACCACTGGGCTATAGCGAGATACGAAACACCGCTCAATCCAACATTGCCGTTGCTCCATTCCTGTGTCCCAGCCCATTCGATGACTTCGTAGTAATCCTGCGTATGCGTCTCGGTATAGAGCTGCTTTTCACCCTGTGACTTGAAAAAACCCCTTGCGTCGAGATTGACCACGACGTAATCCCGCACCACCCAGTAGGCGGGGTCCGGCCCCTCGAACGCCGTCTCCTCGGATATACGGATCGTGCCGATGTGGATACCCGCCTCCAGATGGTATTCATATTTCGAGAAGGAGTAGTCGTCAGGACCTACGTCTTTGCCGTAAGGCCCGACAAGGGCCACGATCACCGGAAACTTTCCGGACCTTGCCGGCCTGAAGACGTTGGCCGCAAGCTTCACGCCGTCCCGCATCGTGATATAGACATCTCTCTCGACAACGATCCCCGGAGGAAGCGAAAAGATCTCCATCTCCATACGGGCCGTGCTCTCCTTCGCCGCCTCTTTATTTTCCCCTGCTGCTCTTTCATCGACCCACGTAATCGCCTTGCTCTTTTTCAGCATTATCTCCTCCTATCGATTGTAGACGGTCGCTCGCGCGCCACTACTTTCACCAGCGGAGAATCTCGTCCGCACAATCGCGCGCCGTCGACCATTTTTGCGCATCACGCGCGTCCGTTCCCCGCGCCATGACCCGGTTGGCGTGCACCCTCAAATCCCGAGCACGTCACGTCTCAAATGGTTGCCTCCTCCTCGCGGACCTGTCGCAGCTCCATCTGCTCGACGCTTATTTGCTCCAGTGTCTTCCCTTTCGTCTCACGGCCGACGGCGAGAACGACGATGGCCGCGCACACAAGGACGGCCATATTTATGCTGAGCGCCCATATGAGCCCCGCCTTCGCATAGACTATCCCGAGGATCGTGGGGCCGAGCATGGCGCCGCCCCGACCGATGGCGCTGGCGAAGCCCGTGCCCGTGGCCCGCACCCTCGTGGGAAAAACCTCCGGGGTGTAAGCGTATATGCTGGCGAATGAAGAGCTGTTGAATATATAGAGGACGATAAGGAAGACTATTCCCAGGCTCGGCGTCGTGCCAAGCCAGAAAAGGAAATATGGGACGAGACCCAGCAGAATGACGGAATAGACGACCGTCGGACGCCTTCCCAGATAGTCCATATTGAGACCTGCGGAGAATTGTCCTGTCATACCGATGAGGTTCGCGACGGCGAGAAATATGAAGCCTTTCGCCATCGCATAGTGCAGCTCTTTCATGAGGAGTATAGGGAGCCACGGGGCAAGACCGTATAGGACGTAGTTCACGCAGAACCAGAGAGTGCAGACCGTGATGGTCGACCTCGCGAGTCCTCCCTTGAACAGGTCGGGTATGCGCACTTTGGCTTCCGTGCTCATTGACCTCATGAGCTTCTCCCTTTCCACAGCTTCCTTCCTGGGGACGGTCACTTTCTCCAGAACGCGCTGCTCAAATCCTTCAACGATCTGCACGGCTTCCGGTATTCTGTCCTTGTGGACGAGGTATCGCACCGACTCCGGGAGACCCCTTCTGACTATGATGAGGAAAAAGGCCGGGATGATGCCGAGTATGAAGCCCCACCGCCAGCTCGCGGCCAATGAGACGAGCAACGCTCCCACGAACATTGCCGAGGCGTTGCCTAAAGGAGAAAAAGCATTGAACCAGCCGAGAAACCGGCCTCGGTACTTCGAGGGAATGTACTCGACGAGATAGGCCAAATCGACGGGAACGAGGCCGCCCAAACCCAGCCCCACGGCGATCCTGAGCATAAACAAGCTCGCGAAGCCGCCCGCGAGTGCACACGCGCCCGTGAGTAAGGCATAAATGAGGAGGGTGATCTGGAATACCTTCCAGCGGCCGATGATGTCGGCCAGGACCCCGAACAAGAGCGCTCCCGCGAGCATGCCCATGAAACCGCCGGAAGCGAGCATGCCGATTTGAACCGGGGTGATCTTCCACAGAGGAACGAGCATGGGCAGGACGACAGCGAGGATCGTGATGTCGTAGCAGTCGAAAAGAAG
>DATFYE010000193.1:0-27214 GCA_035315185.1 Syntrophorhabdales bacterium | reverse complement strand
GAGCGTGAGCGCTATCTCATTCGGACTTCGCTGGCGGATGGCGCCCTCGACCAGGGCGATCATCCGGTCGAGGAACGATTCACCGGCGCCGCTGGTGATCCGAACAACGATCCGATCCGAGAGCACGCAGGTCCCTCCGGTCACACCCGACCGGTCGCCGCCGGATTCACGGATGACCGGAGCCGACTCGCCGGTAATCGCGGACTCGTCGACGGAAGCGACCCCTTCGATGATCTCCCCGTCGCCGGGGATAATCTGCCCGGCTTGAACAACGACGCGGTCGCCCGGTTTCAGATCCGCCGATGAAACCTCCTCGGTGGCTCCGGCCGTATTCAGACGATAGGCCATTGTATCGTGACGCGCCTTTCTCAGCGATTGGGCCTGGGCCTTGCCGCGAGCCTCGGCAAGCGCGGTCGCAAAGTTTGCAAAGAGCACGGTCAAGAAAAGCCACGCGTCAAGGGTGATGAAATAGCTCATCGGCACCTGGCTCCTGGCTCCCCCCAATGCTGCCTGCACGATAAACAGCAGGGTCAGGAAGGTACCCACCTCGACCACGAACATCACCGGGTTCTTCCATTGGATGTCCGGCCGCAGCATGACGAAGGCCTGTTTCAGCGCCTCCACCATGGTTTCCTTCTCCAGCAAGGCTTTCGGCTTCTTCCGTCGCTCCACCAGCGGCGGTTCCGAAGACAGGCTGGCCTTGCGTACGGGCTTTATAGTACTGGTTACCTCATTCATGTCGCACTCCTTTGAGTATGCTCTTCATAGCAAAACCCCTCGTTAAGGCTTCAATGGCTTCCATGGTCAGCCCCCGAAAGGGATGGGACCCAGGTGTTCCGCCAGCGGTCCGAGTACGGCGACCGGCAGGAAGAGCAAGGCTCCGATGATCAGAACCGTACCAAGCAGGAGGATGCCGAAGGTCACGGTGTCGGTGCGCAGCGTTCCCAGGCCGAAGGGGCTCGATTTCTTTGCGCCGAGAGATGCCGCCATGGCGATCGGCGCGATAATCGGGAGGTAGCGGCTGAAAAGCATTACCAGGCCCGTCGCGATATCCCACGGGATAGCAGTCGGCGCGGGGTTAGGGTTGTTCCAGAAGCCGTAGGCCACCCCCAAACCATCGAAGGCCGAGCCGTTATTGGCGGAGGCCGAAGAGAACTGGTAGAGCATCTGTGAGAAACCGTGGGCGCCGGGATTGCTCACGGCCAGGAGTCCCCAGCTCGTCGCTGCAAAGAGACCCGTGGACAGGAGAATCATGAACGGATGGACCAGCAGGGCGATGATCGCGAGCTTTACCTCGCGGGCCCCGATCTTCTTGCCTAAGTATTCGGGCGTCCGCCCGACCATCATGCCGGCCACGAAGATGCCGATGATCACGTAGAGCAACATGTTGACCATTCCCACCCCTTTGCCGCCGAAGACGCAGTTCAGCCACATGCCGATCATGGGCGAGAGACCGGCCATCGGGTGGAGGCTGTCGGCTTCCGCGTTCACCGCGCCACAGGTCACGTCTGTGGTCACCGCCGCGAAGGTGGCGCCTGCCGAGGTCCCGAAGCGCATCTCTTTGCCCTCCAGGTTGCCCAGGTGCTGGTCCACGGGCAAGCCCGCGCCCGCGGGCAGGGTCACCGCCCGTTTTCCGCCCGGCGCCGTCGCGCTGGGAACCTGGTACGTTCGGGCCACGGGGTGAGCAGTCAATCCCGGGTTCGGTTTCAGCGTGTCATAGTAGATCGACATAACAATGGTAGCGGCCATCAACAGAATCATGACCGAAAAGACGACGAAGGCATGCCGCATTCGAACGAGCATGCGGCCGTACATCAATACCAGCGCGAACGGGAACATCATCATGGAAAGACAAACCACAAAGTTCGACAACCCGGTAGGATTTTCAAAGGGGTGCGCGGAGTTCATGCCAAAGAATCCGCCCCCGTTGGTCCCGAGCATCTTGATGGACTCAAGGGCTGCCACCGGTCCGACCACGATGGTCTGCTGCTTCGCCTCGCCCTTGTCCGTGGTTCCCATCGCAGCGGGTTCGAGGGTCGAGACCTGATACGAGCTCTTGAAGGTCATCGGACTGCCCTGCACCATAAAGATGAAGGCGATGATCAAGGCGATCGGCGCAAACATGTAAACCACAATTCGCCACATGTCTACGAAATAGTTGCCGAGCTTGGAATCACCGCGCAAGGCCCGGACGATCGCTACCAGTGCGGAGAATCCGACGGCGGCCGATACAAACATATTCCATATGCAAAAGAAAATCTGGCTGAAATTCGACAGGTGCTGGTCTCCCGAGTAGTGCTGGAGGTTCGTGTTCGTCATGAATGAGATCACGCTGTTAAAGATGGCGCTGGGGAAGAGCATCCCCTTGCCATCCGGGTTCAACGGCATCCACGGCTGGAGCGCCAGGACAAGATAGCCAAAGACGAACATCACGATATTGAAAACCAGCAGGGAGCCGGTATACTGCTTCCAGGTCTGCGGGCCGCTGTCCAGGCGTTTTTCGAACCAGCCGAAGACCGGCAAGGGCCGGTATTTTCCATCCATGATCCACGCGATGTAGCGACTCAACGGGAACGCTATGACGGTCGCTGTTGCGAGAAGCGCAAAAGGATGAAGCCAGGTTTGAATAAACATATTTTATCTCCTTTCAGTATCTCAGTATCAGCCGCCCTTGCTCAGAACCATTCCGGTCGTACAAGGGCCACAACCAGGTAAACGAACAAGAAAGCCGCTACCGCCGCTGTTACATAGATCATCATCGTCATCACCTCATCGTTTAAATGTTTTCACACGCTTCCATGAACAGGTAACATAACCCCATCCCTACAAGGCCCAAGAAAAACATTGCCAGTGCCCAGAACGTAAGACCCATCGGGTATCCCTCCTTAATCTACTTTTTGCTTACGAGAGCAATTTAGGCAGTATCATAGAGATTTCCAAGTCAATTGTGCGTAAAAGAATCGGCCGAAGGCGTAAAAAAAACGTAAAAATGCGGTGCGGTTAATGCGGAGGAGATCGATTAAATGTTAAGCCAGACAGAATAGCGACCGCATCAGAAAATCGCGGTCTACCTTTCATTCAACCTCTTCCAGTTTACCGACCGGCGATTCCCCTTATCGCCAGACAATCGTATATGACGCGGTCGCCGCGGTATACGACCATTCCGCGCTTCACCACGCGCCATGCTCCATTCTGGAAAACACCGTTAGACGCTAGTGCCTCGACCAGCCCCACAGCCGTGTCCAAAGCCGCCACAAGCTCGGCGTTTTGAGTGAGCACCACAGGCTTCAACCCCGGAGCGGCAACCAGCATGACGGGTTCAATGACGAGGTTCGCAAGATCGCCCGCCGGCAGCGCTTCTGCGGCCGCCCGGGCCTGCAACTGGATCATGCGGACTCTCGCATCGGGGCCGACCGCCTCTTTCGCGGAACTGATGAGATCGAGCAGATAGTCACGAATGTCGTTCAGCTCGGAGGCAGCGCGCAGCTTACCGTTTCCCGGGTACGTTGTCAGCGCCTTTGCCAGCAGCGAGACCTCGCGCAAATAATGATTCCGCTCATGATCCGGCACCAGATACATGGCGATGATGGAGACGGACTCACCGTCCGGGGCGCCGTAGTCGATGCCGTGGGGGCTCCATCCGACTACGCAGATAAGGTGACCCTGCGCACCGACACGCCCATGAGGGATCGCCCACCCTCTGCCGAGCGCCGTGTTGACCGAGCGTTCTCTCGCCATTACGAGCCCGACCACGTCCGTACCCGAAGGGACCGACGGTATCGCCTCGATGATATGTGCGAGGAACTGGAGGGCATGATCTTTGTCGTTCTCGGGCAGCTCGATCAGTCTGCCTTCCTGCAGGGCTTCCAGCAGCGTATTCATCAATCACCTCCATATCGTCTGAAAAACCAGGTCTTCACAAAATGGGTGAGCACGGAGTATGAAACCAGGAACGCCCCTATCCACGCCCAGTAGATCGGGGGCAGGGGTACCATGCCGAGGGCCCCCGCGAAGGGTGAATACGGTAGCCAGGCACCGATAATCATGATGAGGAGCGTGGTGAGCGTCAGGTGTAGGGAGGCGCGGCTACCGATAAAAGGTATCCTCTTGGTCCTGATAATATGAACGATGAGCGTCTGGGTGAGGAGCGATTCCACGAACCACCCCGTCTGAAAGAGCCTTGTCAGCATCTCCTTGCTCTGCGGCCCTGTGGCTGGATTAAGGAAGGCACCGCAATGGAAGAAGAACCACATGAGGGCAAAGGTCGCATAGTCAAAGAGGGAGCTCACCGGCCCGATGAAGACCATGAACCGCTTGACGTTATTGATGTTCCATTTGAGCGGTTTGGCGATCAGCTCCTCATCCACCCGGTCGGTGGGGATCCCGGTCTGGGAAAAATCGTAGAGGAGGTTGTTCGTCAGCACCTGCACGGGCTGCATCGGCAGAAACGGCAACAGGTAGCTCGCGCCCACCACGCTGAACATGTTTCCGAAATTGGAGCTTGCACCCATACGGATGTACTTGATGATGTTCGCGAAGACCTTTCGGCCCTCGATAATCCCTTCCTCCAAAATCAAAAGGCTCTTCTCCAGCAGCACAATGTCAGCCGCTTCCTTGGCAACGTCGACCGCGGAGTCGACGGATATCCCCACGTCGGCTGCCCTGAGGGCGGGCGCATCGTTGATGCCGTCCCCCATGAACCCCACGACGTGGCCGCTCTCCCGTAACGCCCGCACTATCTCCTCCTTCTGGGTGGGGGTGAGTTTGACGAACACGTCTGCGCTCTGAACCGTCTGAGAAAACCCATCCGGCGGAAGCTGCGCCAGTTCTCCCCCGCTCACGATCCGCTCCACCGCTAGCCCCACGTCTCGGCAGACCTTCCCGGTGACCAGGCCGTTATCGCCGGTCAGGACCTTGACTGCAACACCGGAAGTTTTCAACAGCTTCAGGGCCTGGGTCGACGAATCCTTGGGAGGATCGAAGAACGCGATATACCCGAGGAGCACAAGCTCGCTCTCGTCGGCAACACTGAATAACGTCTTTTCGCGTGGAAATTCACGGTATGCAATGGCCAGTACTCGATAGCCGTCGCCATTGAGGCTTTCCACCTCTTCGAAGAGGTCTTCCCGGATCACACCGATCAGCGGGTAGATCTCCTCACCAATCTGATAATGGCTGCAACAGGCGTAAATCTCCTCCACCGCGCCCTTGCAGATCAGCACGTGATCCCCTTCGTAGTCCACGACGACCGACATGCGCCGGCGTTGAAAGTCGAACGGGAGCTCGTCAACCAGACAGCACGCACGCTCGGCATCAAGGTCCTCATGGGCCAGGACCGCATGATCGATGAGGCTGCGCAGGCCGGTCTGGAAGTGACTGTTCAAATAAGCATAGTGCAAAACATCTTCGCTCGGGTTGCCGGTGATATCCAGATGCTGCTCGAGGACGACCTTGTCCTGGGTGAGCGTGCCCGTCTTGTCCGTGCAGAGGATATCGATGGCCCCGAAGTTTTGAATAGAGGGGAGGTATTTGACGATCACTTTTTTCTTCGACATGGTCAGGGCGCCCTTCGCAAGGTTGACCGTTACGATCATCGGCAGCATTTCCGGAGTGAGACCGACGGCAACGGAGAGGCCGAACAGCAGGGCCTCCAGCCAGTCGCCCTTGGTCATGCCGACGATAAAAAAGACGGCGAAGACCATGACCACCATGAAGCGGATCATCAACCAGGTGAACGAGCGGACCCCAAGGTCGAAACTGGTCGGTGCACGACGCTCGGCCAGCCGCGCTGAGATCGAGCCGAAGAGGGTCTGCATGCCGGTAGCGACGACCACCCCGCGTGCGGTGCCGCTGGTAACGTTACTCCCGAGAAAACATGCATTGGGCAGTTCCCACGGAGCCCTGCCCTGCAATGCCGTAGCATCGATGCTCTTTTCGACGGCCATTGATTCGCCCGAGAGCGACGACTGGTTCACGAAGAAATCTTTAGCCGCGATAAGGCGGAGATCCGCGGGTACGATTGATCCCGCCTGCAGAAAAATGATATCGCCGGGAACGATCTTGGATATCTTGATTTCAGTTTCTTTGCCATCCCGCAGGACGCGCGTCCGGGGCTGCACGCGCCTGCCGAGGGCTTCAACGGCGCGATTCGAGCGGTTATCGAGGATATACGACAACCCCACGCTCAAGAATACCATGGCGCTGACGATTAGCGTGGATTTTACCTCGCCGATTATGGCGGAGACTGCGGCGATGATCAAAAGCTGAATAACGAGAGGGCTCCTGCATCGCTGGAGTATGTCGCCCCAGAAGCCTCGCCGTCTCACATGCGCCATTTCGTTTGGGCCGTACTCGTCCAGGCGGTGCTCGGCCTCTTCCGTGCTCAGGCCCGCAACCGTCGTGCCGAGGGCTTCCATGGCGTCGGAGACCGATACGGAGCAGACCTCGGCCAGGCGCCGTTCGTGCTCGGTGAAATGCGGGCTCTTGGAGTTATTGGACCGGACCGTCGAGTTCGTGTGATTGTTGGGCATATGCGTTCTCCCGGGGCCGCCTCGCCATGGAACCGCAGCACACGGAGGTCCACCGAAGATGAAACCAACCGGCAGCGTGTGTAAACAGCGCGGCCAAAGGCGCTGGGCAGTTCTGCCGAATCGCTGATGCCTGTGAACTTTCTTTAAAACTGCCAGTTGCTGATTTATTGCTTGAGAAGCGAAGGGAGAGAAAAGCTCTCCTCAGGAACCGCTCGGGCCCATGAGGAGATCAAACAATCGAAACAACCTCACGCGCAGGAGCGGTTTCGCTCCACGTCATCTCACACTGACCGCCAGGGTCGTCTTCCATTTAAGACCACTCCTTAAAACCTGTCACTGTTAAACCTTAGGCCTCCCACGCCGTTTTGTCAACCCGGAAGGTTAGTGATGTCTCTGCAATATGATTATGTCACCCGGAAGGTTTAGTGATCGACTGTAATACTCGGTGACGGCCTTGTTGACTTTATCTTAGCGGCCACAAAGTTTGGAACCTTTTGCCCGAGGCGCTTTGTGGTGTTTAACGCGAAGAGAGAGGCCGCCTTTACCGCGTTTTACCTACAAATTCGCAATCCCAGTATTCGCTCAGCGCTGAACATTACCACGACAAACATACGTCGATTGGAATAGGACAGGCAAGGAACGAGGTTTCACGCTAGGCGAACGATTTAACGTGTATCTGTACGAATGTACGAATAACTAGGGGTGAATGCGCCATTTGAGGGGGCATCATTTTGCGCCACCTCGGCAATAATGCCTAAAAATATGCGTTCTATGAGAGAAAGCACTTGCACAGGCAGTAAAGACGTGATATTATAAGATTACACGCTTGTAGAAGCGCGCCAAATCTAACCGCTTAAAGAGGAGGATGTATGACAAAGATAGAGCTAGTTGATAAGATCGCGAAGGATGCAAAAGTCACCAAAGCAGCCGCAGCCAAGGCACTGGATTCCTTCGTTGACGGAGTCAAGAAGGCGCTGAAGAAGGGGGATAAGGTCACGCTTATCGGTTTCGGTACGTTCTCTGTCGTGCAGAGAAAAGCAAGAAAGGGGAGAAATCCGCAGACTGGTAAGGAGATAAAGATTGCTGCGAGGAAGGCCCCAAAGTTCTCAGCAGGGAAAGCCCTTAAGACTGCGGTGAAGTAGAAAAGACTACGACGGTAAACGATAGGTAGACGTAAAATAGATTTAATTTTTCTATCGCATAACCAGGACGTAGCTATCCCTTCGGAATGGCGGAGTTGAATTAGATTATTACACCCACAGCCATTACAGGAGATATTACTGACTAACGGGTTTTGAAAAACAGGTAGAGCAAGAGCATCACGCAAGGCACACCCTGGCTGATGCTCCTTTAAAAACCGATTAACGCTTTCATGGTGTCTATCTCATTGGGCGATAAGTTTGGTTTGTCTGGTGACAACGCTGCTTTCTGAGCACTATACTGTATTGCCCTATCAAGGAGCATCATGGCGTTCAGCTCACTCTGGGTGTCGGGATGTAGCTTCTGCATTTCCATTCCATCCAGCGCCTCATGCAACTGGCCTGTGCGTTTGGGGATCTTTCCTTCTTTGTTCTTAGCCACCTTGCCTACCTCCTGATAAATCAGTTCTTTGCTTGGATGTTGCTATTCTTCCAGGTTCTTGTTGTACTCTGTTCATAATGATCTCCTAAATAGTTATCGGTGTGTTGTGAGTATGTATAAAGTTCAGTATTAGCTATGCTGCTATAACGAGGTCCACGTGATCTTGGTTGTCTAACACGAGAATCGCAGTTCCATAATGTCCGTTGTCTTACACGCTGGTATACCCGTCAGGCAGCGGCTTCAACTGTTCTACAGAGGGAGGAGAGTGCTGAGTACAATTCAAATCGTGCATACTTTGCCAATGTTCGGGACTGTTGACTTCAGGAAGGAAGTTCTCGACTGGCAGGGGTGCTTAGAACACCTACGAAGACTTGAGAAACATCAACTGCTTCGGGTTCAACGGTGTCGTGTGAAAGTAGATAACACCAGCATCGGCAGCGTCGTGAGCATCGCTTCGGCATTGTGCACGGGGGGGGCGCGGAATCCTTGAATAGACTTCCAAGCTGAATCAAAAGACTCCGATTTTTCGGGGTTTTGTGTTTCTGAACTCAGTTACCACAAAAACGGAATCAGTGCCCTCGTCCGTTTCTTGTACTCAGGGTATTCGTTCGGGAATTGTTGCGCCATGAGTTTGTCTTCCGCGCCCACCCGCCAGAGAAAAATGGCGCCGAGGATGACAAGAAGAAAGACGAAGCCACCGCCGGCGATGATCGCTGAACCGATGCATGCGACAAGGCCCCCGGCATACATCGGATGCCGTACATAGCGGTAGGGGCCTGAGGTTACGAGCTCCTGCCCAATCTTTTCGGAGACGGTTTGGCTCCAGTTTTTGCCAAGACACTGACGCGCCCAAACCAGGAAAGCCATGCCCATCGCACAGAGAACGACGCCGATAACACTGAGAACAGGGTTTACGGGGGCGAAGTTAACGAAGTGGAATATCCGCAGATGCGGAAGCAGGAACGAGGCGATAATGGCAAACATGAGGCCAAAGCTCTGTAACAAGTGTCCCCGGGGTTCCTGTTTTACACCTATCGCGGAAACGGTCAGATAGCCAACGAGGATAAGCCAGAGCGCATAGATGAGCCAAATAAAGATTGATGGGTGCATGGTTTTATTGCCTCATGCCGCGGATGACAAAGGATGATCCCTCTCGTGGCAAGAAACGATTTCAGAGGAAGTTAAACGCCTGACGGCAGCAGTATACGGAAGTTGAACCATCGGCGGCAGCTGTAAGCCATCGATGGATAGATTGCTATTTCCCAATCTAAAAATGCTTAATCACCAACGCCGATTTTGACATCATAAGGAGCGGGACGACCTTCATCCCTTTCCAACCAATTCTTCAGGCTTAAAAGAAATGTAGCCCACTTAGTACTGCAATGGTACATAAATTCTGTGGGCTTCTTCCAGTTGGCGTGCGTGAATAGGACAACAGTTTCATCTTTTTTGACCTTCAATTGAAAGGTCAGGTCTGTCCCTACCCACTCTTTCGGTCCTCTCACACATTTCCATTTCACCAGTTTGTTAGGCTT
Source organism: Syntrophorhabdales bacterium (assembly GCA_035315185.1). Classification (GTDB taxonomy): domain Bacteria; phylum Desulfobacterota; class Syntrophorhabdia; order Syntrophorhabdales; family WCHB1-27; genus JADGQN01. The sequence continues at coordinate 17,568 of DATFYE010000193.1, read as the reverse complement.
CGACTCCATAACCTTCACGTCGGCGAATCCGAAGAGAATAATTCCACCTTTCTTCGCATCCCCCTTAGTATCCACGATCCACCAATGAGAAAGCCCTTCAATAGTCGATAGCCCTTCAAAAACCTTTTTTGGTGTGGATTTAATTCCAACTCTGTGAACAATATCTGGCATGGTCTCTCCTCCTTTCTCGTTGATGCTTTTGGTGCTTATGATACTTACTCTCTATTCAGTAGGTCAGACCATTCTCTTTTGGCAAACACCACACTTCTTTGATTTTGCAAAGTCGTGCAAGCATCTCTTCGTACTCTTTATTAATAGCTGCTCTTTCCGTTAGGTCGATAGGCTGGATGAAGTATCCATGGGGGCCCTGGAATATAACAAAGGGATACATGCCACCGAGCTTCCCGCCCCCTATGTCTTCATTGGATACGTTGGGGGCGTAGTACATGACGTGCGGGTAGTTCATAGTGACGACACCGTCGCTTTCTTCCGGGTTCCAGTATGTTCTCAGCACAGGAGACAGCATGTATGAGACCCCGGCTCGTTCCGGAGCTTTATAGTATCCTGTTTTGAAGCGGTCTTTGATGATTCTCTTTAGTTCTCCGGGGGGAGTACCCTTGGCCTGCATCTCTGCTGCGTCAAAGAAGACCCGCATCTGCGCCTTGACGCCCGCGCTATCAAAGGAAACCGGGTAGAGTTGATCGTCTCTATATACCGTTAAAGGCCAGGATCCCCTGAACGCATCATCGCCGGTTCGGGCAACAAAGGTGTGAAATCCATTAGTGCCCTTGCGGGCAACTTCAAAGCCCTTGTCGGGGTTTAAAACATATACGGTTGCATTGTCCCTGAGGTGCTGCGGCAGCGCGCTGAGCGCCAGCTGAATTTCTAAATCCCGCGGCAATGGCTCGATTTTATTCGTCACCTTACGAGGGGCCTGCGCGAAGACCGTCGTGACGAACGCGACGCTGATCCATACGGCTAGTACGAACATCAATACTTTTTCCATGTGTTGCTCCTTCCTTTAGATTTGATGTTCCCTCCTTATTCCGCAGTTAGGCCGTAAAGGAAAACCTTCACCCGAAAGCAATATAGGCACGAGGACCATGGCCATGACGGCGGGCGGCGCGCTTACCCCCAGATTGCCGCCCCGGAGGGGCTCCTTGACGATTACCCCCAGGCCCTTTGCGGCGGCGTATTGCAGGCCCTTGGTGCCTGCCTGGTACTCCTCATCCAAGTAGTTATACTGAATCTGGCAGCAGACCCAGGGGTAGGCGTCGACGATCCGCGTAAAATCTTCCGCCAATCCGTGGAAGGAAAAGCCGGGGTTGACAATGCGTCCCTCTTTTTTTGCCTGGTCGAGAAATTCAAGGACACCGAGTGGTTCAAGGTTGTTCCACGGTGCGCCGTTGAGGGCATGGAGGAGGTAGTAGTCGATACGGTCAGTCCCCAGTTTCCTCAGTTGGGCGGCCAAATAACGATCCATATCCTCTCGGCTCTTGATCATCCACGAGGGGAGCTTGGTGGCAAGCTTGACCCTCTCACGGTAGCCGTCCTCCAGCGCCTTTCCGAGGAGGATTTCGCTCTCACCGCCGTGGTAGGGCCAGGCCGTGTCCACATAGTTGACACCTTGGTCGATGGCATAGCGGATTTGGTCGATTGCCCTCGATTCATCGATCTTTCCGTCCTTGAGGGGCAGGCGCATGCACCCGAAGCCCAGGATCGACAGTTCATCGCCGTTTTTCGGCATTCTTCTATACAGCATTGCACGCCTCCTGTGTACAACGGTGAATAAGCGCCGTCATCATCTGCCACTTCTCCGCTATATCTTTTCCGGTTCCTGCCAGATTGAGTTTCGCGATCAGCTCAGGAGCCCATTTCGCTTGTTCAGTTGAATGGCGCGAATACTCCTCTGGATTCCACTGATACATACCTATCCTTAACCCAGTATAGCTTCTAATATCGCATAGCGTGAGGGTAAGGTAAAGTAGTTGACCGGTCCGATTATTCTGGTGCAGCGCTGCCGTCTGAAAGCTGCAACACCTTTGAGAATTTAAGCTGTCGTCTTTCCCGTGCCGGGGAGGCCGGTGATGAGGGGGTTGCGCTGCTCCATACCGTTAAGTGTACACCCTGGTCCCCGGATCTCACAAATACGGGAGACGTGTCATCTGATTTCTCCAAGCTTATCATACAACAGGTGCCCAGAAAACGGGTTTGACTCCTGCTCAGTACAAGAGGGATGACTAGGGAGCACGGTTGTCCTTGCCGTACGCATTTTTTCCTTGCCTCATGCAAGAGTCTGGCGTATAAAGGAACAACCGCTGTTAAAATCTACGACCAAGGGGGGTAAGCATGACCAAAGAGGAGTTCGTAACCAAACTGGCGGGCACGGCAAAGGTCAGCAAGAGGCAGGCGGACGAGATGTTTTCGGGATTTATCGGGATGATCACGACTTTGTTAAAGAAGGGCGAGCGGGTTGCCCTTCCTGGCCTCGGGGTCTTCTCCATGGTGCAGAGGAAGGCACGCACCGGCAGGAACCCCGGCACCGGCGCTCCTATCAAGATACCGTCCAAGAAGGCGGTAAAGTTCTCAACCTCCAGCGCATTGAAACAGGGCCTTAACAAGACTAAGAAAAAGTAGCTTCAGAAAGAGACCTTTCGAGCATCTCTGGGCGATTCTTTTCTTGTCGCCCTGAAAGGAGCGTGATCAGGCGGTTTACCACCCGAGCCGCGCGAAGCTTGGTGCCCCAAGAGGGCAGAGATGTGGGAACAACAAAAAGGGGGTAACGATTATGAAACGGTCTCTCCTGACACTAGGAGTCGTTGCAGGTGTGTTCCTTTTCCTGACGCCCGGTCTTTCTGCCGCCCCGTTTTACCAGGGAAAGACTTTGCGCGTCACGGTAGGCCATTCGGCGGGCGGAGGTTTTGACCTCTGGGCGCGGCTTGTGGCCCGCCACATCGGAAAGCACATACCGGGTAATCCGGATGTGATCGTGGATAACATCACGGGCGCCGGGGGGCTTATCCACGTCACACAGCTCTTCGGCTCCACCAAGCCGGACGGTCTTACCATCGGTCATTTCAACGGCGCGTTTCTTCTGAGTGCTCTGTTCGGGCAACCGGGCTACACCTTCGACGGGCAGAAATTCATCTACCTGGGCGCCGTCAACAAGGAGAACCCCGTCTACATCATGAGCAAGAAAAGCGGCATCACGTCCGTGGAGAGATGGCGAGCAGCTCCTCTGCCGGCAAAGGTCGGGGGCTTTGTGCCGGGCAATTCCGTGGACAACTGTCACCACGTCATGAAAGAGGTCCTCGGATTCCCCATCAGGGACATCATGGGCTACAAGGGGAACGCCGACATCCTCATCGCCATGGATAGCGGTGAGCTTTCCGGCGGTGCCATAGCGTGGGACACCCTGAAGGCCAACCGCACGAGGCAGATCGAGGCGGGTGATAATGTTACCGTCGTCCAGTGCACCCGCAAGCCCCTTAAGGAGCTCCCCAAGGTCCCGAGAATGATCGACCAGGCGCAGAGCGCCGAGCAGCAGAAACTGGTTGAAATGGCCATCAATATCCCCAATGAGTTCTCGAAGCCCTGGGTCGTCACCCCGGGCACACCGAAGGAGCGTGTCGATATATTGCGCAGGGCCTTGCAGGAGCTGGCCCAGGACAAGGAGTTCCTCGCCGAAGTCGACAAGATGAAGTTTACCTTCGACCCGATGACCGGTGATGAGCTCACCACTGCGGTTATGAACGCCCTCATGGTCGATGCGGCGACGAAGGCCAAGCTGAAGGAGATTCTCTTCAAAGAAGAGGGCAAATAACACCGGTCGTTGACATCGCAACGAATGAAAGACAAACAGACGGGCAATGGTAGTGCAAAGGGAGGTACCATGAGATTGAACGGCAGAGTGGCTATTGTGACGGGAGCGGCCAGGGGTCTGGGAAGGGCCTATGCACTGCGACTCGCGAGGGAAGGTGCACGAGTAGTGGTTGCCGATATCACAGACGGCACCGAGACCGTCGAGGCGATCAAGAGCTCGGGCGGGGAGGCAATCGCCGTCTCGACCGATGTGACCAGCGAGGAGAGCACGAAGGAGATGGCCCGTAAGGCGATCGAAGCCTTCGGCCGCATCGATATCCTGGTCAATAATGCCGCCATCTTTGCGACGATCGTCAAGAAACCGTTCTGGGAGATTCCCGCCAGCGAGTGGGATGCTGTGATGGCGGTCAACCTGAAAGGCCCTTTCCTCTGCGCAAAGGCCGTCTACCCGCAGATGAAGAAACAGGGTAAGGGGAAGATCATCAACGTCGCCTCCGGCACGTTCTACAAGGGAACGCCCAAGTTTCTCCACTACGTCGTTTCGAAAGGGGGAAACGTTGCAATCAGCCGGTCTATGGCGCGGGAGGTGGGTGATGCAGGCATCTGTGTCAACACCATCGCCCCCGGTTACACCGAGACGGACTACCTGAAGGAGAACCCTCAAGACCTTCCGGAGGTGACCAATGCCACCATAGTGTCCCGCTGTTTCAAGCGGATGGAGACGCCGGACGATCTGACGGGCACGATTGTCTTTCTTTCATCCGATGACAGTGATTTCATCACCGGGCAGACGATAGTCGTAGATGGGGGAGTGGTACTGAACTGAAGTTGGGTAACACGACACGGCACACGGCTACCACCGTGTGATGACAAAAGGAAGCAGAGTGGACAACACGGGCGCGGATGCTCCGTCGTCAGCGGGCCGATCTCTCTTTGCGAAAGACTCTTCGCCACTGGCACCATCCTCACGATTACCAACGAAATGGTGCATGTCTGAAAGGGTACTGCAAAAAAGCATTCCAGGAAGTACTAAATAAAGGTCGTCGACTCATCTCATCGGTGTTTCTGCTTGATAAGTAGTCAGCTTGTTTCGCCGCCGCCGTTCCAAAGGTATAGCTATCCTGCTGCTCGGCGCGGAAAATTTGTCTAGTCGGGAAACTTACTGCTTTCTACTTTACCGCCTTCTTAAGGGCCATCCCTGCTGCAAATTTCGGAGCCTTCCTCGCAGGAATCTTTATCTCCTTACCGGTTTGCGGATTTCTCCCCATTCTTGCTTTTCTCTGCGTGACAGAGAACGTACCGAAGCCGATAAGCGTGACCTTCTCGCCCTTCTTCAGCGACTTCTTTACACCGTCGACAAAGGAATTAATCGCCTTGTCTGCGGCTGCTTTGGTGACTTTTGCATCCTTCGCCATCTTGTCGATGAGCTCTGCTTTTGTCATACATCCTCCTCCTTAAGCAAATGGATGTGGCGCGCTCCTACAAGCACGGAATCTTTTAATAGCATGGCTCTCTTGTCTGTACAAGGGTTTTCTCTAATAATTCTCTAATAAGAGCGATATGCGTAACCACCATTGCCGAGCTAGTGTAAAATGGTGCCCCCGCAAAGCGCGCATTCACCGCAAGTACGCCTCCAAAAATGCTCATTTCACCGAACATTTTGTTGTTGCCGGCTTTCACGCGCAGGAGTAGAATCTTATGCAATAGAGGTTTCGCCCATTAATTGTTGGGCATAGCAGCAAAAAAGGAATGACCCAAATGAATAAGAAAACAATACTCGCACCTCTTGCCCTTATCTGTGTTCTGTCGCTGACGGGTTGTGGTAGCTATCAAGCTATCGGCGTGTTTCAGGACTATAAGGAGGTTCTCTACGGGACAGCAAATGCTAATCTTGCAGCCGGCAGGTCTGACTTCGTTCTGATAGGGAAGGTAACTGGCTTGAAATGCCAGGGCAGTTGCGATGCCACCTACATTCCTCCGTGGGGCCTATGTGAAGGGCAGCGAGGGAATCTCTTCGCCATGTGTACCGATGGTCGAAGCATAACGGGGGAATGGTTTGCTCAATCATGTAAGAAAGGGTATGGCCGTGGCAAGGACAGTTACGGGAACATTTTTGCCTTTACGTTCGGTATGTCGGAACGAGAAGCAGAAGTGCAGTTGAAGTCCCAACTTGCAGCCTCCAGCGATAAGCCAGCATTGCCGACCTCTAATCCAAAGTAAAAGTGGTTGGCATTGTCTCTACCACTCTGGATCAGGTTAAAGCCTTTGGGGAGTCTGGCACCATTCCGCAGAATGTTAACTACGCGGTAAAGGCTGACTATATCTTGCCACCACGTCTCTCATCGGTCATTAACCACGGCCTCATAAACGAGCCGGATACAAGTCATAGCCTCGAGGAACTGGCAAAGGAATATGAGCGGTCGGTAGTATTGGTTAGGTGATGCACCATTGCCAATCCTCATCTTCGCCTCACCCCAATCCGACTAAGTTGCGTGTTTCAGGAAGATATGGTGGGGCTCAAAGAACGTTTTTCAGACCTACGAACGCATAATTGCAGGTTCTTGTGAGGGGTGAGGATTGCGGAAAGAAAGCGAGCATAATGATGCTCCACGTGTGAATCATTTATTTGTTTGAACGCGAACTGATGATACGTGCCGAAGGCAATGGAAGCCTGATCAGTCTCTGGTCATAAGTCGATATCCCACACCTGATTCAGTGACGATGTAACTGGGTTGTGATGGGTCTGCCTCGATCTTACGCCGCAGCTGACCGATGTAGATGCGCAGATAATGCGTTTCGTCCTGGTAATTCGGCCCCCAGATCGCCTTCAGGAGCTGCCTGTGGGTAACGACCTTGCCGGCCTGGAGCGCTAGATATTTCAAGATTTCATATTCGGTTGGCGTGAGCTTCACGTCTTCCTCCCTCAGTATCACTCTGCGGTGCGCCAGATCCAGCGTAAGCTCCCCGAAGGTAAGCACCGGCTCATCTTCTGTTTTGGCTGCGTGGCGGAGAGCAACCCGAATCCGGGCAAGAAGCTCTCCCATACCGAACGGCTTGGTGATATAGTCGTCAGCGCCGACATCGAACGCTCTAATCTTATCGTTCTCCTGCTCTCTCACCGAGAGAACAATGACTGGAACCTGTGTCCATTCACGAAGGCGCCTGACAACCTCGACGCCGTCGAGGTCCGGCAAGCCAAGGTCCAGGACGATTAAGTCGGGATGAAAGATTGACGTCTGATTCAGACCCTCTTGGCCCGAAGACGCTTCGGCAATATCAAAGCCAAAACCTGTCAGGGCGGTCTTTAACATCCGGCGAATCTGTTTTTCATCGTCAATAACAAGTATGCGTGCGCCATCAGACATTATGTTCCGCTCCTTCTTCAACGGCTGATTCTTCCGGAGGTGGCTCGGATGCGGGCAGGGAAAAGGTGAACCGGTTACCGTACCCAGGCGACGGGTCAACCCATATTTTGCCGCCATGCGCTTCAACGATCCCTCTACAGATAGAAAGACCGAGTCCTGTCCCGCTTACATCCTTAGCATAGTGCAAACGATAAAACTTGTTGAACACATGCTCTCGCTCTGCCTTGGGAATCGATGGGCTGAGATCGCTAACGCTGATCAGAAGCGCTTCATTCGTGTAATGAGCCGAAATGGATATTTCTCTGTCCAGAGGGGAATATTTCGCGGCATTTTCCAGCAAGTTAATCATAACGTGTTCTATAAGACCACAATCGGCTCTTACAAGGGGTGGACCGGGTGGCATAGTAACCCGCAATGGATGGCCTTGAAGAACATCTTTAGTCTGCCTCAGGGCAACACCCACAATATCCTGGATGTCACACCATTCTTTGTTCAGCTTTAACACACCGCTTTCAAGCCGCACCATGTCAAGGAGATTTGCCACGAAGTGGTTCAAGCGTTGGGCCTCTTCTTTGATCGTCTGTAAAAGAATTTCTTTGGTTTCCCGGCTATACACGCTTTCCTCGGAGAGAAGGCTTGTCACTGCACCTGTAATTGAGGCGAGTGGTGTGCGTAGGTCATGAGAGATGGAATTGAGCAGGGCCGTATGTAGTTTCTCTGATTCTCTGAGCCATTGAGCCTGTTCAGCTTCTTCCGCCAGTTTAACGCGGATGATGGCAATCGCCGCCAGGTTGGCAAAGGCTTCAATAAGTTGGCGTTGCTCGGGTGGAAGTTCGTCCGCGCGTTGCCCCAGAGCCATGACGGCCAGGGTCTCCTCGTCAGTTCTGATGGGTACAAAAAGATGCTCTGCACCACTGAGCGTGCCGGTCCCCTTTCCAGCCCACTTCCCGTCCTCTAATACCCAGCGAGCTATACCTTGCTCCTTATCATCAAGCCGCTCCATGGATGGAGTGGTGTTGGCGATCTCAGTCAGCGTGCCGCCCGCGGGATGAGGCATGAATATGATCACCTCCCCATCCGTTGCTTCAGCCACGGTCTTCGCTAGCGTCTGCAAAACCCGTTGCAGATCGGTTTGAGCCGCTATTTCCCGGCTCAGTGCGTACAGGGATGCCGTTCTTCGCTCGCGATCTTGGGCCCTTTGGGCTTCCCGTCGGAGCCTGGTAGCCAACGTCCCGGTAACAACGGCAACCAACAGAAAAACCGCAAAACTTACAATATAACGCACGTCGCTCACAGCAAAGCTGAGCAGCGGAGGCACAAAGAAAAAATCAAACGCCAGTACTCCCAACAACGATGCAAAGAAAGAAGGTCCAAGGCCCCAGCGCACTGCACTGATCAGTACCGGCAATAAGTAAAGTACCAGAATATTTATGAGATCGAAGGAAGGATGTAGGATTTCACCGAGTACGGTGACGACTGCGACGGCTGCAAGAGTCCAAAAATACGGTTTCACATCCTGCTTCGCTACGGCTTCGTTCTTTCTTCAAGCGTGTTCATTTTTATGCCTGCATCCACACCAGGAAGAGGCTGAACCGGAGATGTCACCATGAACCTACCGGCAAGTATCCAGTCCTTCAACGTCGTTGCGATTTCCAGCGCTTTAGAATAGCTCGATATGGGCGAGGCAGGAATTTCCTTACCGTTGAGCCTCAGACTTCCCGACTTTAACTGGGAGTAACTCACCTCTCCAAGGCTTTTGGGCACGCGCTCGGGATAGTCTTTCCCATAATCCACGATCTGTGTTACCAGATCCGCGTCGCTTCTCGAAGTAAAATAGGCCATCTCCTCGTCAAGGACTGGGATGGGGATGCCTATGCCCACAAAAAGAGTAACGCCATAGCCTATGAAGCTCGCGCCCTTAAGAAAAAGAGGGTTCATCTGCTTCGCATCGCCGGTGACCGCAAGCGTCCCCGCGGGCGCCCTGACGAGACCCTCGGGAGTGCGCATCACGGCCGGGTTATGCTGCGTTCCCTGCGAGGAGACATATCCTATACCGCCACCCAGGAATATTCTTGTTCCGATACCGATCGTGCGGTACGTGGGGTCCTTCAGAAGCGGAGAGAGCTGCCCTGCACTGCAATAGTTGGCATTGCCGAGGTTTGGTTTCAGAAGGCCCATGTACGTGTGGATTACTCTGTCATTGCAGTTCACCGCAACATTATAGTTTTGGTAGCAGTTGCGCGGATTGTACAGATACGCCTCATTTACAGTCTCCTTGTTGATATAAGTCTCTATCTTTCTTCTGGGATAGCAGTCGGTGCCGTAACTGGTTGCGACAAGTCTCAGGTTCTTCCCGCCGACAAACTCTTCTATTACGTGGGCACCCCCGTATTTGAACTCACCCGGATAGACCTGATTTCTCGGGTCCTCTTCGGGCAGCGCAGTGGCGCCGAGGTAGACATCGACCGCAGCAAGCCCTGTGTAACAGGGTACGTCGTTCAGATGACAAGCGCCTCCCCCGATCTTTATCCTCGGCTTTGAGTGGCCGAGGTTTAGGAACATACCGCTTGAACACATCGGGCCAAACGTTCCGGTAGTGACCACGTCGACATGCTTGGCCGCCTCCTTGGTTCCCTTCCCGCCAACCAAGTCTATCATCTCCTCAGCCGTCACGACGACCGCTTTACCTTTCTTAATCTTTTCGTTGATCTCTTCTATCGTCTTCACTCTATCCTCCTACAACCCACTCCGGCATTAGCAGTCTAGGTTGTAGTATACCAGACCGATCGTAGAAATGGCAGGGGGAACGGTACGGGCGGTCGTCCGGTGAAGCGTGGGATTTTTAATTGCAGCTTGTTCCGCGTTATCACGCCTGCGGCGTGGTCACGGGTCTCGGGTTAAAAGCATTTGACTCTTAACACGCAACTCGTAACTCGTAACGGTTTCTATGGTTATGAAATCGTTACGTTGAACTTTATCTCTGCTTCCGACTTTCTGCCGTAAATGGGCGCAACGTCGCGTTGCGAGCCCGCTGCACGGGCTTCCATCCCCAATCGCAGCAAGGCTTCTCCTCTCACTCTCTGAAAGTCATCCCTGATCAGGGTGATACCTTCGACAGAAGCAAGCATCTCTTCGCACAGCCTCAAACCGGAACCAAAGCAGATACACGGCTCTCTCACTATGTCCGCAACGGCGGTTGGTTTGGCGGATTGATACTCCGTGATCCTCTCGAACCTGCCCTGCGAGATATGGTACAGTGCCAGGAAAACCTCGCCTTTCTTTGCATCAATGAGGGGGCAAACATATCTTCCTTCGAGATACCGGAAAGGATAAACGAGGACATCGAGTGTAGGTACGCCAACGAGGTTTACACCAAGCCCGGAAGAGAGCCCCTTCGCAAAGGCAAGCGCCACCCTGATTCCCGTAAATGATCCCGGCCCCAGTGTGACTGCCAGAACACCCACATCGTTGATCTCGTGGTCGTGATCGGCGATGAGCTGCTTTACCTTCAGGGACAGAAGTTCGGAGGTTGGCTTCTCGAACGTCCCATGTCTCTCTTCGAGAAACTGCCCGTCAATAGCCAATGCGAGATTCAGGAATCCGAGCGAGTTGTCGATTGCGAGAACAACCTTACCCGCCACTATCGAGCCTCTTGGAGTATATCACCTTACAAACCTGGTTGTTGGGAAAGAGCCGGCAGAGGTCATTGGAAAAAGCAAGAACCATAATCAATATCAGGACGGTTATACCGACCTTCTGGGAAATTTCGATAACACGCTGCGAGATCCTCCTGCGCGTCACCATTTCAATCAGGTAAAAGAAAATATGACCCCCGTCCAGTATGGGGATAGGCAGCAGATTTACAACAGCGAGGTTGATACTGATGATAGCGACGAAGTAGGCAAAAGTCCTCTTTCCTTCCTTGGCCTGTTTGCCTGCAGCCTCGAGAATGAGAATGGGTCCCCCTATATTTTTCGGTGAGATGCTCCCCTTAATGAGTTTAATTATGCCTATTACGGTCAGCTCAGAGAGCGTATAGGTCTGTATCACGGCTTTTGATGCAGCGCCACCCAACGTCTCTTTCCTCTGAAGAAACGTGTTCGAGGCCACAATGCCGATAATCTTCCGCGTTACCTTCTCACCGAATATGTTCGTCGATTCCATCTCCCGCGGGGTTATCATCGTGTCAAAGAATTGCCCGTCTCTCCTCACACTGAACTTCATGGGTTTCAGGTCGCTCTTGGCCATGATGTCCATCAGTTCCGACCACTCCTCAATCTGCTTCCCGTCGATGCTCGTTATCACGTCTCCCGCCTTGATGCCCGCGACATCGGCAGGAAAGCCCTTCTCCACACTGCCCACTTTTGTCGAGATCACGGACAGGCCAGACAGAAAAATGATGAAGAAGAGGAGACACGCCAGGATAATATTGAAGAACGGACCTGCAAACCCGATGAGGATCTTAATCCAGGGTGGCTTGTGCGTATACGATCTGGGTATCTCCGCCTCTGGTACCTGCTCATCCGGGGATTCCCCCAGAAGTTTGACATATCCACCGAGTGGCACTGCAGACAAGGCATATTCAGTTTCGCCTCTCTTGAAGCTCAAGAGCTTCTTCCCAAAACCGAGCGAAAACGCCAAGATTTTCACGTTGGCAATGCGCGCAACGAGAAAATGGCCCAACTCATGCACGAATATGAGCACACCCAGAGCAATTACTGCGTAAATGACGCTAATCAATCGACCTCCTTAGCCGCTGCATGACATAATGCATGGCCCATCTGTGTACCTCCCATATAATCTGTTCGTCTTCAATCTTCTCGATGCGCGTATGACGTGTCAGCGCCTCATCTATCAGACGGGCTATGTCGGTGAACCTGATACGCCCCTCCATGAAAGCAGCCGCTGCAACCTCGTTCGCTGCGTTGAAAACGATGGGAGCGCTATCTCCTATATCGAGAGCGTCATAGGCAAGTTTCAGCGCCGGGAATCGCTCCACGTCTGGAGCAGAGAAGGTAAGCTTCCGAAGAGTTGCTAGCTTCACCTTGCCGAAGGGGAGTTTTGTCCGCACGCCTTCATTGAGAGCAAAGGATATGGGGATTCTCATATCAGGATGGGCGAGGTAAGCGAGTATCGACCCATCTCTCAGCTCTACCATCCCGTGTACAATGCTCTCAGGGTGTATCAGCACCTTTATCCGCTGGTGATCCAGGCCAAAGAGCCAACGGGCTTCGATCACCTCGAGCCCCTTGTTGGCCAGCGTGGCTGAATCAAGAGTGATCTTTTTGCCCATCTTCCACGTGGGATGTTTCATCGCCTCATCCGGCCGCACTTTTCGCAGTTCTTCCTTGGTAGCCTTCCTGAACGGACCACCCGATGCGGTAATATAGAGCGTCTCGATCTCCGCGCCATCGTTAGTGTTCAGAAGCTGGTAAAGAGCCGAATGCTCGCTGTCAACGGGAATCAGCTTCGCAGGCGTCTCCCTGATGAGTTTCGTGATCAGTCTGCCTGCCATGACAAGACTCTCTTTGTTTGCCAGCGCTACGGTCTTGCCGCTCCTGAGTGCCTCCAGAGTGGGCTCGAGCCCGATGCTCCCCGGTAAAGCGTTCACAATGATATCAGCATCGGTTCGCACCATTTTTTTGATGCCGGCGAGGCCTCCCAGCTTTTCGGCATCGCCGAAGGGAACCTCATGCTCTCGGGACGCATCGAACAGAGAGGCGTACCTGGGCTTCCACTTTGCAAGCTGTGCGCTGAACAGTTCGACATTGTCTTTGCAGGCGAGCCCATAGACTTCCATGCTGTCGCTTTGCTTCTCGATCACCTCGAGCGTTGCCTTTCCTATGGAGCCCGTTGAGCCGAGTACTACTATTCGCTTTTTCATTTAGCAAAACCGACGAGGTAGTGGTAGAAAAAAGGTGTCGAAAAAAGAAAGCTGTCAATGCGATCGAGCATGCCGCCGTGACCCGGAATGAGCCCGGACGAGTCTTTCACGTTATAAACCCTCTTCGCAATCGATTCGAATATGTCACCGAGCTGGCCGAGAAGCCCGACCATGGCTCCCACAACTATCGACTCGAACACATTGATGCCAAGCAGTTTGCCGAAAGCGAGAGTCAGCACAGCTCCGCCGAACAGTGCCCCGAACAATCCTGCGTAGGTCTTTTTGGGACTGATCCGGGGTGCGAGCCGCTTCTTTCCGAACGTCTTCCCAATGAAGTACGCACCCGTGTCACTGGCCCAGATCGTGACAACGAGGATAATCGGAAAATAGAGGTTTGCTTCCCTGAGTCGATACAGGTAAAAGATGGGCAGTACAACAAAAATCTCCGCTAAGAGCAGCACCGTGACTTGCGCTGCTATCTCCTCGTTGACCCCTTGCGTATCCCCGCCGGATGCGATCATGCGGTAGATGAGAAAAACGAGAGGCGAGAACATGAGCCAGAAGATAAACGCAGACAGAGAGGCGCCGTGCAAGGGAATGACAGACAGAACCGCCAGAATCCCGACGAGAAACTTCTGCTTGGTCCCTGAAATTGAGGTCAATTCATAGGTAGCCAGGCATGCTACGATGAACAGGAACAGGAAAAGCCACCGCGTCGGCAGAAAGAGGAAAAGCAGGAGAACAACAGGGCCTATGCATGCGCCGGATAGAATCCGCTTTGTGAGCTCTTGCACTCAATATTCCTTCAGGCTTCCGAACCTGCGTTCCCGTCTCGTAAATTCGAGCAGGGCCTCTTCGTAAGCCTCCCTCCTAAAGTCGGGCCAGAGGGTTTCAGTCACATAGATCTCGGCGTAGGCCATTTGCCAGAGCAGAAAATTGGAGAGCCTCATTTCACCGCTCGTCCGGATGAGAAGGTCAGGGTCAGGCATACCGGCTGTGTAAAGGTACCGTGAAAAGGCTCTTTCGTCGATGCGCTTGACGCGCCCTGCTTGCACATGCTGTAACAGCGACCTCACGGCCTGAAGTATCTCTTCCCGGCCGCTGTACGAGAGCGCTATAGTGAGTGTCAATGCCTTATGCTTTGCTGTCTGCTCCATGACGTCCTTGAGCATCGCCCGGACCTTTTTCGGCAGATCTCCCAGGTCGCCGATGGCCCGGAAGCGTATCTCGTGTTCCATCATCATGGGCAGTTCTTTGCGGAGATAGAGTTCCAGAAGGTGCCAAAGCCCCCTGACCTCTTCTTTGGGCCTCGACCAGTTCTCTTTTGAAAATGCGTAAAGGGTCAGATAGGGTATTCCGATCTCCCTCGTCGCGGTTACCGCCTCTCTCACCGATTCAATGCCTGCTATGTGCCCCTCAAGTCGCGGCAGGTTCCGCTGTCTTGCCCACCTGCCGTTGCCGTCCATGATGATGGCAACATGAAGCGGCAGTTTCTCCTGTTTGAACTCCATAAGGTTGTCTTGTCAGAATTGAAGGATCTCTTTTTCTTTCTCGGAGTAAATGCCCTCAGAAAGAGTGATGTACCTGTCGGTCATCTTCTGGACATCTTCCTGGAGCTTGAAAAGATCGTCCTTGGAAAGGGTTTTATCTTTTTCCATTTTTTTCAGCTTTTCGTTCATGTCTCTTCTGATGTTCCGGATGGACACTCTCGTGGCCTCGACCATTTTACTCCCCTGTTTAACCAGTTCCTTTCTTCTTTCTTCCGTGAGCTTCGGAAAGACCAGCCGGATAATTTTCCCGTCGTTAAGAGGAGTAACCCCAAGATCCGACTTCTGGATCGCCTTCTCGATCTCTCCGACAGCAGAGGCATCCCACGGTTGAATCGCAATGGTCCGGCTATCGGGTGAAGAGATAGACGCCACCTGGTTAAGGGGCGTGGGCTGATCGTAATAGGTGATTCGTATATCCTCAAGAAGACTGGGGGATGCAACACCGGTACGGAGCCTCGACAGGTCTTTCTTGAGCGCGTTCACCGACTTCTTCAGCTTCTCCTCAAACTCTCCAAGTGATTCGTTTTGCACCGTTACCCCCTGACCACTGTGCCGATCCGCTCGCCCATGACAACCTTTTTCATGTTGCCCTGTTCCTTCAGGTTGAAGACAATTATCGGTAGCTTGTTTTCCATGCAGAGTGATATGGCTGTC
This sequence comes from Syntrophorhabdales bacterium, assembly GCA_035315185.1. GTDB lineage: Bacteria > Desulfobacterota > Syntrophorhabdia > Syntrophorhabdales > WCHB1-27 > JADGQN01. The sequence continues at coordinate 2,293 of DATFYE010000193.1, read as the reverse complement.
GCATCCATAACCCTGAGCTTGCGGTTGAGCACCTCCAGGTATGTAATCTCAGAAAAGAAGCTGGCGTCAGGAAAACGTTCAGGATCTTTGTCGTAAACGCCCTCCACCTTCGTTGCCTTCAGGATAACTTCGGCGCCTATTTCCATCGCCCGGAGCGCTGCCGTCGTGTCAGTGGTAAAATAGGGATTGCCGGTGCCCCCGGCAAAAATAACGACACGTCCCTTTTCGAGATGGCGTATGGCCCTTCGCCGGATATAGGGCTCGGCAACCTGGGCCATCTGAATGGCAGTCTGCACCCTCGTGTCCAAGCCCAGCGTCTCAAGGCAGTCCTGTAAAGCTACTGCATTCATGACCGTGGCGATCATGCCCATGTAATCACCCGTCGCGCGGTCCAGGCCCTGCTCTTCAGCCCTGATGCCCCTGTAAATGTTGCCGCCTCCCACTACAATCGCGATTGTCACGCCCAGGTCTTTGACGTTCTTAACCTGGAAGGCAATATGCTTCATCATCTTGGGATCGATACCATAGCGCTCCTCGCCCATGAGAGCCTCGCCACTCAGCTTCAAAAGGATCCTGTCGTAGGCGGCCATTATCCTTCTGCGGTCTCCCCAAGTTGGAATCTCACGAATCTTCTGATCAGGATGTTTTCCCCTAGCTTGGTAACCAACTCCTCAAGTAATTCTTTTATCGTGATATCGGCGTTCTTTATAAAGGGCTGTTCCATCAGGCAGACCTCCTGATAGAACTTTTCCAGCTTTCCTTCCGCTATCTTATCGAGGATCTTCTCAGGCTTGCCCGACTCACGAGCCTGGTTCCTGTAGATCGTCTTTTCTCTTTCGAGGACCTCATTCGGAACCTCTTCCCGTCGCACGTAGAGCGGGTTGGACGCGGTAATCTGCATCACAACATCCTTGACGAATGTCTGAAACTCAACGGTCTTGGCAACGAAGTCACTCTCGCAGTTCACCTCTACCATCGCACCTATCTTGCCGCCTGTGTGGATGTAGGCCGATATGGAACCCTCCGTAGCTGCTCTTCCCGAGCGCTTCGCGAGCTTTGCCAGGCCCTTCTCACGCAGGTAATCAACCGCCTTCTCCATGTCCCCGTTTGCAGACCTCAGGGCTTCCTTGCAATCCATAAGCCCTACGCCCGTTTTTTCGCGCAATTTTTTAACAAGTTCAGCAGATATTTCCATCAAACACTCCCTTCCTCGTCACCAGGTTCGTCTCCATCGTATTTCTCTTCGAGCACACTCTCGTCAATAAACGGCTTAGGGCCTTCCTTCTCTTCTTCCTTGCTTTCAAACTCCTCGACGTACAAAGCGCGCCCTTCCATCACCGCATCAGCAATCTTGCTGGTAATCAGCTTGATAGCCCTGATCGCATCGTCGTTCCCTGGGATTATGTAGTCAATATCGTCAGGGTCGCAGTTAGTATCAACGATACCGACCGTCGGTATTCCCAGCTTCTTCGCCTCGTTCACCGCTATATACTCTTTTTTCGGGTCGACGATGTAGAGGGCACCCGGTAGCCGGTCCATGCCCTTTATGCCTCCGAGGTTCCTTTCCAGCTTATCTATTTCCTTGTCTACACTTATAGCCTCTTTCTTCGGCAGCACCTTGAAGATGTCGCTGCCTTTCAGTTCCTCGTACTTCCGAAGCCTGTCAATGCTTTTTTCAATGGTCTGGTAGTTGGTAAGCGTACCGCCGAGCCAGCGCACATTCACGTAATAGGCGCCGCACCTCTTGGCCTCTTCGACCACTCCTTCCTGGGCCTGCTTTTTAGTGCCCACAAAAAGGACGTACTCGTTCCGGGAGGCAACCTCCTTAACGAAATTGAACGCCTCCTTGAACATCTTGAGCGTTTTCTGCAGGTCAATAATATAGATGCCGTTTCTGGCCCCAAAGATGTAAGGCTTCATCTTGGGGTTCCACCGTTTCGTTTGGTGGCCGAAGTGGACACCGGCTTCGAGCAACTGCTTAATGGTGAGATTGGACATCAAGACCTCCGGGTTTTTTCTTCCGCCTTTCGCTTCTTGAGAGCAGACACTGACGTGCACCCTGCTGCCAATTGAAAGACGTGCAGAATGGTTTTAACTTCAGTGGAGTAGTCTATAGCATAAGGCTGCATTATGCAACAGAAAAGTAGGGAAATGTAAAGCCAAAATAGAAATGTCCTATTCTTACCAAAATAGAAATGTCCTATATCCGTGGTAGCTGTTCCGGGGCCTCTTCCTTCTTCCGGTTTGGGAACGCAATCCTGAATCTTCTCCACGGATGATCGGCAGGAGCAGG
>DATFYE010000192.1:0-14149 GCA_035315185.1 Syntrophorhabdales bacterium | reverse complement strand
GCTTCTTTTCGTTACGAAACCGTTGGAATTCATGCCTGAGGCGGTCCTCGCTGCACTGGTATTCCTGATCGGGGTTGCACTGATTGACATAAAAGGTATGCGCGGTATTTATGGGGAGAGACCGGTGGAATTCTGGGTGGCAGTCCTTACTACCCTTACCGTGGTTATCGTGGGAGTGGAACAAGGTATTCTACTGGCCATGTTCCTGTCGCTTGTCAGCCATACACGCCATGGCTATCGACCACAAAACGCTCTCATCGTGACGGATGCTTCAGGGCGCTGGAGTGCACAGCCGGTGAACACCCATCGTCAGCTGCTACCCGGCTTGCTTGTCTATCGGTTCAGCCACGGCATGTACTACGCCAATGCGAGGATATTGTCCGAGGAGATCACCTGGTTAGTCGAAACGGCGAGTCCACCGTTAAAGTGGCTCTGTATAGACGCCTCGGCAGTCGATGACGTTGACTACACCGCAGCAGAAACACTGTGCTCCTTAATTGGGCAACTTAGCAAGCACACTGTTAAGTTAGTATTTGCATCGGTTTCACCCGGGGTTTTTGCCCAGCTGGAAAGATCGGGCATACCGGAGCTGCTGGGTCGTGATGCCTTTTATGTCACGGCAGCTGAGGCGGCTGAGGCCTACCGTAAAGTATCCCGGGTTGCTTCTTCCATTGATTCGGAGCGCCTCAGCAAGTAGGCGAGGATACCGCCAGTGAGAAGCGGTGGTGACATTCTCTGTTTTAGTGGTGCTGGGCTTTGGCAAATGTGACGTTCGCCATTACCACGTCTACTCTGATACCAACAGTAGAAATACTGATGTAGTAAGTTACAGGAAGAAGTTTTTTCGACTGACAGGAGTGCTTAGAACACCTACAACTCGTCTACCGAAGCAAATTCGAAACAATGAGGATTTACGTCTGAAAGAGAGTTGAAAGACAGCAAATACCCCCGCACTCCCTGCAGCGACCTGATCCGGCCTGCTATTTCAAGAGAGCGTCCATCCGTTGTCTTAATTCCGGTTTGGTCAATTCCCCTACATGCCGCTCCACCAGTTTGCCCGTCTTGTCGACGAGAATGATCGTAGGCACAGCCTGGACGGCGTAGAGTGAAATAATCTCGCCCGAGGTGTCATGTCCGACCGGAAACGTCAGTTTGTCCTTTTTCACAAAGGCGCGGGCAGTTGGTTCCTGGTCTTGGGTAACATCCACCCCGATAATCGCCAGGCCTTGCTTGTAGTATTGCTTGTATGCTGCCTCCAATACGGGAGCCTCCCGTAGACAGTGAGCTCACCCCGAACTCCAGAAAATTATGACGACCAGCTTCCCCAGAAAATCCTTCAGCGCAACCTTTTGCCCGCTGAACAGAGTCAGGTCGAATTCGGGCGCCGGCTGGCCGACCGCTGGCACCGCCGGGTGCCCCTCAATGCGCACGGTGCTCTCGACCGGCAGAATGAGGTAGCAAAGGCTGAATACCCCAGCCATGGCCGCAAAACCCGCAATGATTTCTCTTTCTCCCTGGAGAAGCCTGAGTAGACTCAGCGTAACAATGAATGCGAAAACAGTGAGGCAGAACATGCAGGGTTTGTGTACCCTGAACGCCTGAAAGCCCGCGAAATAACCTTCGCAAGCGAGAGACACGATAAGGATGAGATTGACATACTCCCCGAATGCAGTCTTGTTGAAATACGAGCTCATGATGGTACATGCGATCAGCAGTGAGAAAGTCACAAAGCCGATAAGCAGGATGGAAATGTCTCCAAACCTCGCATAGCGCGCCACCAGCTTGCATCCTACGGCAGAGCATATGCTTTTCCTGAAATATCGGAGGACCATCTCTGTCAAAACAAAAAGCGTTCCAACTATGCTGACGATTAAGAACAGTTTGTCGACTACTGTTTGCACGTCTTGCATTGCCGAATTCCTGCCCCTCCTTGATCCACCGCCCCTATGTTATGCTGATCACATTTACAGCATACTATGACGAGGCTACGAACGAGAGCCCACATACGGATTGTTGACTTTTTCCATGCCTATGGTGCTTTTCGGCGCACTACCATAATTGTGGCCGGGAAGCACCACGGTCGAATCGGGTAGTGTAAAGAGCTTGTTGCGGATGGAGGAAACGAGCACCTCATGGGAACTGCCTCCCAGGTCTGTTCTGCCGACACCTCCCACAAACAGCGTGTCGCCGGTGAAGACGAGACCGTGACCGTAAAGGCAGATAGCCCCGGGGGAGTGACCCGGGGTATGAATGACCGTGAGATTTACCTCTCCCACGGTTATCACATCGCCTTCCTTTACGGTCTTGCCCGCAGGAGGAGATGGCTCCCCTCCAAACATGTCCAGCGTCTGCTGGGATTGGTGAGTAAGCGCATAGGCTTCTTTCTCATGAATCACGATCGTCGCGTTGGTCAAATCCTGCATGCGCTTGTTACCCAGTATATGGTCCACATGGGCATGAGTGTTGACAATGTATTTTATCTTCAGGCCCTTTTTGTTCGCCTCCTGGAGAATCCGATCCTCATCACCCGCGGGGTCTATCACGAGCGCTTCTTTTGTCTTCTCGCATCCCACGAGGTAGGCGAACACTGCCATCCGCCCCACTTCCATTTGCTTTACTATTACGTGCGCTCCCATCTCAATTGCCTTGTTCAAGGTTACTATTTTTTAGTATAGGTATGTTAGTGAAGTTATGCAACCGCAGAGCGGCATTGCAGTTGCGGCCCTCAGCAGTCAGCTTTAGGGGATGGAGCGTGACCCCTTCCCCCGACTGTTTTGGCCACGGTCTCATTCCTGGTGGCCCTGACTTTTCATTTCTGGGACTGCGCGATTACCGTCTGTATTCGTGAATCTCAAGCGAAATCTGACAATGCAGTAGTACAGTTATGCGTGAGGTCAGGCTCACACCTACGACTGGTGCATTGGTCTCGCATAATGAAGATCAACCAATCGAAAGCATTTCACCTATCAAGCGCCCGGCATCGCTGACTGCGGCTACGTGCTCGAGCGGGGCGCGATCGTCGTTGCAGGGACGGGAAGGAAGTTGCTCGACAGCCCGCTCATCAGGAAATCTTACTTGGGCATCCTTTGAATGAGAGCCGATCGGGTCGTTGGTGCGCACTGTGCGTATTCCTACCAAAACAATGGAACTCGGACCGCCTCGAGTTGAAGAGCCTGCGAAACTTATCCTAGGCACGCTTGCGCTCGGCAATCTCGGCCTGCAGTTCGGTAGTGAGCTGACATCAACCGGTAGCGTGAGAGCACCATCAACGCTGGCTCGCCTCCGGGGCCCCCTGCTGTCAACAGGACTTCCGGAGGGTCAAGGGATACGCGGCCATTGCGAGCCTGATGGCGTCCATCGAGAAAGAATACAAGGACCAGGTGTGGGTTGCCGCATGAAGACCAAAAGGAGAAAAAGTATCAGGGCCACATGGAAACTTCACCTAACAACTTGACATCTCCTGCTGTGACATTATGTTTTCTGAAGTTAGCTTCGACTTGTAGCGGCTGAGGGAGGATAGTTCATGGCCACCGATAATCTGCTCGCAGAGTTGCTGGACAGAGGCGTCTCCCGCCGCGATTTCCTCAAGTTTTGCGGAGGTATGGCCGCGGTGCTTGGGCTTTCTTCGAGCTACGTACCGAAGATCGCTCATGCGCTGGAGACGAAAAAGAAACCGATCCTCGTCTGGATTGAGTGTCAGAGCTGCACAGGAGATACGGAAGCGCTGCTGAGAGCCACGAAGCCAACTGTCAGTGAACTAATTCTTGACGTACTTTCGCTTGACTATAGTGAAACCATCATGGCAGCGGCCGGCAAGCAGGCGGAGAAGTCACTCGCCGATGTGCTGAAAAACCAGAAAGGAAAATACTTCGCGGCGGTCGAGGGCTCCATCCCGCTCGCGGAGAATGGCGCCTATTGCTGTGTAGCGGGCCGCAGTTCCGTTGATATCGTCCGGGAGGTGTGCGGGAGCGCCCTTGCCACCTTTGCGATGGGGACCTGCGCCACGTTCGGTGGTATCCCGAAGGCGCATCCGAATCCCACCGGCGCTGTCGGGGTGCGGGACGCAGTCCCCGGGGCGACCGTCATCAACCTCGCCGGCTGTCCGGTCAATGCTGAGAACATAACGGCGGCGATCGTCTACTACCTTACGTTCGGCGTGCTGCCGGCGGTCGATGCCCTGGGAAGACCTCTGTTTGCGTTTGGAAAGCGGATTCATGACAACTGCGAGAGGAGATCCCATTTCGATGCGGGGCAGTATGTCAGACAGTGGGGCGACGAGGGACACCGTCTCGGCTGGTGTCTCTATTACATGGGATGCAAAGGGCCTGAGGCGTACCAGAATTGTCCTACGGTGAAATATAACGAACGTACCAGTTGGCCGGTGCAGTCCGGGCATGGATGCATCGCCTGTGCCGCGCCGAACTTCTGGGACGAGATGACGCCCTTCTATCGGAGACTCCCGCAGCCGTATGGCATCACGGTGGAGACAACAGCCGACAAGGTAGGGCTCGTAGTCACCTCAGCAACGGTCGGCGGTATCCTTGTTCACACGATAGCGAGACTACTCAGGCGAAAGAAAAAACCGAAGGAAGAAGCGAAGGCTCAGCCAAAGACTGAATGGAAGGGTCCACAATGGCACGGATAGTGGTAGATCCCGTAACCCGCATCGAAGGCCACCTGCGCATTGAAGCGAAGGTGGAAAATGGGAAAGTGGTCGATGCCTGGTCGTCAAGCACGATGTTCAGGGGCATTGAGATCGTCCTCAAGGATCGCGATCCAAGGGATGCCTGGCTCTTCTGCCAGAGGATCTGCGGCGTTTGCACCACGGTTCACGCGCTTGCCTCGGTCCGGGCGGTAGAGGACGCACTCGGTATGACGATCCCGGACAACGCACGGATCATGCGCAACATCATCGCCGCCGTGCAGTATGTTCAGGATCACGTGATCCACTTCTATCACCTCCATGGCCTCGACTGGATCGACATCGTGAGTGCCTTAAAGGCCGATCCGGCAAAAACCGCGTCTATTGCTCAGTCGTTGTCTGACTGGCCGAACTCCGGCGCTTCTTTCTTCGCGATGGTGCAGAAACGGGTCAAGGATCTGGTCGATACAGGGCAGCTCGGCCCTTTTGCGAACGGGTACTGGGGGCATCCCGCGTACAAGCTGCCTCCCGAAGTGAATCTGCTCGGAGTAGCTCACTACCTGGAGGCCCTTGACTGGCAAAGGGGTATTGTTAAAGTGCATGCCCTTCTCGGCTCCAAGAATCCGCATTTACAGACCTACCTGGTGGGAGGGATAGCGCGACCTGTCGACCCCGGCAGCCAGAACGCCGTCAACGCCGACGCTATTGCGCTTATGACCCAGGCCGCGAGACAGGCCATCGACTTTGTCAGCAAGGTCTACATACCGGATCTCCTGGCCATAGCCTCGTATTACAAGGATTGGGCGAGCTACGGCAGCGGGGTCGGCAATTACATGACCTACGGTGAGTTTCCGAGAGACAACCGCAGCAACACTGACAACCTGCAACTGCCGAAAGGGATCATTCTCGGGAAAGATTTGATGAAGATCATGCCCGTTGACCAGAAGAAGATCGCCGAGCAGGTGACCCACTCGTGGTACGACTATAAAGAAGGGGACGAGAAGGGAAAACATCCGTGGGAGGGTGAGACGAACCCGAAGTATACGGGACCCAAACCACCGTACGATCATCTGGACACGCAGGCAAAATATAGCTGGCTCAAGACGCCCCGGTATGAGGAGATGTCGATGGAGGTGGGCCCGCTCGCCCGCGTGCTTGTGGCATACGCATCCGGTCACAAAAGGGCGAAAGAGGTCGTTGATATGGTACTGGGGAAACTCAAGGTTGATGCAGGAGCGCTATTCTCAACGCTCGGTCGCGTCGCGGCACGCGGCATCGAAACGCTGATCATAGCCGAGATGATACCGGGCTTCATCAACGAACTCGTTGGCACCATCAAGAAAGGTGACTATCGGATCTGCCAGGTGGAGAAATGGGAACCGGGCACCTGGCCCAAGGAGGCGAAGGGGTATGGCTTCCATGACGCGCCTCGCGGCGCACTCGGCCACTGGGTGGGGATCAAGAACGGAAGGATCGCGAACTATCAGGCGGTGGTCCCGAGCACCTGGAACCTCTCACCAAGGGACGCAAAGGGAACGCGGGGGCCCGTGGAGGCCTCATTGATCGGCACCCCCGTGGCAGACCCGGAAAAGCCCCTTGAAATTCTCAGGACCGTCCATTCTTTCGACCCGTGCATGGCGTGCGCAGTCCACGTGACCGATGTGAGGGGAAGACCTATAACGGTGGTGAAAGGAGCCTGACCCGTGTTGAAGCTGACGGATGTCTATATATGGGAGGTTCCGGTCCGGTTATCACACTGGATGAATGCGGCCTGTCTCATCGTCTTGAGCTTCACCGGTTATTACATCGGGCACCCTTACATAGACAGTGTGCACCCGCTGTTCTACGGTACTAACCCCAACAACCAGTTTATCATGGGCTGGATGAGGCTCGTGCATTTTTCGGCAGGATATGTCTTTGCCATGGGCGTCTTGCTAAGGATTTACTGGGGTTTTGCAGGCAATACCTACGCGCGGTGGAGCGCCATGATCCCTTACACGACCGGGCGGCTCAGCGACCTCTATCATGACTTACGATTCTACCTGCTGCTGGATCCTCGGCCACCCTCAGTCCTGGGCCACTCGGTGCTTGCCGGGATAGCGTACGTAGTCCTGTTTTTGGGCTACCTTGTTTCCATACTGACCGGTTTTGCCCTCATGTCGCAGAGTCACGTCGGGTTCTTCTGGAAAGTGGTGGGAGGCTGGATACTCCCCTATTTCCCTGTCCAGCAGGTCCGCTTGGTTCACCATTTCATCATGTGGTTCCTGATCGTCTTTCCTATCGTTCACATGTATATCGGGTGGACAACGGACCTCGTTGAGGATAACTGCGTGATGAGCTCCATGTTCAGCGGCCACAAGACATGCCGTGAAGAATAAGATCTGCGTCATCGGCTTAGGCAATATCCTCCTGCAAGATGATGCCATCGGCGTGCGCACCATAGAGGCAATAAAAGCAAGATACGGCTTCGAACCGCGGATCGACCTGCTCGACGGCGGCACCGCGGGGCTCGATCTGCTGCCCTTGATAGAGCATTACGAGAAGGTGCTCTTTGTTGACGCGGTTGAGGCCGGAGAGCCGCCCGGGGCGATTGTGACCATTGAAGGCGATGCGATCCCTTCCTTTATGGCCGCACAGGGCTCAATTCATCACGTGGGTCTGTCCGATCTGCTCTTTGCCGCGAAGATGGCCGGTTCTCTGCCCGCTGAGATCTGCCTTATAGGCATTCAGCCCGAATCCGTTGATATCGGGCTCGAGATGACAGACATTATGAAAAAAAGTCTTGACCTACTACTGACCACGGTTGTGGAACGGCTGCAAAAGTGGGGCGTAGAGCCGGCTCAATTGTAGTATATTTTTTGCCGATCAACATTTTGTACTGAAGAACTCATACCCGCAGCTTGAGATGAATGGCCATGGCATCTGCATCCAGAAGTGGCGGATAACGTAGCTTGTGGCTTACGCTAATGCCATCTGTAATGCTCATAATTCTGCAGCAGGGGCAGAGGCACACTTTCAGGAAGAAGTCCTGAACGTTTCACCCGCCTGCACAGGGGCAACGATGGAAGAGCGGCGAGGCCGGCATGGGTGGCCAGTTGACGTCGCAAATAAGATTTGCAACGACGAGACGAAAACGCAGGCGTCGATTCTGAGAAGAATGCAGGAGCTGTGCTGCCAGCCTCTCACTGGCGAGAGGACCAGGTACTCTTTCCTTACTCCACGTAATTTACGGTGCCTCTTTTCCTGCGCTCACCCAAACTGAATTTGTTCTCAGCGGCAGCATACCCGACGATAACGGCGCACTGCACCGTGTAGCCTTCGGGTACCCCTGCTTCTCGAGCCAAATCACGGTTGCTCTCCCCGTTCAACGCTCTGGTGGGGGATATGAGATAACACGACCCAAGGCCCAGTTCAGTCGTCTCAAGTAACATGTTTTCTGCAGCGAGCGCTGTGTTGGTCGGCCCAAGAGGAGCATCCGCAGGCGCGGAAAGGAGGATCAATACAGGTGCCCCGTATAGCGGCTGATATCCCGGCAGGGACGCTCGTTGTCGAGCAAACTGATTCTCCGAGTTGACCATGGCATGGAGCGCACGGTCGTTAATCTTTTGGCGCAGCCCAGCACTATGGACCACTGAAATCTGAAAAGGCCCGGCATTGGGCGCCCATTGGCCGGCTTCGATGATTTTCTTCAAAACATCGGCAGGAACCGGCTTGTTCTCGTAGGCTCTCACGCTTACTCTTTTTGCTATCGCTTCTGTCACGTTCATGGTCGGCACTCCTTCACCTTAGCAGTATTCGTTCGCACCATTGTACGATGTGGCCCGACAATTGTGCAGCATATTCTGGCCACGGGCGGGGCCGAAGGCAGAAGAACGGCCTGTTCATCGTGTTGCCTCTGCTGTGCTTCATTGTAAAGAAGAAATGGTTCGGTCATGGGACCTCCGCTCCGTGCTCTACGCAGAGCCACACCATCTCGTGCTGCCCCTTTTTGATGTGGCTGTCCTTTTGAGCCTGGCTGATAAAGGCGGTCATGTGGGTAAGGCACATCCATTTTCCTTTCTCGCTCCCGCAGCCTGGCTTCACGGTGTACTCCTGTCCTCCCCATCTGAACTTCCTTCCTTCCGGGGTCTTAACGACGTTCGACTTTTCCTTCGCCATGCTGCTGTCCATTTGCATCCTCGATCTTGTTCACCGCCGCCGCGATGGTTCTCACTCGATGCGTCCGGTTCCTGTATGTGCCATTCCCTACGCAGAGCATAGCATCCTTGCCTCCCAGCTTTCCACACACATAACACCAGGTGCGCTCAGCATTGATGCGCTCGGCATCCCGACCACTGCTCTCACGGGCCTCCTACCTTGAACTGACCCTCGCACTTCTTCTCGACTTGGTGCGCCGTGTTGACAACAGTACCGGTTAGGGCAAGTTCTTAAGGGTAGGCGATTACCATGCGCAATGGAGTGCAGAATGAAAAGATCAATGTGTGAACAGTACAGAAGAACTCCTCAACCCGAATGTTGAGAAGCGCATATGGGGTGGTCGATTACCCCACCGCAGCGATTGTCCATCCGTTGGATGGAGGAATGAAAGGTGGTACAATGTTTTTCAAGGGCTGTTGCAAGCCGGTTCAAGCAAAATCTGGGGATCGGAGGGTAATGAAAGGAGTGATTGCATGTCGTACACGCGCAGGCACTTCTTAAAATCTGCCGGTGTGTTGGCTGGCACACTGGTCCTGGGAAGCTATCCCTCGATAAGCCAAGGAGGAACCATGAGCCGCGTTGCCGTGGTAAAGAGCGCCGGCAGGAAAGAGGGTGTGCGGAAGGTCCTTATGACCTTCGGTAGCAATCCGTGTAAAGGGAAAGAGGTTCTCATAAAGCCGAATTTTAACACCGCGGACCCGACACCCGGCTCAACCCATAACGACACCCTCACCGCCCTTGTTGAGGAGATCTGGAGCATGGGGGCGAAATCGGTAAGTCTTGGTGAGAGGAGCTATCCACCTACCCGGCAGGTAATGGAGGAAAAGGGCATCCTACCGTGGTTGGAGAAACTACAGGTAAAGGTGATCGACTTTGATACGCTTCCGGATAAGGACTGGGTATTAATTAAACCGAAAGGGGGTCATTGGCCGGACGGTTTCCGCGTGGCGAGACCTATCCTCGAAACTGAATGCCTGATCTCCACGTGTTGCCTCAAGACTCATCAATTCGGTGGAGTATTTACCATGTCCCTCAAGCTCCACGTGGGCGTCGTGCCCACGACACGCCATGGCTACCACTACATGCAACAGCTTCACGGCTCTTCCCATCAGAGACGGATGATCGCAGAAATAAATAAAGCCTTCACGCCCTCCCTCGTCGTCCTGGACGGCGTGGATGCATTCGTGGACGGAGGGCCGGCTTCCGGCAAGAGGGCGAAGGGCAATATGTTCCTTGCATCTTCGGACAGGGTGGCGGTGGATGCCTGTGGTGTGGCAATGCTCAAACTGCTCGGAAGCAACCAAGCTATCATGCGCCGACCGATTTTTGAGCAGGAGCAGATCGCGCGGGCCGTTGAGCTGGGCCTTGGTGCCTCCTCTCCTGCTTCGATCGAACTTGTGGCAGAACCTGAAAGCGTCGCCCTTCGGGACCAGTTGGTCCAGATGCTGAAGAAGGGATGACGCCTAACTGCACACAGAAAAAAGAAGGTATGCCACGGGAAGGATCAGGTGATAAATGTTACTTGCTGCAACCTCCTACTATATTCAGCGACCATTCCGCCATTTCTACGATAGAACCCCACGAAGCTTTTATTTGGCTGTCGGCAGGAGTCCGGTTATAATCAGTCATGACAAACATCATCGCGTGCGTCGACATGGATGCGTTCTTCGCATCAGTCGAGCAGCGTGATAATCCTGATCTCAGAGGGAAGCCTATAGCCGTGACCGGCGGTGGAGAGAGGACGGTTATCACGACGTCCTCATACGAAGCCCGTGCCTACGGCGTCAAAACGGCGATGACCACGTATCAGGCGAAGAAGCTCTGTCCCGATCTCATCCTCGTCGTGGGGAACAATCGAAAGTACGCCGAGATCTGCTCGATGCTGGAAGAAATCTGCCTTCGGTTCACGCCGGACCTTGAGATCTACTCCATAGATGAGGTCTTCCTCGACATCACCGCGTCCTACCATCTTTTAGGCACACCGGAACACCTGGCCATGACCCTGAAGAATACGGTTAAGAAGGAACTCGGGCTTACCTGTACTATCGGCATGGGGCAGAATGTCCTGATCGCCAAGCTGGCCAGTGATCTTGCAAAGCCCGATGGGTTTAGATGGATGAAGGAAGAGCAAGTGCCCACAGTTCTCGAAAAACTTCCCGTGAAAAAACTCTGGGGCATCGGAAAGCACACAGAAGAGAAACTCCGGGCCTTGGGTATCACTACTTGTGGCGAGCTGGGAAGGGCGCCTCTTCCTCTCCTTACAGAACGGTTCGGCGTCATGGGAGAGCGCCTCAAGGAGATGGGCACCGGGAAGCTGGAGCGTCCCCTCGAGATCGTGCCTCCAGACCCTAAATCCATAGGACACAGCATCACACTGCCCAAGGACCTTTTCAAACGCGATGAGATGAAGAACTGTCTGCTACGGCTGAGCGAAAAGGTGGGCCGGAGGGCACGAAGGTATGGCTATAAGGGTAAGAGGGTTACCCTCACGGTCAGGTATCCAGATTTCAAGACGTTCACCAGGCAAACTACGCTGCCTTCCTATACGAACGACACCGGTCAAATCTACCACGCTGCAGCAGCACTCCTCGATGCGACACGGCTTCGTAAGAGTGTGCGGCTCTTCGGCGTTGCTCTCTCATCATTCGGTCAGGACGGCGACCAGATGCTCCTCTTCGAAGAAAAGAAGCGGGAGAAGAAAGCTGCCCTGGCAAAAGCCATGGACACGGTGAACGACAAGTTCGGCGAGCACACGATCGTGCAGGCAGCCACTATCGAGCAGGAAGAAGGTCCCGGGGTCATTTCTCCGTCGTGGCGCTCGTCCGGGGTGAGAAACAGCGATCGGTAACGGGCTGACCGGTCGTGGCGGTGACGGTTACTACGAAAACGTGGAAGGGGCCCGAAATGACGCCTGGCTTGCGATCAACGGTGAAGGGCGCCGGCACGATGCCCCAGATATAAAAACTGCTTAAGAAGAAGGGAACACGATGTCGATTCTCCGTACCTGGAAGCACCCGATCACTATTGTGCTCCTGCTCGTCGCCATCGGCTTGGAAGTCTTCTACAGCATATGCGGCGGCTCTTGTTCTTATCTCAGAGGGGGCATTTTCGGGGTGAACCTGACGTATGTGGGTATCATGTTTGCGGTGATCCTGATCGGCCTGAGTCTTTTGAAATGGGACCGGTTGATACTTGTGCTCCTTTCTGCAGGAGTGGGCGTGGAGATAGTGCTGGTTGCGTTCCAGGTCAGGCACCATGTGTATTGTCCTTACTGTTTGGCCTTTGCCGCGGTCATTCTCCTTCTCTTTATCGTTAACTTTGATGGTACGAAGAAAGGGTTGATAGTCGGGTCAGTCGCCCTGGGCTTTTTCCTGTTCGCCCTGTTCTTTAAGGGCAGCGTTATACCGACCTATGCCAGTCGGAACGGAATTCATCTTGCGGTTATATCGAAGGTTATCTTGAGGTACTCAGACCCGAGAACCACCCAGATGTATCGGGGCAAGGTGATCAGGCTGACGCATACCAGCCCCATAAACTGAGACCAGCGGCCCTATGACCGGGGCATCCGCGACCTCTCTCTTGACGATGAGGGCAGTTGTAGCCTGATTGATCGCAAACATGGTTGCTCTTGGGTCGACGATTAACAATACAAATCTACGGCTTCCAGCCCGTCAAGGATCAATTGAGGATACGACTCTCTCGACTTGAGGGTCGCGAGAGTCGCTTGACAGGGGCAAACACCTACCCCAGAATTATAGAGAGAAGTACGAGACGTCCACCTCTGATCTCGTCCTGCCAAGAGAGAGGAGGACGACGTTAAGAGAAAATGGGTGACTGAATCGCGCGGAGGTCACGGAAGCGCGACCGACATACGATGAGAAACAGGGTTAGTGAATGATCAGCTTTGAAGAAGCATCACGCCGTGGACGAGAGCGCCACCTTAAGGTGAAATTGACTATAGAGATAGAAACGCCTGGCCCTGAGCATGGAGGAGCGGACACGGGAACCTTAACGGTGACCATCGGAAGAATCGAACGTTCACCTGATGGAATGTTTCGCTATTTCGAGCCCGAGACCAATGAAACGAACCCAACACTTGTCGACCAGAACCTCAGGACGCTGAAAAAAAGAATCAAAGCCCATAGCAAGCGCTGAAGAGCGGCATTGATTCGCCTAAGATGCTACCCCGTCTTTGGTGCCGCACCGAACAGTCCTTCAAGAAAGAAGTTCCGTTCTGGTTCGTTGCGCCAGGCCAGCTCCGAAAAGCTGAAGGTTCTGGTTTCCCTGTCAAAAGCGTAGGTCACGGAAGCGTCCGCAGTCATGCCGGGTATTGCTCCTGCAATCAGGAGCGTTCCTTCTTGGGGCTTTGCTGCCTCTCCCGGCATCAGGAGCACGACGACGACGGCACCTTCCCGTTCTGCCTTCTCGCGTATCCTCACCCGCATGGCCTCTTTCTGGAACTCGTCTTTCCATCTGATTGAGACAACCTTCGTCGTGCTCTCCTTCAGCTCTCCGTCTTCGGGGCCCTTTCCGTAGACGAACAGAACGGTGGGGTCTATCACTCCACTACCGTACAGTTTGCTCCTTGCGAAGTCGAGTGCTCTTTCAAATACAGGTCTGAACGCCTCTTGCGTACCGAGCGGCACCTTTTTCTCTATGCCACCACCAGCAGGAACCGAGGGTGAGGGGATACTATGCCTTTTCTTGTTTCGCTTGGACATGGCATAGGGCTATTCTTTCCGAGCTGTTCCTTCTCTGTCTGTACCTCAATAAATGGTCTCCTCCTGCTTTGTCATGCCAGTAACATGTGCTATTCATTTCCTCTCGCTAGAGAGCATGCAGACGTACCCCTGCCGGTCGCTACCCGACCTGGCTATATCCGCCAGTTCCATGCCGGGCCTGTCGCACGGAGACGTCGCGACGGAACGCAGGGATCCGGTACGAGACAGCTGCTTTCATCTGACGCGAAGACCGAGGTCATGCGGCAATAGCCGTCGGGTATTGACTTCACCTACAACTAATACATGAGCTGAACTTCGAGCAAGTCAGCATTACGAACTAAAAGAGATGCTATAGCTCAAGGATACTGACTACCTATTTCGTTATGAGAAATAATTTCATCAACATAAAAAACAGGAAAGAACCCAAGGATCTTTTCATCCCTAAATCTGTCAAGAGCCAAAGTAATTCCCCACCACCGGGACCACGGATTATTCCCCACTTTGTGCCCGCTGGGGGTGGCAGTTACTGCCGTGTCTTTGGACTCAGTTTCCTCCTATAGGACTCTCCTCCGTCAATCATGATGTGATG
>DATFYE010000191.1:0-43195 GCA_035315185.1 Syntrophorhabdales bacterium | reverse complement strand
CCGGGAGAATGCAAAGAAGAGCGGCATTTCAAACGTCGAGTTCAGGCTCGGTGAAATCGAGCACCTGCCCGTTGCCGACAGTTCCGTGGACGTGGTCATAAGCAACTGCGTCATCAACCTGTCGGCAGACAAGCGGAAAGTCTTTAAAGAGATCTACCGTGTTTTAAAGCCAGGGGGCAGAGTCGCTATTTCCGATATGGTGCTGCTCAAAGATCTGCCGCCGCCTGTCCGGGAGAGCGTGGAGGCGTACGTCGGCTGCATCGCCGGCGCCATCACCGTGGGTGAATACCAGAACCTCGCAGAAGCGTCTGGCCTCGGCAGCATCAAGGTCACCACGACGCTGCCCGGTGCGTGCTGTCCCGGCCCCGATACCGAGGATCCCTTAGGCAAAGCGGTTCTGGCAAGCCTCAAAGAAGGCGAATCGATTAGTGATTATGTCACGAGCGTCTATGTGGAGGGGTGCAAATGAGCAGCGAGGAAAAATTTCGTGTGTTGTTCGTGTGCGTCCACAATGCCGCGAGAAGCCAGATGGCCGAGGCGTTTTTGAACCATCTGGCCGGAGACCGGTTTGAAGGGGAGAGCGCCGGCTTTGAACCGGGGCCCCTCAACCCTCTTGCGGTAGAGGTCATGAAAGAGGTGGGCATCGACATTTCTGCGAACCGGGCAAAGTCTGTTTTCGGCCTCTACAAGGAGGGCAGGCTGTACGACTATGTCATAACGGTTTGCGACGAATCCTCGGCCGAACGATGCCCTATTTTCCCTGGTCGCGTGAGGCGTCTTCAGTGGACTTTTGAGAATCCGGCCAGCCTGACAGGAAGCCATGAAGAAAAGCTGGCAAAGACAAGAAAGATACGGGATCAGATCAAAGGGAAAGTAGAAGAGCTTATTGCCGAGCGGTCGAGAGGAGGCAAGCGATGAAAGAAATGGTGACCATATTGAAAGCCCTCTCTGATGAAACCCGGCTCAGGATCCTCAAGCTCCTTGAGCACGGGGAGCTCTGCGTCTGTGAGATCGTTGCCGCATTCGACATGAGCCAGCCGAAGGTATCGTTCCATCTCGGCGTACTCAAGTCCGCCGGACTCTTGAAAGACAGAAAAGAGGGGAAGTGGATGCACTACAGGCTGGATGACACTGATCTCTTCAAGAGGTTTCTCTTTCTGTCCGTGCTGGAACGGATCCCGGAGGCAACGATGAAGCAGGATCGGAAGCGGCTTGGGGAGTTCTGCAAGAGCAGGGGCGACGTGATCCCGATCAATCGCTGCTGTGCGACGAACTAACAGGTAAGAGGGCGACACCAGTCCCAAATCCCAATAGGAGTCTATGTGATGAGCGAAGGCATTTCGAAAAAACTCTCGTTTCTCGACCGCTTTCTGACCTTGTGGATATTCCTTGCCATGTTCTTCGGCGTGGGGCTCGGCTACCTTTACCCTGCTATGCTCAGCTTCATTAATCTCTTTCAGTCAGGCACGACCAACATCCCTATCGCCATTGGCCTCATCCTCATGATGTACCCACCCCTTGCCAAGGTGAAGTACGAGGAGATGGGAGAAGCATTCAGGAATAAGAAGGTCCTTGCCCTGTCCCTCGTCCAGAACTGGGTGATCGGCCCCTTTCTCATGTTCTTCCTTGCCATCATTTTCCTGGGCGGATATCCCGACTACATGTACGGTCTTATCATGATCGGCCTCGCCCGGTGCATTGCCATGGTGATCGTATGGAACGACCTGGCGTGCGGCGACAGGGAGTATGCGGCCGGCCTCGTCGCCTTTAACTCTATCTTTCAGGTTCTCCTCTACTCAGTCTATGCCTACATTTTCATCACGGTCTTCCCGCCCCTCTTCGGCTTGAAAGGCACGATCGTGCAGGTGAGCATCGGCCAGATCGCCGAAAGCGTCTTCATCTACCTTGGCATCCCTTTTATCGCCGGTATTATAAGCCGCTTCGGTCTCATAAAACTCAAAGGGCGTAAGTGGTTCGACACCGTCTACGTGCCGAAGATAAGCCCCATCACTCTCATAGCCCTCCTCTTCACCATCATCGTCATGTTTACCCTGAAAGGCGAGTACATCGTCAAGCTACCTTTGGACGTGGTGAGGATCGCGATACCGCTCCTCATCTACTTCGTGGTGATGTTCCTCGCCTCCTTTTACATGGGCAAGAAGTTCGGCGCTGATTACGAAAAGAGTGCAACCCTCTCTTTTACCGCTGCAAGCAACAACTTTGAACTCGCCATCGCTGTGGCCGTTTCCGTCTTCGGCATCAATTCAGGTGAGGCCTTTGCGGCGGTCATCGGACCGCTCGTCGAGGTGCCGGCACTCATCGGGCTCGTGAACGTGGCACTCTATTTTCAGAGGCGCTACTTCTCTGCACAATACTGCCGGGTGGCAGGGGTGGAGACGCCGTAACATGAAGACGAAAATCCTCTTTCTGTGCACGGGCAATTCCTGCAGAAGCCAGATGGCGCAAGGATGGGCGAGTCATCTGTTAAGCGATACAGTCCAGGCCTATTCAGCAGGAACAAAGCCGAAGGGAGTTGACCCGAGAGCAGTAAGGGCAATGGCGGAGGTGGGGATAGACATATCAGGGTATAAATCGAAGTCGGTTCTCGACTTGCCAGACATAGAGTTTGATTACGTCATAACCCTGTGCGATGATGCTGCCCAGACGTGTCCCTTCTTCCCGGCGAAGACGGCCATCATACATCATGGGTTCGAGGACCCGCCGCAGCTTGCGGAGGGTGCGAGGAATGAGGGAGAGGCAATGTCCCATTACCGGCGCGTGCGGGACGAGATCAGGGCATACATTGAAACATTGCCCGAATCCCTCAGTCGTGAAGCCTGCAAAGTATGGTTGACGTGATGTTGCCCGAGAAAGATGAGGTGACCTATGGAACACAAGAGCGGATGTCTCTTCTGCGGTAAAGAGCTTCTCTATCTGAAGGAGCCTCAGGACATAGCTTGCGTCTTTTGCAAGGGTGTTTTCAGCACGCAGGCCAAGTGTATCGACAACCACTTCGTATGTGATGCCTGCCATGCCTTGTCCGCCAATGATCTTATTGAGCGATTTACCATAGAAAGCTCCTCGAAAGATCCCATCGCCATGGCGTTGACTCTGATGAAGAGCCCAGGCCTGAAGATGCATGGACCTGAGCATCATTTTCTGATTCCCGCCGTGCTGCTCTCGGCCTTTTACAACGCCAGGGGCGAGTCCGGCGAAAAGGAAAAGAAGATCAAACTGGCCCGAAAACGGGCTGAGAAAGTCTTGGGAGGCTTCTACGGTTTTTATGGCGACTGCGGTGCCGCGGTGGGAACCGGTATATTTGTGAGCGTCATAACGGGTGCCACCCCGTTGTCACAGAAGGAGTGGAGACTCTCCAACCTCATGACCGCGAAGAGCCTCTACACAATTGCCAACGCCGGCGGGCCGCGCTGCTGCAAGAGGAACTCCTTCCTTGCGATACGTGAGGCTGTCTCCTTCGTTAAGGATCAGTTCGGAGTAGAAATAGCATCTGATGTCCGCAGCCTGAAATGCCGGTTTCACCCCCTCAACAAAGAGTGCCTGCAAGAGGCGTGCACCTTCTTCCCCGGGCAAGAACAATAAGCTGTCCGAGAGATTGGCCAGTTGAGTTTTATAGTCCTTCTGCACCGTTGCTTCTGACCTCGCCCTATTTCTTACCCCCCCCTTGTAATCCCGACGTGTAATGTGCATACTTAGTGCTAGAGTAAGCTAAGTTAAAACACAAGGAGGATCAACTATGAAAACATTCATCGGTCTGTTTGTTTGCTTACTGCTGGTATCCTGCACGGGCCCTGTCCAGGTTGCAAAGAATGAGCACGAGGTGTTCAAAACAACCTATGACGACCCCGACCTTGCCCGCGTCTACCAGGAGAACGAGGCGGCGTTGCGGAACATCTACCTCAGGTACAAGAACGCCGGCGTCGACTTCTACTACGACGGTATAGCCGTTGTTGGGCTTAAGAACCCCGCTGGAAAGACGCAGGATCATTACGTCTCGATAAAGATCCGGCCGGCCGATATCGTCTTTGAAAGGGATGTTGCAGACCCTGACAAGTGGCCGATGCGCTTTAAGCGGATCACCCACCAAGAGTTCCCCAAGTATATCCGGTACCTGAAGGAGAGCGATCTGAAGCTTAAAGATATTCAAGGCGTGGCATTCGGGATTTACTGGCCGCTGCGGGATTACACCCAGTGCGACAAGTACGGCGGGTGCATCGAGTACGCCATCATCTATCTCACCAACCAGGACGTTGCCGACATCCTGAGCGGCGCCAAGTCGTTCCTCGACGTAGCAAAAGAGCGTCACGTGGTTGCGAGCTTCAATCTCAAGCCGGCCGAGACCATGACGGTCGACTAGCGGACGGTGCACAGCAAGGGCATGGACCATCCGAAGAGCACACGGCATGAAGCTGTCTAGATCTTAAACTCATCGAGCGTCTCGGGTGCAAAGAGCTCCTCAGGGGTCACACGGCGGGTAGACAGGCCCTGTTCAAAAGAGTACTGACAGAGTGCGTCGACGCTCACGCGGTTCTTTTCCAGTCCGTAAGGCCACCAGTCGTCCCCCAGGACCGCGCGCGTCCTCTCTGCCTCTGACACGCCCCAGGGCAGGAGGATGGAATAGAACGGGACGCCATCCGTCTGTCGCATTTTCTCAAGAACCATATTCTTCGACTTCAGGAAGGCCTTGAGAAGGGACATGGCGAGCCAGCGATTTTCCTCATAGATAGATCTTTTCAGCACCACGGTATGCATAATGGGAAATATCGACGTCTTCTGATAGTACTCCTTTTCCACCTCGACGAAATTCTCGAACAGGCGTTTTACATGGGAGCTCTTTATAAAGCAGGAAGGCGCGCGCGAACCGGTGAACAGGCCATCCAGCTCTCCGGAATCGAGCATGCCTGAAAGCGTCTTGTCCTGCGGGATCGGTTGGTAGTCGATGTCGGGCGGCAGCTTAAGTGTCAGCTTTTCCTCACGCCCGGGTATCTCCTGCCCTCCTGCCCTCCAGCGAATCTGGCTGGGCAACACACCGTATTCGTGCTGAAGCATACCGCGCAGCCACACGGTGGAGGTCATCTGGTATTCCGGCACACCGATCGTTTTCCCTGCAAGGTCAGAGGGCCTTTCTGTACCCTTGCGCGTGTTTATGTAGGCGCATGAATGGCGGAAAATCCGCAAGGTGAACACGGGGATCGCGACAAAGCGTTCGTCCCCACGTGCGCGGGCCATTGTGTAAGATGAGAGCGACATCTCCGCTCCGTCGAACTCTTCATGTTTAAGCTGTCGCCAGAAAATCTCTTCCGCCGCCTCCATGGGAATAAAATTGAGATCGACGCCTTCAGGCGCCACTGCCCCATACAGAAGCGGATACATGTGGATATAAGGCAAACACGCAAAGGTGAACCGCACCTTGTTCATCGTTCTCCCCCCATACTTCGTTTATTTAAATACCCGACCTTGAACAATACGTTTTCATCCAGCGGAAAAGACTCCTTCAGCGGAACGTGAGACCCAAGAGGGGCCAGTAAAATGGAACTATCGTCAAGAGCAGGAATGATTCGATGAAGAACAGGCCCAGCCCGAACTTGAACAGATCCTTCGGCGTGAAGTAGCCGAACGCGTAGCCAACAGCGAGAGCCGACTGCTGGTAAATGAAGACCTTGCCGCCCAGAGAAAAGGCCCAGAGCATGCCGAGCGTAAGAGGATTGAAGCCGCTCTTGAGACAGAAGTCCATAAGAGGCGGCATGGCAGCGCTGATCAGCGAGAGGTCAGCGAGAAAGAGGTGCAGCAGATTGGAGTACCAGTACAGGAGCATAGCCGCAGAGATAGAGGCAGACGCGAGGATGGGCGTCATCCACTTGAAAACGGCCGCAGTAAGGGTCTTTAGAATCTCGGTCTCCGCCATCACGCTCCCGAGGCACATGACCGCGCCTATGAAGATAACGATAGGGAAATTGGCCTTACCGAAGTCTTCTTTCTTGATTACGCCAACCAGCGGCAGGCACGCGAAAAGGCCGCCAATGATGCCAATTTTTGACGCAGATACGTGATGCCAATAGTCTGTTGCCCACAAGAGCGTTGTGCCTCCTAGAATGATCGCCGCTTTAATCTCGGTTCGGGACATCGGACCCATTTTCGCCAGTTCCGCGCGGCAGAACTCTGCCCCTCCCTCCAGCGTTTTCTTCTCAGGTGGAAAGAGCCACATGGTCAGGAGCCAGCATCCCAGCATGGTCAGGATCGTGATCGGCAAAAAAGCGATAAGCCACATTCCGTACGACACTTGGGCTTTGCCGAGCGACTCGATAATTCCCCTGGACAGGATATTTCCGGCTCCCGTGAGGATGACCTTATCGAAAATGCTCGACAGGAATGTCATGACAAGAATCAGGCTCCGGCCAATGTTGCTTTTCTTGTCCAGACCGTAGGTCTGTATGAGGCCTATTGCGATAGCACAGACAAGGACCGTCTTTGCAACGCTGGATGGGATAAGGAAAGTGAGCAGAAAGTTGAGCAGTATCATCCCCAGGAGGATCCACGTGTATCGGGTCCCCAGCCGGGAGATTATGTTGTAGGCCAGCCGTTTGGCCAAACCCGTCGTATCCGCCATTATCCCCAGCAACAGGGCACTCAGGATGAACCAGGGTGAGTCGTTGTGAAATCCTGCGAACGCCTTGGCAACGGGTATGTTCGCAAAGACCCAGTAAAGCCAACAGCCCAGGAGACCCGTCACCCCCAATGGGACAGCCTCCGTTACGAACATGGCCAGCACAAAAACTGTCACGCTGAGTGCACGGCGGCTGACTTCCGACATGGAGAGGGGCAGGAAATAGGTAACCACTCCTGCGGCAACTGCGATCAAGACATAGAGGAAGCGTTTCACTTCGGGCCGTATCTTTGATTGATGATCGGCCTCGTTTTGGATGTGACTCATGCTAGTCCTCCCGAACTGACGATAGCGGCCACATCGGCACCGCTATCTCACCGACAGGGCCGAAACCCGCCTCTACCCGACGCTTGTCATCACATTCTTACAAACAGGGGTCAGCCATGTCAACAAGTTTCTGCGTCCCTGTGACACAATGCTTCAACTATGACGTGACGCCGCTTCGGGATGTTCTCCTTCGGGATTGTTTTTCTTGACAGGCAACTCCGTTTTTCATACACTCGACCTTGACAGACAAGGCCCATGAGCATTTGGCTGTGAACGTCAAATAGATTGCAGGAGGGATTAAGATGGCCGCTGATTATAATGACCTGAGAGACTATATCAAAGTTCTGGAGAAAGCTCACCTCCTGAAAAAGGTCGAGCACGCTGACTGGAATCTGGAAATCGGCACCATATGCGAGATGAACAGCGAGCAAAAAGGACCCGCACTCTTGTTCGATAAGATAAAGGATTACCCGGAAGGATACCGGCTCCTCACCAACTTTATTTTTCAGCCCAAGGAAGTGCAGCGGTTGGCTTTCGGTATTCCGGACGATCAGTCGGATAACGAAGTCATCGCCGAGTGGAGAGACAAACTCTTCAACTTCAAACCCATACCTCCTGTACAGGTAGAAACGGGACCAATTAAGGAGAACGTCTTGACAGGTAGCGACATAGACTTGTTCAAATTCCCCGCACCTTTCTGGCATCCGCATGACGGAGGACGATACCTGGGTACCGGCGACCTGAATATTAACCGGGACCCGGATACGGGGTACGTTAATGCAGGAACCTACCGCGTCATGATTCATGAAAAAGATATGCTCGCCTATTTCATGTCCCCCGGGGCCCACGGCGGGATAATACGCGAGAAATACTGGCAGCAGGGAAAAGACTGCCCGGTAGTGATCTGTTTCGGGCAGGACCCCATGCTCTTTGCTGCAGCCACCATGCAGATACCCTGGGGCATGAGCGAATTTGATTTTGCCGGTTATATCAAAGGCAAGCCTGTCGAAGTCATCATCGATGATGTCACGGGTCTACCGATACCTGCGTCGGCTGAAATTGCAATATCCGGGTTTGCGCCGCCTCCGGATAAGGAGAGCAGGCTGGAAGGCCCCTTCGGCGAGTGGACGGGTTATTACGCTTCCGAGCCGTTTAAACGTCCGCTCATCCATGTGAAGAAGCTCTACCATCGGAACAGCCCGATCATAACCGGGGCGCCACTCAATAAAGCTGAGCCCGCCTGGTATGCGATACCCATACACTACGCCCCTACCATCTGGGAGAGATTGCTGGCTATAGGGATGCCGGGGATACAGGGAGTCTGGAGCTACGGACGCGGAGGCCGGACCATTGCGGTAATATCAATTAAGCAGAGCTACCTCGGACACGCACAGGCAGTGGGGACGATAGCCGCCACCATAGCAAGAGGCGCGGCTATGGCAGGCAAATATACCATCGTCGTCGATGAGGATATTGACCCTTCCAACTGGGATGAAGTGGCCTGGGCGATCTCATCCAGGGTGGACCCCGAAACGCAGATTGAGATTCTGCGCGGGCATCTCAATACCCCTCTGGACCCGGCGGTCACGCCGGAAAAAAGGGCACGACAGGATTACACCATGGCACGGGTTGTTATCAATGCCTGCAGACCCTATCACTGGAGAAACGAATTTGCCGAGGTCATCACCTATCCACCGGATCTGAAGAAACAGGTAAAAGAGAAGTTTGGGTATCTGTGGAAGTAGTTTGGAAACATAGCTCCAATACGTTATACAAGGTCATGCGACGAAACGGCACGCCTTAAAAGGAGGTCGTTATGAATTTTGCGCGTTTCTGCCAGCTCAACGCACGCAAGTTTGCGGATCGCGAATTCCTGATCGAGAGCTACCCGTCGCGTGGTGAGCGGAGAAGCCTCACGTGGAGGCAGCTGAACGACAGGAGTAATGCGCTCGCCAACTACCTGGTCGCCGAGTGTGGAGTCACGAAGGGGGACGTCGTCCTCCATCTCATGACTAACAGCATCGAGTGGTACGTTGCCTATATGGCTATTTTGAAAACAGGTGCCGCGGTCACTCCGCTCAATTTCCGCTTCGCGGCCAATGACATCAAATACGCGGCCGACGTGACTCGGTGCAAAGCCTTTATCCTCGGCCAAGACTTCCTGCCAAGGATCGAACCCATACGTCCTCATCTGAGCTACGTCAATCGTTACCTAATTGTAGGTGATACGGTGCCGGCTGGAATGGCCTCGTACCGGGAGATTACAGAGAACGAAATGCGGATCGAGGTGCTCGCTGAGTCCGCCGATGACGATATGGCTGAGCTGATGTTCACTTCGGGAACAACCGGTGCGCCCAAGCCTGTCTGTCATACCCACGGCACGCTCCTTTACATCGCGATCGGCAATGCTCTCACCACCCGTGACGGATATGAAAGCGTGATCCTTGCCCCGCACCCGTTCTACCACAGCGGCACACTGTTTCTCTCCTTCCCTTCCTACATCGCGGCGGGAAAAATACTGATGACCATGGAACTGGAGCCGGAATCTTTTCTACGCTCTATAGCGGAAGAGGGCTGTACGGGTGGCTGGGTGAGCGTTCCCACGTGGTCGGACGTGATTCAGGCGATCAAGGCCGGCCGCATTGATCCCCAGGCATATGACCTCTCGAAGGTCAAACATATCGAGATGGGGGCCCAGCCTGTGCCGCAGGTCCTCATCGAAGAGTCGAGGCGGATATTCCCAAGTCTTGGCGTCGGTGTCAACTATGGGATCACCGAGGGGGGTGGGGGAGGCCTCATCCACCTGTATCCCGAGGACTGCGCGAGGAAAGCGGGTTCGATCGGCCGTGCGACCCCGTTCATGGAAGTAAAGGTGGTCGATGGTGAGGGCAACACGGTCCCATCCGGAATCATCGGTGAGCTCCTGATCAAAGGACCGCGCCTCATGAAGGAATACGCTTACAATCCGGAGATGACTGCCCGTACCATCGAAGATGGATGGCTGCACACCGGGGACCTAGTGTGGATGGATGAAGAATCTTTTGTCTTTTTTGCGGACCGCATGAAGGACCTGATCATACGAGGCGGTGAAAACATCTTTCCCGCGGAGATAGAGGATATGCTCCGCAAGCACCCGAAGATCGCCGATGTAGCGGTCCTCGGTTATCCCCATCCTCGCCTTGTCGAAATCGTCATGGCAGTTATCCAGCCCTTATCTTCCGCAGTCTTGAGTGAGACGGACGTGATAGAGTTCGTGAAGAAGCAAGGACTCGCAAAATACAAGTGGCCCGAAAAGATCATCTTTGCGCCTGTGCCGAGAAATCCTGCTGGAAAGATCGAGAAGCCAAAGCTACGGGAGTTGTACGTCAAGACTGGATAGTCCCCTGATAGCGTTCTGCTAGGCTATGCCTCATTCGATCGGCATCATTACCAGTTCAGATCGACAATAAGATGAAGAGTGTTTCGGAACTCATCCCTTTGACTTGTCGCAGGGAAGAATTACATTATCTGCAAAGGATATATTTCTCCAGGCGCAGGAGGTGATAAATCTAATGAGCAGGGAAGAACACGAACATGCGATGTCGGATGACGAGCTTCTCCAAAAGCTGAGCGATGAGTACCAGGAAGCCCTTCTCGCAGAAGACAGGATGAGGATCGAAAATAATATCGGTCCCCGGTTCTGGCAGCGGTTTGGCCGCTATTTCCACGCATACTCGGTGGAATGGAAGGACCCTCATCCCACAACGCCGGTAACCCGCCATTTGAGCGATTCTGCCCTCGGCGAAGTTGAGATGGAATGGATGGAACAGGTGCTGCGCGGCGACATCGAATTGGGGGACGAGACTGACGAAGAAGGCTGGTAGCACAAGAACAGGAAAAAGATAAAGCAGGTTGAGGTAAGGACTAATGCGAAGGTTGAGGTAAACACTAAAACAGGTCTTGTTCTTCTCTCAACCTTTGCTTTAGTATTTTCCTCTACCTGTTCTTGTCCTTACCTGTTCTTTAAATGCTATAGGTTTCCTGCCCGAGGGTCCGCACCCAGTTCTGTTTGAGAATCTCTTCGGCTTCTTTTGTCTTGTCCACGCCGAGTATCACGACCGCCTGGCCGGTCACCCTGCCCAGATGCGGATAGAGATAGTGGACATTAATGCCTGCATTTCTCAAAGGCTTGAGCACCGCATTGAGCCCTCCGGGGTGGTCAGGCGTCTCTACGGCGAGCACGTCGGTTTCCCTCGTTGAATAACCATTGCCCTTTAGAATATTGAGTGCCTTTACGGGATCGTCCACCACAAAGCGGACCGTGCTTACGTCGGACGTGTCAGCTACGGACACTGCGCGGATGTTGACCCCTTCCCGCCCGAGTATTTCGCTCACGTGAGATAGCGCGCCGGGCACGTTATCGAGGATAACCGAAATTTGTTTGATGACCATCTGGCCCTCACTCCTTTACGTAATCGAAGCCCATTTGGAGGGCTTCCCTGTTAACTTTCGTCAACTTCGACTTTCCTTCACCGAGTATTTCTGAAAGATTCTTTATCAGGAAATCAAAAGAAACAATATTGCTCGCTTTGACGAAGGCGCCCATCATGATCATGTTCGCCACTTTTATCGTCCCCAGCTTTTCAGCAAGCTCGCTCGTGGGTATAGCCACTATCTCAATATCCCCGCGCGCGCTCCCCACATCTACGATCGATGAGTTGACACATATGAGCCCGCCTGACTGGAGGACACTCTGGAACCTGAGGAAGGAAGGCTGGTTCATGGCAACGATAAATTCAGGCTCTGAAGCGACAGGAGATGCGATCTCCTCGTCTGACACAACAACGGTGCAGTTGGCCGTACCACCTCTCACTTCAACGCCATAGGAAGGCAGGTACGTCACATACTTGCCTTCCAGCATAGCCGCGTTGGCAACGGTATAGCCCATGGAAAGCACGCCTTGCCCGCCAAACCCGGAGAATATCGTCCGTATCAGCATTTTTTCGTCTCTTTGATCAGCCCAAGGGGAAAAACTTTTGTCATCACATCATCCACCCACTTGCACGCGTCCAGAGGGCTCATCTTCCAGTTCGTGGGGCAGGGTGAAAGGATCTCCACCAGTGAAAAGCCCGTCTTCTGTTGCTGATGCCGAAAGGCCTTTGCTATGGCCTTCTTCGTCTTTATGATGGCTGCCGGCTTGTTCACTGCCACGCGCTCCAGATAGGATGTGCCGTCGAGTGTTGCATACACCTCGCAGATCTTAACGGGATGGCCCTGGATTACAGAATCTCTGCCTGCCGGCGATGTGGTGGTCACCTGGTCCAGCATAGTGGTCGGCGCCATCTGTCCGCCTGTCATACCGTACACACCGTTATTGACAAAAATTATGGAGATGAGTTCACCGCGGTTTGCAGCGTGAAAACCTTCGGCGGTTCCTATTGCCGCGAGGTCCCCGTCGCCCTGGTAGGAGAAGACAAGGTTCTCCGGCCTCACCCGCTTGATACCTGTTCCCACTGCTGCGCCGCGTCCGTGAGCCGATTCTATCGTATCGATATCGAAATAATTATAGACAAGCATGCCGCAGCCTGCCGGTGCGACGCAGATCGTCTTGTCCCTGAGTTCCATCTCATCCACGACCTCTGCGATGAGGCGCGTTATGACACCGTGGCCGCAGCCCGGACAATAATGGAAGTGGGCCTCTTTCATACACTTCGGTCGAGCATATACAGTCTTCATGTTTTCTTGCCCTGCTTTGACTGGTAGTAATGGCGCGCAACTATCCGGGAGAGTTCCACAGGCGTGGGAATCACGCCTCCGGGCCTTCCATAAAAATGAACATGCCCCTTGCCTTCCAAAGCAAGCTTGACATCCTCGATCATCTGACCGGTGCTCATTTCGAACACAAAGAAGTCGGCAAGCTGCTTGGCAGTCTCCTGGATGATCTTCTTCGGAAAGGGCCAGAGCGTAATCGGGCGGATCAGCCCTACCCTCAACCCTTCCTGCCTCAGACGCTTGATCGCTCCCTTCGCGATTCGCGCGGCAATGCCATAAGCAAGCAGAGCCATATCAGCATCATCAAGCAGAAACGTCTCGTACCGTACCTCGTTCTGCTCCATGAGCTGGTACTTCCTGAAAAGTTTCCAGTTATGCTCCTCCTCTTCTTTCGTGTCAAAAAGGAGAGAGCGGATCATCCTCGCCGGGCGCCCGCTGGCGCCTGTCAGCACATACTCCTTGGGATATTCTTTCTTTTTCGCGGGAGTGGTGAATGTCACGGGCTCCATCATCTGCCCGAGCATGCCGTCTCCGAGCACGACTAAGGGGTTTCTGTATGTGTCAGCCAGGTCGAACGCAACATGGACCAGGTCAGCAGCCTCCTGCACGGACGCCGGTGCAAGGACGATCGTATAGTCGCCGTGACCACCGCCGCGCGTAGCCTGCAGATAGTCTGACTGGGCAGGAGAGATATTGCCCATGCCCGGTCCGCCGCGCATCATGTTCACGATGACGGCAGGCAGCTCGTCTGCCGCCAGATAGGATACGCCTTCCTGCTTCAGGCTGATACCCGGTCCGCTGGATGAAGTCATCGCACGTGCACCGGCAGCTGACGCGCCCAGCACCATGTTGATCGCAGCGATCTCGCTTTCCGACTGGATAAAAACGCCACCCGGAACTTCGGCAATGCGCTTCGCCATATACTCGGTCAGCTCGTTCTGCGGCGTAATGGGATAACCAAAGTAGCACGTGCAACCCGCGAGAACCGCAGCTTCTCCTACGGCGCTATTGCCGCTCATCAGTCTTTTCAATCTGATACACCTCTATCGCGACCTCCGGGCACATCACCGCGCACACGGCGCAGCCCGTGCAGCCCTTTTTTTCTTCAAAATCTGCGATGAAATATCCTTTGAGATTGAGCCTGCTCGAAAGGGTAATAGCGTGGCTGGGGCAGTATTCCATGCACCAGGAACAGCCCTTGCAGCGCTCCGGATCGATACGGATAGAACCTTTCATTGATAGGCAACCCCTGTAGATGTTACGAAAACTCTGGCTTATCGGAGACAAGGCTAGACTAGCGCAGGGCAGCGCCACTTGTCAAGCCGGCGATTAGGAGCCTTGTTCAATTGATTTAATTGGTTTTATTAGTTCAATTGGTTTTATTGCAGTCCATTGGTTGTTCCAAAATCAATCGAATGCGACCACTTTGCGGTATACTGTGTGCTCGACACATGACAGAAGAGCAGACTCATCCAAGACGTATCATGCACATGGACATGGATGCCTTTTTCGCGGCTATTGAGCTTTTGCGTCATCCGGAGTTGACAGGCAAACCTCTGGTCGTCGGCGGTGGAGGTGATCCATTCACGAGAGGCGTGGTGTCAACAGCATCGTACGAGGCCCGGAAATTCGGCATACGGTCTGCCATGCCTTTGCGGACAGCCCACCAGCTTTGTCGCGACTGTATATTCCTTCCGGTCGATTACCAAGAATACGCTCGGGTTTCGAGAAAGGTTAAGAAGATCCTTGCCGGGTTTACGCCCATAATTGAGGACGTAGGTATAGATGAAGCGTTTCTGGACGTATCTGAAATCGATAAGCCCACGGAGCTGATCGCACAGGAGATCAAAACGCGCATCAAGGAAAGGACAGGCCTCACCTGTTCAATAGGCATCGGCCCTAACAAGCTCCTTGCCAAGATCGCGTCCGACCTCCAAAAGCCGGACGGCCTCACGGTAATCACGCCTGAGAGCGTCGAAAGCATGGTATGGCCGTTGCCCGTCAGAAAGCTGTGGGGCGTCGGACCAAAGACCGAAGCCCGCCTCAAAGGTCTCGGCGTGACCACCATCAATGCGCTTGCTGCAATGTCTGAGGAGCAACTGATCGAACAGTTCGGCAGATCGTACGGTAACTATCTCTACCGTGCTTCCCACGGAATAGACGATAGCCCACTTGTGACACACTGGGAACCAAAATCGATCAGCAGGGAAACAACCTTTGAAGAAGATGTGGAGCAGTGGCAGGCGATAGCGCGAACACTTGCAGAGCAGGCCAAGCTCGTTACTCACGATATGAAGAAAAGCGGGTACAGAGCAAGGACAATCGGCATCAAGATAAGGTTCAGCGACTTCAAAACGTATACCAGGGCAAAAACGCTGGATGCTGCGACGGACAATCTGGAAACGGTCAGAAAGACTGCGTTTGAGTGCCTTGCCAGGATCGAGCTCAAACAGAGAGTAAGGCTCATCGGCGTTCGGACCACGGGGCTCGAAAAACCAGCTGATACCGACTAATGCGGTTTTGCTTGATATTTTTGTAAAAACATACAAAACTTCTAGGAGCGATTCCGCGGAGTAAGGAGCGTGAAGACGTACACCAAAATAATTACCGCTGCCCTGTCGTTCGTTTTGTTCGTCGTGTTTTCAACCAGTTCGCTTCATGCGCAGCAAAGAGGTGGCGGGAGAAGAGGTAGCCAGCAGCGGGGCGGCGGGCCAGGAACGCAAGGCGGGCCTTCAAAAATGATGTTACCTCCGGAGTTTGACAATCGTCCCTTCGACATCACCCTTCAACAACTGCCTCCCCAATATCTCGGCTGCGATGCCGAGCTCGCTTACACCAGAATTAAGAATGGACAGGAAAGTAGCAAGAGGGGAGAGATTGCGGCTATTTCGAAGTACCAAGAGAGTACCGATCAGGGTCCTCGCCTTCCCTCGCCTCCCACTCTGGATCTCGAAAGCACGTATGCGTTTCGTGTTTATCCGGAATGGTTCTATGATGCACATGACCAGGTTCTAAGAGTCTACTGCCCATTGACCGCGGTATTGCAAAATGGAAAAGAAGATCAATCGAGAAAAGGGCTGAGGGTGAAATACGTCCCACGGGTCGACAACAGGGAGGTCGTCACCAATGCCTATGGCAAAAAAGTCGAATTTGAGGAGCTTAAATTCCGCGAATACCTCATTGCATTTGCAAACTTCAAAGAATTCCCGGCGGAAACGGTCGTGCTTCCCAGCGCAACGGAAGCCGCGGGAAAGGTCAAGAAAGGCCCTGACAGCGTCGGTGCAGATGAGAACACGAGGCGCGAGACTATTACCGGGAACATCAACGTGGCGCCCGCAGAAGCGCAACAGCTTCAGGAGAGAGTAGCGGTGATTGCGGTCTGCAAGCTGGTGGACCCTTACGCCACATCCGATACGGTGGAACAGAAACCAACGCCTGAAAAACCCCGCGACTATCTGGCCCAGTATTACTATCTGGATGTGCGCCTGCTGGAACTATGGTTTTATGATTTTGATACGGGCAAGGTACTTATGAAGATGAAGGCGCAACAAACTTCACGTCTGCCATAACGTGCTTATCGTCCTGGCAAGGCTTTCACGAAGCGGTACATGCAAACATGGTCAATAGCTACCGATTCATAGGCAAACCCATCCCGCGCAAAGACGCCCGGGACATCGTCACGGGCGGCGCGCGATTCCTGAATGACACTAAGCTCCCGGATATGCTCTATGGCAAAGTGCTCCGCAGTCCCCATCCCCACGCAATAATCAAAAAGATCGATAAGAGCAGGGCCGAAAAACTCACCGGTGTAAAAGCCGTGCTTACATGGGAAGATGTTCCCAACTGGAAAGGGGGCACGCCGCGTTACACGCGCGTGCTCGACCATAAGGTCCGCTACGTTGGCGACGCAGTGGCGCTCGTTGCCGCTGTGAGCGAAGAGATAGCAACTCAAGCCCTTAGATTGTTGGACGTGGAATACGAGGTTCTGCCTGCGGTCTTCGACATGGAAGACGCATTGAAGCCCGGTGCCCCGCAGTTGTACGACGAGTTTCCCGGGAACGTGGTGACTCCCGGCATGCCCTTCTTCGGTCCGAATAGCTTGAAGGCAGTGCTCATGGGCGACGTGGAAAAGGGCTTCGCGGAGGCTGACGTCATAACGGAAGGGACGTTCGGGTACGAGAACATACCGAACCCTGTGCCGCCCGAAGCTCCGGGCGCTATAGCGTTGTGGGAGGAGCCGAACAAGGTGACGGTCTGGGTATCCAATCAAAACTCGTACATGGACAAGGTCACCCTTTTCCACGTGTCCAACAGGACACTCGACGTGAGGACAATCGGTGGTCCCTGCGGCGGCAGCTACGGGTCAAAGTTCATGTCCTGGCAGATCCAGTGCTACGCAGCGCTCTTGAGCAAGGCAACGGGCAAGCCGGTCAAACTCATCTTCACCAAGGAAGAACACCTGGCCGCATTCACGTTGCGGCCCGAGACGCGTATACACGCAAGGGTGGGCATGAAAAAGGATGGGGCAGTGACGGCAGTCTCAGGTACATGGCTTGTCGGCACCGGCTATTATTCCATGACAACGCAGGCCCAGGTGGCTGTCGGCTGCGGCGAGGTGCAGATCGCGTTCCAGTGCCCCAACTGGGACCTGAAGCCCGTCGTAGTCTGCACCAACCGGAATGCCTCAGGCATCGTGCGAGGCTTCGGCGGTCAGGAGTTGAAGTGCGCACTGATCCCGCTTTTGAGCCTTGCCATGGAGAAAGCAGGTGTCGATCCGTTCGAATTCTTCAAGAAGAATTATGTCAAGCCGGGCGGCGGTTTCATCTGGAGAGACGGCAAATGGTACACTTACAGGGGCGTTGATTACGCAGCGGCCATGGACAGGGGCGCGGAAAAGTTCGGCTGGAAAGAGAAGTGGAAGGGATGGCTCAAGCCCACGGCTGTTGACGGCACAAAGAGGCGGGGGGTCGGGGTCGGTATACACGGAGACTCAGACATCGGCGAGGACGCGTCCGAAGCGCAGGTACGTCTCCAGCCTGACGGAACAGCGATGCTCTTTTCCTGCCTTACAGAGCATGGGACAGGCCAGAGGAGCAACATCATCAAGATGGTGGCCGAGGTGCTTCAGTTGGCCATGGAACGGGTCTCCATAACGCCCTCTGATTCTTTGATCAACCCGTACGAGTTCGGATTCTCGGGTTCCCGCGGGACGTGGGCTGTAGGGAGCGCTGCCATCCAGGCAGCGGAGGATGCGCTGAAGAAGTTGTTTGAGCTGGCCGCACCCCTGCTTGACACGGACCCGGGTGAATTGGAGACGGTCGACGGCATGATCTTCTCAAGGCGCGCACCAGAGAAAAAGATCCCCTGGAAGGCTGCGATGGGCGTGGATCGTACCATAATCGGCTGGGGACGCTTCGAGCCCGACAATACCTTGACCAACATGATGATGACTTTCGTTGAAGTGGAAGTCGATACAGAGACAGGCAAGGTGAGCCTCGTACGCGTGGTCAACACGACAGACATTGGTCAGATCATAGATCCTCAAGGGCTCGAGGGGCAGCTCAACGGGTGCCTCGGTTCCGGCGGGATCGACAGTGCACTATTCGAGGAAACCGTGCTCGACCATTCCACCGGGCACGTGCTCAATGCCAATCTGATCGACTACAAGTGGCGCACGTTTCGTGAGCTGCCGCCCATTGACAACGTCGTTCTCGAAACGCCATTTCCCACGCACCGTTTTCATGCGATAGGAGTCGGCGAGATTGCAACGGCAGCTGGTCCGGTAGCTGTGCTCATGGCGGTTTCGAATGCGCTCGGCACCTGGCTGCACGAGTACCCTCTAACGCCCGATAGAGTCTTGCGGGCGCTGGGGAAATCAGATGGACCGTCGGTGATGTGATCCGGGATTGTCCGGGCGATGGGCCGATCCTTTCCGCAACCCCTACACGCGATAACAACTGACCGCTCCAAGGCCTCGTGCGGGCTCCTGGAGGAATGGATTTTCACGAGAAGCCCGTACCTGAGTTGCTACCAAGCTTCAGAAGACTTATGTTGAGACAGATAATGACGAGAGAACGCATAAGATACAGGATTCTGGTTGTGGACGACGATGAGGCGCTGGCTAGCATGATTAGTGAGATGCTTCGCCGCATGGGCTGTTCTCCGGTGGCGTGCAGCAGACCGCTGGACGCGCTTACGCTTTTTTCGAGAGCCCCCGAGAGATTCGATGCGGTGATCCTAGACGAGATGATGCCGGACTTAAGAGGGACTCAGCTGGCCCTCCAAATACTCCGGGTAAAAGACGATATACCCATAATACTGATGACCGGCCACGGCCACATGATCACTCTGGCAGAGGTCCGTGAAAGTGGAGTACGAGCCACGCTGATCAAGCCCGTACTGAAGGAACGGCTTCAGGTGGTTCTAAGCGAACTGCTTGCGTAGCCTAAGCAAATGGTCAGGAACCTTACCTCGAAGAGCCATCCGGACGAGAGATTATAGCAATTCGCATTCAAGATGGATACCGAGGCGAACCGAGGCTTGGGATACGCAGGCGTACCTGGCGGTACGTCGGTCTGCCAATTGTACTTGCGGGGTACCCGGGCGGCCCCAAACTCTCTTCCCGGGTCGCCGCAACGAAGGTAGGCGCTTGAAGGCGAATTGCTATTAGCTGAGCATGCTCAGCGCTTGTTCGAGTATCCCCTTAGCCGCGTCGACCTTATAGCTATTCTTGCTCAGAGGCTGCGCACCCTCTACGCAAGCGGCGCAGGCGAGCGGAGCAGCATTCTTAGGCTCCTTGCCTTTCAACGCACTTTCGGCCTTTACGCTCCTGAGGGGGAACGGAGCAATTCCGCCAAAGACGACACGGGCATCTGCTGCCGTCGTAGCCTTGAACGCCATTGATACGGCAACGCTCACGATTGCAAAGTCAAACGCCTGTCTCTCCTTCAGCTTGAGATAGGCGCCCTTTCTTCCCTGGGACGATGAAGGGATTTCCACCGACACGAGCATCTCCTGCGGCGAAAGCACCGTCTCTCTCAGGATCTGCTTCTCCGGCGAAACGTAGAATTTCTCCAGAGGAACCGTTCTCGTGCCCTTCGGGCCCACTATCTCAGCCCTGCCGTCAAGCGCAATCAGGGCCGGGGCCACGTCCGACGGATAAACCATAGCGCAGATGTCACGTCCCATGATGGCGTGGTACTGGTTTTCCCCGTCTTGAGCGTAGCAGTTTCCGCCTCCCTTGCGAAGGCAGTCTGAGAAGAGCTTTCCGCGGAAGTACCAGCAGCGAGGCCTCTGGCACAGGTTCCCGCCCAGCGTTCCGACGTTCCTTATCTGAGGCACGGCCACCTGCTTGACCGCCTCAACGAGCAACGGGTACTTAGCTCCGACAATCTCCGAGGAGATGATCGCAGTGAGAGTCGTGGTGGCACCGATCTTCAAGCCCGTCTTCTGTTCTTTGATGTAGGCAAGCTCTTTAATGCCCTTGATATCAACGAGGTGCTGCGGCGTCTTCAGCTTCGGGCCCTCTATGCCGTCTTTCATCATACCGAGGAGATCGCTTCCTCCCGCCAGAATGGCAGCCTTGTCCTGGTATTTTGCCAGGAGGTCTACAGCCTGTCGGACCGTGGTGACCTTATAGTAATCGAAGGGTTTCATCGTGTTCTCCTTTCTCCTCAGCTCTTTGCTTTCTTGATGGCCGTGAGGACCGCACGCTTGGTCAGAGGTATCTCAGAAAAGCGCACGCCTATTGCATTGTAGATCGCGTTCGTTATGGCCGGTGCGGGCACGCTGTAAGGCGGTTCCCCAACCCCCCTGGCCCCGAAGGGACCGTATGGATCGACCGATTCCACCATTATAGGAATGATTTCCGGAAAATCCTTGGCGGTGAGCACCTTGTAATCAAGATAACTCGGATTGATAGAGACCCCTGTGGCCCTGTCGAGCAACTGCTCTTCGGTCAGCGCAAAACCGATTCCCTGAATTGCTCCGCCCTCTATCTGATTCTCCGCGGCCAGCTTGTTAATCGCCCTGCCCAGATCATGAACAGCAACCAGCTTGATCACTTTCACTGCGCCGGTCCTGGTGTCAACTTCAACCTCCACAAAGTCCGCGGCAAAGGAATGAAAGATCACATTCAGTGGGGCTATACCGATGCCTCTGCCCACGATAGGTCCCGGTGCCTTGGCTGCGATCTCGCCCAGCGGGACACCTTTTTCCGAACCGCGGGTGTAGATCATGCCTTCGCTTATGATCATATTTTTCTTGTCGGTCTTAAACTCGGCTGCAGCGATGTCGAGCAGTTGGTTCTTCGCATCGGCCGCTGCCAACTTCGCCCCGGTTCCACCGGTAATCGTTTCACGGCTCCCGGTGCTGCCCGAAGTGTCCGTGGTCACGTCCGTGTCGGTTGCAGTGACGAACACACTTTCGAGCGGCACGCCCATCTCTTCTGCCGCAATCATGGCCATGGTTCCCTTCTGTCCGCCACCCAGGTCTGATGTGCCCGTAAACACATTGATGGTCCCGTCGCTGTTGACGCGGACCATGCCGGAGCTCGGCATGCCCGGGAACATGCCACCGTGGCGGCAGGCGTGGATGGCCATACCGAGCCCTCTCTTTATCGGGCCCTCACTCGATACAGGCTTCCGCCAACGCTCGTTCCACTTGAATGTTTCAGCGCCTCGTTTGATGCACTCCTCCATACCATTGCTGCTGAAGGGGATTTTTCTGAACTGGTCCCCATCCTCAAGGCGCGCATAGTTCTTTAATCTAAACTCCACCGGGTCCATTCCCAGCTTCTCGGCTATGATGTCCATGTGGACTTCCTGAGAGAACGTCCCCTGCGGATGGCCCACACACCGCATATAGCCGCCTTCCGGCTTGTTCGTGGTGACAGAATAGCTCTCACCTTTCATGTTAGGGCACCGGTAGGTTGACATAACCACCTCCATGGTGCCGACCGCGCCCTGGACGTGAGCAAAGGCGCCCATATCAGCGATCGCTTTCGCTTGCAACGCGGTGAGGGTGCCATCCTTCTTCACACCATATTTCAAGTACAGAACTATCGGGTACCGGTGGTGTCCTGCGACGAAGGTCTCCTCCCGGCTGAACTCGATCCTCGCCGGACGGCCCGTCTTTCGTGCGACGAGCGCCGCGAGCACATTGTAGCGCTCGGGCCCGGACCGGTCACCGAAACCACCTCCCATGAAATCACAAACGACACGGACCTTGCTCATCGGGATCTTCAATGCTTTTGCCACGCCGCGCTGTACGTCAAAGGAATACTGGGTGGAATCCCAGATGGTAAGCTTACCGGCTTCCCATGCCGCAACGCAGACCCTGGGCTCCCTGGTCGCATGCTGGAGCAAATTGGTCCGGTATCGTGCTTCGTAGATGAGGTCAGCCTCGGCAAAACCCTTTTCCACGTCGCCCCTACTAACAACCGTGGGCTTTCCCCCTATCAGGTTCCCCTCAGGGTAAAGCTTGGGCGCGTTCGGTTTGAGGGCCTCTTCAGGGTCAAGCACAAAGGGAAGCTTCTGATACTCCACCTTGATCAGATCAAGGGCCTCTTGAGCCGTATCCTCGTCTCTTGCAGCGACCACTGCAACGTCGTCCCCTACGAACCGGGCCACATCCGTCAGGATTGGCATTCCGGCATGCCACTCGTAGGCCGGCATCTCCTTGTGGGTGAGCACCACTGCCACGCCCGGCAAGCCATTAGCTTTGGATGTATCGATACTTACGATCCGCGCGTGAGGGTACGGGCTTCGCAGCGTCTTCAGGTAAAGCATGCGGGGCAGATAGAAATCTGAAGCATACTTTGCCCGGCCGCTTACCCGCTCGAATGCGTCGACCTTTGGCTGGCGTGTTCCGATGATTTTAAATTGCGAGCTCATATGCCCCTCCCTAAGCCTTTTCTGAGACCGACATCACGGCCTTCACTATTTTGGGGTACGCAGCGCACCTGCAGATCGTTCCCGAAAGTGCCTCTTTAACCTCGCCTGCGCTCGGCCGCGGATTTTTGTCGAGCAATGCCTTCGTGGTCATGATCATGCCCGGAGTGCAGAAGCCGCACTGCAAAGCATCCTCCCGTGCGAAGGCGGTCTGGATGGGATGGAGTTTCTCCCCGTCGGATAACCCCTCTATGGTGATGATCTTCCGCTTGTCAGCTTCAACCGCCAGGAGGGAACAAGCATAGACAGCCATGCCGTCCATGATAACAGTGCAAGCTCCGCAGCTGCTCCGGTCGCATGAATTCTTGGTACCGGTCAGGCCGAGCTCCCTTCTCAGCACAGCGAGTAGGGTCCAGTTTGTCTTGACTGTGAGGCGATATCTTCGGCCATTGATCTCTGTCTGAATCACGGCCTCACGAATCCCTTTTGGAGTCGCTGCTTCCGCCTCGGTTTTAGGACCGGCTGTGGTCATCACAGCAGCGGCCACGGTACCCGTCCCCAAGCCCTTGAGGAAGTCACGACGGGAAACCCGAAGCTTACCCGATTCTTTCTCTTCTTCGCCGATAGGCACGTTATCCTTCTTGCCCATTTCTTCCCCCTTCTTTGCTTTTTGATGTGCGTGTGGCTGACTGATTATACTGAGTAAGCATGTCCTGCTTTACCGAAGGTTTGACATAATGCTGCACTGCGAGCAATAGTTTTGTCAAGAAGAAATTACAAGCTGACGTAAGCCTCAGTTGCAAGACGGCTGTTCGACTGGTTTAATTGGTTTGATTGGTTACAACCAGAATAAAAAATTGATCTCAGTCTGTTGTTCCATGACTTCGGCAACTGGAGTTGCAGGACCTGTCCGGTGGAACCAATGAAGCTAATGGAACTAATGGAACAACAACTACGTTGGCCGGTCCGGCTCTTGCTTAACTCTAGAATCTATACGATATTAATATTCAGCAGCCGCCTGAGAAGAAGAGAGTTACGTAACGTACTTTGGAGGTGAATACCGTGAGAACAAACTATTTTTTTCGTTTTGCTATTCTGTTGGCTTTTCTGTTCGTGATCGGCACCGCATCTTCGCCGTCTTCATCTTCCGCCGCCGGGTATCCGGATCACACCATCCAGCTCATCATTCCGAATGTCGCGGGTGCAGGAATGGACATCTCGGGCAGGCTCCTCGCAGAGGAGGTGGGACAGATCATAGGCACGAAGATAATCGCAAACAATAAACCAGGAGCAGGAACCGTCCTTGGGGTCGAGGCGGGAGTCAGGTCAAAGAAGGACGGCTACACGCTCATCTACGCCAGTGCCGGGGCCTTGATCTATGCGCCCCTGGCGAATCCCGAAGTGGTCCGTTTTGATCCGGCTAAGGATCTTGAGCCGTTGGGTTTCTATTGCTTCTTACCCACCGTCGTTGGCGTCAGGGCTGATGCTCCCTGGAAGACTTTTCCCCAGTTAATCGATTATGCGAAAAAGAATCCGGGCAAGATCCGCGTTACGTCCATCGGCGTCGGCTCCCAGACACATTTTGTAATCGAGCTGATCCAGTCGCAGACTGGGGCCCAGTTCACCCACGTGCCCTTCGAAGGAGGGGAATCGGTGATCACTGCCGTTCTGGGAGGACACGTGGAGGCTGCCGTTGACACTTACGCAAAGTTCAAGCCGCATGTGGAAGCGGGAAGGATGAGGATACTGGTGATGGACCCAAAGAGACCCGGGAGCCCTGAAATTCCCGGCATGAAAGACCTGGGCTACAAACAGGCGCTGCCTGCGACATGGTTCGGGATGTACGCGCCTGCCGGCATCCCCGACGAGGCAAAAAAGGTCCTGGTGCCTGCAATCGAAAAGGCGGTGAAAATTACAAAACCGAAGATCGAGGCCCTCGGAATGACATGTGAGTACAAATCACCTGCTGAGCAAAGGCAGTTGCGGGACGAGGAATTTAAACAGATGTCACAGTTGGCGGCCAAGATGGGACTGCGCAAACCTTAAGGGCATCGAACGCGGCTCGCGCAATATACATTACTTAGTGGATAGGCCTGGACGCACCGTCATACATTCTCATGACCTCAGGTAGAGTCATGCACAGCCTACCGCCAGGCATCCAAGACACCAAGAGAGTTGGTCTAGCATACCTGGCGCCATAGCATCATTGTTTCACCCGAAGTCCTTCCCTACGTTCTCCTTTTGATGTTACTGGCCTGCGCAAAGGAATTAGCCGACAAGAGATATTAAAGGCAATTCGCGAGTCACGAGAACGGGCCTAACAATCAATTCTCGCGGCAGGATAAAGCCGAAACGAGGGGATGGGGAATAGAGATACTGAAACTCGTTGGCTTCACCCAGTAGATGATCCTGTGCGCGACGAGTGTGGGGGCTATTATACTTTAGTACACCTAGAAAGGATGAATACGACTAGTACGTGTAAAGTCACGATAACCACTTAAAAGATTTGATATGTCCGTTTTTGGTGCCTAGACCTTGGATTGTTTCAATAAGAACGAGGGCGCATTGGCTCCATAGTGACCGATGATAGACAAGTATGCAGAGGTGGTAGCGGACTCAGGACAGACTTGCGCATGGAAGCATTGTGACCGGGTTATCTCTTGCCCTCTGCTACGCTGTCCTCTAAGTAGCGAATGAATCCTTGAATATGGTATGTCGTATCGCGAATCATGAGGGTCAAGAAGTTGTACTTCCTTGCCTGATCTGCTGCCCTCGACTCGTCCTCCACATAATCGACTATGTCAACCACAACTTGATCACGCTTCCTGTTAAGCAAGAGACCTTTCATGCAGAGATATCTGAACTCGTAATCGTATGGAGGAAACGAATAGCCGAATACTCTTATCTGATCCGCCCCAGCTATGGCCGCTACGACCTTGTCTTTTACCTGTTGAATCCTCACTGTCACCGCATCGTTTAAGTTCAGCATCGACAGGTCTTTAGTATAGGCAGGAGGGAGCTGAAGTGGAGCGTCCATATTCTGTTTACAGAACGGGCATAGTGCTCGATCATTAAGCATCGAAGCATACCAGCTATCAGACCGCCAGTAAATCTTATTGCACCGACTGCAATAGATAAGGTTCAAAGAGCCGTGCGGCTTAAGAAGTTGCATGCCATTGCCTGTCTGCAACACGCCGTCCTCGCTGTAGACTTCGAATCCGTAGCCAAACTTGAGATATGACCCGGGATGCTCTTGCTGAGACCACCCATGATCGCCCGGCTCCCGCTCTCCAAGGCACTTGTTTAATGTAGAATCGAGTAAGGTATCGTAGTTAAGAGAGACGAATGAAAGAGAATTATCACCAACCACGGAGTCCAACCAATGCAGCAAAAGCGCCTCTTTACGAAGCTGAGACACCGTAATTCTCTCCGCATCTTCTTCAGTCATAGTCCCTTGAATCGCGAAGACCCCATCGTCGCCGAGCCATCCATAAGCCGCGCAAGAAGTGAGCGTTGAGAAGATGTGACAAAGGCAAACATCCTTGGCATTAAGAGTCCGCTTGACGAGTAGAGGTTCCGACGCGTACGCCCGTCATTATTACCGCCCGAAAGATTGGCTGACGGGGAATCCGGCGGGATAACCACCTTCAGGAGTATCAAATAGAAATTTAGTGAGAGAGATTTTCAAAAATCTACATCGCGAAAAATCACAACTTCACCTGCTACTATTCACGCGAGAATATCAGCGAAGACACATCATTGCCAAAGGCAACAAAGTATGCGCCTTTGGCCAAACACATCAGCCATTGGGATTAAGCCAAAGTGTATACTAAAAAACGCTTGACATGCATTATGCCTGTGGAATAATGGAGACAGTCTGAAAAAGCCAAACCATCTGTGAGGACGGGACGGAAAGCCAAAGGGCCTCGGGTCTGCATCTCGGACATCTCCAGTGAGGCAGCCGCGCCGCCAGAACGTTTGGTGTTCATTATTGACAACCGATGCCATGCTGGAAGCGTGGCGGGTTGGGTATGAGAGCGGTTCCGCAACAAAATCTGCATTACAGGAGGACAATCTCATGGTGAAGACAGCAGACATGAAAGCGAACAAATGGGGCAAGGCCGACGGTAAGGGACCGATGGGTTTGGATTGGTCCGGTTGCTATCCCTGCACGATCATCCCGTTCACGGACAAGACCTGCCGGGAAGTGGACGAGGACGCGTTCAGGAGCCTGTGCCGGGACCTGTTTGAAGCAGATATCGCCGGCATCGACCCGAATGAGGTGGAAGGTCTCTCTCGCGAGGAAACAATCCGGTTGATGCAGATCGCCAAGGAGGAGGCGAAGGGGCGGTTTCCGGTAACCGGCAAGGTGGAGGCGAGGAACGGTCAGTGGACTTGGGACCTAATCGAAGAGGCGGAGCGGGTCATAGAAGCCGGCGCCGATGTTCTCTATTTTCACCCATGGGTGGAGGTGGACAACATGGTGGACTTCATCGAGCTCTACAGGACGTTCGACAAGGCCGTTGACATACCCATAATCGGCCTGATGGTCCCCCCCGTGACTCCGGCGGTGATCAAGCAGATATCATTCGAGTGTAAGAACGTTGCGGCCTGGAAGTTCGAGAGTCTCTGGAACATGACGCTCGTGAAGGAACTGGCGTTTGCCATGCAGGATGTCGAAGCGGCGACGGGCAGGCATATTTGCCCGCTGAGGGCAGGCGACGGTGCATTGTTTGAGTCCCTCATCAACGGCGCCGAGGGCAAC
The DNA here is from genome assembly GCA_035315185.1 of Syntrophorhabdales bacterium. Classification (GTDB taxonomy): domain Bacteria; phylum Desulfobacterota; class Syntrophorhabdia; order Syntrophorhabdales; family WCHB1-27; genus JADGQN01. The sequence continues at coordinate 15,840 of DATFYE010000191.1, read as the reverse complement.
TTTAACGGTGGTGGTTCGTGGAGGGGCCGGGAGGACGTGGCCATCTTCAAGGCAGTCAAGAGGGGCGACCTGAATGAGGCGTTCGCCATTCAGAAGAGGTTGGAGCCCGCAACTGATGCGGTGCGCGGAAGGTACCGCGATAGGATCGAGACATACGGGCGCTTCCCCTACCGCTACAAGATCATGTGCTGGCTGCTGGGTAAGATCCCGAACCCCTATGCCAGGGCGCCGCGCACGGCGTTTTCCGACGAGGAAGTACTGATGATGCGGGATGCCCTGATAAAGTCGGGGCTGAAGGTCGTCAGGGAGCCCGGGGAATGCAAGAATCTGGGCGTCTGCTCCGACTACGTGGCGTCCACGTGGCGGAAGCCATACGTGTCGGCCAAGTCTAAGGGATAGAACGCCGGTTTGCGAACAGGCGGCCTCGGAAACATCCCCGAGGTTCTCGGATAGAGATCGCATTCAGCAAGGGGGGTAGATGATGGCAATAGCGGGAGCTCATGAGTCGGAAGTCCTTCCGCAGGACATATCACAGGTCAAGCCCGGCGAGGCGGCGGCGCTTTTCAGGCGGATTCATTTTCGCCTGGGACCGCTGCTGTTTCTCTCGTACACGCTTGCGTTTATCGACAGGGTAAACGTGGGCTTCACCCAGCTGCAGATGAAGGGCGCCCTAGGTATCACGGCCCAACAGTTCGGTCTGGCCGCAGGGCTGTTCTATGTAACCTATATAATCTTCGAGTTGCCGAGTAACCTGATGGTGGAGCGCATTGGAATGCGCAAGCAGCTGCTGCGGATTATGGTGCTGTGGGGTCTCACGTCGGCGGCGACGGCTTTTGTCCGCACGCCCGGGCAGTACTACGCGGAACGGCTCCTGCTGGGGGCGTTCGAGGCGGGCTTCTTTCCCGCCATCGTCCTGTATATGAGTAACTGGCTCCCGTCGCAGGAGCGCGGAAAGGCGATGGGCTTTTTCCTGATGGGGGCGGTGATCGCGGGCCTGATCGGCAATCCGGTGTCGGGGCTGATCATGTCAAATATGGATGGTGTTTGGGGATTTTCCGGGTGGCAGTGGTGCTTTATCGTGGAAGGCCTGCCGTGCGTGATCCTGGGTGTGATCAATTTCGTCTGCTTGTATGACAAGCCGGAGCAGGCGAAGTGGCTGAACCCGCGAGAAAAGAAGATTCTGATACTTTCGCTGGAAGCCGAGCGGCAAGCGGACAAGGCGGCGTATGCCGATAAATGGTGGAAGGTGCTGCGGGATCCGAGGATTTATCTGCTGGCATTTCTGATCATCTCCTGCCAAGGCGGCGCGATGGTTTTGAACTTCTGGCTGCCGACGATCATCAAAAACCTGGGAGTCAAGTCGCTGGCGAACGTGGGGTATTTGGGGATAATCCCGTTTGCGGCAGCGGCGGTTGGGCTCCTGTTCATCACGCGCAGTTCCGATCGGCACGCGGAGCGGCGGTGGCATTTTGCGATGTGCGCCATTGTGACGGCGCTGGCGCTGGTGGTGGCTCCGCAATTCAGCAAGTCGCTGTTCTGGTCGCTCGTGGTGATGACCATTATGTCGATAGGCATTAACGCTTCAATCCCGACGTTCTGGGCGATTCCGGCGCGATACCTGGGCCCGGCGGCGGCTGCGGGAGGGCTTGCACTGATCTCGTCGCTTGCCGCGCTCGGCAATTTCTTTAGCCCGATTGTGATGGGATATCTGATTGGGCGGACCGGATCGATGGCCAGCGGGATGTACGTGCACGCGGCGGCGCTGTTCCTGGCGGGACTGGCGATGTTGATACTGGTGCCAAAGAGGGCCGTGACGGTCGGTGTGCAGCAACCGGCCGCGAAGAAGGCCGGAGCGTAGCGCACTGGCCCGCCCCCCGAAAATAGGTCCAGATGTTGAGTTACACTCTGGACCAAATTTGAGGGAGGCAGGACATGAAGAAGGAGAAGAAGAAGGAGTTCATGCCCTAGCAGATCATCAATATGCTCAGGGAGGCTGAGGTGCTGTTCTCCCAGGGACAACGGCTGGAGAAGAGAATACGGGGGCATGCGCGTCGATCAGGCCGGGCGTCTGAAAGAGCTTGAGCGGGAGAAATGGCCCTGCCTTTTTTCTTTCGCATCCTGTTGATTGCCAGGGGAGAGCATGCACCTTTCGAGAATGACCCCTTTCGTTTGTTACAGGAAGCTATACGCACAGCGTTCAACGCTCCGCTACTGAGCCGCCGCTGCTGTGTCTCCTTTGATAAGGCCGGTCAGACTGTCAGCCAGGGCCTTGTTGTCCAGTATGTAAAACGTGCCTCCCCTGCCGTTCTGACTGCTCTTGCAGTTACCGGACAGAGTGCCCTGCTGGTTCAAGTCGCCGAAAATAGCATACGGCTGACCCGGATCAAGGGAAACGCCGATTTTTGCATGGTTGCTGTCGGGCTGTAGTCCACCCGTGAGGCCGATGGGAGTTCCGTCCCACGCTCCCGTTGTCGCAATCTGAACCGGACCTGGGGTACCGAGAGCCCCATCCCAGCAGCCGATAGCCGTGGTTTCAGTCGTCGTAGCAATCTTGGGAGCGGCCCACCACGTAGCCGTTCTGAGAGGAACGCCGTTCAGCGTCGCGGAAACCATCTGCCAGGGCGGAACAGGCAGAGCAGAGGGTTTGGAGACGAGCTCCACACCGGAGGAGAGCTGCACGGTCATGCGGGTTGTGGCGCTCGATTGTTTGCCGAGCTGTTTTACAAGATCCTGAACATCAGATGGCCCGCCGTTTGAGACGATCTGGCGATTGGCCGGGTCGGTTACCACACTGGCATTCTGCAGGGCCTTGAGGATCTGCACCAGGTCGTCCTTATTCAGTCTCAAGGCAAAAAAGTGCTGGCTGACCTTAACGTCGTTGTCTTGTACACACCCCAGCGTGTTGCCATCCTTCCGGGGAAAGGCACTGCTCCCGGAAGCGGGCCAGGACGGGGTTGAGACCTGCATGACCACACCCTCCCCATCGTCATTCCAGGCAAGCATGCCTTTGGCATGCCCCCAGGGGGAGGAGCAGCTGCCTGAGCATCCAGCGATGGGGGGATCGTCATAGAACTGATCGTTCCAGATGACGTAGTAGTACGAACCGTTGTATATCTGATCGAAGGTGGCCCCCACGGGGTCTTGCAGCGTGTCCCCGACGCAGCCGGTTCCTTTCTGGAGGGATGCGTTCGCGCTGCTTGCGTAAACAAACTGCTGGCTGAACTGGCCCTGGTAGTCCTGTACCGTACCGCCAAAGAGGCAGGACCGCTGAGCGCTATCTCCGCAGCCGGGGAAGGTCGCGCCATTGAACTTGAAAACGAACCACCAGTCCACCGGCTCTCCTTTCTCCAGAAGGGGCAGCGGGGCCGACAGTTGACTCGGGGCGGGCGGGCCCATGACCGCGGCCCGCATCTCCGGTTTCTGGTATGCCGTCTCGGGGGCAGTCGCGCAGGAGACGAGGGAAAGGAGCATGAGGACCAGTGCCGATGCCAGTACTGCACGCGGTGTCCGTGCCTTCACTACCTTCTGCTTCATGGTTCCCTCCCTGTTTTTCTGTTGTTCCGGCATGATGCCAGGCGCTTCGCAGCCGGCCCTTGACCGGAGCATGGCTATGCTAATCTGTTAACACGTGTAACACCTCTGTGCAAGGAAAAAACCCCAAGACCTCGAGGAGCCCTTACCTCTCAGCCTATTCCCTTAGCAAAGAGGGGCTTGAGGTGACTTGCGTAAATCAGCTTGTTTTCCAACTCGTCCTGACAGGAGCTTGGGAGTCATGTGGCCGGTGAGGGTCGGGAATCGTCCAGTCTGCTTGGAAACGAAACGTCCGCTATGATGCATGCAATTCCTTCCTCATCTTGGACAATGTCCCAAAACTGATCGAGGGGAACCGGTTCACCCTTAGTCACAATTGTCTGGAAGTGGGAAGCAGGTTATTGTATAAGATTGTGGCAAGAGTCAAGCCTTGCCTGATGACCGATCACGTGCGGTAGGCCATAAAGCGCAAAGAAATCTGTATAATGGAGGAGGCAGAGATGAGAAGAATTGTCCTTTGTTTTTTCGCACTCGTGCTTATTTCTTCTTTTGCTGGTTCTGCGAAAGCGGCGGAGCCCATCCGCCTGGGTATTCTCTATGACGCGTCCGGAGGGGCTTCCGATTATGCCCGGTACAATCTCATGAACGCCGCGCTTGCGGTTGAGGAAATCAACCAGGCGGGCGGCATCATGGGAAGGCAGGTAGAGCTCATAAAGGAAGATGACGGTAACGACCCGAACGTCTCCCCCCTGCGTACCCGCACGCTCATAAAGCGGGGCGCTGTCGGCATCATCCTGGGGTCCGGCTCGGCGTCGGTCCTTCAGGCAAGGGTGGTGGTGGAAGAGGAAAAGGTGCCGGCCTTCGCGACTGTGTTGAATGACAAGGTCACCCTGCCCCCTAATAACAACTATGTCTTCCAGACGAACAACACCGTGACCCAGCAGACCAATGTGCTCATATTGACGCTGCAAAGCCGGGTCAAAGAGATCGCAATCTTCACCGATACGAGCCCGACCGGGTCCGGCCTCGCGAACCTCTTTAAGAAGGCGCTTACCGACGCGGGCGTCAAGGTCCTGGCTGTCGAAGCAATAGACGTCGGCGCAACGGACGCGACGGCTGTGGTGACGAGACTGAGGGACAAGTGGAAGGCGCCCGCCATACTGGTCTCTGGGCAGGCGCCGCAAGAGCAGGCGTTGTTCGTGCGCACCGTGAGCGACATTGGATGGAAGGTCCCGCTCTATCAGGACGTGACGGCCGTCTCCCCATCATACAGGAAGCTCCTGGGGCCGAAGGCCATGGAGAACCTGTTCTACATGGAGCCGATCCACCCCGACAACGCGCTCGCCCAGAAGTGGATCAAGAAATTCGAAGCAAAATACCCGAATGAACCCGTGCTGACAACCATGGGAAATGTCTGGAACGCAGTCTACCTGTTCAAGGCGGGTGTCGAGAAAGCCAAGAGCACCAATGGAACAGCGGTCCGGGACGCCATCGAGCAGATATGCGGCATGAAGTCCCATTTCGGACCGCCGACGAGCACAGTCTGTTGTTCCAAGCAGAGCCACCTCTGCGCCGACCCGAATGGGATATTCCTGGCGACGTATAAGAATGGGAAATCAGTGCCGGTGAAGTAGGGGCGGTGGTACAGGAAAGGGATCAGCAAGAGTCCGGTTCCGCCAGGCTTGCTGGATGAACGAGCTCGTAATTCCAATTCTCGTGACCGGATCGATAACTGCCTTGGCCGCGCTCTCGTTTCAGCTTATCTTCAGGGCCACGGGCGGCATTTTCGATTTCGCTGTCGGCCAGTACGTTGTTCTGGCAGGCATGGGCTCGGTCTTCCTCTCGAGCGAGACCGGGCTCCCGGTCCCTATTACGGTGGGCTGCGGCATACTCTTCGCGACCATTGCGGCACTGGCAAGCGAAACCGGGGCAATCGCCCCACTTTCCCGTCTCTACCGCACAACAGGCGCCTTCGGCCCGGTTCTGGGAACGGTTGCACTGCTCTGGGTATGGGAACAGACGGCCAGGCTACTTTTCGGTGACCGGCCTTTAATAGGCAAGCCCTTCTTCGCCGATGTGCGGTTCGCGGCAACGGGTTTGCGATTCACCGCACACCAGCTCATCATTATCCTCTCTGCGGTAGTCGTTCTCGTGGCAGTCCATCTCTGGCTCGAATACACAAGGCCGGGTCGTCTTTTAAGGGCGGTCGGGGATAACCGGCGGGCATCCGAGGTCCTTGGGCTTGCCGTGGGCAAGGCCCGAGTGCTGGCTTTTTTAGGCGCGGGCATCATCGCGGGTATTACCGGTGTCCTCGCCGGCCCGTTGTCAGGTCTTGCCCCTCTTTCCGGCGTCGCGTTTCTCATCAGCGGATTTGTTGCCCTTTTTCTGGGCGGCTCCGGAAAGACACTCGGGGCGGCCGTCGGCGCTCTCGTGCTTGCGTCTATCAACATCATTGTCAGCCGCTATTTGGGAGCGGCCTGGAAGGATTACTGCGTCCTGGCCCTGGCGCTGGTCATCTTTGCGTTGCGCCCCCAGGGAATAGTGGCTCCCACAAAAAGGAGGCCGAGTTGAACCTATGACGGGTTCAGGCAAAACGGTGTCTTGGTGAAAGAGCTTTTGCTCAATCTGACGCACGGGCTGCGCCGCGCCGGAGGACCTCTCTTCCTCCTGGTGACACTGGCATACGGCCTGCGTGACACGGTCAACACGGAACTCGTCATCCTCCTGTACGTTTATGCGCTCCTGGGGCTTGCCATTTACGTGCCCATGATCCTTACCGACCAGGTATCTCTTGCCTATGCCGCCTATGCCGGTATCGGTGGGTACTCGGTTGCAGTCCTTTCCGCCAGCAACGTAGGCGCCTTCTGGGGTGTCCCCATCGGCGTCGTACTCGCCGGAGCGACGGCCTTCCTTGTTGCCTTGGCAACGAGCCGTCTATCGAGTTACTTTCTCGCCGTAGGGACGCTCCTAGTTGCCATCGCCTTTGGCCGCTTTCTCCTGCAGCAGGCCGATCTTACCGGAGGGGCAGACGGGCTCACGTTCACACGGCAGATCTTCGGCATACCCGTTTCCACAACAGCCCTGCTCATCGTCGGCGCGGTGATGATATGGATCATCGTCTTTGCCCTTGAAAGCCTCAGGCGAAGCGAGATGGGAAAGGGTCTCCATCTCATGGGAGGATCGCGCCCAGCTGCGGAGTCGGTAGGTCTCAACACGGTCCGCTTCCGCATTCTCTCCCTTATCTTCGGGGCAGCTATCGCATCGCTAGCAGGTAGCCTTCTGGCTTTCAGCAGGGGACTCGTCCTGCCCGATTCCTTCCATCTGGAACTGGCGTTCCTTATTCTATTTATCCCACTGCTCGGCGGAAAGCACACGCCATGGGGCTGTCTCGTTGGGTCCGCCTTGCTTGTGTATGTGCTTGAGGTGGCGCGGAGTTTTGGTCCGGGAAAGCTACTGTACGGACTGGGCGTTCTGGCCTGCGTACTCTTCTTTTCCGGCGGCATAGCGGAGAGGCTCGGCAGTGCGCTCTCTGCCCTCGAGTCAAAGCTCCAATCCAAGAAGATCCAGACGAGAGATGAGACGCCGGGGGTAGGGGTCGTGCCTCAGCCTGCTGAGGCTGAGCGGCGAGAAACAGTGTCGATGAACAAGGTCCGGGAGGCGGCCGCGTCCAGCCCGCGGCCCTTGATCGCGCGGGGCTTAAGCAAGACTTATGGCGGAGTGACGGCCCTTCACGACGTCTCGTTCGAGCTTTTGCAGGGCGAGATCCTGGGGGTGGTGGGACCTAACGGAGCCGGCAAAACAACGCTTATCGATGTTTTGACGGGCATCCAGACTGGAGACTCGGGTGAAGTCGTGCTACAAGGCAACCGACTGGAGGGAGGTGCATCGGAGCGAGCACTGGCCGGGTTATCGAGGACGTTCCAGCACCCTCAGCTTTCCGGTGAGCTGACGGTCGGCGAGAACATCGGGCTGGGCCTTCTCAGGCTGCACACCTCGCGCTCCTGGATCGGCATGGCGCTCCAGATGATGCGCTCGATGTTTCCCACGGTGAAAAGCGGACGTGATGCAAACGATCCGATCACGATTGAGATAGGGCGTAAGATAGGCATCGAAGGGCTCTGCGAGGACATGGCAAGCACTTCCTTTGGAACGGAAAAACTTACTGAAATAGGGAGGGCGCTCATCTCTCAGCCCTCCGTGCTCTTGATGGACGAGCCCTTCGCCGGACTCGGCAAGTCAGAAATAGACCGCGTCGTTGATGCTGTTGAACGGTGGCGGCAGAACGCCCTCGGCGTGATCATCGTAGATCACAACATCGACCTTCTGAGCGGGATATGCGACAGACTCCTGGTGCTCGACTCGGGAATCGTCATAGCGTGCGGCCGACCGAGCGAGGTATTTTCGAGCCCCCACGTCCAGAAGGCATATTTTGGTAGAGAATAGAACGAAAATGACGCAACAAACCCTTGTGGTCGAGGACCTTGTCGTCCGTTACGGTAAGGTCATGGCGGTGAGGGGCGCCTCGCTGAATCTCCGGCAGGGGGAAGTGATTGCTGTGATCGGACCGAACTCCGCCGGTAAGAGCAGCTTGCTCGAGGCAATCGCCGCCCGCACGCCCGGCCGCACGGTCGAGGGTTCGGCCAGTTTCGCTGACCTGCCGCTCCTCCACATGAAAACGCGCGACCGCTGGCATAGGGGAGTACGGCTCGTACCCCAGGGACGCCAAATCTATCCATCCTTGAGCGTCGTGGATAATCTCAGAGTCATTGCCGACAACCTCGGCGTAAGCTGGAAGGAGGGCGTGGAGCGTTCCTTTTCGCTTCTGCCGCCGGAGTTCAGCGATCGGCTTAAGATTCGCCTGAGAGTCCCGGCAGGCAACCTCTCCGGCGGTGAGCAGCAGATGCTTGCCCTGGCCAGGGCGCTCATAGGCGAGGTTGGCATGGTCCTTCTGGACGAGCCAGGCTTGGGACTTGCCCCGCGCATCACCCGGGACCTTGCTGCGATGATTGAAACGTGGGCGAAGAGGGGGATCGGTGTGCTCGTGGCGGACCAGACACTCCGGAGGTGGATCAAAGTGGTAGACAGGATATACACGATAGTGCGCGGCCACCTGGCGGAGCATACGGGTGAGAAGGAGTCAGTCGATCAATTGAACGTATAGCCGGTTGCCAAAGGCCGGCTGCAAGGGCGCGAGACGCCACGGGAAGACGATACACGGGCGGCGCCCGAAAATACTACGCAAAGGAGAAAAACAATGGCAAAACGTTCTTCCACGGTAAAGGTCTTTACGGAAATGACGCAGGACGTCGTCAGTTACATGTTCCCCGTCGAAAAGGAACCGAAAATCCTGACAATGGATAAGCCCCTTATGATCGAGAGCGCCTGTCCCGGTTGGCAGACCGGTGGAAAACGCTTCCCCGCCATACCCATCTCGATAAAAGATCAGATCAAAGAGCAGGTAGAGTCTGTGAATGCCGGGGCGGTAATAGTCCACGTCCACCCCAGAGACCCGAAAACGGGGAACGCCCTTATGAAGCACAGCCTCCTTGCTGAAGTGCTGGAAGGTATTTTTGCAGAAGCAGGCGACTTTATCACAACGACCCACTCTTGGTTCGCGGTTCCCGATGCCGACATTGATTTTGTCCGCGGTACCCAGGAGCTTCTTGAGCTGGGCAAGGGCAACAAGTACGTTCAGGGAACCCTCGTAGTGCCGATTGGCTATCGTACAAGGGAACATAACTCCTTCGCGAGCGCGGATGCAACGATTAAAGGCGTGCAGTGGTGCGAGGCACACGGAGTGAAGCCTATCTACCAGAGCTTCGACACCTATTCACACCTCGCTTTCAAGAGGTTCTTGTTCGATTCGGGCGTTGCAAAATGGCAGCCCAATATCGTTAACATCCAGATAGGAAAACATGAGTCACACGTCGTCAACAAGGACCCCTGGTCATACCTGCAGCTCATGACGTGCATCAATATGATCAAGGAGAACATCCCCGATGCCGTTCTCGGCGTATATCCCGGCGGCCGCAACTGGCTGCCCATGGTCACGATGGGCATCCTGATGGGCGCAGATATCGTCCGGGTCGGCGTGGAGGACTGCTACTGGATGTACCCGCACAAAGACGAGCTGATCAAGAAGCATTCCGACGTCGTCAAGCTGACCGTCGACCTCGCCCGCATGCACGGCAGAAGGGTTGTTACCGATGCCAAAGAGGCGAGAAAAATACTTGGCATGAAGCTGACGTCGAAGTTGTAACCCGGGCCTTTCCCTGGTTTCTCCAAAAGTGGGACGGAGGGGCCCTTGGTGGCCCCTGTTCCCGTATTAGTTATCCAAAATGGTAGGACTGTATCAGTTCACACCGCCTCTTCCAGCATTTCTATGGTCACCTTGAAGCCTAGCCAGTTGAGCCTCTTCCGATGGTACCGAACAAGGCGGTCCCTGTTAAGCCGGTAAGAGTAATCACGGCCGGATTCCCTTTTTGCAAAGCGGTCCATGTATGAGTTCAAGAAGGAAGTTCTGGCCGTGGACATGTAAAAGTCTTGTCTCGGTCCCAGCGTTTCAGAAGGAAGCGCCGAGTCACCATCTTCGAGTTTTTGAAAATCACTCGGTCCTCTAAAGCAGCACGTTCCACCTACTAATGGTCGAGTCAGTCAGATAGCCCAAATCAAAGATTACCGCGAGAAAGAAGGAGAGGTCTTATTTTCTATTTTTTCGCGTACGCCAGGAAGCTATAGCCAACTTTGTCCTATTCACGGCCACCGTACTGGCGCAGCAATTCCTTATAGCCTTGCGCGGCCAGATAGTGCAAGGGCGTTGTGCCGTCGTCGTCCTTCGCGTTGACATCGGCCTTGTTGGTCAGCAACAATGCCACCATGTCCTTTCGGCCATCCCCCGCCGCCCAGTGCAAGGGGGTTACGCCCCGGTTGTCCTTCGCGTTGACATCGGCCTTGTTGGCAAGCAACAATTCTGCCACGTCCTTGTGGCCATTCGGACCATTCCCTGCCGCTAGGTGCAAGGGCGTTGCGCCCCGGCTGGTCTTCGCGTTGACATCGGCCTCGTTGGCCAGCAGCAATGCCACCATGTCCTTATAGCCTTGCGCGGCCGCTAGGTGCAAGGGCGTTGCGCCATTTTCGGTGGTGTCCTTGGCATTGACCTTTGCATGTTTTGCCAGCAGCAATTCAGCCACGTCCTTGTGGCCATTGCGGGCCGCCCAGTGCAAGGGCGTTGCGCCCCAGTTGTCCTTCGCGTTGACATCGGCCTTGCTGGCCAGCAGCAATTCAGCCACGTCCTTGTGGCCCCAAGATGCCGCGAAGTGCAATGGTGCCAAGCCGTTGTTGTGCTTCCGAAAAACCAGATTAGGATCGCCCTTGAGCAGCGCCTTGACCTTTCCCAAGTCGCCTTTCTGGACCGCGAGATCGAGCTCGTCGTATAAATCCAAACTGCACCAAGTCAGCGCGGCCAGCATAATTACGGCGAGGAAGAGAATTGGGGAGTAACGGAGTCGGCCAAAAGAACATTGCATCTTTTTCATGGTTCCTCCGGTGGCTTACGAGTCTGAGAGGTCATTGTTAGATGATCCTGTTTTCTGGGGCCTTATCGTGACAGTCCTTTGTCCGTCTGGCTATGTTATCGGCATTGCTGACCAAGTGCTAAATCCTCCGTTCTTTCATACAGGGGGCCATTCCGTTCATCATTGCCAGCAAAAAGGTGTGACATTCGAAGCACGATGTCAGGGTGAGGCTTTCAGGAAGTAAGTCTTGACAAGAAATCTGAAGAAGTTTAGTGTAAAATCACGATTGGAGGATGACATGAAAAGAGAACTCGTATTCGCGTGTATATTCTGCCTGCTTCTCCTCTCGTACGCTCATGCGGAGGACGATAAGCCGCTCTCTGGTAACATCTTCCTCGGTAGCCAAGCCCTGAACATTGACCATCAGAGCGCGAACTTTAACCAGTACAACGCACTACGTCCCGGTCTCTTCGGCGGCGGCAATGTGACTTATGATAAGGACAAGAACTACTTCGACGTCCGCGGCGCCTACCTCGGGCAAAACGACATGTCTCTGCGCATCAACGGCGGCAGATGGGGTGATTTCAAGTACTCACTCCATTTCACGGAGTTCCCCGACAACCTGTCGTCCGGCGACTGAACCGTCTTTGTGCCACCAGGATCACAGACGATGATGCTTCCTACCATAACGGTCCCGAAGAATTCAAATCTCTGGCTCACCACATGGTTGGCGGTGGGTTCGCCTTTAGGATCAAAGAGAGCCTGATCAAGTTACAGCGTCGCGAGGATGCCCCGTTACCATTTCCACACGTAATGCATCATGGCCGAGGCGAATCTGCGAAACAAGATTGCAGGAAGGAGTGTTTGTCGCGGGTGATCCGCTATGGGACCCTTGGGCCTGCCCTAAACGCAAAAATCTGAGGACTGTCTGCCCTTCCCCTGCGAGTGTTTACCGCTGGAGATGCGAGAGAGAAAAGTAACGCATGCCTTTCTAATTTAATAATCTCAGCTTCAAAATATCGAGCGCCTAAACACGCTAAAAAGCTCATTGCGAGTCCGCGGTGCCCCGCAATCCGGCCCTCTGGGCAGCGCCTTTTACCAGACCCTCGGCCTTTACATCTGCGGCAAACTTGCGTACGAAAGCCATACCGGCATCACGTCCTTTCGGGATCGCAATGGCGTGGCGCTCAAGACCCCAGCGGCCATCAAGCACTCTGGCGCCTGGCAAAGCATCGGCCATCTCGAACAATGTAGCTTTGTTGGTGGCGTAAGCATCGATTTGGTGCTGCGTGAGCATTTCGATGCCGCTCTTCACTGTACTTGACCGAATCACGGAGGCATTCTTCAAGTCGCGAGAGAGCGCGGCATCCGACGAGCTGTGCTCCGTAACACCGACGCGAATCCCTGGCAGATCAATATCAGCCATACTTGTCACCGTAGACCCTTTTGGCACCAGGTAGCCAAGTTCGATATCAAGATACGGCGGTGTGAAGTCCATGTCTTTCGCGCGTGTGGCTGTGGCGTTGGTAAAGGCAACATCTACCTTGCCCGTCTTCACAGCCTCGAGCACCTCAGCATTTTTTGAGAACACAACCGGCTCGTAAGGCACTCCAAGACGCTTGGCCAGTTCCTTGCCGAGTTCATACCCCACCCCCTTGGGTTCGACGGCTGGGTTATCAAGGATATAGGAAGTCGGCGTGCCGGGATAAAGTCCGACGCGCAGCTTGCCGGTCGGGGCCAGGACCTGCCGCAGTTCTGCACTGGACATTGTGACGGTGCTCGCGAAACTGGCGGTCAGCACCGTAACGACGGCTGTGAGCAGAATGATTGATCTCAGGATTATTCTCATGACCTTCTCCTTATTGTTAGTTGCAAAACTTCTTATAAATTAAATGCGAATATTACCGACAGGTTAAAACCCGGCAACATACAAGTCAATCGTCCTTAATGTTTCCTCTCGCTTTCTTCTGATATTTACGAATGTGTGTCAGTCTGCCTTAATATTGGCTTCTTTGATGACCTTTGACCACTTGACGGTTTCAGACTTGACAAACGCTCCAAATTCAGTCGCGCTGCTCGGAGTGACCGTTGCACCCATTTCGCCCATTCTTTTGACAACCGTAGGGTCTGCAAGGGCAAACCGAAGCGCACTATTCAATTTAGCAACGATCTCCGGGGACATCCCTTTTGGACCAACCAGACCCCACCACACCAATGAAGAACTTCCTGGCAAGTGCAAAGAATTTACGGTCGGTACAGATGGCAACAAAGATAGTGCCTTCTTGTCCATGACTGCGATGGGACGTAATTTGTTAGCCTTGATATGCGAGATAACTTCAAGAGGATTTATGGACATGAAAGAGATTCGCTCGCCAAGAAGATCGTTAATTGCGGGTGCACCACCTTTATAGGGAATATGTAGTGCATTAAAACCTGCTTCTGATTTTAGTAATTCACTGGCAAGGTGCCCCGAACTTCCGTTGCCGGCTGACCCGTAAGTCAATTTGTCGGGATTCGCCTTTCCGAAAGCAATCATGTCCTGCAAGGTTTTGAATGGAGAGTTCTCCGGCACCACAACGACCAAAGGAGCATATCCGATGCTGCCGACGGGTATCAAATCACGTGCCGGGTCAAAAGTCATATTGTTAAAAAGTGCCGGATTACATGCCAATGTATTGGATGCGGTCAATAAAGTATACCCGTCTGGCTTCGATCGAGCCACTACATCCATTCCTATATTAGTAGCAGCGCCTGGACGGTTATCTACTATAATAACTTGTTTAAGTTTCTCCCCCATCTTCTGACTTACAAGCCGAGTGACAATGTCAACTCCACCGCCGGGCGCATATGGAACAACAATATAAATCAGTTTACTTGGAAAGCTTTCCTGAGCATGAATTGTAGAAATAGTGAATGCTGTGAGGGCTATTGCCAGTCCGATACCCTTCCACAGAACGGAACACTGTCTACAAAAATGTTTCATACAGGTCTCCTTGATTTAATTCACTGCTGCAATATCAGCAATCAATTGAATCAAATCTTGTATACGCATTATACTCTCCAGCCATATGTTATTGTAATCAATTCTTCTCTAACGTCAGGGTCACCCAGAGCGCGAGAATCGCGCGATTGGGTGCACCCATTTGTTCGTCGTCGGCATAACATTGGCTATTCATTATATTAGGTCCGGAATGCCACCCGTAATGGCACCCTTTTTGTCAAAGGGAACCATGCGCTCTTCCAGGAAGCATCAGGTAAGCGTGTTGTTTATCGAGAACACTAACGAAGTATTGAATTTGGCCTGTGATTACGAGTAAAGATTGCCGGTGAAAACACGCGGTTGTCATTTTCCCGTACTCCATTGCTCACTACGTGCGTGTTTCGGGAGCGGCTCCCATGCTCGCTGGCGCGATACCTCCGGAGCCACTGCCTGGAGCCTCCCCGCGAGAGTCAGCCGCGCTGGGGCTGCCAGGGTAGATAATTCTTCTGCGCTAATCACCGTCCGGACAGGGGTGCGAGCCCGCCCTTCGAGATCACCGGTGCTGCCTGGGGCGATGCCAGGAAGCGAATCAGCGCTCCCCCCGCCTCCGGCTGTCTGACCGCACTCGCGAGTGCGGCCGAGAAGAAGGTTTCCTCCTGCAGCTCCGCCGGGATGGGGCCGACGAACGTGATGCCCGGCACATGAAGGAGTTCGCTGACCTGCTGAAATCCGATTTCCGCCTCGCCTCGCGCGACGACCGCGGCGACTGGCTCGCCGGACGGTGGCCCTTTGATCTTGCGACTCTTGCCCCTGACCTGGTCAGCGACGCCGAGTTTCTCGAAGAGTGTCGTCGAAAGATAAATACCGCTGGCGCTGTCCGAGTATGCGATCGACTTCGCTACCAGCAGCGTGCGTCGGAACGCTTCGACAGTGCCGATGTCGGGTTTCGCGGCTCCGGCACGCACGACCATGCCGATCTGGGAGCGCGCGAGGTCGATCTTGCTGCCAGGGCTCACGAGTCCCTGCCGACCGAGCTCATCGATCGATGCGCCGATCATAATCACGACGTCGACGGGCTCGCCCCGCTTCATGCGGGCGGGGATGGCTTCCGGTGAGTCACCCATCGAGGGACCGCGCGTCGTGATCAGCTGGTGACCGGTTGTGCGCTCGAAAGCCGGCGTCAATTCTTTATAGACCTCGTAAAATCCCGTTGAGACCATCACGTGCACTTCCGCCGCGGTCGAGACGCCGCTGAACAAGAGTGCCGCCAGACCAATCAGGGCCGCGAGCCACCGGGGACATGATCTCCGTTTCATAACGCTCCTCCAGTCAAGATGAGATTGAAGAGCCAAATTAATAGCAACTGGCCTTGTGATGATTAAATGTACAAGAAAGGAATCCTTACGTCAACGTGATTTAGCGCAAAGAATTCAAAGAATTTTCTATCCTCACACTACCTTATGTCGCTGATTATGCTTGAAAAGCTGGACGGATAAGCGAATGTCGAAAAACAACATTGAAGGAAGAAATCCCTTGATAGATTGGTCTGAACCATCGTCATTATGCCGCAGTCGACCAATTTTCCGAAAAAGAATAACATACGGTCCCCCTTGTTGATCTCTGGCGAGTGGTACCCACTGATCGGGTAACAGTTCTAGGAATCGCGGGCCGTCCGGGTGAGTGGCGCAGGGGAACTTCCCCCCTGCGCTCTCTCAGAACCCGGCGTGAGCCTCTCGGCTCACCGGGCTCCCATCATCCAGCCGTCGGTCGTGCGCCAAACTGCCAGTGCGGAAACAGCTCGGGTTGCCTTCTGGC
>DATFYE010000190.1:0-8713 GCA_035315185.1 Syntrophorhabdales bacterium | reverse complement strand
GAGCTTCTGGGGTAACATCGACAGCCACGAAAAGGCGACCCAGAACTTTAATCCGGATGACCCGGGCCACCAGAGCTTCAACGAGACCGACCTGACCCTGAGCTACACCTATGTCCTCGACAAGTTTAGCTTCACCGGCGGGTATATCTACTACGGCCTGCGGTATGCGAACGAGACGCAGGAGTTCTTCGGGAGTGTGAGCCATGACTCGTTCCTCAAGCCCACCCTCTCCATCTACCGGGACTTCGCGGCATACCCGGGCTGGTATTTGAACCTCTCCATCGGCCACTCCTTCAAGATCTACCAGGAGGTGACCCTCGATCTGGGTGCATCCGCAGGGTATGAGATAGGCACGGGCAGTTTCTGGGATACGTACCAACCAGCAACGGGGGGTTACACCGGCTCAAAGTACAGTGCCTTCCATGACGGCATGGTGAAGGCAGGGCTCACCATACCCGTTACCAAGAAGGTGGTCATTCAGCCCATGATAGCGTACTGGTTCCCACTCTCGAACAATGCAGAGAAAAGGGATAACGGCAACTCCTATAACCCGAACGGCTATCTGAAGTGCCTGTGGCAAGGAGGGGTTACCGTTGCGTATAACTTCTAATAGGTTCTTTGAAATGTATTAAGCTCCTCTTCCTCCCAATTCCCAGGAGCTGGGACGAGGCTGTCCCAGCTCCACCCCACTGCAGCGACGCAGTAAGCCACCTGGATGACCAGGTGACGAAGCAGAAAAGACACTGAGGTCTCCGAAGCAGAAAAGATTTCCCCTTGCCGGACGCGCATGCCAACGGCGAGAGGGGGAAACATAAGAAGGAGGTCCTTAGATGAAAAAATGGTCAATTCTATTGCTCATCGGTCTTCTGTTCCTTGGTCTGGCCCTTTCGGTTCTGGCCGCTGGGCCTGATCTAACCGCAGTCAAGACCGGACGTGCTGGTGACGTGGTCGGAATAAGCCCCGACGTCCAGGAGGAAATGAAGAGTCCTGTCACCAGCGGGCCGTTGGCAGCAAGGCTCGCAGCCGTGATCGGACACGACGGAGTGGCGACAAACTTCCTTCGGCGACTCATAGGCGGTGTATGCGGCTTCTTCATGGTGTATGCACAGCTAGGATTTGCCTTCTTAGGAAATAGCTCACGTACCAAGAGCACGAGTCACCTTGTGGCAGTGAACATCCTCGTTTACTCTGTCGCCACAATGGCTTACCAGGTTTGGTTATTTCTCACGCGTTTTTCTATTCCAAGAAAAGAACAAACGGAGGTGTGTTATGTCCCGTAATGAGGCGAGGGGAGGGATAGTTTTGCCTGGGCTGGGTGGCCTGGTCCGCGACCAAGAGAAGCAGGGTGTTCAGGCGAACCTGATTCCAACAAAAAATAGAGAAGGAGGAAGAGCATGGTAAAGATTGAGGCGATCATAAAGCCGGAGAAACAGGAAGAAGTACAGCAGGCGTTGGTGGATATTGGTATTCAGGGAATGACGCTCTCCGAGGTAAGGGGGTTTGGACGCCAGAAAGGCCAGACCGAGACCTACAGGGGTACCGAGATCAAGGTTAATTTCCTGCACAAGGTGATGATCACCATAGTGATCAAGGATGAGCTGCTGGACGCCGCGATCGAGGCCATCCGAAAGTCAGCCCTTACAGGGAAGATCGGTGACGGAAAGATCTTCGTGACCACGGTGCAACGAGTCGTGCGCATACGAACGGGAGAGACTGGTCCGCAAGCGCTCTGAGAGTGCGTGCAGGGGCTTGAAGGATCTCTAAGAATCGTTGCCTGGAGCCAAATGTGAAATTTTTGCCGTCTTGGAAGGCACCTAATTATAGCAAAAGGAGGGATAGAATAATGAGTATAGGGAGAAAAATACAGGTAATGTTGATGATTGCAACAGCCCTTGCTTTCATGCTGCTGATGCGTCCGGCTGTTGCTCAGGAAGCTCCATCTCAGGGCGGAAGTGCCGAGGCGACGGCGGCTCAGGCTCCGGGGCCTCAACCCGACCCTGCCGGAATTGCAACAGGAGACAAGACAAATGCCATCGATGGAGCGGGTAATGCTTTCGTTGTTGCGGAGCCAACGGACAAGAAGGCCCCTGACTACGCGGAAAAGAAGAAACAGTACGATGAATACAAGGATCAGGCTGCTAAAGAACCGCTTGCGGTAAAGCTCGCCGACACCGTTGGGCACGTTCGGATTGCGACCAACTTCAGCTGGACCCTCCTCACAGGGTATCTTGTACTCTTCATGCAAGCGGGTTTCGCCCTTCTCACCTGCGGGCTGGTGCGCAGGAAGAACGCCGCCCATCTTATGATGCTTAACTTCGCTGCCTATGTCTTCGCCTTCTTGGCGTACTATGCGTGCGGCTACGCATTCCAGTTCGGCGCCGCCGCAGTGAATGCTGCGCCGACGAATCTTGGAGGGACTCCAACGCTGGACAAATTCTTGCTCGGAGGCGGCATGTGGGGCTTTTTAGGCGGCAAGGGCTTTTTTCTGAGCGGCCCGGGCTACGATGCCGGAAGTCTTTGCCTCACGCTCTTCCAAGTCGTATTCATGGAAACGGCCGGGTATATCATCGTGGGGGCTATCTGTGAGCGAATCACCTTCTGGGGATTCGTCCTTTGCGAGCTCTTCATCGGCGCCATTCTCTACCCCATGTCCGGTTGTTGGGTTTGGGGGGGTGGATGGCTCTCTCAGTTGGGCGTCAGCATGGGCTTAGGTC
The DNA here is from genome assembly GCA_035315185.1 of Syntrophorhabdales bacterium. Classification (GTDB taxonomy): domain Bacteria; phylum Desulfobacterota; class Syntrophorhabdia; order Syntrophorhabdales; family WCHB1-27; genus JADGQN01. The sequence continues at coordinate 5,999 of DATFYE010000190.1, read as the reverse complement.
ACGGCTACGTGGATTTCGCGGGTTCGACCGTTGTCCATGGCGTGGGTGGCTTCTGCGCCATGGCTCTTGCCATCATTCTCGGCCCTCGCCTCGGCAAGTACGGTCCGGACGGCAAGCCGCGGGCTTTCCCAGCGCACAACATTGCCTTTGTTGTAACCGGCACCTTCCTACTCCTGTTCGGCTGGATGGGTTTTAACCCCGGCTCCACCCTTGGCGCGTCGGACCTGCGCATCTCCGTCGTTGCCGTGAACACGAATCTTGCTGCTGTTGCCGGATCGGCAACAGCAATGATCTTCTGGTACTTCAAGTTTGGCAAACCCGACATCAGTATGGCATGCAACGGCATGCTCGCTGGTCTGGTCGCCATCACCGCGCCTTGTGCATTTGTTAGCCCGAACTCCGCCGTTATCATCGGCATTCTTGCCGGCATTCTGGTTTGTGTAGGGGTCCTTTTTAACGAGCGGGTACTCAAGGTCGACGACCCCTGCGGTGCCATCTCCGTGCACGGCTATTGCGGCTGGCTGGGGGCGGTTAGCGTCGGTATCTTCGCCGATGGTACCTACGGGGCAGGCTGGAACGGTGTCGGCGCAACGACGTACCTCGGCAAGGCTGGACAGGGTGTGACCGGCCTGCTTCACGGGGACGTATCCCAGTTCTTTACGCAGCTCGGGGGAGCCACGCTGATCGTACTGTACGCATTCGTGTTTACCTTCGTGGTCTTTAAAATCGTGAACGCTATCGTTCCTCTGCGCGTTTCTAAAGAAGTGGAGCGCGAAGGTCTGGACGTTCCGGAGTTCGGTTTGCCTGCCTACCCTGACGGCGAACTTGTCTCCTGATGTGGAGTATATCGTGGGGTCGCAGGATTGCGTCAGCATTTAACATGGGCGGCTATATGGTTATTTGATCTTATGAACATCTGCGGGCCGGATGCTACGTGCTCCGGCCCGCCCCTCATCTTAGCTGGGGTGCCGCATGGGAAGCAAAGAAAGACCGACAATACTCGACAGACTCTTGGAGATGCTAAGGGGAAGAGGCGGTATAGCCAAAGACCGACCCGACGTGGGTAGCCGCAAGACAGAGCGGGATCGGTCGAAAACCGCAAGGAAGGCGGGAAAGAAACGAAAGAGGGCCGCACCAGCCTGCTGAGTGTGCAGATAGCGGCTCAGTACGCATACTTTGTTAGAAAGTGAACCATGACGTATCTCGCTTGGTTAATTTTTCTCGGAGCGGCGATCCTGGAGGTTTGCGGCGATGCGGTTGTCCGCAAAGGACTCCGTGGTAAAAGCCTTTTCGCCATCCTTTCGGGGTGCGCCATGTTGGGTTGCTACGGCGTCGTCGTCAATACCGTGAAATGGGATTTCTCCAGGCTGCTCGGCGTCTATGTCTCAGTATTCGCACTCATCAGCGTCTTGTTTGGTCGTCTCATATTCAAAGAGAGAATACCCAATGCCACATGGGTAGGTCTGGCAATAATGATCGTGGGAGGCTTAATAATTCAATTTGGGAAAAAATAAGCGCAGCAGATTAGCACAAAACCAAGAGGAGGGAAACGTGAAGAAGATAGAGGCGACAATCCAACCTGTGGAAGTTGAGGAACTCAAAGGCGGTCTGACGAAAATAGGGATTAAAGGGATGACCGTCATAGAGGTGAAGAGTTACGGCAGACAGAGCAGAAACCCTGAAATCTATAGAGGGATGAAGTGTGAAGCTCCCTTTCTCACCGAGGCAAAGGTGGAGATAGTCGTGGCTGACGACATGGCGGATAAGGCTGTGGCCGTGATACGGGAAACGACGGAAGCGGGCGAGCCCGGGGAGAGCAGAATCTTCGTCTCACCGCTGGAGGATATCATCAGGCTCCGGACAGAAAAGAAAAGTCTAGCGGCCGTATAGGCCGCTGAGATTCGATAGTATTGGCTTTAGAACTGGAGGATGAACTACTCCTCACGAGGGTTCGCCATGCATTGATCGGCAGGCCGTGAGGCATACGCTCTTCCAATGGAAACCATCAGGCTTGCAAACGCGGATGATGTGGCCCGTTGCGCCGAGTTGCTCGGCATGCTTTTCAGTCAGGAGCGAGAATTCAGCCCTGATTTGGAAGCGCAAAGCAAAGGGCTGGCGATGATCGTAAATAATCCCGATGCAGGCTTTGTTCTCGTATATGAAGACGGTGGCATTATTCAGGGAATGGTGCTGATATTGTTCACAGTCAGCACCGCGTTGGGCAAAAGAGTCGCCATCCTGGAGGACATGATAGTGACACCCGATTTCCGCGCGAAAGGGGTAGGCACGAGTCTGGTGGAGCGTGCGCTGGAACTGGCGCTTGACAAAGGGTGCGGAAGGGTCACCTTGCTGACCGACCACGATAACGAAGCTGCTCACAAGATTTATCGCAAGTGCGGTTTTACAAAATCAGATATGGTTGTCTTCAGGATGTTGATCGGCTCGTGACGAGGGTTCAAAACTGATTAGGCAAGGCAAAGCGCTGGATTTGAAGGCGAGGCAAGGTAAAATATTACATCCGAGCGAACATGCAAAGAACGTCTGATGCGAAAGTATCTCGTGAGATACAAGAGCTTTCGCTCCTCTTCGAGATAAGCACGAAGCTGAGTGAAACGCTTGACCTGAAGCGCGCACTGAAGCCGATTCTGCAGTTGATGGCCGAACATATGAAGATGCTCCGCGGCACCCTCACCGTCTTGAACAGAAAGACAGGCGAGATTGTAATAGAAGAAGCCTACGGCCTCCAGCCGAATGAAAAGGCGAAGGGCAAGTACCGAGTGGGAGAAGGTATAACCGGCAAGGTCATCGCGACGGGAAAGCCGGCCATCGTCCCCAGGATCTCGGATGAGCATCTCTTCCTCGACCGGACAGGCTCGCGAAGACACCTCAACAAGCGCGACATCGCCTTCATCTGCGTCCCGATCAAGATCGGGACGGAAGTAATCGGCGCACTTTCCGTCGATCGTCTCTTCAGTGAAAAGATCTCATTCGAAGAGGACGTGCGCCTTCTCACCATCATAGCTTCCAGTATCTCGCAGGCGGTCAGGCTGCGCCAACTCGGGCAGGAGGAGCTGGAAAAAGTCAAGGAGGAAAACCTCCGCCTCCAGGGCGAGTTGAAAGACAGATTCAAGCCCAAGACCATCGTCGGCAATTCGAAGGTGATGAGGAGCGTCTATGCTCTCATCGAGCAGGTGTGCCGCGCCAATGCGACCGTGCTCATCCTGGGCGAGAGTGGAGTCGGCAAGGAAAGGGTGGCCCATGCGATCCACTACAGCTCGGACCGAGCGCCGTACCCGTTTGTTAAGATAAATTGCGCCGCCCTGCCCGAATCCCTGATAGAAAGCGAACTCTTCGGACACGAAAAAGGTGCTTTCACTGGGGCAACCACGGCCCGCAAGGGCCGGTTCGAGACAGCTGACCACGGGACCATCTTCCTCGACGAGATAGGGGATCTTCCTGCCATAGTCCAAACGAAACTGCTCAGGGTGCTGCAGGAAAAGGAGTTCGAGCGCATAGGCGGCAATACGACTATAAGAGTCGACGTGAGGATCATTACCGCAACGAACAGGGATCTGGAAGCCCTCATGCGCGAGGGAAAATTCAGGGAAGACCTCTACTACCGGTTAAATGTCTTCCCGATCATGGTGCCGCCGTTGCGGGAACGGAAGACGGACATCATGCTCCTGGCTGATTACTTTATCGAGAAGTACGGTAAGGAGCAAGGAAAGCAGATTTCGAGTATATCGACCACCGCTACCGATATGCTCATGAAGTATCACTGGCCCGGCAACGTGCGGGAGTTGGAAAACTGCATAGAGCGGGCGATCATTCTATCCACCGATGGGGTTATTCACAGCTATCATCTCCCCCGCAACCTCCAGACGAGCGACGTCGTCGTTCGCCCGGAGACAGACGGCGGCACGTTCAAGGCAGTAGTCGGTAACGTAGAGAGGGAGATCATCATCGAGGAGTTGAAGAACTCCCGGGGCAACATGGCAAAGGCGGCACGAGCTCTCGGCCTTACAGACCGGGTGATGGGATTGAGGGTCGTGAAATATGCCATCGATCCGCGTCAGTTTAAGTGACCTGCAGAACCTACATAAATGTAGTATGTAGCAACTAATCTACATTCATGTAGGCTTTTACTTCTTCCCGGTTCCGGGTCGGACCTCCCGCAATAGGCCGACAGATAAACCTCAGCAGTCCACAACTTATCGTAAATACGGCTCTTCACTCAGTACAGTTCTGTTTGCGTACCCTTTAGTTCGTTCCTGGCACGGTAATTGACTGTAGGGGCAGATAACTCGTCCTTTTCGAAAGGACGCAAAAGGAGAAGAGAGATGAGAAAAATAGCAATTTACGGGAAAGGCGGCATCGGAAAATCGACCACCACCCAGAATACCGTGGCAGCTCTTGCGGAGATGGGCAAGAAGATCATGGTCGTCGGCTGTGATCCCAAGGCCGATTCCACGCGCCTGATGCTCGGCGGTTTGTCCCAGAAGACCGTGCTCGATACGCTGCGCGCGGAGGGTGAGGATCTGGACCTGGAGGACGTGGTGAAGGTCGGCTTCAAAGGAACCAGATGCGTGGAATCGGGCGGACCAGAGCCGGGTGTGGGCTGCGCGGGCAGAGGCATCATCACCTCCATCAACCTGCTCGAGCAATTGGGCGCCTATTCCGACAAGATCGGCCTGGATTACGTATTCTACGACGTGCTGGGTGACGTAGTCTGTGGCGGTTTTGCCATGCCCATCCGCGACGGCAAGGCCAAAGAGATCTACATCGTGGTGTCGGGGGAGATGATGGCCATGTATGCGGCAAACAACATCTGCAAGGGCATCGTCAAGTTTGCCGAGTCAGGCGGCGTGCGTCTGGGCGGCCTTATCTGCAACAGCCGTAAGGTGGACAACGAGAGCGAGTTGATCGAAATGCTTGCCGAGAGGCTGGGTACCCAGATGATCCACTTTGTCCCCCGGGATAATGTCGTGCAGAGGGCCGAAATCAACAGAAAGACCGTGATCGACTTTGAGCCTGCGGCAGCCCAGGCGGATGAGTACCGCACGCTGGGGAAGGCGATCGATGAAAACAAGATGTTCGTGATTCCCAAACCGCTTTCCACGGATGAACTGGAAGCGCTGCTTATCAAGTACGGCGTGGGCCAGTAGCAGGCCAATAGACACCGGCGGCTTGGGGCATACCCACAAGGAGGATGATTATGCAGATGATCAGAGCGATCGTGAGACCGGAAAGGGTGGATGTAGTTCTGGAACACCTTATGGCGGAAGGGTTCCCCGCTGTCACCAGGATGAACGTGTCTGGCCGGGGCAAGCAACGGGGGATCAAGATCGGGGACATCACCTACGACGAGATCCCCAAAGAGCTTTTGATGATGGTCGTGCCGGATACGGATAAAGACCTGGTAATCAAGACGGTGATGGATGCGGCCCGCACGGGCGACAAGGGTGCATTCGGCGACGGCAAGATATTCGTTTCCGCTGTTGAGGAGGTCTACACGGTCAGTTCCGGCATCAAGGAAACCGCGCACGGCACGGAGGAGGGCTCCCCATGAAAGAGGTGATGGCCATCGTCAGGATGAACAAGATCAACCAGACGAAAAGGGCGCTGGCAGCGTCAGGAATATCGTCGATGCACGCGAGGGAGTGTCTGGGCCGGGGCAAGGGCCTGGTCGATTTAGATCTACTGAAGGGCGCCGAACAGGGGTACGAAGAGGCTATTGCACAGCTTGGGAACAGCCAACGGCTGATCCCCAAGCGGATGATCTCGGTCGTAGTGCCGAATAAGCTGGTGAAGAAGGTGGTATCGACCGTCATAGAAGTCAATAAGACGGGAAAGGCGGGCGACGGCAAGATATTCGTCCTGCCGATAGATGAGTCAATTCGCATCAGGACGGGCGAGGTGGGCGATGAAACACTGGACGAAGCATAATACCGATTGCCTTCGTGCGTATACCTTCGTTGTCGCTGCGTCGCTCTCCTTGA
>DATFYE010000189.1:0-28128 GCA_035315185.1 Syntrophorhabdales bacterium | reverse complement strand
CCTATAAGCTACCGGCTCATGTATACAACTAACCCTGGTATGGGTAACCGATGTTGTGGCATAATTTAGCATTAGACTCGGGTGCACGATGTTCTGTCCTTTGTGACTTAACACATAACACTCAACACTTGGTGCTGCTCGCCATGGCCCAGAGCACACTTCGATGGACATTCTGACTTACATACTGGCCCAGCTCATCAACGGGCTGCAATTGGGTGCTGTGTACGCGCTCATAGCCCTCGGCTACACCATGGTTTACGGTGTGCTGAGGTTGATCAATTTCGCGCACGGCGATATCTTCATGTTTGGCGCTTTTACAGCTTACTATCTCATAGCAAAATGGGGTGTGCCGATCTACCTGGTCTTTCCTATCACGATGGCGGTGACAGCCCTTCTGGGCTTCCTCATCGAGAAAATAGCGTATAAACCTTTGAGGTCAGCGCCAAAGATCGCGCTCCTTATCACTGCTGTAGGCGTATCGCTGTTCCTCGAATACTTCCTGAGCCTTAATAGTCTGTTTACGCCAAACTACATCGGGTTCCCAAGACCCTTTGAAGTGACCAGCTATGAGCTTCCGCTTTTTACCGTCACCAATGTACAAATCATAATCTTCGCCGCAACAGCCCTCTCTCTGCTCCTTCTATATCTGCTCATCTATCACACGAAGTGCGGACGAGCAATGCGCGCCGTTTCCCATGACCGCGAAATAGCCTCACTCATGGGCATCCCGGTGGATGGGATCATCTCCTTCACCTTCATCGTGGGAGCGGCCCTGGCAGGCCTCGGAGGCATACTTTACGGTTTCGCCTACCCTCAGATCAATGTCTTCATGGGCATCATGCCCGGAATTAAATCGTTTATAGCGGCAGTTCTGGGAGGCATCGGCATCATCCACGGGGCTGTGTTGGGAGGGCTGATAATAGGCATTTCAGAGGTCTTTGTTTCCGCCTTTCTTTCGTCGACGCTGCGGGACGGGGTGATATTCTTCGTCCTCTTTCTCGTTCTTCTGCTAAAGCCGAGCGGCATTTTCGGCAAGAGGATTGACAAGGTATGAGCTTTTTCACCAGCGCGAAAAGATTCCTGCTCTGCTCCATTGTTGTCTATCTCATCCTGAAAGGGCTGTTTCTGAGCGGCTTTCTCACCCAGTACATCCAGCAGATAATTCTCTTTTCTTTCATCGCCATCCTGACCTCATTGGGACTTAACGTCATCTACGGTTACACAGGCCAGTTCTCATTGGGTCATGCAGGTTTCTACGGCATCGGCGCTTACACGGCGGCCTACCTGGGCGCGGTCTTCAAGGTGGAAAGCATTCTTTCCTTCCTGCCCATACTCGCACTGGGAGGCGTGGCAGCGGGGATTGTGGGCTACGCTGTCGGCGTTCCGATCCTTCGCCTTAGAGACGATTTTCTCGCTATTGCCACGCTGGGCTTTGGTATCCTCGTGAAGGTGCTTCTCGACAACTCGGACAGAGCTATAGAGATACTCGGTGGCTCACGCGGATTCATCGGCATACCGAAGATCGTGAACCTGGAAACGGCTTTCTTCACCATGGTCTTTCTCATCCTTGTCACGCGAAACCTCATTTTCTCAAGGTACGGCCTCTTCTGGCAGTGCATCAAGGACGATGAACTCGCCTCCACCGCATTCGGCATCAATACGGCCAGGATGAAGCTCATGGCCTTCACCTATGGCTGCTTTCTGGCAGGTATCGGCGGGGCACTGTATGCCTATCTTTACTCCTTTCTCCACCCGTCAAATTTTGACTTTCTCAGATCGATAGATTTTCTTATCATCGTGATCGTTGGTGGCATGGGGAGCATCACAGGCACTATTTATGCGGGCTTATTGTGGGTCGCCGTCATAGAAGGTTTGCGGATCGGCCTTCCCGCCCAGGCACTTGAATTCAGATGGGTCCTCATCCCCATATTCCTGATTGTTGTAATGATGTGGAAGCCCTTCGGGCTTCTGGCGAGAAAAGAGTCGAAATTTCTGGGTCTGGGCAGGGACGCGTGAAGGCGCTGGAGGTCAGCGGTCTCAAGAAAAGCTTTGGAGGAGTTCAGGCAGTCGATGACCTCGACTTCTTCGTCGAAGAGTACGAGACGCTCGGCATCATCGGCCCGAACGGTGCGGGCAAGACAACCCTCTTCAACCTGATTACCGGCATTTACAGGCCCGATGCCGGCAGGGTCATTTTTTTTGGCAAGCACCTTGACCGTGTGCCTGTGCACCATCTTTCTCACCTCGGCATAGCCAGGACATTTCAGAACCTGCGGCTCTTCAACAGCCTCACCGTGTTGCAGAATCTCACCGCGCCGATCCTCGGCCTGGAAGGATATGGGTTGAGCTCTGCCATCTTCAGGAGGCGCCGATATTTCGATGGTGAGCGGTCTGCCGAAGAGAAGGCGCGCATGCTCCTCGAATTTTTTGAACTCTCCGGCAAGGAAGAACTCGGTGCCAACAGTCTTCCTTACGGCGAGCAAAGAAAACTGGAACTCGCCCGGGCCCTTTCCACCAATCCACGGCTTCTCCTCATCGACGAGCCCGGTGCCGGCATGAATCCAAGGGAAATACGGGACCTGCTCAAAATACTGAGGCAGGTGAAGGAGCATTTCCGGCTCACGATTGTCGTGATCGAGCATCAAATGGGCCTCATCATGAATCTATCCGACCGGGTGCTCGCTATGGATTTCGGTGAAAAGATCGCAGAAGGTATCCCCTCGGAGATCAGAAAAGACAGAAAGGTTATCGAAGCTTACCTCGGAGATGAGCCGATAACATGTTGATGCATATCTCGCACCTCTTCGTACGGTACGGCTCTATACGCGCTTTGCATGATGTCAGTCTCGAGGTAAACGAAGGGGAGATCCTTTCGATCATCGGGGCAAACGGCGCAGGAAAGACAACGCTTCTGAAAACGATTTCAGGACTCCTGCGTCCGGAGTCAGGGGATATCAACTATCGAGCAAGGAACGTGAACAGAGAAAGACCTGACCGGCTGGTTCAAATGGGCATCTGTATGGTGCCGGAAGGAAGACGCGTCTTTCCGAACCTCAGCGTGAAGGAAAATCTTGAACTGGGCGCGTACAGCTTAAACCGACGACACTTGCGGCAGCAATTGTTTGACCTTGCTCTCCACACCTTTCCGAAATTAAGAGAGAGACTCTCGCAACACGCTGGTACGCTCTCCGGAGGAGAACAGCAGATGCTGGCAGTGGGGCGGGCATTGATGGGCAACCCACAACTTCTCTTGCTGGACGAGCCCTCCATGGGTCTCTCGCCCATCATCACGAAAGAAATCTTCTCCCTCATCAGGACCATCAACAGGGAAAAGGGCATCTCCATGATCCTGGTGGAGCAAAACGCCCACATCGCCCTTGAGCACAGCCACAGGACGTACGTGCTCGAGACGGGAAGAGTGGTCATGGAGGGCTTGTCGAATGTCGTTAAGTGTGATCCTGCAGTCATCGACGCCTACCTCGGGTTTGAGACCGATTAACAACGTTGAAGTTCGCGTTATGAGCTACGCGTCACGAGTTCGAAGCAGAGCTGCCAAGGCTGTTGAACCCGCAACCCGGAACTCGCAACTCGTAACAGTCTCTTGAGGTTCCGCTTGAGTAGCCCCCTTGGGTATGCTATAACAATCACGAGGAGAGATGTCCGAGCGGCTGAAGGAGCACGACTGGAAATCGTGTGTATGGGCTAAAACTCGTACCGAGGGTTCAAATCCCTCTCTCTCCGCCAGAAAGGCAGTGATCAGTGAACGGTAATCAGTGTCCGATGTTGAGAGTCGGTCGCTATGGCCGTTCCTGATTACTGATCACTGGTTACTGATACTGGTCACTGTCGTTAAAAAAGCCGGGCCCTGCGCAACGTGAAAGCTATGAACCCCGTCAGGTCCGGAAGGAAGCAGCGGTAGTAGTCATCTCCGTGTGCCGCAGGTAGCCTGGCTTTAAATAAAACAGGGTCAAGGGGCATGGGTCCAGTAAGGACTTCCATTAAAGCACCAAAGGTCTGAGTAACGAAATGGATTGCGATCATCAATCTGAGGCAAACATAAACACCCACGTTCTCGTTGTCCTAGCGGGACGCATGACCCATGACCCATGCCCCTGGTTTTAATATGAACTACACCGTTATTGCACGCAGATGGCGACCCAAGACCTTTGAAGACGTAATTGGTCAGCCCCACATCGTAACAACGCTCAGAAACGCCATGAGGTCGGGAAGGATCGCTCACGCCTATCTCTTTTCCGGACCGCGTGGAGTAGGTAAAACCTCGGTAGCCCGTATCCTCGCCAAGGCGGTCAATTGCACGCATGTCACGGACGGTGAGCCCTGCAACACTTGTGACAGCTGTGTCAGCATCGACAGCGGCGGCTACATTGATGTCATCGAGATCGACGCGGCATCGAACCGCGGGATCAACGAAATAAAGGAGCTGCGGGAAACGGTGCGGTACCTGCCCATGGAGGGTAAGTACAAGGTCTACATCATGGATGAAGCCCACATGCTCACGCCTGAAGCGTTTAACGCGTTGCTCAAAACACTCGAAGAACCGCCGGGTCACAACATCTTCATCCTCGCGACGACAGAACAGCAAAAGATCCCCTATACCATCATGTCTAGGTGCCAGCGATTCGACTTCAGGAGGATCTCTGAGGCAGAGATCATTCAGCAGATGAAGCGTATCTGCACCGAGGAAGGGATCGCCTTCGACGAAAAGGTATTCAGCTATATCGTAAGAGAAGCTGACGGAAGCATGCGCGATGCCGAATCAATCCTGGATCAGGTCATAGCGTATAGCGGTGACCATATCTCGGAGAGGGACGTTACTGATGTAATCGGGGTAGTAGAGCGGCAGCTTGTCTATCAGATTGTGGAAGCGGTGGTTGCCCAAGACGCGAGGCGCGGGCTTGCAGCTATCGAACGCACTCTGGAGCAAGGTTACGATGCGTACCAGGTATACAAGGCTCTCGTATCCTTCCTGAGAGACATGTTGATGATCAGGCTCTGGGAAGGGAAGCCGCCCTTTCTCTTCATCGATGAAGCCGAGTACAATCAGCTTGTCGAGCTCGCCAGGCCGATAGAATACTATGAGATACAGAATATGCTCAACTATGTTCTTCAAGCCGAGGACCTTGTCAGGGGCGCCTTCCCCAAGATCTCTCTGGAGATCCTGTTTATCAACCTTTACAATCTTTCTCGCTTGAGAGAGGTGGAACGCCTTCTCGGCAACGTGCCTCACACCGTACCTTCACCTGAACAGGGGCACCGGGACGCACCAACGGTCAGTTCCAGCCTTGACGCTGGTCTCGAAGATAAGTTGCAAGCAAAACCGGCGGTAGGACCGGCGGACAAGCCCCAAGTCAAGCCGGAGTCGAAAAAGGTAGATACCCTTACACAAGAAGTGGGGCCTTCACGCGCTAGCCAGCCTTCGGAAGGGGGCTCCAAGGCTCAGGAGTTTCTTGAGTACTTGAAAAGCGAAAGCCCATTTATCAGCAGCGTGCTGCAGGCGCTGGAAATCCGCGTTGAAGACGGCAACCTTATCATCCTGCTTGACAAGAAGTACGGCTTCATCAGGAAGGATAACAACATCATAAGTGAACTGAAAAAACAGGCGGCTCAGTTTTTTGGTAAGGAGGTCGGGCTACAGTTCTCTGATGCCAATGGGCCGAAAGAAGATTCTCTTGAAGACTATGTGAAAGAGGCGCAGTCCTTATTTAACCTGTAAAGGAGGTCTGGATGACAAAAGGCTTTGGGCAACTTCTGAACCAGGCAAAGAAAATGCAGGAGAATTTTCAAAAGCTTCAGCAGGAAATGGAGGGCAAGACGATAGAGGCACAGTCTGGCGGCGGTATGGTGACCTGTGTTGTCAATGGCAAGCAGGAGGTCGTTTCCCTGACCATTTCAAACGACGTGTGGGAAGAGCACGACAAGGAGATGCTTGAGGATTTGATTGTCGCGGCCATCAACGAAGGTCTCGAAAAATCAAAAGAAATGTGGAAAGAAGAACTCGCTAAAATTACCGGCGGGGTTCAGCTGCCATTCGGCATGTAAATGTATTATCCTGAACCTATAGAAAGGCTCATAGAGCATTTGGCAAGGCTTCCCGGTATAGGGAGAAAGACAGCCACCAGACTCACCTTTTTTCTGTTACACGCCAACAAAGCTTATATCGCCGACCTGTCGCAAAGTATTGCCGAGCTAAAAGAAAAGATACGGCTCTGCAGCACGTGCTTTAACATCACAGACATCGATCCGTGTCAGTATTGCAGGGATGAGCATCGGGGCAGAAGCGTGGTCTGCGTCGTAGAAGAGCCATCCCATATCATGATGATAGAATCTTCCAATCCCAGGGCCTATCGGTACCATGTCCTGCACGGCGTGATAAACCCCATAGAAGGCATAGGACCAGAAGATATTAGGATCCCGGAGCTCAAGGAACGCATTGAAAAAGAGGGGGTCACAGAGCTGATCATAGCCACCAACCCCACCATAGAAGGAAATACGACCGCCCACTACATTGCCGAGCTGACAAAGTCTCTTCACGTGAGGATCACAAGGATTGCCTCAGGTATCCCGGTTGGCGGCGACATCGTTTATACAGATCCTCTCACCATAAAGAGCGCCATCGAGAACAGAAAGAGTCTTTCCGATGACTCGCAGCCTCTCTCTTGACACGATTCTCGTAGGGGTTATAATACAAAGAAAAGCCTTTGGAGGTTCATGATGGCGGTTTCTAGCTGGGACCCTTTCAGGGAATTGGCCGGCCTGCAGGAAAAGCTGGATAGAATGTTTCGTGACATCGACAGGACACGCATGCAGCAGAATTTCATTTCAAGCCAGTGGACGCCACCAGTTGATATCTTGGAAGTCAAGGACCTGTTCGTCATTAAACTTGAGATACCGGAAGTAGACCGGGAGAGTATAGACATTAGTATCGAAGGGGATGAACTGACCATCAGGGGGGAGAGAAAACTTGAGCAGGGCACGGAAGGCGAGCAGTATCTCAGAATGGAGAGAGGATACGGCACGTTTACCCGTTCCTTCTCTCTCACGAAAACCATAGATGCTTCGGAAATCAGGGCTTCGGTAAAGGATGGCATTTTGAGGATAGAGCTGCCCAAGAAAGAAGAGACCAAGCCAAAGCAGATCATCATAGAGGGGTAAGGCGACGAGACGCCTCAGTTCATGAAGGAATCAATAGGCGTCGTAACCGGGGGAACAAGGGGCATTGGCCTCGTCATTGCCGAGCGCATGTTGCACCGTGGTTTTTCAGTGGCAATAACATATAAAGACGACAAAAAATCGGCTGACAGTGCTGTACGCTACTTGAATGGCCGCAAAACAGGAGATCAGCGCATCCTCGTGCTCAGGGGAGATGCAGGTGACCCGGATACCGTGGCCGACCATCATCGAACCGTTCAGGACGAGCTCGGGGCAGTAACTGTTCTTGTCAACAACGCAGGCATAATGCCCATGAAATCACTCGAAGAAATCTCGGTTCGAGAGTGGGATGAGACGATCCGCATCAACCTGAGCGGGGCATTTTACTGGTGTCGCGAAGTCGTGCCGGGAATGAAGCAAATGGAATTCGGCCGCATCGTGAATATATCATCGATAGCAGCAAGAGGTGGCGGCGTGATCGGGCCCCACTACGCCGCTTCAAAGGCCGGCGTGTTAGGCCTGACACGCTATGCGGCAAGAGAGCTGGGTAAGTACGGTGTTACCGTAAATGCCATTGCGCCGGCCTTTATCGAAGATGCAGGTGTATTCGCGGACTGGTCCGATGAGAAGAAGGCCGCGTTGAAGGAGAAAGTTTTCGTGCCCCAACTGGGCACATCGGATGATGTAGCCCGCGCCTTTGAGTACCTGCTCGATTCGCCTTTTGTGACCGGGGTGACCCTCGACGTGAACGGCGGCGCATTCATGATCTAGACTCCCAGGGAACTTACTGGGCCTGACGTGGCTTCCTCCCAAAGATTGCCCAGCCGTTACCGCTCATTGGCCCTTCAGCGATTCGTAATCCTTAAGAAACCTCTCCAAACCTATGTCAGTGAGCGGATGCTTCATCAACTGCTTGATCACCGCAAAGGGGATGGTGGCGATATCAGCCCCCATGGTGGCTGCTTCGAGCACGTGAAGAGGGTTCCTCACGCTGGCAACAATAATCTCTGTTTCAAATCCGTAGTTGGAATAAATGGTAGCGATATCACCCACTATCTCCATGCCCACTGTGGAGATATCGTCAAGCCTGCCTACAAACGGGCTCACGTAATCTGCCCCTGCCTTTGCGGCTATCAGCGCCTGGACAGCCTGGAATATCAAGGTCACGTTTGTTCTGATGCCTTCCGCATGGAGCGCGCTCACCGCTTTCATGCCTTCTTCGGTCATGGGGATCTTGACCACTACTTGTTCTCCCAGCGCGGAAAGCTGTCTGGCCTCAGTAACCATACCCTTTGCCTCGGTGGCCAGTACCTCAAGATTCACAGGCCCCCGCACGAGGGAAAGTATCTCTTTGATTGTCAGATTAGGGTCTCTCTTTTCCTTGGCGAGCAGAGTCGGATTCGTTGTCACTCCATCGACGAGCCCCATTTCAAGGCCCTTCTTGATCTCTTCAACGTTTGCCGTGTCCAGGAAAAATTTCATAGCCCCCTCCTCATGCCTTATATGTGTCCGAAAGTCTTGCCGCCTCGTTTCTCTGGTTTCTCTGGTTTTTCTGGTCTATCTAGTCTGTCTAGTCTATCGGGTCTAGGTGGCTAAACTGGCTATCCCGGATAATAGCACCCTCCACAGTCGCTTGCAACTCACAACCTGTAACCCGCAACCCGGAACTCGTAACCCGTAACTCGCAACACGTCCCCTCAACGCTTCAGCTCTTTGAATTTCTCCATGCATGCCTTGCTGCAAAAATAGGCGACTCCCTCTTCAGTCGGCAGGGAGAGTTCTCGCCGCTGAGGCACATACGCACCGCAGACCGGATCCAGCTTGAGCACCTCAGGTTCCTGTTTCGTCACCTGGGTCGCTCTTCTTTTCTTATTTTTGAGAAGGTACCTGATCAGCAGGATAATCAGGATGAGCGGTACAATATACTTCATGCAGAGGCCCCCTCCTTGAACAACTGGATAGTCTGTTCCTGGCCTATTTTGTCCAGGAACTCCTTAAGCGGACGCCCCAGGCGCGGGTGAACCGCGGAAGGCTCTATCTCAAGGATCGGCACGAGGGTAAACTTTCTCTCGTGCATTCGTGGATGAGGTACCGTCAGATCGGCGCTCTCAAGTATCAGATCATCAATCAAGAGTATATCCAGGTCTATGACGCGGGGACCCTGCGGGACGTCCCTGACCCTGCCCATTGCGTCCTCAATGTGATTGAGCAGCGCGAGCAACTCCATGGGTGAGCCATGCCATCGGATCCGCAGCACGCAATTGAGGAACTCCTCCTGCGGCACGGGCGAAACGGGTGAAGTACTGTAAAACGAAGACAGGGCAGAGAATTCCGCCCTATAATCGCTGATAATCTGATCTATGCTTGACCTGCAGTTATTATACCTGTTGCCGATATTGGAGCCTATGCCAATGAACACATTGTGGGCCACTGTTACTGGGCGGGCTTCTCTTTATCCTTATTCTTGTCCTGGTCGTTCTTGGGTGTTACATCTATTTCGTCCGGTTCTTTTACTGATTTCTTAAAACTCCTGATTCCCTTTCCTATCGCTCCCCCGATCTCGGGCAGTTTGCCTGCCCCAAAAATGATCATGACGATGACCAGGATAACGAGAAGTTCCGGAACTCCGAGACCAAACATGCTTCCCTCTTGGCGTTAGAATATCACCTTTTGTTGATGGTAGTCAATGGTGATGCGCTCGCCGCATCCTCGCATCATGGTCTTTGGATTATTGAATTGACAGAATTCCAGCCTTAAAATAAATTGGTGGTTTGCTATAAAAACCGATCATACATCGAATAAATCATTGCAATAGCCCGGTTTATTTGTAAAAGTAATACTTGATCGAATACTATCGAACGGAACAGGGGAAAGCGGTGCACATCGTCGTATGCGCGAAAATGGTCCCTGATACCACGCAGGTCTCAATAGACCCTGTCACGAACACGCTTATCAGAGAAGGCGTGCCCTTCATCACCAATCCTTTTGATGATCACGCCGTTGAGGAGGCCTTACGTCTCAAGGATGCGTGTGGCGCACGGATTACGGTGCTTTCAATGGGGCCGGCTCCGGCTGAAACCGTTCTACGGAAAGCCATCGCCCTTGGGGCCGATACAGGACTGCTTCTGTCAGACCGGGCGTTCGGAGGATCTGATACACTGGCCACGAGCAAGGTCATCGGTGAAGCTATCGCAAAGCTATCCGGCCTGGAAAGAGTGGACCTGGTCATTTGTGGAAAACAGACCATCGACGGCGATACTGCTCAGGTCGGGCCCGGCATAGCCACGCGCCTGGGATATGCGCAGGTAACGCTCGTCGATAAAGTGCTTGACGTGGACCTCGACACAAGGCGGATTACCGTAAGGGCAAAATTTGATAACCGGCATCAGGTTATAGAGGCCCGACTCCCGGCGGTCATCACAGTTGTGCGAGAGGTCAATACCCTGCGGTACCCGGCCGTGCCGCGCCGGCTCTACGCGGAAGAAGTGCAGATCCCGGTCTGGACGAATGAAAATCTCAAGCTTGACCCCAACACGATCGGACTCAAGGGATCACCTACATGGGTAAAACGCATCTTTGCGCCTGAGCGCGAAAAGGGCGAGATCGTGATGGGCCTGGGGCAGGATAAGGAAATGGCCGTGCGGCTGATCATGCAAAAGCTTACGGATTGGAAGGTCCTGGGCCCGTAGATGGAAAAAGGGAAGCAAAAATTCAAGGTGCGGCTCTTGCCGGGCAAGTGCATCGGCTGCGGACGGTGTGAGCCTGCGTGCCCGGTGGATGCCATCAGGTATGATGAAAAAGGAGAGCCGATCATCGACCTGGAAAAGTGTATCGGCTGTCTCAAGTGCGTCAAGGTCTGCCCGGCAGAAGCCATTGAGAAATTCCTCCCTGGAAGTGAAACCGGGGAAGCAGAGCCTGAGGAAACCCCACAGGAAACAGTAGGCGAGGAGAAGATCGGGAAACTGTGGCGCGGGGTCTGGGTCTACGTGGAGCAGATGGATGGTAAGGCTGAACTGGTTTCCTGGCAACTCCTGGGAAAAGGAAAGGAACTGGCACAGGACCTCAAGGCGGAGCTCGCAGCCGTGATACTCGGCAGTAACGTGGAACATCTGGCGGACGAAGCCGCCGGATACGGGGCAGACAAGGTCTATCTGGTAGATTCACCCATACTGAAAGACTACAGAGCGGAAACCCATTTGCATACCTGCGCGTATCTGGTGGAAAAATATTCTCCCGAGATTTTGCTCATTGGTGCCACAGGACTCGGCAGGGACCTAGCAGGTGCGATAGCAACGCGCCTGGAGACCGGCCTGACAGCTGACTGCACCGGCCTTGCCATCGACAAACAGAACAGGTACCTGGAGCAGACGCGCCCGGCCTTCGGTGGCAATATCATGGCAACAATCCTCTGTGAAAAGGCCCGGCCCCAGATGGCCTCCGTGAGGCCAAATGTCATGCCGGCACCGCCTTTTGTCGCAGGGACTAGCGCGACCCTGGTACGGGAATCGATCGTCATAGAAGAGAAGGATATTCTTACGAAGATCCTGGAGATTGTTCCCATTCAGTGCGAAGCTTCGGTGGACATAACGGCTGTGCGCGTTATTGTCAGCGGCGGCAGGGGTCTGGCGAGCAGCGAAAACTTCAAGATGCTCCAGGAACTGGCAGACCTGCTCGGCGGGGTCGTTGCCGGCTCCCGCAGTGCGGTAGACGCCGGCTGGGTTACGCATGAAAAACAGGTCGGTCAGACCGGCAAAACGGTGCGACCCAAACTCTATCTGGCGTGCGGCATCTCGGGAGCCATCCAGCATCTTGTCGGCATGCAGGACGCGGAATATATCATCGCAATTAACAAGGATCAGCATGCGCCCATTTTTGATGTAGCGCACCTTGGCATCGTGGGCGACGTGTTCGAGGTCATACCGGGAATGATCGAAGAACTCCGAAAGAAGAAGAACACTCCGGTCTGTGAAACATAGGGGTTGATATGACAGTAGTTGAATCGGTCATCTTTGCGCTGGCATTTATCGGGTCGCTCTTCCTCTTTCTGAGGAGAGTTTTCAGGCTTTTCGCCATGGTGCTCCTCGGAAAACCGGAGCCGAGATTCGACCGTCTCCTGGGCAGGCTGAAGTCATTGCTGCTCTTCGGTTTCGGCCAGAAGCGGGTGATCGAAGAGCCTTTTGGCGTAAACCATTTTTTTCTGTTCTGGGGATTCATTCTTCTCCAGCTCATGGTGAACAGTGAATTCATAATTGCAGGCGTGTTTCCCAGGTTCAGCCTCAGTTTTCTGGGTAACGTTCTCTATCCCGTTGTCACGTTTGTTGCTGACATAACCTCGTTCCTCGTGCTCCTCGTCGTGATCATCGCGGCCATCAGGCGCATGTTCTTCAAACCACCGCACGTGGAGCGAACCCTGGAGGCGTTCTTCATACTCAAACTCGTTGCCCTTCTTATGGTAGCTTACTTTGGCCTGCACATTTCATCCATAGCAATCGGCCACGTACAGGAACAGTATGTGCCTATCTCGCAGATGTTAGCCATACCGTTCGCAGGGCGCGGTACGGAGCTATTCTGGCAGGTCGCCCACCGGGTCTTCTGGTGGCTTCACGCGGTGGTGCTCCTTCTCTTTCTCGTTTACATTCCCTACAGCAAACACCTGCACATTCTTACCGCGCTACTAAATTGCTTCTTCAGGCGTTTCGGTTTCCCGCAGACGTTGCCTCGCGTAGCTTTCAAGCAAGGTGAACGGTTCGGTGTTTCGAAAGTTACCCAGTTTACCTGGAAAGATCTGCTCGACTTCTTCTCCTGCACGGAGTGCGGAAGGTGCGCCGACGCGTGCCCTGCAACGAGTACGGGAAAGGTACTGAATCCCAAAGAGGTGATCCTGGCAGGCAAGGCCAACCTCCTCCGGAACGGGAGCGCAATTCTGGCGGCGAGAGGCGGAGATACCATAGCCGGGACGGACGAGCGAACGCCTGTCGCTCTCCCGCTCATCGCCAAGGCCCACGGGACAGGCATACCGCCTGAGGCCATCTGGGACTGCACCACCTGCGGAGCGTGCGTGGAAAAGTGTCCTGTCTTTATTGAGCAGTTTCCGAAGCTCCTGGCCATGAGGCGTCATCTCGCGATGGAACGTGTGGAATTCCCCCCTGAGCTGGTAACCCTTTTTTACAACCTCGAACAGCGATTCAACCCATACGGCATCGCGCCTGCCGACCGGGCGAAGTGGGCTTCGGACCTCAATGTCCCCTTGCTCTCCGAGCAACCGAATGCGGAGTATCTCTTCTACATCGGGTGCGTCGCATCATTCACGTCACGAATGAAGAACATCATGAGTGCCATCGTTGAAGCACTTCGCAAGACATCCATCTCGTTCGCGGTCCTGGGCAAAGAGGAGCAATGTTGCGGAGACCCGCTGCGACGGCTCGGGAACGAGTACGTCTTCGACAAGTTTGCCCGCGGCAATGTAGCGCTCTTCAAGAAATATGGCGTCAAGAAAATGCTGACCTTGTGTCCCCACTGCTATAGCACCTTCAAACACGATTATAAGGACTTCGGCGC
The DNA here is from genome assembly GCA_035315185.1 of Syntrophorhabdales bacterium. Lineage (GTDB taxonomy): Bacteria > Desulfobacterota > Syntrophorhabdia > Syntrophorhabdales > WCHB1-27 > JADGQN01. The sequence continues at coordinate 14,400 of DATFYE010000189.1, read as the reverse complement.
AGAGTTTGAGGTGGTACACCACACGGAACTCTTGAGCGAATTACTAAAGACAGGGAAGCTACGGCCGGAAAAGGACCTCCGGCACGAGCGCATAGTCTTTCACGATTCCTGCTACCTTGGAAGGTACAACAGCGTGTACGAGGAGCCAAGAACTGTCATACAGAAGGCAGTGGGATCACCTCCCCTGGAGATGGAGAAAAAACGGCGCGAGAGCTTCTGTTGCGGCGCCGGCGGCGGGCGGATGTGGATGGAAGAGTCGAGCGGCACAAGGATTAATGCCAGCCGCACAAGACAGGCTCTGACCCTTGATCCCACGATCATTGCCACCTGCTGCCCTTACTGCCTCACTATGTTTGAAGACGGTGTAAAGGATGAAAAGGCCGAAGGCAGGGTTAGGGTTCTCGACGTTGCCGAGATCCTCATGCCAACTCCGCCTTCATCGACATAGCTTCGTTGTCGCTGCGTCGCTCTCCTCGACGTACTTATTGTACGCCTGCGTCAGCTCCTCACTGCCGCCTCGCTCTATCGTCAAATACGGAGTTGGCATCAGCCTATTTCATTTGCGCAGGATTGCGATTGGGGTCACTAATGCCTGGTAAACGATTTTTTCTTTGACAGGTGAAATGGCAATCTTCTTTTCCTCGCAGCTGTGCAGATAACCGAACAGATCCGCCTTTTCCTCAAACATCCTCTCCTCAGTAATAAATGGCCTGTAGATAGAGGACATGTACTGGTTGAGCATTGTCAGCGTGCATTTTATGTCATTCTGGACAAACTCCAGCACCAGCACGGACGTCCGCGCGTCGCAACGGAGTCCGCGCGGCAACACGTAGAGCGTGTTCCTCAGGGTACCTTCCATCCAGATCCTTTGCTTCTGAGCAGATTTGAGCACCGGAGGGTCCGCGACCCTGAGATACGCCATTTTAAGACCGGGGAGCATCGCCCGGAGCAAGTGACTGTCGCTTACCTCAAAGGTTTGGAAAGATGCCAGCCCCATGTTTGGGGAAGAGAAAAAGGTCAACCTGTATTCTCCGCCGATGTTCTGTATCTCCGCTTTCGGGCGCTCACGCAGGCCCGTAAGGCCGCTGTAGGTCGTGGCCAGCTGTTCCGCGTCCAGATAGACGATGCTCTCGAAGAAATCGTTAGCCTGATCCGATACCGTTTTTGAAAGGTTCTTAAAAAACCAGTCGATGTTCATGGCCCTCGCTTCTTTAAGATGCTTAGGAGTATAAAAATGTTGTATATGGTATTTAACGGCGAGACGCTGTTTTAATCAATGGGCCAAACGGTCACTTTTTGGCGCCAGAAGGGATTAGGAATTTAGTTGTATATACTCTTAACCGGCTTTATACCGACTTGCATTCAAGCGGAGACCGAGGCGGCAGCGAGGAGCCGACGCAGGCGTACTCAGTAGTACGTCGAGGAGAGTGACGCAGCGACAACGACGGTATACACTTGAAGGTGAATCGGTATTATTTCTTCCCCAGGGGCATGATGTAAATGGGCAGCTCCTTTTCCGGAAGAGCAAGGGCGCGCTTCACGTCCTCTGGCTTGAATCCTGCTATAGAGACCGTACCGAGCTTCAGAGAAACTGCTTGCAGGTAAACGTTTTCAGCAGCGTGGCCTGCCTCCAGATAGATCCAGGCAGGATTTGCCGTGGAGCGCTCAAGCATACCGGCTATAATGAGCGACGCAGGAGCGCTATTGACGGCCGGCTGCGGAACAGCTTTGAAAAGATCGGCCTTCTTGTCCCCTTCTGCCACTTTGAGCAATTCGTGGCCTTTGGGCCGATATGCGTACAGACCCGCGGGCAGCCCGGTCACATTTCCTGCTACAAGATAGACCTGGAGCAGGTACGCTCCTTTCGGTGAGGGCGCCGTACGAAAGCCCTTGGTCGGCTCCGTCACCCCTTGGGCTGACCAGAGCATCTGTGAGACTTCAGCCATGGAAAGGGCGTCAGGCTTATAAGCCCTCATTGAGCGCCGTTCAGAAAGCGCCTTCTCGACAGAGACAGTTCCGTCAAGGCTGGGTGGGGGCAGCTTGATGCCTGCCCCTGTAGCACCCTTCTCCTGGGCATAGACAGAGGAACCGCCAGCATACCAGCAGCAGACCAACAAAACCGCTACAGACAGAGCAATCGTTTTTAACCAGCATCTTGTCATAGCAACCCCCTGGGTTTTTTCTATCTTTTTTTACCCATAGTCCCTTATCAATGTCAACACCAAAGTATGCCACTGAAGCAAGCTACAGGAGGAAGCCGGGCGGGCGCCGTGTGACACGCAACACTCAACACGTAACACTCAACACATGTTGTGGCGCTATTTCTGAGAAACCCGGTAGGTAAGCCGGCCTCCGTGAGAGCAAACAGTGATCGGTCCCTGCGCATCCGTCCGCAGCACGGGGATGGAGAGCCTATGGTACCTTTCTAAGGTGTCAAGCGCAGGAAGGTTCTGCAGCACACCGCCTCCGCTCAGTATGGCGAGCTGCGGTCTAACTGCTCTGAGGAAAGCGAAACTGCTGGAACTCGCACTGCCATGATGCGGTATCTTTAAGACATCTGCTCTCAGGGAAACACCTGATGTAACCAGTCTTTGTTCGACGCCGTCGCTGATATCTCCGGGAAAAAGAAAGGACCGGCCTTTTTGGCTGATATCGAGCACGAGCGAGGTGTCATTCAGATTTTCAAATAATGTACCGCGCGGGGGATGCAGAACCCTTATACTTGTCTCTCCGGGAAGACGGTAGGTGTCACCTCTTTCCCAGAACTGCACCGCTGTTTTCTGGTGCCGCATGGTCTGCAACAGAGAGGGGTATTCCGCATACTCCACCAGAAACGGTGTACTTACGAACGTACTAACCTTGAAAGAGCGCAGTATTGATGTAAGACCTCCAATGTGGTCGGTGTGGCTGTGCGAATTAATCACGTAATCGAGCGTCAGTATTTTTTTTGAAAGAAGGAAGGGCATGACAATCCTGGAACCGGGATCGAAGTCTCCGGAGATGGACCCGCCCCCATCGATGAGAATCCTTAGGCCTCTTGGTGCTTCGATGAGCGTTGCCTCACCCATACCAACATCTATAAAGTTCAGACAGAGATCATTATGAAACCTTTTTTCATATACCGTATATGCCTGAAGCAGGCAGAGAGGCAGCAAAACAGCAAAGAGGAAAGCAACTACGGGCTTTCGTCCGGCGTAAAGGAGAGAGAAGAAGAGCGCATAATAAAGGAGTATTTCGTACAGATCCGGCCGGACAACCGGAAAAAGATAACCCCAATCAAGTAAACGAAGAAGGATGAGGTTGAGATGGATTATCCATCCTGACAGAATGAGCAGATAATTCCCAAAAGGAATGCTCATTCCGACAAGGCTCAAGGATGTGGCCAGAACCCCGGTCAGAGGCACGGTCACAAGATTGTGGATAATACTGAAAAGGTTTATGCCATAAAAATGGTAGATGACGATGGGGGCTGTTCCGAGCGTTGCGGCAGCGGTTGTAAGCATAACGGACAAAGACCAGCTCGCCGGCTTCGGTCTGACCTTCTTGATCATCGGGTAAAGCTTCTCCGTGCATAGAACTATGGCGAGCAGGCTCATGAACGTGAGCTGAAAAGAGGGCGTAAATAGTGAGTGAGGGTAAATGAGAAGAATAACGAGAGCGGAAAGCGCCATAGTGTTCAGGACATGACGTCCCCGTTCGAAGAGGAGAGCAAGCATATAGATCTCAATCATGATCGTTGCCCGGATAACAGAAACACCGGCTCCGGCAATGAGCATGAAGACAAAAGGGAAAGGGATGGTGAAGAGAGCTGCGTACTTTACATCGCGGCCTGATAATCTGAGCCGTCGCACTCGCCGGAGAAGAGTCCTGGCAATGAAAAAGAAAAAGCCTGAAATGATTCCCACGTTGAAGCCTGATATAGCCAGTACGTGCGATGTGCCCGTCCTCAGAAAGAGCTTGTTAATCTCCGGATCGAGCGAGGCGCGATCCCCTATGGTCAGCGCTTTCTGCACGTCAGCATACTTCGCACCGGACTCCTCTATTCTCTTTCGGAAAAAATTTCTCAAGGCGTTGATAGGACTTGCGCCAGGCTTGGCAAGCAGCACTTTTCCCTTAATCTCGTGGTTGACCCCTTCCAACCTCTTCAGCCATCTCCAGAGCTTGCGCGGTGATTCCGCAGATGCAGGGGCAAACTCCAGGAGACGGCCCGCCAGGTAAACGCGGTCGCCTGTCTCAAGGTCCGTACTCGTGGGAAAGGCGACCCGCAGATTGCGCAAAGATTCGGGACTCGTAAGCGTTATAACTTTTGACCGCTGGGATGTTTCGACTACAGTCCCCGCATAGAGCGATTCTCCTTCTTCGACCAATACCGGCGGCAGTTCTATCAGTAAAGCCAGGCGAGCCACCCCGGTCAATGCAAAAGCAAGGAGCAGCAGGCAGAGGCCAAGTCTTCTGTTTCTTGAACGGAAAAACGGGACAAGCAACACGCACGCGACTAGCCCCAGAATCACCAGCTTCGGGGCAAGGCCGTAGAAGGCTTCGACGCAAATCCCGGCGATAAAGGCTAGCACACAGCTTACGAGCAAGTTTCCTGGATGCCCTGAAGGAAAGAATGAACGTTCTTGCCTAGATCGGTGATATAGTATCCGCCTTCGAGAACGAAGAATACGTGCGGGTTGGAGGATGCGATCTTTGAACCTACGGCCTTGAAATCCTCCGTAAAAAGAAGCGACCCCCAGTCCTTTATGTACGTGTCGAATCCCGTTGAGCAGCCCACCACATCGAACCTTGCCGCGTCAGCCAGCGCCCCGTCCAGTTCCTCGAAGAATTCCGCACGACTTAATGCGGAAATATTCTTGAATGCGACCCTCTTCTCTTGTTGGAAGATGTCAAACGTACCGTTGCCGTAATGAAGGTCAATATCAACAATCAGGGCTGATCTAATGCTTTCGGCCGAGAGCAGCTTTTGAATAGCCAGGGCAATGTTGTTAAAAAAACAGAATCCTCCGTTGAAATTTCGGCCGGCGTGGTGGCCCGGAGGTCGCGCCAAAGAAAAGGTGGGTCCGTCAAAGCAGAGCTCAGCCGCCTTGATTGCGGCACCTGCAGAGAGCCGGGCCACTTCAAAGACCTCCGGAGCTCGCTGGACTGACGTTATGATTGACTCAGAGTGGCAGAGTCTCAGATCTGCTGCGCTGCACGGCTCGGGTTCCAAAAAAGTTACAAGCTCACCTATGCAAGAGTGAACAGCACTAAGGCGCTCCGGAGCCTCGCAGTCAACGGTCGGGTAGTCCCGAAGAAAGGTCGGGCTGTAGATGGTTGTGATTTTTGGTACAAATTTTCTTGACAAAGCAGCCCTTTCGTTAGACTATAGATGTGTACGCCATGTAAGTCAACATATACGTCATTCATGCCCAGAAAGAGGTCTGCCGTGGAAGCTCAGAACGTTCTTAACGTTGGTGAAAAGTTAAAGGGGCTCAGAGCGAGCAAGAGCATGTCCCTGAGGTTGCTGTCGCAAAAGAGCGGAATTTCAGCAAACGCTCTCAGTCTCATTGAACGGAATAAGACGTCGCCCACAGTCACGACGCTTGTAGCAATAGCCAAGGCGTTCAATATGGGGGTCCACGATTTTTTTTCCAGCCAGGGCCAGGACACGAAAGATCTTGTTATTTGTCGTAGCGTGGGAACACAGCCCGGCGCGTCCATCGAGGCTCTCGCCCCAAATTTAAAGCAGCAGAACCTGCACCCGGTCTTGGTGCGCCTCTCACCTGATGAGAAATTCAGGAAAGACCTTTGCTTCCACCCCGGAGACGAGTTCGTTTATTGCCTGTCAGGCGAAATAGAATGTGAAGTGGGTGGGGAGAAGATCCGGCTGGTGCAGGGTGACGCTGTCACCTACAAGGCTGAGATGCCTCACCGACTCAACAATCTGGCGCCCGCCGGAAGCCAGGCGTTGGTTGTCTTTGAAGTCGGACACCTTATTTAACAAACGTTACAAACAAAAGACTGTTCCGAGTTACGGGTTAACAACACGTTAGGGCCCGTTACAGGCAAAACTGTTACAAGGTAGTAACGGCCGTTTGTTCGTACCCTGTAACTGTTCTTGCGTGTAACCGTTGTTGTTCGTAACCGGTAACGGCGCTTGTTTGTAACGTGTGGCTTGTCGCCTTTACCTTGTAACGGCTTCCGGACTACTTCGCTTGGCTCTTGAGTTGGTCCAGCTGGGCTTTCGCCATGGCGGCCCGCTCATCCGTGGGTGCAACCCTCAAAAATTCTTCCCAGGCCGCGATGGCTCCAGGTATATCGCTCTTGTCTTTCTGCAGAACGATGGCCAGGTTAAACCTGCTGTTTACATGGTTAGGGTTATCTTTTGCTGCCTGTCTGAACTCCCTGGCCGCACTGTCATAATCCTTGATGTTTCTGTACATGATACCCATGTCCGTCCGCACGTCCGCATTTTTAGGATCGATCTTCAACGCTTTTTGATACGTTTCAATCGCTTTCCTTTCCTGGTTGGTATCGAAATAAGCGTTGCCCAGCGATATGAGGGCCTGCAGATTTTCAGGGTCGCGTTTGAGCGCCTCTTCGAGCTGGGTAATCTCCTGGGCCAGGTTAACCTTTGCCTGCGGGCTGACTGCCCCTTCTTCCGATGCGATGGAAGAGGCCCGTTTCTTCTGAGCACCGTAGAACTTGATACCGCTTATGGCCCCAATGATGAACCCTGCGAGAAAACTTACGATGATAAGCAGAAAAACCTTGTCCCGTTGCATGGCAAGAATATACGAAATTTGTTACAACCTTTCAACTTCGTCGATTCCCCGCACGGTTATACGCGGAAAACCCAGATTTGTCTTGACACGCGCCGGCAGTTCGATTTAGCTACAGATAGTCGGTAAAGATTAAGGCGGGGGGCTGGCCTCTCCTTCAGTCTTTTGCGGCGCAGGGCTTACGGTCATGCTCTTCGTAATTGGAGGTTCGTGAAATGGCTGAACGGATAGAGATTACGCTGCTTGTCGACAACTACGTGGATATCTTCCTCCCATCGGCCGATCACGTCACCTACCCTACACCTGGAAGCGGTTCGCACCTGTGGGGTGAGCAGGGGCTCTCCCTCTGGGTGGAGGCCTGGGAAAGAGGCAAGGCGGTGCGCATACTCTACGATTTCGGCAGAAGCGATAAAGTACTTCTGCATAACGCCCGGCAGCTCAACATCGATATCGGGCGTGCTGACTTCATGGTCTTGAGTCACGCTCATGGGGATCACTATGGCGGCCTGGCCAAAGCAGTAAGAAGCGCGAAAAAATCCTGTCGCCTTGTCGTCCATCCTGCAGCATGCGGCATAAGACGGTTCATCAAATTTGGAGCGAGTGTCGTTGGACCCTGGGGCATCGAGAAAAGGTTGCTCAGGGAGTTCCAGTCCAGAATTCTCCTGAGTGGTGGTTTGACCGCCCTGGAACACGGGGTACACGTTTCAGGAGAAATCGAACGGCAGACCCCGTTCGAGACAGGCATGCCCAATGCATTCCTGGAAGAAGAGGGCAAGCTGGTGCGCGACCGGATCAGTGACGATCAGGCCCTCTTTATTGAGCTCACCGGCAAACGGATCGTCGTTATCACCGGATGCGCCCACGCAGGCGTTGTCAATACCCTTTTACAGGCAGAGCGGCTCTTTCCAGAGCACAGCGTCTTTGCCGTACTCGGCGGCTTCCATCTTAATAATGCCGATGAAAAGCAGATGAGCGAGACGCTGCAGCACCTGCGTCGGGTACGTGTCAAATACATAGCAGGATTCCACTGTACCGGGTACTACGTTCAGAAGCTCCTTATGGATCACTTCGGTGACAAATGGATAGCGGGAGCGGTAGGGGCTCATATCACTTTCAACTGACAATGGAGCATAAGGGAAAGCAAATCCCCATCCCGAAATTCCAAACAATTACCCATGCCTCACTTCGCGCGGCACCCCCGAACAATGAAAATCATTGACCCCCTCACCCAGCCCTCTCCCTCGGAGGGGGGAGGGAACGGGTGGGAGTGGCGAGCACTATTTTCAACGTACTGTCAAATATCCAAAATTCGAGGCAATCCATTGGCGGCATTTTCGCGCGCAATTGATTAATTGGCAAGGAGATGGGAAAATTAGAACAGGTTCCAATCGTCTTTGAGGGGGTTTTATGAGGCGTCTAAAAGCGTTGATGTTGATGACAATGATTTCTGCCCTGCTGCTCCCGGGCATAGCGCGCGGCCAGACTGCCAAATTCAGGATAGGTTGTGCCCTGCCTTTGACCGGCGTATTCGGGCGGGATGGGAACCTTGTGAAGGACGCTTATGCTTACTGGGCGGATACGATCAACGCAAAGGGCGGCATAACAATAAAAGGGAAGAACTACCCGGTCGAACTCCTCTTCTTCGACGACAAGAGTGACCAGGCGGAGAGCGCCAAGCTTGTTGAGCGGCTTGCTACCTTTGAGAAGGTGGATCTTATCCTCGGTGGATTTGGAAGTGACTCGGTGTTTGCCGCGAGCGCCATTACGGAAAAATATAAATATCCGATGGTCTCAGGCGGTGCCAGCTCCAACAAGCTTTTCGAAAGAGGCTTCAAGTACTATTTTTCAACGCTGGGAAAAGCCACGGAAGAGGTGCGGGGATGTGTGGAGATTGCCGACATGCTCAATCCCAGGCCAAAGACTGCCGCTATCATCGGCTCTGATGTGCTTTTCACCTCTCTTGCTGCTGAAGGCTACAAGTCCTATCTCAAGAAGCTGAACATAGAGCTCGTCTATTCTGAACTCTTCCCCTTGAGCCTCGATGACTACAATTCCTTGCTCTTCAAGGTAAAGCAGAAGAACCCTGATATGCTTCTCGTTGGCTCCCATCTTGTGGTCGCACTGAAGGTAATGAAGGCCTTGAAAGAAGTCGATTTCATGCCGAAGATGGTTGCCTTCAGCTATGGGCCTACCGTTCCGGACTTCATAAAGTCCCTCGGAAAAGACGCTGAATACGTGATTGCGGCAGCAGAGTGGGCGCCTAATCTGAAGTACAAAGACGCAGTCTTTGGAACAGCACGACAGCTCAACGAGGCCTATTTTAAGAAGTACGGCAGGTATCCGGACTACGTTGAGGTGGCGTCTATCGGCGGTGCTCTCACGGAGCAGTGGGCTATCGAGAAGCTCGGCCTGGTGCCCCCGCTGAAGGAGGCGGACAGGGTCAGGATCATGGAAGAGCTTTACAAAATGGATGTAATGACGGTCTATGGAAGGATTAAGTTCGGTCCTGATGGGGCGAATGTCGAGCATCCGCCCATCGCAGTCCAGGTCCAGAATGGGAAGCTCGTGACGGTATTTCCCAAGGACGCGGCTGAAAAGCCGGTCTGGTATCCGGCGAAGGCATGGAAGGAGAGAAAGCAGTAGTGGCTCTGCTTCTCCAGGCCCTGGTAACAGGGCTTCTCATGGGAGGTGTGTACGCCGCCTATTCCAGCGGCTTTTCGCTGATATTCGGCGTAATGAACATCGTGAACATCTTCCATGGCGAACTGATCATGATCGGCGCTTTTACTACGTACTGGCTCTTTACCCTTTACCATGTAGATCCGTTTCTCACACTCCCTGTCTCCATTCTTTCTGCTTCTCTGCTGGGCTATGTGATACAGAGGTTCTTGATCAACAGGGTGGTGGAGGCGCCACCGATGATGTCATACCTTTGCACGTTTGGTATCCACTTGATACTGGCTAACCTGGCCCTTCTCGCGTGGAGCGCTGATTTTCGGACAGTGACAACATCTTATTCCGGCGAGGGCTTTTCGGTCGGACCCATAACCGTTCCCCTGGCCCGGCTCGCGACCTTTGGCATTGCCATAGTAACCACCTTCGCGATCTATTGGTTTCTGGAGAAGAACCGCCACGGGAAGGCGATCAGAGCGGCAAGTCAGGACAAAGAGATGGCGCGCCTTGTCGGGATCGACATCAGGAAGGTTTACGCGTTGACCTTCGCCCTCGGTGCGGGCATCACCGGCATGGCCGGGGGGCTTATATCGACCTATTTCGTGATCTATCCTCAAATGGGCCTTCCGTATACCATCACAGCATTCTGCGTCGTTGTTCTTGGGGGCATGGGTTATATACCGGGCGCCCTGGTCGGCGGGTTACTGCTCGGCATCATTCAGTCCCTTACCGCCACCTATCTGACGTCGGGCCTTTCAGTCGCCATTACTTTCATCCTGCTCTTCATCATTCTCATTCTGAAGCCTCAAGGCATCATGGGCAGAGGGGCTGTCGAGTGAGAAGCAAGCATGTAATCTGGCTTTTCATCTTTATGCTCCTCCTCCTTTTCCCGCTGCTCAAGCCACAGGGTTATTATTTCCGCATGTTCTCCATGATGTTCTTGTGGATGGGCCTGTCGTCTGCCTGGAACATCACCTCCGGATTTGCCGGATACATAGATTTCGGCGCCGTCGCCTACTTCGGGATCGGGAATTATGCGACAGCGCTCCTGATGACAAAGGCCGGACTGCCCTTCACCTCGAGTGTGCTCATCAGCGGCATACTCTCAAGCTTCATTGCAATGTTCATCGGCAGGTATACTATGAGGCTGCGCGGCGCCTATTTCGGCATCGCCACCCTGGCCTTTGCCGAGGCAGTGAAGCAGATCGTGTTTGAATTCGACAGAACGTTCAAGGTTACGTTGTTTGAGGGAAGCCATGGCATCACGCTTCCCATTGTGCACGACGACCGATTCTTCTATTACATCTTTCTCGGAATACTTTTCTTCATTGTTTTGACGGCTTTTCTGATTGACCGGAATAAATTCGGCTATGCACTGAAGGCTATCAAGGAGGCTGAGGGCTCAGCCGAACTGGCAGGCGTGAACACGCGCAGGTACAAGGTCGCATCCTATGCCCTGTCCGCTTCTTTGATCGGGATTCTCGGAGGCGTCAATGCGTACTGGCTCACCTACATCAGTCCGCTTGATGTCTTCAGTGTCATTCACACCATACATATGATCGTAATGGCGCTCTTCGGAGGCATCGGAACAGTCTTCGGGCCTGTGCTCGGCGCATGTGTCATCTCTCTTGCCAATGAGCTTATCGGGGCGAAACTCCTCTACACATACCTTCTCATGCTGGGCGCAATTCTTCTTGTCGTTGTCCTTTTCCTCCCGCGAGGCGTGATCGGTTTGATTTCCATGAAGAGGTCCCGACGATGAGCAGCCTCTCCGTGAGACATCTCACCAAAACGTTTGGTGCGCTGCGTGCCCTCAATGACGTTAGCTTCGACATGGTTGAGGGAGAGGTTCTCGGTATCATCGGTCCCAATGGCGCAGGGAAGACGACACTCTTTAACGTGATGGTCGGTATAAACGTACCGGACGCGGGGGATGTTCTCTTTAAGGGCAAGAGCATCAAACGTCTCTTACCCCATCAGATATGCAGGCTCGGCATTACCAAGACCTCCCAGATCGTGCATCCTTTTCTGACACTGACGGTAAGAGAGAATGTAATGGTTGCTCTGATGTTCGGGCAGAACCTCGGAAAGAAAGAGTCGCAGAACAAGGCTGACGAGATCCTCGAATTTCTCAATATAACGGACGTCAGGAATCTTCCTCCATCAGCCATTTCTTTGCCGAAGAGAAAAAGGGTCGAGCTGGCGCGGGCTATCGGCACTGGAGCCGAGATCATACTGATGGACGAAAACCTGGCGGGCCTGAATCCCAAAGAACTTGAAGAAGGTATGGAGATCATCAGGGCACTGAAACGTAGGGGCAAGATGCTCGTCGTGGTGGAACACGTGATGCAGGCCATCATGGGAGTCTGCGAACGGCTCATAGTGCTCAGTCACGGGGAGAAGATCGCCGAAGGCATCCCTTCTGTCGTCTGCAATAATGAACGAGTTGTGGAAGCCTATCTTGGAGCAGGAACATGCTCAGCATAAAGCATATGGATGCTTTTTACGGTAACGTCCAGGTGCTGTTCGATGTGGATATTACGGTCGGAGCCGGGGAGCTGGTCTCCATCATAGGGCCGAACAGTGCCGGAAAATCGACGCTCCTTAAGGCGGTACTGGGCCTTGTATCGGTCAATAAAGGAAGGCAGGATAGCGCGATTGTTTTTGATGGTAACGATGTCGGATCAATCCCCACGGAAAAAATCATCGCACGGGGTATGTCCATAGTGCCTGAAGGGGGCCGGGTTTTCCCGGATATGAGCCTCTACGACAATCTCTATCTCGGAGGATACACGAAGCACGAAAAGATAGAAGAGACGATCGAACAGGTCTTTGAACTATTCCCACAGTTGCGGGAGCGGATGCATCAGCAGGCAAAAACGTTGAGCGGGGGGGAGAGACAGATGCTCGCCATCGGCCGGGCGCTGATGAGCCGTCCCAAGCTGATGCTGCTCGATGAGCCTTCATTGGGACTTCAGCCCTCCATGGTGATCCGCATCTTCGAGATCATACGGAAGGTCCATGAGCAGGGAGTGGCCGTACTCCTTGTTGAGCAGAATGTGAATCAGACTCTGGCTATCACACAGAGGACCTACGTGCTTGAGGCCGGTCGCGTTGCCCTGGAAGGCAGAAGTGATGAACTGATGGGCAACGGCTACATAAAGAAGGCGTACCTGGCGATTTAGGGAGAGCGGCGAAAGACTATCGAAACATTTTCCAGAAAAAGGTAAGACTAGAAAAACCCCCACAAGATTGGAACATGGACAAATCAGAAGAAGTCGGGACCCACAAGAAAGAAGGCAAGGTGACGTTCAGGGCTAAAGTCGTCTTTATCGGTGCTCTTTTTCTGGCGGTCGTGCTGGCGATTATCATCGAGCATATGGCAGGGCCGTCGTACAAGATTGTCCCGGTCCATTCCTTTATGCTGGCGCCATTCATCCTGCTGCTCCTCTGCATCGCGATTATACCGTTTATCAGCAGTGACTGGTGGGGGCGCCGCTACCATCTCGTCTCATATGGACTGGGCTTGGTCAGTGTTCTTTACTATTTTCTCATCCTCCACAACGGAAAGCGCGTGATGCACACAGCCCTCGATTACTTTAGTTTCATCTGTCTGATTGGTTCCCTCTTTGTTGTCTCGGGCGGTCTCCACATCAGGATCAAAGGGAGATCGACTCCCGTTGCGAACGTGCTCCTTCTGGCGATAGGCGCGGTGGTTGCAAACCTCTTCGGGACAACAGGCGCCTCGATGCTCCTCATTCGACCGTATATCAGGGTCAATAAGTACCGTGTATCGGGGTATCATATCGTTTTCTTTATTTTCATCGTCTCCAATATAGGCGGGCTGCTCACGCCGATCGGTGACCCACCGCTGTTCCTCGGGTACCTGAAAGGGGTTCCGTTTTTCTGGGTGATTGAACGTACCTGGTATATCTGGGCCTTTGTCAGTGCCCTTGTTCTCGTGGTTTTCTATTTTATCGACCGATACCAGTACAGGAAGATCCCCTTGCCGCTGGAGCACGAGATTGAGGAGGCAGGAGAGCATGCCAGGATTCAGGGCCTGCATAACATCATCTTTCTCGTTGTTATTCTTGCGGCAGTGTTTCTGGATCGGCCCATCCGCGAGATCATCATGATAGGTGCTGCCATAACCAGTTATCTCACGACTAAGGACGTTGTCCACCTTCAGAATGATTTCAATTTCATACCGATCAAGGAGGTAGCCATTCTCTTTGCTGGTATATTTGCCACAATGGTCCCGGTCCTCGATTGGCTTGAACTGAACGCGGGCAATCTAGGCATCGTGGGGCCTGGCCCGTTCTACTGGGGTTCCGGCATCCTTTCGAGTTTTCTTGACAACGCTCCAACCTATCTCAACTTCCTAAGCGCCGCGTGCGGCCTCCACAATCTCAGCGTGGACAACCTCCAGCACATGAAAGCCTTACTTGGTCTTTTGCCGCCAGAGCAGTTGAGCCGGCTTCAGGGCATCCTGGGATCGCCTACGTGTATTATCAATGACCAGTCGTGGAGATACGTCCAGGCTATTTCTGCCGGAGCCGTGATGTTTGGTGCCAATACGTACATCGGTAATGGTCCCAATTTCATGGTCAAATCTATAGCGGAGCAGTCACATGTGCGGATGCCAAGCTTTTTCGGCTACATGGTCAAATATTCGATACCCATCCTCGTTCCCATCTTTTTTATCGTGTGGTACATCTTTTTTAGGGGGTACTAAAGCACGTCCGCAATGTACATTTTTTGCACTTTCTATGCTATAATTCGCCCATTAATGTGCCCCCGTAGCTCAGGTGGATAGAGCGACGGATGATCCACTGAGCCCGGTGGCACTAGGTTCTTTCTGAAGTGGATGGTTTGTTGTCAGCTTCCGTGCCCCCGTAGCTCAGGTGGATAGAGCGACGGATTCCTAATCCGCAGGCCGCATGTTCGAGTCATGCCGGGGGCA
>DATFYE010000188.1:0-11803 GCA_035315185.1 Syntrophorhabdales bacterium | reverse complement strand
CAAAACCGCGACATGGCACGACCCGTGCCACCTCGTCAGATACCAGAATATCAAGGAGCAGCCCCGACAGATCCTGAAATCGCTCAAAGGGTTGAAATACACCGAGATGCCCAATGCCGACATGTGCTGCGGTATGGGCGGTTCCTTCAGCGTCTACCATTACGATCTGACGAAAAAGATTGCGGATAAGAAGATGGATGGTATCAAGGCAACAGGCGCAGACATCGTGGTGACGGCATGCCCCGGGTGCATGATCAATCTGATCGACAATGTCGCCCGGAGCAAGATGCCTCAGCGCGTGCACCATATCCTGGAGCTTGTTGAGTAATATCGGGCGTGACCGTTGTTCAACATCGGAGGGTGTTGCTAGGCAGCTCAGTCGTCGGGGCATCCCATTGGATAAGGGAAAAGTTACATGGCAAAGAAAGTGAAAAAAATCTCTTGACAGAGATAGATGTTATGTAATTATATCTACCAGTCAGTATATCGCTAACATATAATCGGGCGGCGGGTGTAACGGAGTCCCGTAGATCTGCCGCGAAGAGCGTCAGGTAAAGAGGAGGTACGCTCATGAAGGATTTCAGTTATTCCGCCCCGAAGACAGTCAAGGAAGCCATTTCGGTGGTGGCTAAGGTGAAGGGCGACGGGAAGATTATGCGCGGGGGCTATATTTGCGATAGTCGTAGGATCACAGCAGGAACGGGTGGGGGAAGGGTGGTCTCTCTTTCCGCATGTTATCTCCTGAGAGGAGGCGCGATAGATGGCCACTAAAGATGATTTGGCAAAAATTGTAGGAGAGAGTAACGTGAGTGATGCTTTGGAAGATCTCAGCGGCTACTCCCGTGATCTGAGCCTGCACCCGGCGGCTATGGCGGACGTTGTCGTGCGACCTGGCACGTCGGAAGAGGTATCAGGGGTAATTAAATGGGCCAACCGGAACAACGTGCCCGTCGTACCGGTTAGTTCGAGGACACATTTTCATGGATGCACGATACCGAAGCAGGGCGGTGTAGTGCTCGATATGGTCAGGATGAAGAGAATTGTGGAGATTGATGAATACAACCGTAAAGTTTGCATCGAGGCAGGAGTTACATGGAGGCAACTTACCGAGGAGTTGGACAAGCAGAATATGCGGGTGATTATGCCCCTTCTGCCCCACCCGGAACGATCAGTGCTTACCGATTGGCTGGAAAGGGAAGTTCCCACCAATACGGTCTACGATTATGGCGAACCTATGCAGAGTCTGGAGGTTGTCTGGCCCACAGGGGAAATCTTCAGAGCCGGTTCCGCAAGCGTCAACGGTTATCCGGACTCTAAGTCGAAGGGAACAAATCCTGCGGGTCCCGGGCTTGATTTCTATCGTTTTGTTCAGGGCGCCCAGGGAACCATGGGTGTCGTGACCTGGACCAATCTCAAGATTGAGTCAAAACCGAAGATAGATAATATCCTCTTTGCCGCACTGGACGACCTCGCTAGGGCGGAGGATTTTCTGTACAGGATCCTTCCGAGAAGAATAGGGCAGGAAGTATTGCTCCTCAATAATGTCGATCTTGCAACAATTCTTGCCGATAAATGGCCCGATGATTTCGAAAAACTGCGGGCCACACTACCTGCTTGGACGCTTATCATTGTTATCAGTGGTCTTCGAAGGCGTCCGGAAGAGAAGGTTGCCTACGAGATGGAGTTTATCGGTGAAGTCATACGCAATGAGTTTAAAGACATTGCCCTTACAGACAACCTGCCTGGTTTTCCAGGCATCGGAAAGAAACTGCTGTCTCTGCTGAGGAAGCCGTGGCCAAAGGAAGTATACTGGAAAAACCAGTGGAAGGGGGCCGCACACAGCCTTTTTTTTATTGCCAAGCCATCCGCCACACCTCTCTACAAGAGCATCGTCGAAGAGATTGCCATGGCGCATGGATATGCCCTTGAGAGCTTGGGTATGTACATTCAGCCCATTGAGCACAACAGGGCTTGTCATATGGAGTTCAATTTCTTTTACGATCCGGAATGTGGCTCAGAGAAGGCATTGATTAAATCATTGAGCCGCGAGGCGGCTAAAGAGCTTCTCAACAGCGGTGCTTTTTTTACCAGACCATATGGCGATCTGGCCGCAATCAACTACGAACGAGCCGGGGGCTACGCGTCGGCACTGAAACGGGTAAAAAAACTCTTTGACCCGAACAACATAATGAACCCCGGCAATTTGTGCTTTTAGGGAGGATAAGATGGCGAACGATCGCTATGATACGCCAAGAAAAAAAGCGAGTTTTGAGGTAAGGGACCTCAATAATTTTGTCTATGACATGAGCCGTTGTATCAAGTGTAAAGGCTGCTACTGGGTAGACCACACCTACATGCCCGGCGTCAAATATACCACAAGATGCCCTAGCGGCACCTGGAATGAATTCGATTCCTATCAGGCGGCGGGGAAGTTGAGAATCGGTCTCGCTGTGGCAGAGGGAAAATTCGATTGGACCCCGAAGCTTCTGGAAGTCGTTTACGCGGACCCTCTCTGCGGTGCCTGTGATGTAGGCTGCAAAAGAAATCTCGACCTTGAGATAGAGCTATCATTGGAGGCGCTGCGTATGAAGGCCGTAAAGGACGGCGCGGGTCCAATGCCGGCCCACAAGAAGATAGCCCGGAACATTGCCGACACGCACAACCAGTTCGGAGCACCTCACGATAACAGGAAGAAGTGGATTGACAAGGACATCAGCGTTGCGGAGAAGGCGGATCTGCTCTATTTCGCCGGTTGCTCGGCCTCACACACCAACAATGAGATAGCCCGGGCTACGGGAAAGATTCTGAATGCCTCCGGCAGCCCTTTTATGATCATGAAGGACGAGTGGTGTTGCGGGAACGTACTCTATTCGGTGGGCATGATCGATGAGGCTACGAAGATCGCAAAAAGGAATATCGAGGCTGTCAAGACATCGGGCGCAAAAACGCTCGTTACATCCTGTGCCGAATGCTACAGGATGTGGAAGGTGGACTACCCGAAGATGCTCGATATCGCCACGGCCGACCTTGGCTTTGAGGTGATACATCTCCTTGAGTTTGCCGATGGCGCGATAAGAAATGGCAGGCTGAAACCAACCAGAAACGTAGATCTCAGGCTTACCTACCATGACTCATGCGGTGTCAGCAGGTTATGTGACGCCTGGAGACCGTGGAAAGGCGAGCGCGGCTGGATGGGCACGATCGAACCCACCTACAAGAGGCGGCGCGGCACTGAAGGTCTCTATGGTCAGCCCCGGAATATTCTCAGTGCCATACCCGGCCTGACCGTCGTGGAGATGCCACGTATCCGTGAAAACGCCTTCTGTTGCGGCGCCGGAAGGGGCACAAGGGAAGCCTTTCCCGATCTTGCCCGGTTTTCCGCAAATCAACGCCTTGAAGAGGTACGGGAAGTAGGAGCTGAGGCCCTTGTTTCGGCCTGCCCGTTCTGCAAGAACAATTTTTTGCAGGCAATAAAAGCTCACGGTGAAGAAATTAAAGTACTGGATATCAGTGAAGTTATCCTTGCTTCGCTATAAGGGAGACATATATGGCTATAACGAAAGAAGCCTATAAGGCACTGGAATGTGTTGTCGGTTCCGAGTTTATCACGGATGACCCGATTCTCTGCGAGGGGTATCGCTCGGGTCCGGGCGGCTACGAATCGGCCACCGGCTATGAGCGGGTTATGACGACGACCCCCGGCGCCGTTATCCTGCCGAGGACGACCGATGACGTGCAGAAGATCGTCAGGATATGCAACCGTTACAAAGTGGCGTATGTACCCTATTCCACCGGATTTTATGGTCCCCGCTCCCATTGTCACGTGAAAAACGAGCTGCTCATCGATATGAAGCGCATGAGAGACTTTGAACTGGACGATAAGCACTGGTACGCCACGGTCCAGCCCGGCGTTACCTACTCGCCGCTGCAGGCGGAATGTCTCAGGCGGGGTGGCTATGTCGTCGTGGGAGGCGGTGGTGCCCAGGTATCGGTCGTTGCCAATATGATCTGTGACGGCTGGTCTCCTCTGAGCCTCAGGATCGGTTTTCCTCACCGCCGCATTCTCGGCGTGGAGTTGGTGCTCCCTGACGGTGAGATCTTAAGAACGGGCTCTCTGGCGGTCCACGACGACGCCTTCTGGGGTGAAGGTATCGGTCCCGATTTGAGGGGTATGCTCCGCGGCTACACAGGCGTGCTGGGTTGCCTCGGCATTGTCACGAAGCTGGCCCTTAAGATACTGCCCTTTCAGCCTGAAGAACTTAAACCGACCGGTATTTCACCCAATACGGGTCTTGCTCTGCCCGTGAACAGGGTAAAGTGGCTCAATTTCCAGGTACCGAGCAAGGAGGCTGAAACCCAGGTCATGTATGAGATCGGCAAAGCTGAGATCGCAGGTGCTGTCACCAAAGTGCCTCTATTCTGGCGCGCTATCGCAAAAACGGAGGGTAAGGAGGACTTCTGGGACATATGGGGTAAGGAGAGTGAGGAGACAATCAAGAACTTTCACATCGTTCGCGTTCTTCTCATCGGATTTACCTCGGAAGCGCAGATGCGCTATGACGAGGCCGTGTTAAACGATATTGTGAAAGAAGTGGGCGGTGTCCAGAGGCCAACCAAACCGATAGATCAGTCCTGGATTAAGAACGCAGATTCGGCAGGCATGTGGCTCATGTGCGGCGCTTACGTATCGGTGGACTACATCATCGAGAGTATTCCTCACGCGGATACACATGGTCCTACCTACGCGGAACTCAAGGCACGGTACACACCACCATTTATGCCCGATTACGGTGATCCAGGATGGACCATGGTTTGCGAGGCCGGTCACCAGGGATACTCGGAATATCTCGTCTACTGGGACCCCGACGAGGACACCAATCCGGTTGATCGGTTCTACGTGGAAACGTCCAAGATGAACATTCGGGAGAGATATTATACGTCTCTCTTGGGTTCGCACCAGCCCCTTTACCTCACGGGGCCGAAGTATGGTCCGAACTATCACGAGTGGCTTCTTAAGGTCAAAGGTGAATTCGATCCCCTGTGGATATGCCACCCTCCTGTTCCACTTGCCCACGACCAGTTCGTCGAACGAGCCGAATGGATGAAGTCCATGAAGGACTGGGAGTCGCCTGACGAGTTTCCCATGCCAAAATGGTAAGAGTCGGTCGCATAGAGGTTGCGTACGAGTCGGAGGTTTCCATAGTGGGGAAGGTGGCCATGTTTGGCGACAGGATCATGAAGGCAAAGGCAAAGGATACGGAAAAGGAATTTACCAAGAATTTGGCTGAGAAGCTCAGATGGCTGGCATAGCGTTTCTTGTCACGTCGACATGAAGACTATTAAATCTATCTTTAGAAGGAGGTAAGAAATGGGAAAAGCAGTTGCAGACGAACAAGAAAAAAAATCTGAAGGTCGGACTCTGCTTTCAGGGAACGAGGCCTTTGCAAGAGGGGCATACGAGGCGGGCGTAGTTCTTGCTGCCGCTTATCCCGGGACGCCCTCTTCTGAAATTATGGAAAATGTGGCCCAGTATAAGGAGATCATCGCGGATTGGGCAGCCAACGAAAAGACAGCATTTGAAATATGTATTGGAGCAGCCATGGCTGGAGCAAGAACCATGGCGTCCATGAAACAGCCCGGCGTCAGCGTATGCCTGGATGCCCTCCTGAATTGGTCGCACACCGGCACGCCCGGCGGATTTGTGCTCGTCGCCTGTGACGATCCGGGACAGCACAGTTCCCAAACAGAGGACGACACTCGCATGTATGCCAAACTGGCAAGGGTTCCGTGTCTGGATCCGAGCGACAGCATGGAAGCAAAAGAGTTTGTAGGCGAGGCGCTGGCGCTGAGCGAAAAATTTGATACCCCTGTGATTGTGAAGTCAACAACGAGGATTTCCCATTCGAAGACGATTGTCGATTTATACCCTCGCACCGACTACCCCGTTAAGGGATTTGAGAGAAATCCAAATAAGTACGTGGTGGTGCCGGGTCGGGCCATCTTGAGAGAAACCGAGGTCATCAAGAGACTGGCAGCGCTCAAAGAATATGTGGAAACATCTCCCCTCAACCGGATAGAATGGAATAAAAAAGAGGTCGGGATTATTACGTCGGGGATCGCCTATTATCACGCAAAACATGTCATGCCCGAGGCAAGCTATTTGAAGCTGGGGATCTCCTTTCCTCTTCCGGAGAAGATGATCAAGGAATTTGCGTCCAACGTTAAGAAATTGGTTGTCATCGAAGAGACTCGTCCTTTCTTCGAGGAAGAGTTAAAAATTATGGGGATAAAGAATTTCATCGGCATGGACTATTTCAGGGTTCAAGGCGAATTGAGTGCTGATGTCGTCCGAGACGGTTTGAAGAAGGCTGGAATTAAGATGGAACAACCCTTTCCGGTGGTTCCTCAGGCAGTAGATGCTCCGCCTCGTCCGCCGGTCATGTGCCCCGGATGTCCTCACAGAGGAATTTTTCTGGCATTCAAGAAGATCGACGCTAACGTTTATTCAGACATCGGTTGCTACACGCTGGCTTTTGCTCCTCCCATCAACGCTCTCCATACGGCCATCTGCATGGGAGCAAGCATCGGGAATGCTGTGGGGATGGCCAAGGTAAAAGGAAGCGATAAGCCGATTATAGCGGCCATCGGTGATGGGACTTTTGTACATTCGGGATTGACGCCATTGTACGACGCGGTGTACTCTCAGGCAAATGTGACGATTGTCATACTGGATAACCGAATCACCGCGATGACCGGAGGTCAGCCGGCTGCTGAGAGCGGCTTCAGGGCGAGCGGTTCCCCAACGGTAACGGTAGATTTGGAGAAGCTCGTGGCCGGGTTCGGCGTAAAATTTATAAAACATGTGGATCCGTACGATATTAAGGGCTGCGTAGAGGTTCTTAAAGAGGCCATTGCCTTTGAGGGGCCGGCTGTCGTGATAACGAACCGTCCATGCGCTCTCATGCCAAAGAAGATTAAAGGCAAACCCTATATGGTCGATGCGGAAAAATGCACGGGATGCGGCGTCTGCATGACCGCAGGGTGCCCGGCAGTGGGAGTGAGTGACCAGGTGGCCAAGAAGTCGAAGAAGGGAGAAAAGGCCAGGACTATTGACCCTGTCGTTTGTACCGGATGTTCAGTGTGTCAGCAGGTCTGTGCAGTTGGCGCAATCCAAGTGATGGAAAATTGATGGAAAGGGGTGCTAACATGAAAAAAGAAGAAGCGACAAATATCTTAGTGGTGGGTGTAGGGGGTCAGGGTGCGGTCATGGCAACGGAGCTTACCTGCGAAGTCGCTTTGGGCGCAGGCTATGACGTAAAAAAAGGTGAGGTTCATGGTATGTCACAGCGAGGCGGCGTCATCGCAAGTAATGCTCGCTACGGCAAGAATATTACTTCTCCTGTCATCGGAAAAGGTGAAGCCGACTATATCCTGGCGTTTGAGGCGGTTGAGGCCTTGCGGGCCATCGAGTACCTCCGGCCGGACGGCACTATCATTGTTAACGAGCAACAAATTGTGCCCCCCATTGCCCACTTTCTGAAAATACAGTATCCGGACAATGTGAAGGAGAAATTGCAGGATGGGAAACGCACAGTAGTAACCCTCAACGCGTTCGAGAAGGCGCGGGAGCTTGGGAGCGAGTTGTTGGTCAACACCCTGCTTCTGGGTGTACTTTCCAAGCGGCTTGAGCTTCCGGAAAAAACATGGAAAGAGGTTATCGTCAGACGTTTTGGAAAAAAGATGCTCGACCTCAATCTCAAAGCCTTTGAAGCTGGAAGGGCGATGAAATTTTAGAGTTCACGGGAAAGGAGGAATTACCATGACCGTATCCGAAATGATCGCTCGAAACGGTAGAATGTATCCCAATGAAACAGCACTGGTTGAAGTTGATCCTGTCCTAAAGACTAGAAGAGCGGTAACATGGAAGGAGTTCGATGCAAGGATTAATAAAGTAGCGAATGCGCTGATCGCTCGAGGCATCAAAAAAGGAGACAAGATCCACACGCTTATGTATAATTCCTTAGAGGTCCTCGAAATACAGTGGGGAGCAATGAGGGCGGGGGCATGGATCGCGCCTCTCAATTTTAGATTTACCGGCCAGGAAATTCTCTACTGCGCCGATGTGGCGGAAGCAAAGATGATGATTCTGGAAGAAGGATTCATGGACAGAATCCGCGAGGTTCAAGCTCAGTTGCCGACAGTAAAGCATTACATCTCTATCGGAAAAAATACACCCAAAGATATGGAAGATTTCGAAACGGTGATGATGCAGTCCTCATCTGAGTCCGTAGAGGTGCCGCTGGACGATAATGAAGGATGCTCACTCTATTTCACCTCCGGCACGACGGGAAAACCGAAGCCGATCCTCCTCACCAATAAGAACATTGAATGTGCGGCGATCACTAATAACACAAACTGGAATATAAAGCACAACGATA
This sequence comes from Syntrophorhabdales bacterium, assembly GCA_035315185.1. GTDB lineage: Bacteria > Desulfobacterota > Syntrophorhabdia > Syntrophorhabdales > WCHB1-27 > JADGQN01. Next base: position 3,365 of record DATFYE010000188.1, on the reverse strand, counting down.
ATTTTCTTCTCCTCCAGCCCTTGTACCATGCAGGTGGAGGAATGATGTGGGTAGGTGCGGTGATTGTCGGCGCTCCTGCGGTCCTCCTCAAGGGGATCATAAAACCTCTTGACGTGGTGCATGCAGTTCAGCAAGAGAACGTATCCATCTTGTTCATGGTTGTCCCATGGGCCTTGGATATCCTCGGATTTTATGACCGCAAGGAGCTCTCCGCGGAGGAGTATAACCTCAAACGCTGCCGTCTTGTCTCTCTGGGTGGTCAGCCTGTACCGCCCGTCGTGATCAAACGGTGGCTCGATCGCTTTCCCCACATGGAATATGACACCCTGTACGGCCTGGGAGAGGCAATGGGACCGGGCTGTTGTCACATGACCTCTAATGACCCGAAAAGGTGGGGCAGTATCGGCAAAGCGAGCTTCAACTGGGAGGCGCGTGTCGTGAACGAGAAAGGCGAAGACGTCCCCCGTGGAGAAGTCGGAGAATTAATTGTAAAAGGCAATGGCGTTATGAAGGAATATTACAAGAACCCGGAAAAAACGGCTGAGACCATTAGAAAGGGCTGGTGCTACACAGGCGATATGGCAAAGGTGGATAGCGAAGGGTACCTCTATCTGGTGGACAGGAAGAAGGATGTGATCATCTATGGGGGAGAAAATATTTATCCCGTTGAGATCGAGGATCTGCTTCAGACCCATCCTAAGATCCATGATGTAGGTGTTATCGGTATCCCGGACGAGAGATTGGGAGAGGTCGTGGCAGCGGTGATTCAGGTTAAGCCGGGTGAAGCATTGACGGAAGAAGAGGTGAATAAATTCTGCGGTGACCATTTGCCCAAGTATAAGAGACCCAGAAACATATTTTTTGATAACGTTCCCCGGAACCTAACGGGCAAAATAGAAAAACCTCGTCTGAGGGAGAAATATGCCGGTTTCGGAGAGATGTTCAAAGTGAAGTGATCGAAAATCCAACACTCCTTCGCGCCGTCTTGTGCCAGCGGGCGCTGAAAAGAGCATACCCAGCGAGGGGGGAAGGAGGCGAGAAGGGCAGGCGTCAGGGCAGACTGGAACAATAGAAAAGTACTTCAATGCCTCAGATGGGCAGAACAGGTTACTGGGAACGAATTAAGATGGCGGGACTCTCTAAAGGGTCGATGTGATCATGAAGACTTCTTTCCGGCAGCGCTACGCTGGAATATCGACGTTCTTAAAAAGGAGATGAGCATACAGACTTTGCCACTCAAATAAGAAGGGAGGTGTCTATGCAGCCTGAATTATCCATGTTTTCCTGGTATGTGTGGGGGTTCTTGATTATAGGGACGTTTCTTGGGACCTTAATCGGCACGTGGCTCATAGTGAGGAGGTGGGAAGAATGAATCCACAATATTTGCAGATTCCGCAACCGACGCCGGCGATGACTATTACTTCAATTATAGGGGTGATCGCTCTTCTCGTGGTCGCTGTCTTTCTCGGCATCATGGCAAGGGGAAAATGGAAATCATTCGACGAGTATCTCATCGGCAGACGAGACATAGGGCCTTGGGTCACGGGTCTCGCCCTTACAGGGTCTGCCATTTCCGGGTGGGCTTTCTGTGGAAGCACCGCTGTTGTCTATAAAGTGGGCTTTGCAGGGATGTGGTTTGCAGGCATATGGACCCTTGTCGGCAACATCCCTTGCGTGTGGCTCGCTGCCACTAAGACCAGGGAATTCGCGGCAAAACTTGGCGCTGCGACCGTTTGTGAGACGGTTGGGAGGCGATTCGAATCGAAGGCGCTTCAGACATTGGTCGCGGCGAGTATGCTCTTCTTCCTTTTCATGTATTCCGTGGGCCAGCTCAAAGCAGCCGGGGGGGTTTGGTATGCGGTTACAGGGCTTCCCCCGTTCTGGTGCCTTGGAATCTCCATTTTCATAGCATGGCTCTTCATAATACTCGGAGGGTACATGGGAACTCAGTGGTTTATTGCAGTTAAGGGGGCATTCTTAGGGTTTGTCGGTGCCCTGATCGGCGTGTGGGCCCTCATATATGCTGGTGGCTTCGGGGAAATAACAAAGGAGCTGACAGCGCAGAGCCCAAAGCTTATGAACCTTATTGACCCAACCCTTCCCAAGGTGGGTATGACACAACTCTTTTCAAGCTATGTGGGTATCCTGGCAACACCGGTCATCTTCTTTACCATGCTAGTCGGATTTCCCCACAATGTCAGTAGGTTTCTCGGAATGAAAAAGTTGTCAAAAAAGGAGTTCATATTGTTATGTTTCGTGGTATGGTTAACTGCTGGCATACCCGTCATGCTCGACTGTTCGAGCAATGGACTTGTCACAAGAGTGATTTTTGGTACAAACCTTCTTGCGAATAAGCAGTGGGGGGCGGACTTAGCCGCACCAATGCTCTCCTGGGCCATAGGAGGGTCAGGGCTGTTGGCCATGTACCTCACGGGTCTGGTTGGGGCTGCCCTGGGGACGCTCTCGGCAATGGTTTTCATCATGAGCGCCAACGTGACAAGGGACATTGTCAAACTATGGAGACCCGCGACATCTGACAAGTCTATGTTCTATCTTGGATATTTCCTCATCGCCCTTTTCCTCTTCCTGCCCTTTTTCTGGACCCTGAAGAGACCACCCGAGCTTCTTGCGGTATTCATGGGTCTTGCCGGTATGGGCCTTGGTGCCATATTCTTCTTTGTAAACGTTTTTTCCTACTACTGGAAACGTGCAACAAAGTGGGGTGCTATTTTCACAGTGGTCTTTGGGACGATTGCAACTATGTGGGGTGGCTGGGCTGTTCTCGGAAGGACTCCCCCTCTATTAGGTATGGGCACGATGGAATGGATACTGGTGGGCGGCTGTGCCTTCCTCTATTTTGTGGGCAGTCTTCTTACAAAGCCTCCGTCGGAGAAGACCATTTCCCTTCTGTTCCCGGCAAAAAAATAGAAGAAAAGCAGGAGAGAACAGAAGACAACAGAAAATGAACTTCCCGAGGCGCACCGGGCGCCTCGGGAATGGCCCAACCGGGGCGGACATCCAAACAAAGAGAGAGGCACTATAGATGGCGAATAGAGCAAATGGCAACGGACTGGCAAGGGTTGATTCTTATTACGAGGACTATGGAAGTCGGGCGAGGGCGCTCGCGAAAGAGGGGAAGAAGTCAATAGGCTATATATCCGCGGCCGTCCCTCTCGAGATCATCAGCGCTGCCGGCTTTGTCCCGGTAAGAATCAAGGGGGATCCCGGAAAGGCCGTGACAAAGGCCGACAGCAGGATGGAGACACTCGTCTGTCCTTTTCTGCGAAGTGCCTTCGACCTTACCCTGGACGGCAGGTACGATTATCTGGACGGGATTGTTATCCCTCACACGTGTGACAGTGTCA
>DATFYE010000187.1:0-4622 GCA_035315185.1 Syntrophorhabdales bacterium | reverse complement strand
GCGTGCGCGAGTTCCACAGGCGAGCGGAGGGAGGACTCAGGCGGGCGAGAGACGGAGGCACCAGCAAGCGAAGGAAAACGGTGAAGCACACGACCAGCGATTATTTGTTCCTCGGCTTCTCCAGCGCAACAGTTAGAAAGTCATAGACGTCCTGCTCCCGCTCTGCGCCTCTTAACCCTAGAGTTCGGGCAATCTCTTTGTAAATCGGAATGCGATCCCTCTTGCTCATGGCCAGCAACCCGGACACTGTTATCCCCTTCTTCTCCAGCGTGCTCTTCAAGGAATCAACAAGTGCCGTGTAACGGGCGGAAGCAGCAGTCGGCTCCTTCATTTTGAACTCCGACCTCTTCTTGTCGTAAAAGTAATGTTCAGTCTTGCCGCCCTCTTTGACCATTGCTTTCTCTTCCAATGCGTAGGCTTGCAGGCCATCGCCATCAATGAATAGAATGCTCTCCAGCCGGCCCGGCAGCCTCTTTATGAACAGCAGTTCAGGGTTTCCATCAGCCGTCTCCATGGAGAGCCTGCCGATCTCCTCTGTTCGTTCGATGGTGTAGTAGCGGAGTATTTCGACGGCTCGCCCACCCACAGCTGCTATCTCTTTCCACCCGTCTTTCCACTCGAGAAGGAGATACTTCTTTCCGGCATCGGCCGCACCGGCTTCACAGAGCCCCAGCGCTGATAACTCCGCCTGCCCCGCACTGCTCAGCCTGCCAAAGGCTGCCTCTTGACGCGTTCCGTCCTCATACTCGACAATTAACTTTTTTGGCGCGTTCATGTCACACCTTCTTTTTGATGAGATCTTTCAGCTCGAAAAAATTATCTATCCGATAGTCTGCCTCAGAAGGGCCCATGTCGATGTAGCCCGTGTATTGGATAGTTATGAACCCCCGTTTCTTCGCGGGCTCGATATCTGTGGCAATCTTGTCACCCACCATCGCCCCGTCGGACGGGCTTATGCCGCGTCTCAGCAAGGATTGAACAAGTTCATCATAAAGGGTGCCCTGCTCCTTGGTTTTTCCCTTGTACGAGAGATCAACTGATCCATCCTTCAGATCGATCTTCCCCTGCGGTGTGACCACATCTTCGAAATATCGGGCCAGGCCCTTTGTCTGGAGAAAGCGCGTCACAATGTCGGTTCCCATAGCACCCAGGGTCTTTTTCAACTCCGCAACGACCGAAAGATGTATACCCTCAGCGGTCAGGTAACGCAGAGCTTCCTCCAGCCCGCTGCCCATGAGCAGGTGTTCCTGCTCCTTGGCTGAGAAGATTTCTCTGGCCTCTTCTCTCCCGTCGAACACGTAACTCATAATCTCGTCGCGATGGCCTTCTTTCACGATGCTGTATGAACCATATTTCTCTTTGAGCACCCGATACTTGTGTATCCGCTCTTCGACCAGCTCGGGCTCTCCCATCTCCTTCGAGACGTCACCCACCACGAGGTGATTGCGCAGCCCGGTCGGGTCCATCATGCATTGACCAAAATCAATTCCTACCCATTTGAGTTCGATAGCCATTCATCCTCCGCTTATAGCGATTTGTCTTCAAGCGTCTACCTTCGTTGCCCTTCAGCCTGTTCTTACTCGACGTACCGCCAGGTACGCCTGCGTAGCCCAGGCCTCGGCTCGCCTCGGTATCCATCTTGAATGCAAATCGCTATTAATCACTATTTGTTCGCTGTCTTCAGGTGGAAGATCCGCTCTGCATTTTTGCCCAGCATCAAATCTATTTCGTCCGGCTTCAGACCGAACTCGGCGCCTGTCTCCTTTATGGCTTTGATAGCGCCTTCCGGATCGCCCACCCGATGGGCGTAGTCGGTTCCCATCATCAGATGATCAGGGCCCATCCATTCCAGGCAGCACTTCATGGCCGGACTGTAAAAAGATGTGGTATCAGGATAGACCCTGTTCTGATATGTGATGTCGGGCGGCTCTTTAAGCTCGATACCCCATTCTTTGCCATACCCCTTATACGCATCCTGTATCCTGCGGACGAAGTAGGGGACCGTGCCGCCCAGGTGGCAATGAATAAGGGTCAACTTCGGATATTTCGCAAGCACGCCCTGGAAGATCATACTCATGACTGCCATGCTCGTGTCGAGTGTATAGCCCCAGAGCTGATAAGGCAGCTTCATCATGTCCATGACGGGAGCGGTCAGGGGCAGCGTAGGATGTAAGAGTAAAGGCATGTCGTACTTGTCGGCAAGCTCGTAAATGGGATGAAACTTCTCGAGGAAGGGAGCCTCACCGTTGATGTTGGAGAACATCTGAATGCCTACGGCGCCCATCTTCTTGCACCGCTCCAGCTCTTCGCACGCTGCATCGACATCCTGATACGGCAAAGATGCCATGTGATAGAAACGGCCGGGATATTTTTGCGCTGCATCTTGAAGATAGTCGTTGCATCTCTTGGCCCAGTAAACACCGATATCCCTCTCAAGGGTCTCCGGCCCCGGAAGCGTGACGGTCAAAAGCTGTATGTCGAGGCCTGCCGCGTCCAGGTCGCGTATTCTGGCTTCGAGATCATAATGGCCCGCCCTGTCGATATGGCCCACGGGCACTCCCTTGAAATACATGCGATAGTGCGTGCCGCCATCATGAACACAGTACGGGCTCTTGTCTTTGCCTCTGGATATCAGATAATCGATATACTCCTTTGGAAAGTAGTGGCAATGTACATCGACGGTTTTTTGCGCCATAATCTCAATCCTCCTCTTGATTATTTTTCACGCTTGTTGACTTTGCAATGGTCTGGCAGAAAAAGTCTTTGTTCAATGCATTCCACGCTTGTGGAAATTTATTTGCTGAATCACCCCCCTCGCTCTGCTATCTCACTCTCCGCCGGCTTTGGCTCTCCGGGCCTGCAGGATGTATAGCTTGCCTTTTTCGAATGCCCACTCAATGTCCTGATGGCAGCCATAGTGCTCCTCGATCAGACAGGCCGTATGGCACAACTCTTCAATCTGCTGTTCAGTGAGGGTCGGCTGGCTCACCTTCTCGGCCGCGACTTCTGCCCACTTGGCGCCACCGCCTTCAGCCTGTATATACGTCTCATGCTTTTTTGCAATTTTCTTGTTCTTAATCGCGACAGGGCTCTTGGTCAGCACGTAGAAATCACTCTGACACTTGCCGCAGACTACGGTCTCACCGAGACCCCAGTTTGACTCGATCACGATCTCATTCTTCTCCCCTGTTATGGGATTAACCGTGAAAAGTACGCCGGCGACTTCCGAGTTGACCATGAGCTGGATGGTTGGGGCAATAACGGCCTTGGTGTAATCGAGTCCCTTGGAGTGGCGGGCAAAGGCAGCTCGGGCCGACCAGACCGACGCCCAGCATTCTCTTACCTTTTCTACCACGTCGCGCGCTCCTTGGACGTAATGGAAAGTGTCCATCATGCCGGGAAACGATGAGACGGGAGATTCTTTGATAGCAACCGATGACCGGACCGCGACAAAAGGGTCCTCTCTGTCTGATAGTTTCGCGTAGTTCTCTGCTATTTCCTGGACGATCTCGGCCGGCACGGGTGCCGCAATGATCAGCTCCCGGATCTGTTTCGTCTTATCCTCCAGATCCTGAAAATCATCGAAACGTATATTTGCCGCGACAGCGCCTATTCCGTTTGCCAGGTTGTTTACTTTGAGATGGTGGTAATACGCATCTCCCAACACCGCGAAGCCGTTCGGGACACTCAACCGAAGGCCCGTAAGCTCGCCCAGATGGGCTGCTTTGCCTCCGCATTCCTCAAACATCTCTTTACCAAGATACTCGAAACCTTTAACAAACATTGAGTTGCCTCCTGGAACTTACCCCCAGTCTCAGATGGTTGAGCTTTTCGATTGCCACGAATCATTGCATACCGTATGGTTGGCTGTCAAGGGGAACCGTACGAGAAAATACTCGAAAAACGGGTAACTCCCGCTGATGGGTCACGACCCTCAGCTGTAGCCCACACGCACCTTCACAGACAGCGGCTCACCATCGGGAACGAGCCCTTTGAGTCGAAGGGTCTTTTCTCCAACAATCAGCTGATGATGCTCATAATCGTGGCTTCGCAGTGTGAACTCTCCGACAGGCCGGTGCAAAAGGGCCAGGCCGGTCTGGTCAGGCGTAAGCCCGTAATATTCAAAAACACCTGCAGAGGGGCTTTCCACCTTGACCAGACAAATCCCTTCTGAGGGCTCGAACACAAATGTCTCCCGCACAGGGGCCAGGTAGATAGAATTTATGAACTCCAGGTAAAAAGGAGCTCCGTTCTCAAGGGGCAGGCACGCCAATACCTTCTCAGGCTCCCCGCCTGATAACATCAGATATGTATCTGACCGGGCTGCTGTCGCGATTAAAACCGATATGATTACGGCCGGAAAAATGGCGACCCGAAGAGCACGCACGCACTTGCCTCTTTTCGGCAAGACTACATCTCTCTCCTTTCGGTGTCAAGAACCACGTTCCCAGTGCAGCCGCGGCTGCATAGTGCTTACGGATGCCTTGTGGCGGTAAGCGTGCGTACTCTGCCGCGCATTTTCTTGCATTTTCTTGGCATTTTCTTGTGTAACACCAAAATGATAATGTCCTATTGTGCCAAAGTAGAGATGTCCTGGTATAAGGGTGCTACAATGCCCCGGG
>DATFYE010000186.1:0-12032 GCA_035315185.1 Syntrophorhabdales bacterium | reverse complement strand
GCTGAAATGCGTCTCACAATAGGATTCAGGCAAGGGGTGTCGGAACTGGAGACGGCCGTCGAGGGTTTTCAGGTGACGCCTCAAGGACTGCGCAAGCTTGGATCCGGCGCGGTGGATTCCAGCGGGGGTAAGACCCCGGGGACGTTTGTGCCGCTTGCTATTGCCATTGCCACTGAAAACCCGGCAGGCCTCATCATCGGTGGTACGATGAAGGTGGCGGGGGAGGTGACCGGCCGAAGCACGATTGAGGGGAGGGCCGATCAGACCTCCGAGGAAATCGCCCGCGTGCTTAAGATAAGATTCGAGCAACTGGGTTGGGTCAAATGAATCGGCCGCGGAATTGCTTCTTCTTGTGGCAGAGCATTTTCAGATTTCGCTGGGATTTCATGAGTACAGGCGGTAAGGGCACAGCCCCAGAAATGAAAAGCGAGGGCCGCCAATAATGAGGGTGTGAGTGAAGCAGTCGAGAGAATGGAATGCGCTTAATGGCTGCCTTTCGACCCTGCCCCTTTCTCCCTCGACCCTCGCCCGTATAGGACCAAGGTCCAATAGACAGCACCTGCTCTGGGTAGTATCATCTGCGATAATACCCAAAGTTCAACGAAATGGTCAGCGACCGGCGGCGTAACAACCAGTATTGAAAGTAGCCCATTCCGGTCAGTTTACACGTATCTGTAAAATGGCGACATACAGGGACCACGTAACGAGAAAACGGCCTATTATCAGCCCGACATCATAGGGATTAAGCGATGAAGGCCGAACAATCATCTGCAAGAGAGATTATTTGGTATAACAAAATTCCAAACGGAGAAAGGAGCTGAATGATGAACGCCGCCAAGAAAAGCAAGAACAAGAAGAAGGACGCCACTGAAGAGCCCGGCAAGAAACTCGACAACAAGAAAGCCGAAAAGACCGCTGCTGACGAAACGGGGAAGAAGCTCAAGAACAAAGTTTACTTGAAAAAACTGGCCAAGCTGCATGTGGAGCTGGTCAAGCTTCAGGAATGGGTAAAGTTCAAGGGGCTCAAGGTCTGTATCATTTTCGAGGGGCGCGACGGCGCCGGCAAGGGGGGAACCATCAAGGCGATCACCGAGCGGGTAAGTCCGCGGACATTCCGCGTAGTGGCGCTGACTGCCCCGACGGAGCGGGAAAAAACGCAGATGTATGCCCAGCGCTACATGCCGTATCTGCCGGCAGCAGGAGAGGTGGTCATCTTCGATCGCAGCTGGTATAACCGGGCAGGGGTCGAGCGGGTGATGGGCTTCTGCACCGAAGAGGAGTCCAAACGCTTTCTGCAACTCGTGCCGTTGTTCGAAAAGATTGTGGTCGGGACCGGCATCATCCTCCTCAAATACTGGCTCGAAGTCAGTCCGGAGGAGCAGACCCGGCGGCTGAAGGGGCGCATCCATGACGGCCGCAAGATCTGGAAACTGTCACCCATGGACATCAAGTCCTACAATCGCTGGGACGACTATACCAAGGCGCGCGACGAAATGTTTGCCACAACCGACACGTCGTGGGCGCCGTGGTTCGTGGCAAACTCTGAAGACAAGAAGCGCGTGCGACTCAATATCATCAGTCACCTGCTCAGCAAGATCCCTTACAAGGAGGCGCCGCGGGAAAAGGTGAAACTGCCGGAACGAGAGGTAGGCCGCAAATACAAGTCGCCCGACTACCCGTTCAAGTTCATTCCCGAGGTCGGGTGAGGCAGAGCAGGAGTGCGCCGGAAAGGGAGAACGGAATACGTACAATGTTCGCTCGTCGTCCCGGTTTTTCCGCCTCGACCCTCACTCCTCGGCCTGTGGGATTAAAGTCCTATAGACAACATTCCTCGCCAGCGGATATTATTCTTATAAGCCCACAGATTGATGGGCGATAGGCGCCTCCGGCGGTCAAGAAAGTGCAGTGGGTGACTGACGTGCCCCCTGCGTTTGGCATTTGCAATGCTTGGCGCCGGGCAAGGGACTGGATAAGGGAGGCCCAGAATGAGCGAAGCGATCACCATACTCGTTGCCGACGATGATCCTCGAATGCTCGTGCTGACGACCGAAGTGTTGGGGGAAGCGGGCTACGAGGTCCTGCAAGCCTCGAACGGGAAGGAATGCCTTGAAGCCCTGAAAGCGCATCATCCGGACATCGTCTTGCTTGATGTCATGCTCCCCGACACGACAGGCATCGAACTATGCAGGCAGATCAAAGCCGATGAGCGTTTACAAGGTATTTTTGTCATCCTCTTTTCTGGAGTCCAGGTCTCATCCGACTATCAGGCAGACGCGCTCAATGCCGGAGCAGATGGCTACATCGTCAAATCAGTTTCCAATAAGGAACTCCTGGCACGAGTCCAATCTGCGGTCCGCATTAAGCGGATGGTAGATGCCCTGCGAGAGAAGGAAAAAGAGCAGCAAAAGCTGATTCTGGAACTCCAGGCAGCCCTCGCGGAGAGCAAGCTCCAGGACGGGTTCGTCCCTATGTCAGAGCTGTCCACGATAATAAAAAAAGTGACGTGATTCTCTCTCGTTAGAGCAACGCTTTTGGGTAATAGCGTAGCGCCAGAAAGGAAGCGCCCCAACGTGGGCGCGAAGAGCATGGATGCGGGGCGATCGAAGCAAGTGACGAAGGACGCGTGTCCAGACTGATTTGACCTGTTGTGTTGGCATGTTATAATTCACCTCAAGAAAGGTTCGGCTGCTGTGGCATTGGCTACTATTACATAGATATCACGAGCCCCACGTTCACCGGCCCCTTTGCGACCAGGGAGGCCCTGAGGGACGAGCAGGGGATTGAGGCGTACTACAATATCGCCGTAACGCCCTGGATGAAGGTAAGGCCGGACATACAGGTCATCAAGGGTGCCCAGAAAAACGTTGTAAGTATCAACACGGCCGGGACATCCATCGTGAACACGAAGGCCATAGATACGGCGACAGTCCTCGGCCTGCGGCTTCAGCTGATTTTCTGATGCGCCGCGCATGCCCCATATCACTCTGTAGTCTTGTAATGGCATTTGCCGTGATCGCGGGGCTGTTCTCGATAAGTGTTCCGGAGTCCATGGGGCAGGTTTCCGACCGGCAGAAGACCAGGCCTGAACAGATCACCGAGGAGCAGCAGGCGGCTGCCCCGGAAAAACCCGCACAAGAGGCCGGGGCGTTGCCATGGCGGGGACCTCTTTTCACCCTCATGGCCAAAATGACTGAGAATGCAAAGGACACCGGGTCGGACACCCCTGCTAATCTCGCGCGCTTCGAGATCAATGACTACTACCAGAAGAAGGCCCAGTCCACCAACCCGGGGGGCCAGACCGAACAGAACCAGCAGATCGTGCGCATGGACTTTCCCATCAGCAGCAACTTTACCTTTCGCACCGACATTCCTTACGTCGAGAAGAATGGTGATGTCAACGGACTTGGTGATGTCTTTTCGAGGCTGAACTATCGCATCGTGGACAAGCCCGGCTTCGACTTTTTCGCTTTATGTGACTTCTATTTTCCCACTGGTGCGCAAACGATTACTCAGGGAAAGTTCCAGGCCGGGCCAGGGTTTCAAGTCGACACCCCGATCATGCCACTCCGGTCGGTCGTGAAATTTAGGATCCAGGAGTTTGTCTCGTACGCAGGAAATTCGTCGTATAAAAGCATCAACTACACACAGGCGCAGGCCAGACTATACACAGGGTGGTCACAGAACTGGTGGACAGAGCTCAGGCTCTACCTTATCGTCAACTGGGAAGCCACAGATACAACGCAGCGGGGCAACACAGCCTCAAAGGTCGAACTCGAACTGGGCAGGAAGCTCGGGGAACATCTCCGCTTCTATGTTCGCCCCGGCGCGGGTCTGTGGGGGATCGGACAACCCAACGTGTACGACTGGGCAGTGCGTACTGGAATCTACTACCTTTTCTGAAGCAGTCCTCGTCCACTTATCTGCGTCGCAGCTTCCCGTTTGACAATCATGCAGTTTCGTCAGAAAATATCCCCTGGTTACAGGTGCCAATGGCATGGGTGATCAAGCAAAAATACTGGTTGTTGACGATGACCTGCATATCCTCGCGCTCACGTCGGCAGTCCTGGCTTCGGGCGGCTACGATGTTATAGAGGCTTCCACAGGGAAAGATGCGCTGGAAGCGGTCGCCAAGGCTCACCCCGACCTGGTTGTGCTCGACGTGGTGCTTCCCGACATGAGCGGTTTCGAGGTATGTAAGGAAATCAAAGCCGACCCCGACGTACGACGTACCTTCGTGGCTCTCCATTCAGGGCTCAGCACCTCAAGCCAGGCGCAGACAACCGGGCTTGATATCGGCGCGGATGGGTTCATCGTCAAGGGAATTCCGAACAGCGAACTTCTTGCGCGCGTCAACTCCCTTGTGCGCATCAAGAAGGCGGAAGACGCGCTGCAGCGGGCCCATGATGAACTCGATCAGCGCGTAAAGGCGCGAACAGCGGAACTGTTAGCAGCGAACCAGAGGCTGGTTGCTTCGGAAAAGGCCCTGCTGGAGCGCCTGCGATTCGAGACACTGCTGGCTGAAATTTCGGCGCGCTTTGTCAGTCTACCCACCGACCGTATAGATGACGAAATTGAAGATATCCAGCGTCGCGTGTGTAAGTTTTTTGAGTTTGACCGCTCCACTCTCTGGCAGTTCCTTGAGATGGACCCTGAGGCGCGGTTGTTATTGACACACAGGTATGAGGTGTCAGAAATGCGGGTTCCCACACCGCTGTATGCGAGGGATCTTTTCCCCTGGGCGGCGCAGAAAGTCCTGAGTGGGGAGACTCTTGCCGTTTCAACAATGGATGACCTCCCGCCGGAGGCAGCCCTTGACCGGGACAGCTGGCGTCAATATGGCACGAAATCCACGCTCGTGATTCCGTTACTAGCAGGAGGAGGCACGATACTTGGGATGGTGAGCTTCGCTCGCCTGCGGGAAGAAAGAAACTGGCCGGAAACGGTCATAAAGTATCTCCAGCTCATCGCACAGGTATTCGCCGATGCGCTTTCCCGGAAACGCGCTGACGAAGCACTCCGAAAAAGCGAGGAGCGCCTGAGCTTGGCGGCCGATTCCGCCGAAATAGGTTTGTGGAGCGTGGACATTGCCACGGGCTATCTTTGGAATTCACCGAGTAGCTTCAGATTGCTGGGGCTTGCCCCGGGCATTGATTTGACCGAAGAGCTTTTCTTCAGCCTGGTCCACCCTGATGATCGCGAACGGCTTCGTAAGAAAATGACTGAGGTGGTCCTGTCCGGGATGGAGGCTCGTGTAGAGTACCGCATCATCCGGCCTGACGGCTCCCTCCGCTGGTTGATCACCCGTGCCCACGGATACTACACTTCTTCAGGGGAGCCGGATCGTTTGACGGGCGTCTCGCTCGACATCACCGACCGCAAACAGATGGAACAACAGATTCGGACTTCTGCACAAGAATGGCAGCACACGTTTGATTCCGTTCAGGACCAGATAATGATTCTGGACGGGGATTTCCGTGTTGTCCGGGTTAATACCTCTGCCTTTTCTTTCCTGGGGCTTCCCTTAGAACGTATCCTGGGGAAGCACTGCTTTACCCTGATGCATGGGACAAGCAACCCTCTTGCGGCGTGTCCTCTCGCAAGGATGATGGAGACGAAGAGGCAAGAGGAAACCGAGTGGTATGACGAAAAGACGCAAAGTTGGTTCAATGTTTCCGTTGCCCCTATTTTCGACGATCATGGACAGGTCACGCGCGTGGTTCACATGATTAGAGACGTCACCCAACACAAGAAGGATGAAGCGGAGGCCTTTAACGCGCGTAGAGAACTGTTGCGGACGGAGCGGCTTTTGCGCATGGGGGAATTGACGGCATCGCTGGCCCATGAACTGAACCAGCCCCTTACCTCGATCCTCAGTAATTCGCGGGCAGCCCTTCGCTTTCTTGACGCAGGCAGACTGGAGACGAATCAATTACGGGAGATTCTAGAGGACATTGCGCGCGATGATAAGAGGGCAGGAGACATTATCCGGAGCTTGAGGTCCATGGTCAAACTCGAGGATGGGGAGCAGGAGCTCATTTCAATCAACGATGTCTTGAACGAGACCTCCTCTCTCTTTAACAGCGAAGCTGTTATCCGGAACATCAGAATCGAGACGGATTGCGCCAATCCATTACCTCCGGTAAGCATAAACAAGATCCAGATACTGCAGGTGCTGATTAACCTGATGATGAATGCTGCAGAATCAATGCTGGATGGACCCGAAGGGCGAAAAATAGTCTTGCAAACACGGGCGATTGACGGCCGTTCAGTGCAGGTGAGTGTGCGCGATTTCGGCCCCGGTGTTGAGGAAGAAGATCTCACTAAGCTATTCGAACCCTTCTTCACGACCAAACGTTCCGGTCTCGGAATGGGCCTTTCCCTGAGCCGTTCCATTATCGAGGCACACGGGGGTCACATCTGGGCTGAAAATAATCCGGATAGAGGTGCAACCTTTTACTTCGATCTGCCGGCAGCGAGAACCAGTGATCGGTGATCGGTACACGGTAATCGGTGAAGGGCAACAGCGAGTGATTGGTGGATGAAGAAATAAAGTGATCCGCAATAGGTAATAGAGATGCAAAGCAAGAAGGTTCATGCAAAAAGTTTCCGCGATCTTGAAGCTTATCAAAAGGCCCGAGCCCTTGCTCAGGACATCTATAATCTGACTAAAGCTTTTCCAAAAGAGGAAACCTATTCATTGACTGATCAGTTGAGACGCTCTTCGAGATCCATTGGCGCGCAGATCGCAGAAGCTTGGGGTAAAAGACGTTACGAGCGCCATTTTATTAGTAAGTTGACGGATGCAGATGCCGAACAAATGGAAACCCAGCACCGGCTGAGTGTTGCAGCATCGTGTCACTACTTAAGTGACGATCAAATGGAGCAATTGATAAATGAACTCTCGCGAGTTGGGCGCATGCTCAATGCAATGATGAGAAAAGCTTATTTATTTTGCGGGACAAGTGGTAAAGTCAGTCAGGGTGAGGAAGAAGTCACGGATGACTGATAACCGATCACCGTTCACGGGAGTTCGCCCCACTGTTTTCGTTGTCGACGATGACGCCTCGGTTCGCAAGAGCCTTTCGAGGCTGCTGGACTCACTGGGGCTCATCACGGAGACGTATGCTTCTGCCGACGAATTTCTTAAGAGGGAGCATTACGGAGGAGTCGGATGTATTGTCCTCGATGTGCGCATGCCGGGTCTCAGCGGGATGGACTTGCAGGACGAGCTTAGCAAGGCCGATTACAGCATGCCGATCATTTTTATTAGCGGCCACGGCAATATTCCCATGAGTGTCCGAGCCATGAAAAAGGGTGCTGTCGATTTTCTTCCTAAACCCTTTGATGAGCAGGAACTCATAGATGCCTTAAAGAAGGCCATCGAAAAAGACAGGACCGCGAAAGCAGAACGCACCGAAGCACGTGACATCCAGACACGTATAGAGCAGCTCACTCCGAGGGAGTATGAAATCTTCCGTTATGTTATCACCGGCATGCTGAACAAGCAGATTGCTTTTAAACTGGACATCGCAGAAAAAACCGTCAAAATACATCGTGCCCGTGTATTCGAGAAGCTTTGCGCCAATTCCGTTGCCGAACTTGTCCGCATGGCCGAAAAAGCAGGCGTCGAGCCGCCCGACTGACCGAGTCATCAGTGATCAGTTATCAACAAAAACACCGTTCACCGTTCAAAGAGTATCTACAAGTAATCAGTAAGAATACCGATTACTGCTCCTGCCCCTGTCGTCTACTGATCACTGATAACCGATCACTGATTACCGGTTGTCGGTCACTTGCCCATATAGGACTAAAGTCCCATAGACACCACTATCCACTTTTTATTATTGTAGTGGTAACAGGCCTCTTAATGTAACTCCGCTGGTATTGGATCAAAGAGCTGTACAGACTGCGAGGGTCCTCATGGCAAAACAACAAGCTATGGTATATGTGATTGACGATGACGAATCGGTGCGCACTGCTTTGGGGAGGCTTTTGCGATCAGCGAATTTCAAAGCAGAAACCTTTGCCTCCGCTGATGAGTTCTTGACGAATCCAAAGCAAAAGCAAGACTCCTGCATCCTTATCGACATCCGTATGCCCGGTTCAACCGGTTTTGATCTCCAGGAGAAACTGGCTTCAAGTGGAGTGACGATACCGGCCATTGTCGTTTCAGCCAGCGATGACGAACTTATCCGCGAACATGCACGGCAACTGGGAGCTGTAGCATTTTTTCGGAAGCCCGTCGATGATCAGGCCCTTTTGGACGCCATTTTATGGGCCATAGCGGGCACACGAAAGAATGCGCGACGAGGCGCCGATGGCCCTGACAGTAATCAGTGAACGGTGACGAGGGGAAAAGGTAATCGGTTATCGGTGATCCGTGATCAGTGAAGGGGCGAACGATCTAAGATCGATAACGGCGTCATAAGTTGATAATTTACCGATTACTGATTACCGATAACTGATGACTGGCTGTGAACAACAGCCGGAATGAATGGGTACAAGCCCGGGAATTCAATACGTTGCAGAATGTGGGATGACCTCCCAATGGCGGTAGCGTGTTCGAATTTCGCAGCAAAAATATTTCTGGACAAGCTGAATAGACTGAGCTAAAATCGCCAAAGGGACAAAAGGAGAATTTTACCGTTGTCTGGATGATGGTGGCTCAACCGTTCGAGTTCTGAGAGAGGGAACAATAACTGGCCGGCCGTTGTTGTTCCGGCGGCCATTGACATAGAAGTATTCTATTGACATAGATGCATTATTAGGTTTCAATTATTGAGGTTTCAAAAAAACCAAATTTAAAGGAGGTCGGACTTATGAAGAAGGCAGTCGTAGTGTTGGCGGTGGTGATGGGTCTGGCGTTGACTACCTCAGTCTATGCCCAGAAATGGATCGACATGCAGGTGCCGTCGGACGCCATTGCTAAGGGCAAACCATTCAAGTTCACAGGAGAGGTCCAGAGCGTTGATCCGAAGTCCGGGACTGCAGTCATTGTGGTCGGGAAGAAGATGTACATCGGGAATTTCGGCTTCGCCAAGTTTGAGGGCTCGTACAAAGGGGTTGCCGACCTGAAGCCCGGCGACAAGGTCACTGGTGAGGGCGTTCAAGCCAGTGGACAAAACTGGGTGACAAAGATGAAGATGGCAGAAGCAGGCGCAAAGCCGGAGGTAATGCCGAAGAAGGATTAGTCAGGGCTTGTATTATTATAGATAACTAGGGCTACCGGCCGGTCCGGGTCAGGTGCAGACGAAGCCTTACCCGGACCGGCCTGGAAGCTTGCAGTTGGGCCATATCTCAAGACCCATTCTTGGCCTGACGACTTTGTACCGGCTACCAGCAGGGCGATGCTGGGGATGATGCTGCTTTCGCTGAAGAGCATTTCTTAAACGGCGATGCTCGAACGCGGTAAAACAATCCATCGCAAACTTATTGCTCGGCTTTCGGTGATGGCACTGGCCGTTTCGGTTGCCGCAGCCGTCGGGGCGGGCCTATCCGAGCGGAAGAACGTGGCAGACCTGGCCGCTGAACGGGCGATCCAGGCGAGTAGCCATTTCGTAACCATGATCGCAGCCCAGCTCGATTCGCCGGACCTTGGTGATCACGCAAAGATTCGGCACGCATTGAAAAAATTCTCATCGGAAAGAGAGAGTCTCCGGAGAAAAGGGTCGAGTGTCGAGTGAAAAGTGGCGAGACGCGGAGAGGGGGAGACGCGGTGACACGGAGAGCGATCGGTGATCACGGCCAGTGACCAGTAATCAGTAATCAGTGAGCAGTAACCAGTAAGCAGCAATCAGTGGCCAGTAATCAGTAATCATTGGTACGGGACCAAAAAAACAGTAGGAGGCAGTCATGAAAACAACAGTAAAACTCAGTATGGTAGTAATGATCGGCTTTGCCCTTATGCTGTGCGCAGGGTGTGCGTCAAACCCGAAGGAATCCGGATTCCTCGATGGCTACTACAAGGATTTGCAGCCCGGCCCCAAAGGTGGGGCAGAGAAACGGTGGTTAAAACCGGGAGTTGATTTCGCCAAGTACAACAAGCTTATGGTGGACAGCGTTGTCTTCTACTATGCCGAGGATTCGGAAGACAAGGGCATCGATCCGGAGCAGATGAGGGAGCTGTCCGATGCATTCAATCTCGAGCTGGTGAATGCCCTGAAGGACAAATACCCGATCGTGGCAGATCCTGCACCTGACGTCATGCGCATCAGGATCGCCCTGACGGGTGTGAAGAAGAGTATGCCCGTCCTCAGTGGCGTCACCTCGGTTGTCCCCGTGGGCTTGGCCATCAGCCTCGTCAAGAAAGGTACCACGGGTTCGTGGACCGGTTCCGGGGCAACCAGCGCGGAGCTGGAGGCCCTCGACTCCATGACCAATGAGGTGATCGCCGTTGCCAGAGACGAGCAGACAGCCGGATTCACGGAAAGGTTTTCCAAGCTCGGGTCGGCCAAGGATGCTTTCAAGTTCTGGGCAGAGCGAATCAGGATATTCATGGACGAGTCGCATGGCATGAAATAGCAGGCCCGAAAAGATATACCCAAAGGAGAAAAGAGATGGAAAGGAAAGGCAGAAGAATCGTTATCATGGTAGCATTGGCATTGGTCTTGTCCCTATCGGGTTTGCCGGCACTGGCCCAGGAGAAGCCTGCGGACAACATGCAGCTCGTGTGGGAGAAAATCAGGGCAGACAAGAAACTCTTTGTCTCTGAAAACATGGGGCTCACTGAGTCAGAAGCCAAGGCCTTCTGGCCCGTCTATGACAGTTACCAGAAAGATTGGATGAAACTTAATGACCGTGCCATAGCCGTGATCAAGGACTACGCCGATAACTACAACTCCATGACCAATGACAAAGCGAAAAAGCTCATTGACGAATACGTCGGTATTCAGGCAGACCAGCAAAAAATGAGAGAGTCCTATCTGCCTAAATTCCGTAAAGTACTACCCGAAATAAAAGTGGCGCGCTACTACCAGCTGGAGAACAAGATCAGCGCTGTAGTGAACTACGAGCTGGCGAGGAATATACCTCTAGTGAAGTAAGCGCGGTTTGAATTTGCGGGTGCGAGCCCGCTAGAGGTGAAGACGATGACGAGCAAGGGTACACCTGCTGCACGGGACATCACCGGAGCGGTACTGGCGGTTCTTTTCATCGGCGTGCTCATAACCGCCAGCTTCTGGATACTGCGACCGTTCCTGACCTCGATCGTATGGGCAACCATGATCGTTGTCGCCACGTGGCCTATCTTGCTGTGGCTCCAGGCGCGATTGAGGAACAGGCGGGGGCTCGCCGTGGCAGTGATGACGGTTCTGATCTTGTTGGTTGTCGTCGTGCCTTTTTTGCTGGCTGTGGCCACCATAATCGACAAGGCGGATGACATTGCCGACCGGGTCAATGCGTTGACTACTTTCAGGCCGCCTCCTCCTCCTGAGTGGGTGGGAAACATCCCGTTGGTCGGTCAGAAAATTGCCGATAGCTGGCAGCATATCACTACCCTCAGAGAAGAGGAACTCGCGGCGCAGCTAACTCCTCTTGCACGGAAAGCCGTGGGCTGGTTCGCGGCCCAGGCAGGTAGTGTAGCCGTGATGATTCTACAGTTCTTTTTTGTGGTCATCATTTCTGCGATCCTCTATGCGAAGGGTGAGACTGCAGCTGCGGGTGTGCGTAAGTTCGCCCGCCGCCTTGCCGGACAGAATGGTGAGGAGGCTGTGCTCCTCGCGGCCAAGGCGATCAGGGGTGTAGCGCTTGGGATCGTCGTTACCGCGCTTATCCAGTCGGCCATTGGTGCGATTGGACTCGTCGTGACCGGCGTGCCGGTGGTGGTCTTGCTTACGGCCGTGATGTTCATACTCTGCCTGGCTCAGGTAGGCCCTGGATTAGTGCTGGTTCCTGCCGTGATCTGGCTTTACTGGGTGCACGGAGGTTTATGGGGGACCTTGCTCCTTGTCTTTACAGTTATAGCGGCTACCGTTGATAACTTTATCCGGCCCGTTCTTATCAGGAAAGGGGCGGATCTCTCGCTGGTCCTGATC
>DATFYE010000185.1:0-32502 GCA_035315185.1 Syntrophorhabdales bacterium | reverse complement strand
GAACTCCATAGCCCTCCTCCCTAATACGGTTTCACGAGGTCATGTGCGCACAGCGTGTGGTTCCTCTTCTCCATGACCGATCCGTGACCCTTCTTGAACGATTTGAGGTTTAAGGCATCCGTGCCGAGCAGTCGTCTTACTACGCCGACCGGAGTCACAACCACAAAGAAAATTATCGACAGGACAATCCTCGATGTTATTACCCCGAGTACATGCGACAGTCCGAACCAGACCACCGCAGCAGGCCGGAATAGTTGGGGTCTGATCATAGTGAGCGCCAGTAAGCCTATCGCGAAGGGGATCAAATAATTGCGTCTTGTAGCGAGGGTTAAAAGCAGTAAGATAAGGACCATGGCCATGCCGGTGTCTTTGCACTGATCCATTGTCAGCCTGTTCTTTGAATATTCTCTCAAGGAACCTCCCTGTCGTTCTGCCACCTCTGCTTACCGTGCGTGGCCGTAGTTCCAGAACGAGAAAAGTAGTAGCACATTCCTCCGCAAAAGTACACGGGTGCCATGCGAAGGGCTGGTAGCCTCTTCGGCGAAAAACCGTGCAGCGCGGCAAGGCCAATTGTTTCTAAGAAAAAGGCTGTGCTTCGAGGGGTACGGTTTCAGCCAGAGTCATAACGTATTGACTTGCTTAGGGTGGTATGGCACTGTTTATTGTTTTGGCTCGTGCAAGCGATGAGAAAGAGATTCATAACCAGAAAAGTCATCATGGCTATCCTTCCTTCGTTGGTTGTCCTTATCCTACTGGAAGGGGCACTTCGGGTGATGGGCTATCCGCATGGCACATTCCTCACGCTCTTTCCGGCGGCAACAGGAATGTATCCTCAAAATGCCACGATGCATATGACATGGGGGTCAGTTCCATACACTGTCAAATCAAATTCGCTTGGACTGCGCGGTGACGAAGTGCCTTTCAAGAAAAGACCGGGTAGTCTGCGGATAATCACAATTGGCGATTCAATCACAGATGGTTTCTTCGTGGACAACGACGCGACTTGGCAGCACTACCTCCAGAACATGCTTGATCGGGGGCTTACCAGGCACGTGGAGGTCATCAACTGCGCCCGTGGCGGAGGGTCAATTGACAAGGAGTTATACTACCTGCGTCGTTTTGGGCTGCCGCTCAAACCAGATATCGTCATCCTTACGTTCGTCCCCAATGACATCAGTGACATCATGGGGGAGCCGGTGTCCGCACTCCTCAACTATCATGACAGAGAGGCAGAGGGTTCCTGGATGCGTGCGCTGCGTAGAGTTCTCCTCACGCAGACTGCGCTGGGTGAAGCAGCCTTTGACACCTACCTGCGGATCCGCTCGCCAGCGTACCGGCACGGAAAGCAAAGGCAAGCAGACAGCTTTACTGAGGCACGCTATGACATAGAAGGAGGGCGGAACTACCGCCACAATGCGGAAGAATTCCTCCGACGCTTCGCCGGAGCAGATGGCTTGGTGCTGGGCGAGTCGTTTTCTCAGGAAACGGAGGAAGCCTTGCGCAGTTACAAAGCACTGCTTAACGAGGTCGCCGCAGTTTGCGCGCAGAATGATGCTCGCCTCCTGTTTGTCTATTTTCCCGCTTACTCACAAGTGTACCTCAAGGATTCTTCTTTGCTCATCAATGGAACTTTGCGAGCTATGTGCAAAGAGATGGGCATTTCTTTCCTCGATCTGACAAGCGGATTCAGAGAGGCAGGACGCAATCAGATTCTTCACCTGGCCCCGCTTGACTACCATCTGAACCCAAGGGGCAATAGAGTCTTTGCAGAGCTTCTCGCCGAGGAGGTATTGTCCCTCACCGACTCAAATACGAAAGAGCACACACCCAGAGCTCATTATTAAGGATTTCTGTTCTTCCTGCCTTTCTTTTGTTTCGCCCGTTTCTCCTTTGCCTCTTCTTTTTCCTGGTCGTAGATGTCCGTGACCACGGTGGCGGCCCTCTGGCGCCACTTGGGATCATCTTTGTTAAGCTCTATCTCCTCGTAGAAGTCGGTGATGGTGTGGTCGATCAACTTATAAGGGTTCTCTTCCGCATCTATGTCAAAGTGCGTGTGCCGAAGTTCATGGCGCAACAGTCTTACCCTGTCCTTGTCGTTAAGTGCTTCCCAACCCTTCTTGTCAATGGTGATGATGTAATCATAGCCCTCTGCAGAGCTCGCACCTTCCCTGGTGAGATGTCGTATCAGATGGTTGGTCCTCATGATGTGACCGAGAACCAGTTGCCCTCCTGACGTCCTTTTTTTCAGGTCAAACAGGGCTGCGATCTTTGCATTCTTCAGCTCGCTGAAATGGTCCACAAGGACCTTGTGCAGCAGTTTTGTTACGTCATTTGTTACCTCTTCGTATCTGAGTGCCATGGTTTTCCATCTCCTTCACTGTATTGGTTTATTTTCTCTGCAGGCTGCGATGTTCTTCGGGAGGTCGCGCAGTCTATAGCAGGGCAATTAATTATCATGTCCCGCCCGGTAAGTCCAGCCCGTTGATTCGCCTCAACCTCAACCTTTTCCTTCGTCCTTATCTCAACCGATTTTTGAAATAAGCTTGACAATGTTCGATCAAAGGCAAAAAATGGTTGTATAGGCTGGAAGCTTCAGGAGGAAAAATATGAAAAAAAGGGACACTTCTGAGGAGGACAAAGCAAAGCAAGGCTTGACGCGCCGGCAGTTTCTCACAACCATGGGCGTTGGCACGGCTGCCGTTGCCGTTTCCGGGAAACGCCAGGCCCACGCTGCGGAAGAAGAGGCTGTTATCAAAGCAGGTGATCTGACGCGAGTGGCCCTGAACATTAATGGGCGCCGTCACCGCCTCATGGTTGAGCCTCGATGGTCATTGCTCTTTGTCCTTCGTGAACGGCTGGGATTGACAGGCACCAAGGTTGGCTGCGAGCGGGGCGAGTGCGGGGCCTGCACCGTGCTCATCAACGACGTGCCGCGCTACGCATGCATGACGTTAGCGGTCGAAGCCGAAGGCGCGAAGATCATTACTGTCGAGGGTCTCATGAACGGTGAGGAACTGGGACCGGTTCAGCAGGCGTTTCTCGAAGAAGACGCATTTCAGTGCGGCTACTGCACGCCGGGGCAGATTATGGCAGTCGAGGGGCTTTTGCGCTCATTCCCTGACCCCTCTTCTGACCAGGTCCGTGCTGCCATGAGTGGTAACCTATGCAGGTGCGGCACATACACGCACATTGCCAAGGCTACGAGCCGCGCAGCAGAACTGAGGCGTAAGGCAGGAGGTGCCTCATGAGCGAAGAACAGAAATATTCCGGTCGTGGCGCAGCGCCCAAGCCGTGGGATAAAACAACTATCATTGGAAAGCGCATTCCGCGTGTTGACGCTTACGAGCGCGTGAGTGGTTCTGCTGTCTATCCTTCTGATGTTACGTTTCCGGATATGTTATACGGAGCAGTCCTCCGTTGTCCGTGGGCATGCGCCAAGGTCAGGAGCGTGGACACGAGCGGGACAGAGAAGATGGAGGGCGTTTACGCAGTAATTTCAGGCTGGAGTCCCGAGGCCGGTATCTACTGGCCCTACTCGAAAGATATCCGCATGAAGCTCTTCGATCCCCTGTGCCGCTATGAAGGGGAACCCGTTGCCGCAGTCGCAGCCACAACGCCCTACCTGGCCTGGGATGCTATCCGCTCGATCAAGGTTGAGTACGATCGGCTTCCTTTTGTCGCCGACGAGCGCAAGGCCCTGGACGATGGTGCGCCTCACGTGCACGAGATTGGCAACCTTGTCACACCCACACAGGTCTATCAGAGGGGAGACGTCGCAAAGGGCTTCGCAGAGGCTGACGTTGTACTGGAAGAAACATACAGGACAGAGTGTGAGATCCACACGCCCATGGAGCTGCACGGGTGCGTGGCCAGATGGGATCGCGACCGACTCACGCTCTGGGAGTCGACACAGGGTGTCTACGCTGTCCAGGCGCGGGTCTCCGAAATCCTCGGCCTTCCGCTCTCCAAGGTCCGTGTGATCGGCCACTATATGGGCGGAGCCTTCGGAAGCAAACTGCAGCCTGGAAAATATACGATCATAGCGGCCGTACTCGCGAAAATGACGGCGCGACCGGTCAAGCTATTTCTCACCCGGGAAGAAACTTTTCTCGCTGCTGGAAATCGTCCTCCCGCAAATATGCGGCTGAAGGCCGGAGTCAGGAAGGACGGGCGGCTCACCGCGCTCCATTTTACGGACATTGGGACAGGAGGCGCTTATCCCGCGGGAGGTACGGCCTTTGTCGACTGGCTCGCGCAAGACCTTTACGCCTGTCCGAACGTCAAGACAGAACTGACGGACGTATATATAAACGCCGGTCCGTCACGCCCCTTCCGTGCCCCTGGTCATCCGCAAGGCTCCTGGGCACTTGAACAGATGATGGATGCCTTGGCCGTGGCGATCAAGATGGATCCAGTTGAGGTGCGCCTCAAGAATATTCCATTATACAGTCAAGCGCGGCCGGGAAACCCGCCTTACACGACCACCGGCCTGCGGGAGTGTCTGACGGAAGGTGCAAAGGCTTTCAAGTGGGATGAGGCTCGGCGAAAGACACGCGAATCGGGAAAGGAGCACATTCGCAGAGGCATCGGGATGGCCGGCGCCCTGTGGGCTGTTGGTGGAGGCCGACCACCGTCTACGGTAATCGTGAAGATCTTCGCGGATGGCAGCGTGAACCTGAACATGGGTGCCAGCGACATCGGCACAGGCACCAAAACAATCATGGCCATGGTCGTGGCAGAGGAACTGGGTGTGAAGCTCGACGCAATCCAGATCGAGAATGCCGATACCGGAACCACACAGTACGCGACCCCGAGCGGTGGAAGTAAAACCGTGCCCACGGAGTCACCCGCTGTGAGAGCAGCCTGCATCTCGGTCAAGGAGCAGTTACTGCAGATGGCGGCTCAGGATTTGAAGGCGGACGTGTCCAGCCTTATGGTCCGTAGCGAGGAAATTGTGTCCACTGCGGATGCTTCGAAAAGAATAAAAATCAGTGGCATCTCGGGACTCAAAGAACAGGGAGTAATTGTAGGCATCGGATACCGCGCTCCGAATCCCGCGGACAAAATCACCAACCCTTTTGCTGCACAGTTTTGCGAGGTCGAGGTAGATACGAAGACAGGAGAGGTGAAGATCCTGCGCTTCGTGGGAGCCAACGATAGCGGCAGGGTCATGGACCGCTTGACCTACGACAATCAGGTATTCGGTGGCATCACCATGGGGATCGGCCTCGCAATGACAGAAGCGCGCATCCTCGACGCGGGCCAGACAGGCAAGATGCTCAACCGTAACTGGCATGATTACAAGATCCCGACAGCACTCGACGTGCCTGCAGAGATGGTTTCAGTGCCCCTTGACCTGCCCGATCCGGAGGCCAACACAACAGGGGCCAAGGGGCTGGGTGAGCCGGTGACCATCCCTACGGCGCCTGCCGTAGCCAATGCAATTTACAATGCCACGGGCGTGCGCGTCACAACGACAGGGATGACGCCCGTTCAACTGTGCGAGCTCTTTGCCCGGGCCAAGCAGCCCACGAAACAGAAAAGGGAGGGGTAAAAACATGTTGCCCGCTTTCGATTATGTCCGTCCGAAATCTTTGACCGACGTGTTCAAGCATCTCGCCTCTAAAGGGACTACGGTGAAGGCAGGCGGCACGGATCTCTTCGGATGCCTTCGAGACGGCGTCTTCCAGACATCCGGATTGGTGAGCCTCAACAACATAAAAGAGCTGCACGGCATTGCAGACACGGGAAACGGTCTTCGCATCGGAGCCCTAACTACTATTACTGAGGTCGCTACAAGTCCCGTCATCCGGAATCAATACCCTGCGCTCGCACAGGCCGCCATGGAGGTCGCGAGCCCCCAATTGAGAAATCAGGGAACCATAGGCGGCAACCTCTGTCAGAAGCCGCGATGCTGGTACTATCGGGGCGAGTTTCATTGTCTGCGCAAGGGCGGAGAAACATGCTTTGCCGTGACGGGCCAGAACCAATACCACTGCATACTCGGCGGCGATGGCTGCTACATTGTTCATCCGTCAGATATTGCGCCCGCGTTGATAGCCCTCGATGCCAGAGTGCAGATTGCGGGGTCGAAAGGCGCCAGATACGTTCCTTTGGAAGAGTTCTTCATGTCTCCCACCAAAGACCCGAAACGGGAAACTGTTCTGATGCCGGACGAGATCGTTGCAGGGGTTCTCCTGCCTGCACCGTCAAAAGGTTTGCGCAGTTCTTATCGTAAGGTGAGGGCGCGTCGCTCCTGGGACTTTGCCCTCGCCAGCGTCGCGTTAGCCCTGACGATGAGCGACAGACGGGTTGCGAGTGCGCACGTGGTGCTGGGCGGTGCCGCCCCTGTGCCGTGGCGGTCGAGGGAAGCGGAAGAGGTTATCGCGGGAAAGCAGCTCGATGCTGCGACCATTACAAAAGCAGCTGAAGCCGCCATGAGCAAAGCTCAGCCCATGGACCACAACCACTATAAGCTCGCCCTCTTTCGCGGGCTTATCGAAGAGCAACTGCAGGCAATGGCAGGCTAACCCCCGTCCACGTTGAGCCGCTCGGCCTTGCGGAACCATGACATGGGATCGATTAAATATTCCTCTGCCTCTTTGAGCGACAGGTAGTGTTCACGCTCAATCTTTGAAAGAAGATCGAAGAAGGCTTTCTCTTTTGGATCGGTTACCTGGTCCCGCAGATTCTCGTAGAACTTCGTACCTTTTTCCTCAAAATCTATGGCCGTTCTGACCGCCTCCAGGTCATCGGCATCTTTCTCAGCGCCCGTGTCAACGGTCTTCAGCACGCCAAGCAATACATCCTTTATCGCCGTATTGCTTACCATCAACGGAAGGCTTTCCGGCCACTTCTTCGCCTTTGCCCACTCAGCATGCAACTGTTTCAACCGCTCGTAGTGTTCCAGTTCCTCATCGCCGATCTGCTGGAACATGCTCTTGCCAACCGGATTCTTGGTCCTTTGCGCATTTTTCAGATAGAACTCGCGTTCTCTCATCTCATTCGTAAGAGCAATTTGTAGCGCGTCGAGCCTTGCTTTATTTTCCATGAGTGGTTCTCCCTTGGTATCCGCTGAGGAAACGGGTTTCAGCGGTAGTGGTGGAGGTACTAGTATACAGCGTGAAGCCCTCATCGCGCAAGGAGCGCGATAGCAAAACAGGTTGGGGGAAAGGTGACAATTACAGGCTCGTTGGTGGTATAATTTCGATTCTGCCGGCTCGACATATTGACCCAGTCCCGGAAGGTGATTAGGAATATAGAGTACGGTCGGCCTGCGTACTGCGTCATACCATCTTGATAATCCCATTGTGGAGGAGGTATGAAACCAGGAGCAACACCGCGCCTTGCCAAACCGGATAAAGCCTTCCCCATCGTGGGCGTAGGCGCCTCAGCGGGAGGACTGGAAGCCCTCGAATCCTTTCTGACCGCACTCCCGAAGAAGTTCGGTGTTGCAATCGTCTTTATCCAGCACCTCTCGCCGAAGCACAAGAACCTTCTGCCCGAGCTGCTCCGCTCCCGGACTACTGACCTCGAGATAGAGGAAATAGAGGACGAACTGGAGGTTCTTCCCGGGCGGCTCTACCTCTGCCCGCCGGCAAAGGAAATCAGGATTCAGAAGGGCATATTCCGGATAGCCTCCCATATCCACAAGCATGTGCATCTTCCCATCGATGAATTCTTCGTCTCTCTCGCGGAAGATGTTGCTGAGCGGGCCATCGCCGTGATCCTGTCCGGCGCCGGGACGGACGGGGCCCGTGGTGTGCAGGCAGTGAGAAGTTCCGGCGGGATCGTCTTTGTTCAGGACCCGGCCACGGCTGAATTTCCGGCAATGCCGCTTGCAGCGATCAACACAGGGCAGATGGACGGGGTGCTCTCGCCCCCGGATATCGCCCGCGAGATATTGAAGCTTCACGGTTCCGGCACAGTGACCGGACCCGCCGAGGCCTTTGTCAGCCGTGCGCAGCTCGAGCCTTTTTACGGGCTGATCTACGAAAAGACCGGATACCGCCTTAACCATTACAAACAGAGCGTCGTCGCCCGAAGGATCAAGCGACGCATGTCTCTGCAAGGCGTTTCGTCCGTCAAAGACTACCTGAAGATACTGGAGGGCCATGATAATGAGGCGGCGCTGCTCGCATCGGACCTCATGATCGGGGTCACCTCCTTCTTCAGAGACCGCCTGGCGTGGAAGGCCTTGCATCTGGACGTAACGAGGAAACTGGCCGCTCAGGATGACGATTCGCCCATACGCGTCTGGACACCTGCCTGCGCAACAGGAGAAGAGCCCTATTCCATCGCAATGATGCTGCAACATGAACTCGACCTCGCGGGCAAGAAGAGGGAAATACAGGTCTTCGCCACTGACGTGAATGACAGGGCTTTGGAGCGGGCACGGGAAGGGGTGTACCCGGCAAGCATAGCAGCTGACGTGCCTGCGGATTACATGAAGAAGTTCTTCACCTCTTCCGAAAACGGCCTCTCCGTCACGGTCAACAAGGAGATACGGCAGCATGTGGTATTTGCCAAACATGACCTGCTGACCGATCCCCCTTTTTCGCGTCTGGACCTGGTCATCTGCCGCAACCTTCTGATCTACCTTGAGGCGGACGCCCAGGAAAAATGTATTTCCCTCTTTCACTATGCGCTCAAGGATGGGGGGTCTCTCTTTCTCGGAGGCGCAGAATCGCCAGGCAGGAATAGCGCCCTCTTCATCCCCCTCCCCCACAAGAAATGCCGCGTCTACCGGAAGGCCGAAACCAAACGATCCGTGAGAACGCCCCTCGCAGTGCCCTATGCTGCCGAGCGCTCGGCATCATCACTTCCGATAAAACAGACGTCGACCACAGAGTATAGACAATCGGCCATCCATCTCATCCAGGAGGCACTGCTCGAGGAACACGCACCTGCCGCTGTAGCGATCAATCGGCACTACGAAATCCTTTACCACAACGGCCCAACCAGCAGATACCTGCATCAGCCTCGTGGGACCCCCACACAGAACCTGCTGGAACTCATTCCCAAGAACCTCAGAAACAGAGTCCGGGCCGGACTCTACCGTGCGGCTCAGGAAGGGAAGCCGGTCTCGATCCGGACGAGTCTCGCCGGCGAAGACGAACAAAAGAGACAGGTCACTTTCCGCATCTCGAAAGTGCGGGATGACCTCTTCCTGATCATATTCGTAGAGAAGGGGGTTCTACCGAAGCAGAAGGAGGCAACGCTCCTGGAGGCCGCTGCTATCGAAGAGACCGCGGTGCACCAGCTAGAGAACGAGCTCTCCGCAACGCGGGAAGATCTCCAGAGCCACATAGAGCAACTGAAAAGCCTCAATGAGGAATTGCATTCCTCGAACGAGGAGCTCCAGGCGGCCAATGAAGAGCTGGAGACCTCCCGGGAAGAACTCCAGTCCCTCAATGAAGAGCTGATCACCGTAAATACGCAGCTCCAGACCAAGATCGAAGAAGAGGAAGAGACAAATAATGACCTGAACAATTTCCTGGCAAGCGCGAATATCCCCACCATTTTTCTGAATCAGCAGTTCCGCGTCAAACGCTTCACGCCCGCCATGTCGAGACTCATCAAGCTGATACCGGGGGACGTGGGACGGCCGATCATTGACATGTCCCAGGAGCACCTTGGCCCCGATCTCATCGCCGATGCGAGAGCGGTCCTCGACCAACTCATGCCGGTAAAGAAGGAGATCGGCATTAACGGCTCCTGGTATATCCGCACTACCCTTCCCTACAGGACAGCCGACAACCGGATCGAGGGCGTGGTCATCACTTACAACGATGTCACCGAACTCAGACAGGTGGAGGAGCATACACAGCATCTTGCCTCTTTCCCGCAGCTCAATACAAATCCGGTCCTAGAGGTGGATGTTTCCGGGAAAGTTACCTTCTCTAATCCGGCCGCGCAAAATATTTTGGAAAGGATGGGGATGAGTAAAGGGGAATTCAACGCCTTCTTGCCCGAGGACCTGGGGGCCGTTCTAAGAGATTGGAACAAGAAAAATGGATCGACGATTCGACGTGAGGTAATTCTAACGGACAGGGTTTTCGGCGAAACCATCCATCTTGTCCCTCAGTTCAAAGTCGCGCGCATTTATGCTTATGACATCACCGAGCGCAAGCGGGCGGAAGAGGCGCTGCGACGGGCGTCTGAGCAGCGCCGTTTGGCGCTGGAGTCGGCGGAGTTGGGGGCGTGGGACTACCGTTTCGAAACCGGAGAGGTTTTTTGGGACGAGCGTTGCCGCGACATGTTCGGAGTGCCAGCGGGCGAACAGATCGATTACGACGCAGCTATCGCGCGCATCCATCCTGAAGACCGCACCGCAACCCACGAGGCAGTGAAGCAGGCCATTGCCGGGGCTGACGGCGGTACATACCACCGGGAATTCCGTGTCGTCTGGCCTGATGCATCTGAGCACTGGGTCGCCTCGCACGGCCGGGTCTATTTCGAAGGCGATGGCGATAACCGCAAAGCGGTGCGTTTCGTCGGCGTAAACATGGAGATCACCGAGGGCAAGCGTCGCGAGCAACATATTGTCAGGCTGACGCAGCTCTACGCGGTACTCAGCCGCGTGAATGAGACAATTGTCCGAACCCGTGACGCGGGATCATTGTTCTCTGAGGTTTGCCGGATTGTGGCAGAAGAGGGGAAGTTCCCGCTCGTCTGGATCGGGGAGGTAAAAGAGCGAGAAGTGGTCCCTGCGGCCTGGTGTGGCCACGCTGCCGACTATCTGAAAGGGATTAAGGTGGAGGTGCAGGGCGAGTTAGGTAAAGGCCCGACCGGCACCTGTATCCGGGAGAAGCGGGCAGTGGTCAACGATGACTTTGCGACCAATCCGACCACTTCGCCGTGGCGCGAAATGGCCCAGCAATACGGGTTCCGCTCCTCGGCCTCATTCCCAATACTCCGCGAAGAGAACGTCATCGGGGCGTTCACACTCTACGCCTCCGAGCCTAACGCCTTTGACGCAGAACAGGTCCGTCTGCTGGAGGCCCTCAGTGCCGACGTATCCTATGCCCTGGATGCCTTTAACCAGGAGCAGCTTCGTATCCGGACCGAACAAGCCTTGCGCGAAAGCGAGGAGCGGTTCCGCAGCATGTTCGAACGCCATAATGCCGTCATGCTGCTGGTCGAACCGGAGACCGGCAAGATCGTGGATGCGAATCCGGCGGCCGCCGAGTATTATGGGTATTCGCGTGACCAGTTGTGCACGATGCACGTTCAGGAAATCAACCAACTGCCGCCTGAGGAGGTGGCCGCTCAGCGGCAGAAGGCAGCTCGGGAACAGAGAGGCCACTTCGTCTTCCCGCATCGTCTCGCTGACGGCCGGGTCCGCTGGGTGGATGTCTATGCCTCGTCTTTCGAGGTGCAAGGCAAGACAACGCTCTTCTCCGTCATCCACGACATCACCGAGCGCAAGGAGGCGGAAGAGGCGCTGAGGCGCACCCACGACCAGCTCGAGCAGCGGGTACAGGAGAGGACAGCGGAGCTCTCACAGGCTTACAAAAATCTGGAAACGGAGATGGCCGAGCGGACAAAGGTCGAGGAACAGCTTCGCCAGGCACACAAGATGGAGGCAATAGGCACCCTTGCCGGCGGCATCGCCCATGACTTCAACAACATCCTGGCGATCATCATCGGCAACGCAGAGTTGGCCATAGACGAGGTGCCCGAAGAGATGGGGGCACGCCATAACCTCGACCAGATATTCAAGGCCGGGATGCGTGGGAGAAATCTCGTGCGGCAGATCCTCACTTTCAGCCGTAAAACAGAATATGAGCGCAAGCCTTTGCGGCTCGAACCACTCGTGAGAGAGACGTTCGACCTGCTTCGCGCGTCGCTGCCCACCACTATCGGCATAACCCTCAACCTCAAGACGTCGGACGATGTGGTGCTGGCCGATGCAACACAGATACAGCAGGTATTGATGAATCTCTGCAAGAATGCAGCGGACGCGATGCGCGTTGCGGGAGGGCAGCTCGAGGTGAGTTTGGCGGAAAACAGGTTCACCGCGGAGACGTCCTTGCCGGAATCGGACATGCAGCCCGGTACGTACGTGAGCCTCACGGTGACCGATACCGGTCAAGGAATGAATGAGGAAGTTCAAAAGAAGCTGTTTGAACCGTTCTTTACCACTAAGGAAAAGGGCCAAGGAACCGGGATGGGCCTGGCGGTCGCCTACGGCATCGTAAAGGCTCATCGCGGCGCCATCACCGTGGCCAGCGAACCGGGACGAGGATCCACGTTCACTGTCTATCTTCCACGGTACGCGTCGGACGAAAAGGCGGAACAGAAGAGCAGCAGCCTGGTCACGGGCGGCAGGGAGCGGATCCTCTTTGTGGACGATGAGGAGGCTTTGGTGGAGTTGGGGGACGATATGCTGCGGCGGCTCGGGTATCACGTCGTGGGTAAAACAGATAGCATGGATGCACTAAAGACGTTTGCAGAACATCCGGAGGCCTTTGACCTCGTGATCACTGATCAGACCATGCCGCGGATGACCGGTGTCCTGCTGGTGCAGAAACTCAGGGAGATACGACCCGATATCCAGGCCATTCTCTGCACGGGCTATAGCGAGACAATATCTGCCGAAGAAGCGGAATCGATGGGCATCCAGGCATTCGTGATGAAACCGCTATCAAAAAACGAAGTGGCGGAAACAATACGTCGCGTGCTCGACCGGGCCAACGCAAGCTGAGTATTTGCATTTCTGCGAACTCCGTATTAAATAAGATGTAGGAATGAGGGGGTGTTTATACATATGAGCTCACTGTTGACACAGGTTAAGTTCTGTCTGGCGTGTCTTGCCATAGTTGTTACGGCCGTTCTGGCGCCGCTACCTGTGGCTGCCCAGGCGGACAAGATTTACGCAGAGAACAGCAAAGCCGTTGTAGTCGTCATTGCTGCTAACGAGCAGACAGGGTCGATCAACCAGGGGAGCGGGTTTCTAGTGCGTGAGGACGGAGCCGTGGTCACCAACTATCATGTGATCAACGCAGCTTCCAAGATAAAAGTGAAGGTCGGCGAGCGCGTGTTGGATGTGGAGGGCTTACTGTATGCAGACGTGGAAAATGACGTAGCGATTCTGAAAATCGATGGACAGAACTTCCCTAAGGTAAGGCTGGGAGAGTTTGAAAAGGTAGAGGTGGGCGAAAAAGTTTTTGTCATAAGCAGTCCGCAGGGATTTGAAAATACCGTATCCGAAGGCATTTTGAGCGGCATAAGAAAAGTGGACGAAACCAGAAAGGTTCTTCAGATTACAGCTGCTATTTCACCAGGCTCAAGCGGCGCGCCGGTATTTAACAGCAGGGGTGAGGCTATAGGCATTGCCACGTTCCTTGTTGCAGAAGCACAGAACATCAACTTTGCCATGCCCATAAGTCTCATCAAGGACAAACTCTCCGCGACAAGGGTTGTGGCAGCCGGCGAGGCATGCAGCGTCGACTTCACGAGAACGGCAGAATGCTGGTTCTATCAAGGGGTTGCTTACGGAAGCAACGGCTTGTATGAGAGATCGGTGGAGGCCTTCCTAAAGGCCATACAGATAAAACAGGATTTTTCAGAAGCCTATTTCAATCTTGGTGTCAGCTACGTCGGCCTCGGCAAATACAAGGAGGCGCGTGAAGCTCTTGAAAAGGTTATCCAGATCAAGCCGGACAGCGCCGACGCGTACGAGAACCTGGGCGCCGTTTTTAGCAAGCTGGGTATGTACGATGATGCCATACGTACCTTGAAGAAAGCCATAGCCATAAACGCAGAGGATGCTCAGGCATATTACAACCTCGGCGTCAATTATGTGATGGTGGAAAATTATAAGGCGGCCGTGGAAGCGTTAAAACAGGCCATTCGCTTCCAGCCGGACTTTGCAGCCGCCCACGGGTTCCTCGGGGTTACGTACGCGAAGATGAAGGACTATAAAATGGCGGCGGATGCATTGAAGCAGTCAATACGCCTGAAACCTGATGATGCAAGGTCGCACTACGCGCTGGGCGAGACGTATATTTCGCTCAAGGACCGGCCATCCGCACTAGACGAGTACAAGATACTGCAAAAACTGGACACAACACTGGCGGACAACCTGTTTAAACAGATCTACAAATAACCTTCGTTGTTCGATTGGTTTTGATTGGTTACATTGGTTTGATTGGTTACACCGAAATAGCTTATATCTCAATGAAACACTCTATCGAACAGAGAAAGGAGAGGCTGATGAAAGACCTGCACAAGATTTATACGGTTTTTAAGAAGGACTTTCCCGATATCAACCAGGACCATGAGGCGCTGGGAGAAAAAATCCATAAGGAATCGGGACCTCTGCCGGAAAAGGTGCGCTGGCTGATCAAGATTGCAATCTCAGGTGCCTCAAGGCATCATACGGCCCTGGAGACCCACATCAGGAAAGCGAGTGAAGCAGGGGCAACAGACGCGGAAATCAAGCACGCACTCCTGCTCCTCATCCAGACCGTGGGTTTCCCCACGTTTATGGAGGCTTACCTGGTCTTCAAGAATCTGAAGTGAGTGGGGTGTTTCACTCCACGAGGATCAGGGCGTAGGAGTTCCGCGCATCCGTGCGCTCTCTCACCACCTTGATGGGGAGATTGTAACCCCGAGCTGTAGTGAATACATCGATGCCGCAGGCCTCCATCGAGGGCCTCGCCCTGTCTGCATGAACGCACGCCTTCATGTTGCAGGTTTTGCACCGGCCGCAGGGTCCGCTGCCAAGCGCCCATGCCTTGTAATAACCGTCCAGGAACAAGGTTCGCTCAACATTTACGGCAGTTTCAGTGAGGCGCTCCACCAGTCTATCTCCCTTCTTGATCTGCCGATGGAGCAATATCCCGAGCGTATAGGAATCAAGTATCTTTCGCATCTCATCAGGCGTCGGCGTCCTCGGCGGACAGCAGAGGCTTTCACCATAACCTGCGCATCCAAACTGGCACTTCATGCGCACCCACGGCGCGGTGACAACACGTGAAGTCTCAACGGCAACCGCGTGGTCAATTCCTCTTTCCAATGCCATCTTCATATACGGAGCAAGCTTTTGAGTGCCTTTCATCATCCCCTCCTCGAACAAGAGCTTCGTAGCCGCTAGTCTACCGCATCACTGTCAAGTTGTCATTTTCTGGTTGGCAGGAGCTACCGCCGGGGACAGGCTCCCAGCACCTCAACTATCCGTGTCCACCTTCGTATCGAATACTCGCTCTATTCTGCTCCATGCGAGACGCACTGTTAAAAAGCCCTTGACAAGCGAGTTTGGATAAGGTGTACCATACATACCGGCCGGCATAATAGAAAAGAACCGGCAACTAGGCACGATCGTCTCTGGGGAGGACTCTGATGGCGAAGGATTTGAGGACCTTTCTTGCTGCATACGAGAAAGATCATCCGGAGGACGTGATCCGGATAGAGAAGCAGATTGATTCGGTCTACGAGTGCACGGCTATTGCCCGTCACTTTGAGACGCTCAATAAGTTTCCCCTCATCATCTTTTACGACGTTAAGACGGCAAGTCGCGACAGATCGGCCTTTCCGTGCGCCATCAATGTCCTGGGGGACCGGCGAAAACTGGCATACGCTATTGACTCCACCTTTGAAGATGTGGCTATAGAATGGCGCAGGCGCGCTGACGACCACAGAATCAAACCGATGGTCGTATCGAAGGAAGAGGCGCCGTGCAAGGAGAGGGTGCTGATCGGGGAAAGGGTCAATCTTTTCAAGCTGCCCATGCTCAAGCACCACGGCATGGACCCGGGCCATTACATCACGGCCGGCATGTTCACCTGCTACGATCCGGACACGTCCATTGAGAATACGGGTTTTCATAGAGGATTCGTTGCCGGGCCACGAGAGATACGCTGCCTTCTTACCCCTTTTACCCATGCGGCATACAATCTGAAGAAGCACGAAGAGAGGGGCATGCCCATGAAGGTGGCTTACTGGATAGGTCATCATCCTGCGGTGATCATGGGAGCGCAGACAAGAATGGGCTATCCGGAGAGCCATTACGCGGCGGCAGGAGGCGTCGCGCAGGAGCCTTTGAG
This sequence comes from Syntrophorhabdales bacterium, assembly GCA_035315185.1. GTDB lineage: Bacteria > Desulfobacterota > Syntrophorhabdia > Syntrophorhabdales > WCHB1-27 > JADGQN01. The sequence continues at coordinate 16,450 of DATFYE010000185.1, read as the reverse complement.
GCTTGTCCCGTCAGAAACACTGGGCGATGATTTCCTGGTACCGGCCGATGCGGAATTCATCATAGAGGGCATTATGCAACCGGGAAAGAGGGACCTTGAGGGCCCATTCGGCGAGTACCCCCGCTATTCCGGACCACAACAGATGAGCCCCGTCTTCGAGGTCACTGCTGTCACACACAGGAAAGATGCCATATGGCACTCGTTCATGGTCGGGATCAACAATAACTATGGCGGCACGCAGGAGGAAGGTACGATCTACTCCTTTGTTAAGAAAGTGATACCGCAGGTGCAACGGGTCTATTGCCCTGTCTCCGGTTCGGGCAGGTTCCACGCGTACATACAGATCCGCAAAACCATGGAGGGCCAAGGCAAAGAGGCGATCATGGCCGCTTTGACCGCATCAGAGATGACCAAGCACGTGATCGTGGTGGACGAGGATATCGATATCTATGATGATCGCTGGGTATTGTGGGCAGTGGCCACACGGAGCCAATGGGATCGGGATCTTGTGGTTGTGCCGGGCTGCAGAGGAGCGAAGCTCGATCCCTCCATCGACGGCGTGACTACAACAAAGGGTGGAATCGATGCCACCAAGCCTGCTCCGCCAGCCAGGTTTTCAGAGAAGCTTTACGTGCCCCAGGAGGTCATGCAGAGAATCAGCCTGACCGACTTTATTGATAAGGCCAGGATTGACGCAGCGCCACATGTGAACGACCGCTGATAGGCGCCCTGATGAGGAGGCGGAACAGATGGCAAAAGAAATCTGGTTTAAGTGCACAAAGTGTGGCAAGGAATCGTACTGCGACGTATATTTTGAAAAGATACCTGATGCAGAAGTGATGTGCCCCTTTTGCCTGTATCGCATGAAGTTGAAAGAGGCTCGGATCCCCGGACAGTAACCAGCCGAAGGAGCGCTCGGGTCTAGTATGCTTATTCTCGAGAAACAAAGACAACGTAAGGAGGTCATACTATGCGAGGTTCAGGCACGAAGGCAAAAGTTCTGATCCTGTGCCTTACTGCTTTTTCTCTCCTTCCTTTTTCAGTGTGCGCCCAGCAGGTGGATACCAAGTTTCCGAGCCATCCCATTACATTCATCAATCCTGTGCCGGCAGGCGCCTCAAGCGATCTTTGCTTCCGCATGATTTCAAAGGAAGCTGAGAAGTTCCTCGGTCAGCCGATAGTCGTGATCAACAAGACCGGCGGCTCCTTTACCGTGGGCATCGCTGCCATTGCCAGTGCAAAGCCCGACGGCTACACTATCGGTTACGCGGGACATCCCGGCATGTTCGTCCCTCCTTTGACTGAAAAAGTGCCTTACCATCCTGTCAACGATTTGCGGGAGATCATGCAGTTCGGTATTATGAATATCGCAATCACCGTGAAGGGAGACTCACCCTTCAAGAGCTGGAAGGATATCGTTACATACGCCCGCCAGAACCCGAAGAAGCTCACCTACGGAAGTGCAGGGGTGGGAAGCTTTGGCCATCTTGCACTGGAACAGATCGCCAGGAGGGAAAAGGTACAGTTGACGCATATCCCGTTCAAGGGGTCACCCGAAACACAGGCAGCCTTGCTCGGCGGCCACGTCATGGTCGGGACCGGCGACTTTAATTATCCGCTCATCGAATCCGGAGAGATAAGACTCATCCTGTTGGTCGCTGAAAAGCGTTCTCCCTATTATCCCGAGGTACCAATCATGAAAGACCTGGGGTATGACATACCTGCGCCCACATTTCTTAACATCGCAGGGCCGAAGAGGCTGCCTGACGAGATCGTGAAAAAGCTGGACGACGCGTACAGCAAGGCGATGAAAGAGCCTGCCTTCATCAAAGAGATGAAGGAGTTCCGCTTCACTATCTTTTACAGAAACGGCAAAGAACTGGATGAGTATGTAGCATCCAACTACGATGCTTTTGCAAAGCTCCTTAAGGAGCAAGGCCTTATTAAATAGCCTTGTGCCAATTCGCCTTCATGCGGCGCTATAAACCCTGCAGGGTATGCCGCGCAGATCGCTCGTGCCTATGCCCGGATCGTAGGGCGGCTCGCTTCGTGTCAGCACGTTGATGTTCGACTTATCCCAGCCGAAAACGCCGGTGTGGTCTTCCGGAAACCACCATCCGAACGAGGTGACGACAATGCGCGGGTCGAGCCTGTCGTCCAGGGCAAGCCTTTGCACTATCCTGCCTTTACCTGTTTCGATGTAGATCATCTCCCCTTCTTTGAGACCCAGCTTCCCGGCGGTCTCCGGGTGCATCTCCACGATCGGCTCAGGTTTCATGTTGCGCAGGCTGGCGACCTGCTTGTAACCGGTGAGCATGTAGACATCCTCTTTAGCATTCGCCATGAGAAGCGGATACTCGTCGGTAAGCGGCGGCAGATTGCTCACTTCTTTCCAGTAGGGCATGGGTTTGTAGCCAAAATCGGCTGCGTTCTTCGAGTATATCTCGACTTTACCGGTCGGCGTTCTGTAGTCATGTTTCTTGTATTCTCTCTTCGAGTGAAGAACCCTTTTGCGCTTCATATCCTCATAGGTGTAACCGCTCGGTTTGAGCCACTCGTCAAGAGCCTCGTCGTCGCTCTCCCAGAAGTACTTGCCGAGGCCCACTCTTTTCGCCAGCTCGTTCAACCACTTGGTATCTGCCCATGCTTCGCCAGGGGGATCGACGAGTTTCGGATAAGCACGGATCTCTTCGTACCATCCCGGCCAGTAACCCAGTTCTTCGTGCTCCATGCCCCACGCCGCAGGAAGCAGTATGTCGGCCATGGCCGCTGTCGGCGTCATAAAGAGCTCTGAAACAACGCAGAACTCAAGGTTCATGAATGCTTCATATGTTTTCTTTGAATCCGGGTAGCTCAGTATCGGATTAGTAAGGAGAAAGAGTGCAGCCCTTATCTTATAGGGCTCTCCTGTAAGGACCGAGTCTATGAAGGCGTGAGGGGGCACGAACGCCGACCGGACTGCCAGCTTAAACTCCCCGCCCACGGCCTTTTCCCTGTCACGCGGGAACTTACTCAGCAGAAAGAATTTGCCCGGCCTCAAGAACGGCGCGGGTGTCAGGAACATCTCGCCTCCCGGCACATTCAGGTTGCCCGTTATGGCCCGCAGGATCGCAACTGCCTTTGCACCAGGGAACGCGATGGCGGATGTATCGAGCGCATTTCCCCACTGGATCGTGGCCGGCTTAGTTGAAGCATAGAGCCTGGCGAACTTCCTTATAGTCTTCACCGGTACCCACGTGACCTTTTCCACTTCCTTGAGGGTGAAGGTCTTGAGCTCCGTCTCAAGAAGGTCAAAGCCGTCGCACCATGCATCGACGAACTCTTTGTCGTAGAGCTTCTCTTCAACGATCACCTTGAGCAGTCCCATAGCCAGGGCGCCGTCGCTGTTGGGCCTCGGCCTCACCCACAGGTCTGCTATCGATGCCACGTCGATCTTTCTGGGATCTACCACGATCAGCTTGGCACCACTATCAATCGCCCTTTCGAAGGTCTCCCTGCGTATCCCGCCGCTCGTGTGATTGTTGTTTATCGCCCAGAGCACCATGAGGCGCGGCGGATGTTCTTCATCGGGCACGCAGTTCCAGCCGTAAGTGAGCGCTGATGCCATGCCGGACGGGATGCCGCAGCACCATCCCGGGGTCACCACATTAGGCGTACCAAAAGCAGTAGCGAACCGCTGAGCAAAGGCAAACTCGAGACCTTTCGGCTCTCCCAGGCCGAACGCAACCGATTCCGGGCCATACTCTTCCTTGAGAGAGAGAAGTTTCTTCGCGATGGTGTCAAGGGCTTCATCCCACGAGATCCTCTCCCACTTGCCTTCTCCGCGGGCGCCTATTCTTTTCTGGGGATATTTCAAACGATCCGGATGATGGAGAACTTCAGGAATGGAGAATCGCCCTTTCTTCACAGGGCAGAATTCGTTCGGCAGTCCACTCTCTTTGTCAGGAACTATATCGACTACCTTGCCCTCTTCCACGGTCGCCTTGACGCTGCAATGACCGGGGCAGACATGACAGAAGGTAAAGAACTCCTGCTGCGTCCTGCTTCCCGGAGGCTCGAAACTGACGCGCATTGAGCCCTGGCCGATCAGGGCCTCGTTAAAAGGATGGTACTCCACATCCTCGGCCATGCCTTCAGCGGTCAGGATCTCTTTGCCATCGGCATCGATTGCAAGAACAAGGCACGAGTTGACCGCTTTCTTGTTCATGATCACAGCGCAACTGCCGCATTCCCCGACACCGCATCCCTCTTTTGTCTTGATCAGCTTGAGGTTTTCTCTGAGCACCTCGAGCAGGGTTTCCGACGGGTCCACGTCGAAGGTATATGCTTGCCCGTTCACCTTCATCTTGATTTGCTGCTTCATGTCAGATACCTCCCAATCGCGCGTCCTGCAGGGCCTGCATTATGGCCTGTTTGGTGATGGCGAGGACCGTCGTTGTGCGGTACTCGGCGTAACCGCGGATATCGTCTATAGGCCGGGACTCGTCAACCGCAGCCTGCGCAGCTGCATCGGCAACGTTCTCCGTTATTTTCTTTCCCTTAAGCAACCCTTCGGCCTTGCTCGCCCTGAAAGCAGTGGGACCGACAGAGCCGAGACCTATCCTCGCGTCGTCGCAGAGATCGTCAACGAGCGTGAGAACCACCGCACAGGAAACAATCGCAATATCGGTCCGACGCATCGCGTGCTTGAGATACGCGCCCCCCGTGCGCGGCCGCTGCGGAGGAACACGTATTTCCCTGATGATCTCCCCCTGCCGGAGCACCGTTTTTCCCGGCCCCGTGAAGAAATCTTCGAGCAAGACTTCCCTCTGCCCTTCGGAACGCGCAATGAGAACAGAGGCTCCAAGCGTGACCAGAGCCAGGGGAGCATCTGCCGCGGGAGATGCATTCGCGATGTTTCCTCCCAACGTGGCGATGTTGCGGATCTGGACTGAGCTCTCAACCCCAGCAGCCTGAGCGAGGATGCTGCAGTGGCGCTTCACTGCCACGGAATTCTTGAGCGACTGGATGGTGGCCAGAGCACCGATGCGCAAGCCTTCGTTCTCGTCGTATGTTATGTAATCCATGCCGGCAATGCCTTTTAGATTGACCACGTACCGGGGCACTACCCTTCGCTGCTTCATCTTGACCAGCAGGTCCGTGCCGCCCGCCAGTGGTGAGACTTCTTGGGGGTGCGCAGCGAGCAGGGAGCAGGCTTCCTCCAAGGTCTTCGGTTGAAAATATTCAAAGTGGGGTAGACGCATCCTTCCTCCTTCAGACTATCCTGTCTAACGACTCTCCTTTAGCAACTGCTTTTTGTCGATCTTGCCCTGACCTGTCTTGGGAAGTTCGTCCAAGAACTGAATGAACCGGGGCGCTTTGAAGGGCGCCATGTTCTTTCTGCAATGTTCTCTAAGCTCCTCTGCCAGGCTTTCCGACGCCATAAAGCCTTGATTAGGGACAATGAACGCTTTGGTCTTCACAAGCCCGTCAGCATCTTTTATCCCGAGCACCGTACATTCCCTGACCGCCCTGTGCCTTTCCAGACACTTCTCAATTTCAAGCGGCGCAACATAGACACCGCTCACCTTTATCAGGTCATCCGCCCTTCCTTCGTACCAGAAATAACCGTCCTCGTCTTCCCTGAAGAGATCATTCGTATTGACCCAGTCATTGCCCACAAACGTCTTCTTGGTCTTATCATGCTCCAGATGATAATAGGTGCCAGAAGCTTCGGACCGAACGTACAGTATGCCGGTCTGGCCTTTCGGAATTTCCTGACCTTCTTGATCGACGAGCTTGACTTCGACGTCGGGCTGGACTTTGCCTGAACTGCCCGGCTTCACCTCGCCAGGTGCGTCCATGAAGTAACCGAGATAGGTCTCGGCAGAACCGACCGAGTTGAGCACCTCAACGCCGAACTTTTCCGTGAATTCCGTGTAGAGCTGCCCTGACAGGAGCTCACCGGAAGAGATGCAGAGCCTGAGGAAACTCAGATCAGCATCCTTCGCGAGCGGACTCTGGAGCATGGCCCGCATCATCGTGGGCACGTTGAGAAGAACTGTCGGCCGGTACTTGTACAGGCATTCAAAAACAGACTCCACAGTGCTCCTGTCCGGATAGAGAGCGACCGCGGCCCCTGCCCGGATGGGCCAGTTCATGCCGAGATCGCGCGCGTAGTGGAAGAAGAGCTTGGGAACGCGGAACACGATGTCATCCGGCGTGTAGTGGATCGTGTACTGAAACGATTCAAAGCCGACTACGCCGTCATGGTGCATGTGGGGCACGCCTTTCGACTTCCCTGTCGTGCCCCCGGAGAAATTCCAGAGGGCGAGATCATTCCTGGTGGTGGGCGCTGCCTTGAGAACAGAGGATGCCTCAGTCAGCATCTCTTTCAGGTTATATTCCCTTTTCTCGAGGGGCGGGAGATCGTTGCCGGCCACGAGAATTGCCCGGTGAAAGATCGAACTGCATATCCCTTCGCGCACCCGCTCCAGAGTGGTCGGGTCTACGATGACGACTTTGGGCCGCACATAGTTGACGAAGTATTCGTAGTCCGAAGGAAGCAGATACGTGTAAGCGTGCGTGGCCACCCCTCCGATCTTCATGGTTGCGTACCAGCCGGCAAGCCATTCAGGCGTGTCCTGCAGAATGAGCAGCACGCGGTCTTCAAAGCCCACACCTAGTTCCTTGAGCAGATTTCCAACCCGGTTGGTCAATTCGCACATGTCGTTAAAGGAATACGTTTCATCGCGGCAGTACACGGCCACTTTTTCGCCTCTGCCTGCTGCGAGATTTTCCTCCAGGTAATAGGTGGCGAGGTTGAGCTGTTCGGGTATCACGATGTTAAGTTCCGGACCACGCGTCATGACAAAGACCTCCTCCTTCAAACTAAAATGCTAACCGCTCTGCAGAATCGTTTCAGGTTTCCTTACAGGGTAGGAAACCATCAGCAACGGAATGAGTCCCACAGCCGGCATGATGACGATGAGTCGAAGCACGGTGAGGACACCCCACATGTCTGCAACCAGTCCGAGCAACCCCGCCCCCACGCCGCCGATACCGATCACGAACCCGAGCATCAGGCCCGAGGCCATGCCCAGTCGTTCCCGCAGAATGGTTTGCCCCATGACCACTGTCACCGAAAAGCTTGATATCAGCACAAAGCCGACGAAGAAAAGCACGATGAACACCCACATACCGGAAACCTGCAGGAACAGAAAAAGCAGCGGGATTGAGCAGAGCAAGGAGAGGGCGACGAACGACTTATGGCCGATTCTGTCTGCGAGCAGGCCGCCACTAGCCGTTCCCAGCGCCCCGCCAATTAAGAAAGCAAAAACAAGTCTCCCAGCGCTGATCGGATCACCCTTCAGAAATGTAATATAGTAAAAAGGGGCGAAGGTAATCAAGCCCATGTGTGCCCAGGAACGCATTGCCACAGCGCCGACGAGGAGACCCATAGCACGCCAGGGATGGTCGGCCGACGCAGAAAGAGCTTTCGCAGGCTTTGCACCTTCGCTCTTCTCAGTCTTGAATGGCAGCGTCAGTTCGCGGAGAAAGCACAATAGCATGACTAACATCATCATCCCTGGAACCAGAAACAGGAGCGTGCCCCGAAGCCCGGCCACCTGCATGGCATACGTTACCAGCAAAGGACCAAAGGCCATGCCGAAGTTACCTCCCACCTGAAAGAGGGACATACCGGTCGCCATGCGGCTACCCGTGAAGTGGTGAGTTATCTTGAAGCTTTCCGGATGGTAGACTGCCACGCCCATGCCGTTAAAGATAACAAAGGTCAGCAAGAGACCGTAGGAGGGAGCAAGGCCAGTCATAGAAAATCCCCCGTACGTGAGGACGACGGACACAGGAAGGAGCCACCCGATCTGCACGCGATCGGAAAAATAGCCGAAGCACGGCTGAATAATCGACGAGGTGAGGTTCGACACCATGATAACTGATCCGATCTGTGCGTAGTTGAGCGACAGCGCCGCCTTGAAAAACGGCATGATGGCCGGCAGAGCTGAGCCGGTTATGTCCATGAAAAGGTGGCTCGTGCTCAGGATCAGGATGAGCTTCAAATTCATCTTCGTATTCATTCGTCCGTTTCACACCGCAAGGTATTCCCGCTCTATCTCCGGCTTCGCCTGCAGTTCGGCAGGCGTTCCCTCGAAGACCACCGCGCCCTTATTTATCACGTACATGTAGTCAGCCACGTCTTCCGCCAGTGGTAGATTCTGTTCAGCCAGCAGTATCGAGGCGCCCTCCTGCCTGAGCTCTTTTATAACGGCACCAACTTCCTGGATGACCATTGGGGCCAGTCCTTCGGATGGTTCATCCATCAGAATGAGTTCAGGGTTGGAGATCAAGGCTCGAGCGATCGCAAGCATCTGCTGCTCCCCGCCGCTCAATTGATTGCCTCTGTTCTCAAGTCTATGCGCGAGCACAGGAAAAAGAGAAAGGACTCGCCTGGTGTCCCACGCTCCTTTCTTACTGCGGTCCCGCGCTGCTATTGCCAGATTCTCCCTCACCGTCAGAGACGGGAATATCCGGCGGCCTTGAGGCACGAGCGCCAGCCCTTTGCGAGCTATTTCGAAGGCTGTGAGCCCTGTGATCTCCTCGTTCCGGAACCAGATCTTGCCTCGCCGGGCAGGCGTGAATCCCATCACAGACCGCATCGCCGTAGTCTTGCCCATACCATTGCGGCCGACAATGGAGGCGACTGATGACGAGGCGACTCTTAAAGAAAAGCCCTGCAGAATGTAGCTTTCCCCATAATACGTATGGATATCATCGACTACGAGAAGATCACTCATGAGACCGTGCCCAGATATATTTCCTTGATTCTCGGGTTTGTCCTAATTTCTTCCGGCTTGCCATCAGCCACGATCGCTCCCTGATGGAGAACAATGATCCTCTCAGCAAGGGCAAAGGCTATCTGCATATCATGCTCGATTATGAGAAGCGTTACATCCTTCAGTAGATGTTGAATCATGTTGGCCAGCCACACCCCTTCTGAGCGGGTCAGCCCCGCAGTCGGTTCGTCCAGAAGCAGGATCTTCGGTCCCCCCGCTATGCCCATCAGAATCTCTACCAACCGCGTCTCTCCATGGGATAGAGAGCCTATGGGAAGATCTCGCTTTTCCCATAACTTCATTTCTTTCAACAACACTTCGGCCTTGTCGTAAAGGTGGCCGTAAGCTTTCAGCGATTTGAGCATGCCATAAGCGCATGGGTCATGCGCCTGAAGCGCGAGTAGAAGATTCTCCATGAGCGTAAAATAAGGGAAGAGGTCTGTTATCTGGAAGGTGCGGGCCAGGCCCAGTCTGGTTCTGCGATAACAGGGCGTTTTCGTAACGTCACGCCCGAACAGGTGTATGGTGCCCTGTGACGCAGGCAGTTCTCCGCTGATCAGATTAAACAATGTGGTTTTACCGGCGCCGTTCGGACCGATAATAACCACGCGCCGCTGATCAGCGGGGATGCTGAAGGAGAGGTTCTGGACAACGCCCAGCGCTCCGAAAAACTTCGACAAATGTTCGATTCTCAGCGCCTCTGCCACTTGAGCCCCTTCTGCACGTTCATTACAAAACCAGCTATGCCCCCGCGGAAAAACAATACCACAAGAATAAAGATGATCCCTTCAATACCGAACCAATACATGGTGTAACTACTGATCCAGTAACGCAAGCCCGTATAAGCCAGTGCACCCCACAGGGGTCCCCAGAATGTTCCTATCCCGCCGATGAACATCATCATCAACGCATCTCCTGACCAGAGCCAATGCAACTCGGAGGGGTTCACGTAGCTGTTGAAATAGGCGAAAAGCAAACCCGCGATGCCGGAGAAAACCGCTGCAAGGACGTATGAGATATATTTGTACAGAAATGTATTGTATCCCAGGGCGATCATCCGGTGCTCGTTATCGCGTATACCGACTATCGCGTGGCCAAATGGTGATCGTATTACAAGATAGAAAATGAAAAAACATAGGGCCGCAACAACCAGAACAAAGTAGTAGAAGCTGGTTCCCGTTGCCAAAGAAAGAGACAGGCCCAAATCAGGCCTTGCGATATCTTTAATGCCATCATACCCGCGAGTTATGCTCTGCATCGGGTACATAGCTATGCACCAGATTACGTGACCAAAGGCAAAGGTGACAATCATGAAATAGAGCCTTTTCACGCGGAGTGCCAGGACCCCAAAGAAGGCACTGATTACGACGACCGTGACAAGACAGATGAGTACAATCAGGTAAAGATTGGTTACAAGGCCTCGCGTGGTCAAAATTGCAACCACATAGGCGCCCGAACCCCAGAACATGGCCTGCCCCAGCGAGACAAGCCCTGTGTAGCCCGTCAGAAGGTTCGCGCTCGCGACATAAATGCTGTAGATGATGATAGACGTTGCCAGCGTTACAGCGTATTCCGGCAACAAAGGTACCAGCAGGGCCATGGCAGTAACGACCATAACACCCACAATCGATTTCCATCGAAGAGCCGCTTGTTCCATTCAACTCCTTTTTCCGAAAAGACCTTCGGGTTTCACCAAGAGCACGATCACGACAACGAGATAGATCGTGAGTGAAGCGTAGCTCGGCCAGAGCACCTTCCCGACAGTGTCGCTCAGGCCCATCAGAAGACAGGTCACCAGACAGCCTGTTAAGCTGCCGATGCCCCCCACGATGACCACGGCAAGTGCCAGCATGATGACCTCGATATCGAGGCCGATGTGCAGTCCCAGGATCGGCGATCCAACGAAGCCGCCGAAGCCGGCCAGAAATGCGCCCAGGCAGAAAACCATGGTGAAGACAAGCGGGATATTTATTCCCAGCCCTGTTGCCATTTCCTTGTCGTCCACTCCGGCGCGCACAGTGGCCCCCCATAGTGTCCGCTCTTGAAACCAGTAGAGACCCGCAAAGACGATAGCCCCTATCAATATGATGGCCAGGCGATAAGCAGGATAAGGATTACCCAGCAGGGTAAACGACACGTCGAGGAAGGATGGCGCCTGGACCCAGCGCGGCGTGCCGGTCCAGAGAAATAATGAGAAGTCACTGAGAACCAGGCTCAGGGCGAAGGTGAGCAGAATGGACTCATGACCGTGCAGCCCGTAAACGCGCCGCATAAAGAAACGTTCCGTGAGAAATCCCAATAATGCTCCGGCTGCGGCGCCGGCGGCTATGGCCAAGATAAAACTATCCGTGGCTTCAAGTGTGGTGAGACCCACGTAGCCGCCCACCATGAAATAAGACCCGTGGGCAAGATTCACGATACCCATCAGCCCGAACATCAGGCTGAGGCCCGCAGCTAGGAGGAAGAGCAACATGCCGAAGGCGATTCCATTGAGAACCTGGGAAATAGCTACGGGCAACTCCACAAACGTCGTCCTCCTACCTTAGCATTCTGCCATACGAATTCACTTGAATCCATACTCTTTCCAGCGGGGGAAGGCAGGAGGTAGACGGATTCGAATAGGAATCGTCGGCCGCTAGGAGAATACTCGCGGTTCTGTCTTCATGATTACATCCTTTCTTATTTGCCGGGCATTACCGTGTAGCCTTCCGGCGGCTGCTGTGCCTGCGGGATCACGTCAAGCACGACATTCTTGACGACACCGTCCTTCTTCTGCACCTGCCGGATGAAGAAGTCCCGGATCACGTTTCCGTTTGCATCAATGCTCAGGGAAGTGCTCTCCACACCCTTTATCTTTGTTGCGTGCATCGCCTTCAGAAAAGCTTCGGTATCCTCCGCATTGCCTTTGATGGCCTGGAGCGCGGCGACGATGAACTTCATCGATTCATAGCCGATGGCTACGTCCGAATTCATCATCTTCTTCTTGCCATACTTAGCATAATATCGTTCAGTGAGACGCTTGTTCTCGAGTGTGTCATAGCTGGGGACGTAATGTGCCCCGCTCACGATTCCTATCATCTTATCTTTGAAGGTCTGTAAGGTGAAGTAATCCTCGGTGAAGGTCCAGTGGGTGCAGAGCTTTATCTTTTTATCGAGCCCCAGCTCGAAGTACTGGCCGATAAAGCGTTGGATAGAGACGTCACCGGGTTCAAATACGAAGATGGCTTCGACATCGGGTTGGAGGCGCGCAAAATAAGGAGCAAGATCCATAGTCCCCAGAGGCCATAAAATAGTCTGGACTATCTTGCCACCCGCCTTTTCATAACCCTGCTGGAATGCCCAGATTTTCCCGGTACCGCCGGCGTAGTCAGGCGCCATCAGGGCCATCTTTTTGTAGCCGAGTTTTTCGTAAGCATACTTACCCAACGGTAACTCCATCTGACCATCGGCATAGGTGATCCTGAACGCATACTTGCTGGGAGGAAGGGTAACTCTCTCCGTGCCCGCCATCGCAACCACCACCATCGGCACCTTTGCCTTATCAGTGTAACCCCTGACTGCTATCGCAGCCGCACTATTGGTACCGAAGCCAATCATATGTACCTTATCTTTTTCCACCAGCTTTTGCGCCACTTCTACGGAAAGCTTGGGGTCTGTTTTGTTATCGTACTCAATCATCTTTATCGGCCTGCCTGCGACCTTGTATCCGACTTCCTCCAGGTACAGGTCGTAGCCCTGCTTGGCGTTCATCGTAGTTTCGGACATAACCCCTGTCATTTCTATGTCCATACCGATCTTTATCGGCTCCTTGGGGCTTTGAGCTCTTGCATTCAAACACAGCACAAAAGAGAACAGAATCACAACGACGAAACAGCCAAACACTGACGATTTGCGAGTTGACATGTACCCCTCCTTTTTTGGACCGCGCTTAACCCGCGCAGTCCAGATAAACTCTTTCCCGGCTTCAATGATGAGCTTTTCGCCCAAAGGCCGATGCGAAGACCGTTTGGCGGACGGTGAAGCAGGTCTGTATCCGGCGTGCAACCTGAGGCGCTCCTTTAAGAAGAAATGTACTGGCGGTATATAAAAAAAGGCCGATTAAATCAGTACAAGAAGAGCTTCGCATTGTCAAGTGCTTTTTGTCCCTCGAAACGTCCAATAAAATACTTGACAAGCACTGCAGGGGCCTATAACGTGTTATCGATTGAGGGACAGACGGCCAGTCAAGCGTTTGGAGCTCACGACGCAACGACATTCGTGTAAGACTACATCTCGTAAACAGAGGGGGTGATTATGGCGTACTATAAGGACTTGCGGGAATATATCGGTGTGCTGCGCGCAGCAGGCATGGTCTACACAATTGAAAGAGAGATAAACAAAGACACGGAGCTCCAGCCCCTCGTTCGTTGGCAGTTCAGGGGCCTTCCCGAAAAAGAACGAAAACCTTTCCTCTTTCAGAATGTGACTGATATCAAGGGCAGGAAATACAACGGCTCGGTGCTTGTCGGCGCTCACGCTGCGTCCCGACAGATTTACGCCCTGGCGATGGGGTGCAAACCGGATGAGATCATGGCGCGCTGGACCGAAGCACAGCTCAATCCCGTAAGGCCGCGACTCGTCCCTCAGGGGCCCTGCCAGGAGGAGGTCCACATGGGGGATACGCTGCTCGAACACGGGGGCCTGGAGGAATTTCCTATCCCCATATCCACACCGGGTTTTGATAATGCGCCTTACTTTACGGCAGCCAACTGGGTTTCTAAGGACCCCGACACAGGAACCATCAACGTAGGTAATTACAGGGGCATGGTGAAGGATCGCTTGCGGGTGGGGTGCGATTGCCGTCTGCCTCAACACATGCGCCAATACTGGCAGAAGTACAAAGAGAAGGGCGCTCCGAGCATGCCTGTTGCGGTGTTCATCGGCGCGACCCCTACCCTTGGCATGGTTGCGGTAACAAAATTTCCCATTGGTAAAGATGAATACGAGATCGCGGGAGGGCTTGCAGGTGAACCTGTTGAACTGGTTACATGCAAGACCGTTCCTCTCGAAGTCCCGGCAACGGCAGAGGTAATTATAGAAGGCGAGATCCCGACAGATGCATTGGAGCGAGAGGGTTCCTTCGGCGAATATACCGGCTACATGGGTCTGGCCACTGAGAATCTTTTCATGAACGTCACCTGCATCACCCATCGGAAAAAGCCAATCTGGAACACGTTTATCAGTCAGTTTCCTCCCAGCGAGTCGAGCGTGATTAAAGGAGTGGGAACTGAAGCGGCTTACTACAAATTGTTGAAACATGATCTGGGGATCAGCGGCCTCGTTGACGTGGGTCTCCACGGAGAAAGCGGAACGGAACAGTTCTGCGTCATCAGCCTGAAGAAGCCCAACGCCGAGGATCGCACGGTACCCTGGAAAGCACTCAACGGGGCAGTGGCACTCGACCCCGGATATCTCAAATGGGTCATTGTTGTTGACGATGATATCGACCCGCATGACCCGCACTCATATTTGTGGGCACTTTGCTGGCGCGTGCAACCTGACAAGGATATACGGATTACCCCTGGAAAGTCGGCACATCTGGACCCTTCCGCTGTACCACCGGAAGAGGTATCTCAGATGACCTCCTATCCCCCCACCACATCCATCCTGATCGATGCCACCCGCAAATGGGCATATCCGCCAACATCACTTCCTAAGAAAGAGTTCATGGAAAAAGCCCGGAAAATATGGGAAGAGGAAGGGCTTCCCGCTCTCAGTCCGATAGTGCCTTGGTACGGCTATACACTGGGCCACTGGACCAAAGAGGATGAAGAAGAAGCGGGGCTTGCGCTCAAGGGCGAACACTACAAGACCGGCGAGAAAATCGCCCGAGCACGTAAGAAAGTGTGACAGGTTGCGAAACTGTGGCCATGTTACTTGAGGGCCGGGGTCTGTACAAGTTTTTTGGCGGCCTGACCGCCATTAAAGGCGTCGATTTTCATCTCATTGAAGGGGAGATACTGGGCCTCATAGGCCCTAACGGGTCAGGCAAAACCACACTCTTTAACCTCATAGCAGGCGTCTTCAAGCCGGACAGAGGCAGCATACGCTTCGACGGGAGAGAGATTACAGGAGCGGCCTGCGCAGACGTCTGTAAGATGGGGCTGGCCAGGACCTTTCAGATCACCAGGCCATTTCCTCTTCTTACCGTTCTTGACAATGTGAAACTGGGCAGAGCCTATGGTTCGGCACCCGCAAAAACACTAAACCTGGCCGAGACCGAGGCTAAAGAGATTCTTGATTTTATCGGCTTGGGCCCAAAGCGTTCGGTGGGCGCAGGCCGTCTCGGCCTGATCGATAGAAAGCGGTTGGAGCTAGGAAAAGCCCTTGCCACCAAGCCCAAACTGCTCCTCCTCGACGAGATCATGGCCGGGCTGAACCCCACTGAGATCGAAGCAGCATCTTCCCTGGTGATGCGGATAAGAGACGCCGGAATCAGCATCATCATCATAGAGCACATGATGAGAGCAATCCTTAAGTTGTCCGATCGCATCATGGTCCTGAACACAGGAGAGAAGATTGCCGAAGGAACACCCGGAGAGGTGATTCAGAATACGCAGGTTATTGAGGCATACCTGGGGGTGGAATACGGATGATGCTCAAGGTGGAGCACGTGGATGTGCATTACGGCGATCTGCAGGTCCTCTGGGACGTGAACCTTGAACTAAGAAAAGGCGAGATTGTGGCGCTGGTCGGCTCGAACGGTGCAGGAAAGAGCACGCTCATCAGGACCATAGCCGGACTGGTCAAACCCAGCAGGGGTGCGATACGTTATGGGGATACCCTGCTCAACGACAAGGCACCTCACGCAATAGCGGAATCGGGTATTTCCATCGTGCCTGAAGGGAGACGATTGTTCCCGAAGATGACCGTGCTGCAGAATCTTGAAATGGGAGCCTTTCTCAAGAAGGCGCGGCCAGAGAAGGGTGCAACCCTCGCATGGGTCTACGAAATTTTTCCTGTCCTGAAGGCGAGATCCCCACAGCCTGCAGGCCTGCTCTCAGGCGGCGAACAGCAGATGCTCGCCATAGGGAGAGCGCTCATGGGGCGTAATGGTTTTCTCTTACTTGATGAACTCTCCCTCGGGCTTTCGCCCCTGATGGTGAAACAGATATTTGACGTGCTTGTGACCATCAACAAGACCGGCATAACTCTGTTCATCGTCGAACAGAATGTGCCCATGACACTGAAGATTGCGAACAGGGCTTACGTCATGGAGACGGGCCGGATCGTGAGAGAAGGCATTGCGCGGGAGCTTATGGAAAGCGAACACGTAAAAGCGGCATATCTCGGATTGGGCTGATGGGACAGACGTTGGTGTACGGAGTTCTAAACGGTGCACTCTACGGCATTATTGCCATAGGCATAGCACTTGTCTTCGGGGTCATGAGATACCTGAACCTGGCACAAGGCTCCATCATCATGCTGGGAGCATACGCTATTCTTTTCCTGTTTCGCTTAGGCATCGATCCTTTTGCTTCAATGCCTCTCGCCATCCTGCTGCTCTTCCTCCTGGGAGGCGCACTTTTCAGAGCTTCCTTTTCCCGTCTCATCATCCTGCCTGAGCCCGGCAGGATCAA
>DATFYE010000184.1:0-23463 GCA_035315185.1 Syntrophorhabdales bacterium | reverse complement strand
GAGCGCTGTTTTTCGGCCCTCCATCACCCGTGACCCTCCCTGACCCTGATCTCGTCGAGCGTTCGGACTGTAGCACTATGCGTGGGTCCGGGTTCGCCCGTACCGGAAAAAATCCGGTTGAAAAAAAATAGAGAGGGTATCCCTCTCTGAGCAAAAAACTCCCGGGCGGTTGCCGACACTCCGTCCTCCTTAAGCCCGAAGTGGAGACAGCTGATGCCCCATGGCAGCCGCAGGTGAAGGCGCATCGTATCAATGAGATCCCGGGCCGCCTTCATCTGCATCCTGGCGAGTGCCTCCAAGAACGCGTTAAGCTGCTGGGGGTGCCGTGCAACGGGCAGAATGAACGGACCTCCTCCTGCCATGGCACCATTTGTTACGAGACCCACGGAGCAGCCTCGCTCGTCCAACAGCACGGCCATGGATGCGACCGTTTCAAGGGCGCCTTCGAATTCTTCTTCCGCCTTGTGAAGCTCGAATTGGCCGACATCGACGACGAGCAGGATTTTTTCCTGTTCTGTAGGCTCAAAAATTTTCTCCTGCAGCCTGTGATGGCGGGCTGTCGCCTTCCAGTGAATATATTTTGCAGGACGTCCCTGCTGATAGTCTCTGGTGCCGAGGATGTAGATGGGATCCTGCACAGGGCTCTCAGCGCCGGGAATGCCAAAAAAATCACGCTTCGGCAACGCGAGTGATCTGAGCGGCACGAGCCGCGGATAGACGATCACCTCGATCGTTTCCGTCGTCTCCTTTCCCTTTAAAAAAAAGCCAAAAAGATCACCGGAGACCAGACCAAGAGGACCTATGTGGTAGACCCCTCTGCTGCGTGCCATAAGATCCCATTGAAAGCGCGCGTTCTCATACCATAACAGGCTGGCTTCACCGACGGTCGTACCTGTTACAGATTCCGCAGATATGTCATGAGCAAAGCCGGTGATGGGCACCTTTACCTGCAGCCATACTGGGAGGAATTTTCGATTTTCGACCGTTGCTCTCAAGAAGAGTTTTTCGCCGGGGAAGGTCCTATGCTTGTCAACACTGCCACGGCATTCAATGCAGGCCAAGCTCCACCGGGACCAGAGCTTTGCCCCGACAACGACGCCAAAGAGCATGAGAGACACTGTTATGAGATCCCGCTGGCCATAAAGGAGAGCGATAAAGAGAAGTACTCCCACAAAACCCAGTACAAGCGGGATGATGAAAAGGCTCGGTACCCTGCGGTCAACCGTGTCCACGCTTACCTCTTACATGGTGGGAGCGGGCACAGGTATCTGGCGTACCATTTCTTCGAGAAGATGCTCCTGGATCTCTCCCCGCAGTCGTTCTTCTTCTTTGAGAATCAAACGGTGCGACAGAACGGGGATCGCTAATGACTTCACATCGTCCGGAATAACGTAGTCGCGCTCATGTAGGGCTGCCAGTGCCTGGCCGGCTCGCATCAAACCGAGGGAACCCCGCGGGCTGGCCCCAAGGCGCAACGAGGAGCTCTCGCGTGTCGCGTTCACGATGCTTGTGATGTATTCCCTTACCGGCTGAGAAACATGGATTTTCTTTCGGCGGTCCTGCAATTCGGAAATCTGATCCGGTGCGGCAACAGGCTCCAGCTCCCGCAAAGGATCTTTCTCCTGAAAGCGCTCGAGAATCGCCATCTCTTCGCGCTGATCCGGATAGCCCAGCCGTACGCGCAAGAGAAATCGGTCAAGCTGCGCCTCGGGCAAGGGAAATGTTCCTTCCAGTTCTATGGGGTTCTGCGTGGCCATGACGAAAAAAGGGTGCGGAAGAATATACGTCTTGCCATCCACCGTGACCTGCCGTTCTTCCATGCTCTCCAATAGACTCGACTGCGTCCTCGGGATGGTCCGGTTGATCTCGTCAGCCAGGAGTACGTTGGTCATTACAGGGCCGGGCTGGAACGTGAAATGGCCTGTCTGCTGATTGTACACGTTAAAACCTGTGATGTCTGCCGGCAAGAGATCGGGTGTAAACTGCACTCGTTTGAAAGAGGCGCCGATGCTCTTTGCCAGAGACTTGGCGATCAATGTTTTCCCCAGGCCGGGTATATCTTCTATAAGCACATGGCCGTCGGCCAGCAAGGCTACCAGGAGCAGCTCGATGGACCGCTCCTTTCCGACAATCACGCGGGCCACATTTTCGACGATCTTCTTACATAGATCAAAATGCACGTTGATGCCTCCAGAGCTATTGTTTCCGAAGAGAGAAACAGACTTTATTTACCCACGTTTGATACCACAACCATCTGCCGTTGTAAAGGGGCTATGGTCGCATATCTCGTGCACGACTTTCGCTCCGATGTTATAATCAAGAAAGCAAGGCGTTTTCCGTAGAGCTAATCGCGACCGAGGAGAAAGTTATGGATAAACTCGAGCTTCAGCATCTGGAACCGAAGGAGAAGGTAGGTCTCATCGTTGTCCTCACCGGCAATGGAAAAGGGAAGACAACCTCGGCTATGGGCATGGCACTTCGGGCCGTGGGGCACGGCCTCAAAGTCTGCGTCATAGAGTTCATGAAAGGTGATATGTACGCAGGTGAAATAGACGGATTCAAGAGGCTTGCGCCGGACGTTGAATTTAACATGATGGGAAAAGGGTTTTGCGGCATCCAGGGCAATCCCTATCCTTTTGAGGAACACAGGGCAAATGCTCAGGAAGCAATAAGTCTTGCCAGGGAGAAGCTCGTATCCGGTCAATTCGATCTCGTTGTCCTCGATGAGATCAACAATGCCCTGCGCCTTGGGCTTCTGGATCTTCCACAGGTGCTCGAACTGATAGACAGCAAACCTCCCCTCTTGCACCTGATATTGACAGGGCGCGATGCCCATCCTGAAGTCATGAACAGGGCACACACCGTCACTGAGATGAAAGAGATAAAGCATGCGTACCGGCAAAAAATAGAACCTCAAAAGGGCGTGGACTATTGACAAAAAGTTTGTGGAGTAAAAGATTGCTTTAGAGGAGTGCCTGCCGATGCTTGATGAAAATGGACTGCTTGTTCTCAGAAAAAGATACCTTATCAAGAACGAACAAGGTGAGCCGGCGGAGACGCCGGAGGGTCTTTTTACGCGCGTTGCCCGGGCCATAGCGCAGGCCGAAGAGCGTTATAAGGACGGGGAGCGGGACCGGATGGCCGAGGCCTTTTACAACATGATGGCTCACCTGGAGTTCCTGCCCAACTCCCCTACTCTGATGAACGCCGGCCGGGAGCTGGGACAGCTGGCTGCCTGTTTTGTGCTCCCTGTTGAAGACTCCCTCGACTCGATTTTTGATGGCGTCAAGCTCACGGCAAAAATCCACCAGAGCGGCGGTGGCACCGGGTTCTCATTTTCCAGGCTGAGACCGCGAGGGGATGTTGTTGCATCAACTATGGGTGTTGCCAGCGGACCGGTTTCCTTTATCAAGGCGTTTAACATGGCAACCGAAGTCGTCAAGCAGGGTGGCACAAGAAGAGGGGCAAACATGGGCATCCTCAGGATCGATCACCCGGACATAGAAGAGTTCATTACGATTAAGAAAAACCCGCAGGAGCTTATCAATTTCAACCTCTCGGTCGCTGTGACAGACGCATTCATGCAGGCCTTTCACAAAGATGAAGACTTTCCCTTGCTCAACCCGAGGAACGGAAAAGAAGTGAGAAAGGTAAAGGCACGTAAATTATTCTGGGATGTGGCGGAGTCTGCCTGGGCAACCGGTGACCCCGGCGTAATCTTCATTGATACCATCAACCGGCACAACCCCACACCCCATATCGGCCGGATGGAGGCGACCAACCCCTGCGGTGAACAGCCGCTGCTCCCGTATGAGTCGTGCTGCCTGGGTTCCATAAATCTTGCCAGGCTTGCCAAGAACGGATCAGTCGATTGGGAAAGGCTCAAGGAACTGACCCACCTCGGCGTGAGGTTCCTCGATAATGTAATCGACATGAGTCGATTCCCCGCACACGAAATCGATGCCATCACGAGGGCTAACAGAAAGATCGGGCTTGGTGTCATGGGGTTTGCTCACCTCTTGATACGCACCGGTATCCTTTATGACACTCCAGAGGCAGCGGCGATGGGAGAAGAAATCATGAGCTTCGTCCAGAAAGAGTCGAAGATCGCCTCCAGACTCCTTGCAGAAAGTCGGGGTGCTTTCCCCAACTACAGGGACAGTATGTGGGAAAAGAAAAATCTACTCCAACGCAACGCAACAACCACCACCGTAGCTCCAACGGGCACGCTCAGCATCATCGCCGGAACGTCAAGCGGCATTGAGCCTATTTACGATATCAGGTATACGCGGCTTCTCCTTGGAGATATCCGCGTTGACATGGTCGATCCGCTTTACGAGGAGATGAAAGACACATCAGTGCAGGCAAGGAAGCTTTTCCGCAAGGCATACGAGGTTGATCCGCTTGACCATCTGAAGATCCAGAGCGCCTTTCAGAAGCACGTGGATAACGCTGTCTCAAAAACTATAAACCTGCCGGAGAATGCCACACCCGAGACGATAGTAGACATCTACGCTGAAGCACACAAGATGGGGTTGAAAGGGACGACCATCTTTAGAGATAAGAGCAGGGAATACCAGATCCTTTCTTGCGGGACCAATCAGGTGTGTTAGCTGCCGCACGCGGCAGCGTGTAGCGGAGCGGGCGCAAGATAAAATAATTCGGACCTACCGAAGCATTCGATACAATCCAAGCGATTTGCCCCCTTACGGCGACTGCCGCTCTCTCCAAACCTTGGACCCCGGCGAGATTGACCTCTAGCGCAATAACCCGTCGAGCATCGCATAATGTTTCTTATTTAGTGCAAGGGACTTTACAAAGGCAGCGTCATAGGCTATAAGTAAAATAGAGGGGCGTACCTTGAAGCCCAAATCAGGGAAGATTGAGAGAACCCTCCGCTATTCAGAAGACCTCTACCGCCTGCTCGCCGACAATATAAGCGACGTCATATTCACCCTGGATATGAATCTGCGTTACACGTACTGCAGTCCATCCGTACAGCAGCTCAGGGGATACAGCGTTGAAGAAACAATGGCCCAGACTCTGGATCAAGTCCTGACCCCCGCCTCATACCAGCTCGTCAAGACAACGTTAGATTATGAGTTGGCCCGTGGAAAGCTGGAGCCGACAACACCTCGGCGTCCAAGAACACTCGAACTGGAGCTCACCCGCAAGCAGGGCGGCACCGTCTGGACCGAGGTGAAGGTAAGCTTCCTTCGCGACCGCAAGGGCAGCCCTGTAGGGATACTCGGCATTTCGCGTGACATCACGGCGCGGAGGCTGGCAGAAGAGGAGATCCGGAGACTAAACCAAGAGCTCGAATTACGAGTGGCTAAGCGTACAGCCGAGCTCGAGGCAACCAACAGAGAACTGGAAGCATTTTCTTACTCTGTTTCGCATGATCTCATGGTTCCTTTACTGGCTATTGAAGGTTTTGCGCGTCTGCTTGCGAAAAGGGACGCCGATCGTCTTCAGGGCAAGGGTACCGCCTATGTAGATATTATCCTCGAGAATGCCAGACGCATGCAGCAGCTCATCAGCGGCCTGTTGGCGTTCTCTCGACTGTCCCATGAGAGCGTAGAGCCGATGGCTATCGATATGTCCCAGGTGACGGAGTCCGTAGTTCGGGAGATCAGAGAGACATCTCAGGGCCGCACACTCCAGTTTACTTGCAATCCTCTTCCCGCCTGTCACGGGGACCAGATGATGATCCGACAGGTCATTGTCAACCTCCTGTCCAACGCCGTCAAATTCACTAAGCCGAGAGATACCGCATATATCGAGGTTGGAGGATGGCCCGAAGAGGCGCATAACGTCTATTACATCAAGGATAACGGTGTGGGCTTCGACATGCAGCATGCAACCAGGCTCTTCAAAGTCTTTGAGAGGCTGCACAGCGGGAAAGAATTTCCTGGAACAGGCATCGGCCTGTCTATTGTCGAACGCATCGTAGCGCGGCACGGCGGGAAGGTTTGGGCCGAAGGCAAGATCGATGGGGGTGCAACATTCTATTTCACGCTTCCGCGGGCCACCTCGGTGAGGGCCGTGGCACGGTAGGCTCCATTCTTGGCTGAACCGGTGCCGCGGCTTCGATTTACCTTTTCTTTCTGTCTTGCGCTTTCTCAAATATCCAAAGATAAGGCCCCGTGCGCCGGTTGTTTGTATTCTTCCCTCTCCCTCAGGGTGTCGGGTTCGGATACACGTGCTTGTGCGTCGCAAACTTTGTGGGCGAAATAATGTAATACTTCCCATCGATGTATTGAGCACCCATCTGTTTAAAATAGGAGTGCCCCTTTTTCTGATCAAAATACATGGGTCCCATGATCGACTCGAAGTTGACCGCCCAGAGGGATTTCATCAGGTCATCCGGCTTAAGGGAGGCTGACTTCTCGATTCCCACTTCTGCCACTTCCAGGGCTCCATAGTGGAGGGAGACATCGAGGTATTCCTCGGGGTCAATCTTTGCCTCTTTCAGGATTTCCTGGAACTTCTTCAGATTACCGTAGGGCACTCCCGGCAGCCACTGATGCTCGCCGGTCACGTAGTTTGCATCCTTCCCGAGGGCACCGGAGAAGGATTTATCGAAATGGGTAAAGTGCCATTCTCTCGGCTTCAACCCGAACTCCTTAGCCTGTTTCTTGAAGGTCACGGCAAAGGGGGTGAAGGCCGATACGTAAATGACATCCGGGTCAGCGGCTTTCAGCTTCACGAGGATAGAGGTGAAGTCTGTTGTGCCCGCGGGCGCAACCTCTTTGAAGAGGGTCTTGAAGCCCCGTTTCTCAGCGTTGGGGATGGCTCCCTCATAGACCTCGCGGGTGTGCGGCGTATCTTCTGCCACGTAACCGATGGTCTTCGCCTGTTTCTCCTGCTCGAGCAACTCGAAGTAGGCATCCGACCACGCTGTAGACAGGTTGTTTACCCCTACGAA
The DNA here is from genome assembly GCA_035315185.1 of Syntrophorhabdales bacterium. Taxonomy (GTDB): domain Bacteria; phylum Desulfobacterota; class Syntrophorhabdia; order Syntrophorhabdales; family WCHB1-27; genus JADGQN01. The sequence goes on along the minus strand of DATFYE010000184.1, from coordinate 16,535 downwards.
CCACCTGAAGCCGCGCTCGAAGATTTGCGGTGTGTTGGCAGTCGCCAGTATCATGGGGATGTGATATTTTTCGGGAACGGCTGTTACCGGGAAGGTGATGGGGCTCGATTTGGGGCCAATGAGGAGGTCGCATTTATCGACCGTTACCAGCCGCTCGTAGAACTTGACGGCTGTTGCCTGGTCACTCTTGTCGTCATAGATGATCGTTCTGACCGGAAGCTTCTTGTTGTACGCTTTGACAAAAAGCCCGCCTTCTTTCTTGTTCACGTAGTTTTCCCAGGCCTTTACCATCTTGTCAAAGGGGCCGACATCAACAGCGTACCTTCCCGTGAGGCAGAGAGTCATGCCTATCACGATCTCTTTCTTCTCCTGGGCCGAAGCCGGAAGGATCATTCCGATAACGAGTACCAACGCTAGAACTAAAACCAGACATCCCTTTCTCATAACGTGGCTACCTCCCGTTCTCCATGATGGAGTTAATGAGCGGGGCTTTCCTGAAAGCCCCAGATAAGCCTCACGAATCTCATCATCCGTGAGCAGACCCCTGCTTTCTGCTATTCCGATTTTGTAATGCCTCGGTACATTTTGTCAAGCAGTATTTTTATTCTCTTTTTTTATGGATGGCAAATAGCGAAGGTGCTCAGTTGTTGAAGGCGATCGGGTTGTCTTGAGGATGCTTAGTCTTTATCGATCGAGCATCTGCTCGATTCCTTTCAGCGCCTGTTCAAGCCTCTCCGTCTCGGCTAGTATGACTCTTATATACCTGCCCTGGTCTGATGCGGGATCTATGGTTGTCGCGAGCATCCGTACAAACCCTCCCACTGCGGTCAGAGGAGCGCGGATCTCGTGCTCAATCGTTTCCATCGCAGGTCCGGCCGCATCAGTACCATTATCGCCTCGGTCATCAGAGGCGGTCCCAGAGAGGAGACCCGTAACTCGGGGCAAGGGTCGGTCGAGCAGCTTGCCCGAAAGGTTCGCCAGCATAGCCTGTGCCTTCGCCACGAGGTCTTCAGTATCTCGCTTACTGTCCACCTCCACGTCAAACGTTTTTGCGACCTCATCGACCTGTTGGAGAGCCCTGGTAACGACTTCGTGAATGAGGGGCTTTGGCAAAGCAAACCTGAGTTCGAGCGTATCGAACACCTCGGACAAGCGCGCTCCCGGTTCACATATGAAGGCTGACAGTTGAGATGCCATGGCGCACACTCTTACCAGCGGCAGGAGCTCATCTACTTTGCGAGTCAGAACACTCGACTTCTGACACAATATGAAGCCGGCGGGAAACTTCCAGTGGGTAAGGATGAACTCACCGATTTCACGGTGATCGATACCGTAGTTCTCTTTCTCCCAATCAAGCAGTTGCGACAGGGGATACCACGGAATATCTGCCGGAGCATTACCGCGATCGAGAAAGGCGTGAAGGAAAACCAGAAGACCTATCTCCAGGGTAAACCCTGCCGTGAAACCCTCCTCGGGGTCACCGACTTCCAGCTGTTGAGCGAGCGACTGCGCTATTAGGCCCTGGTACAGGCAGAGACGCCAGAAGCGCCGGTAATCCGCCGCACCCACCTTCCTCATAGGGAACGTGTCTTTCAGCAAGAGCGACAGGGCGAGTAATCGGGTCTGCCGTATCCCGATTCTCACAACCGCCTGCCGTACCGTCTTTGCAGGATTGCCATACCGGAAAAAGACGCTGTTGGCAAGTCTGAGAACGCGGATGGTCAGGGACGGATCCCTCTCAATGAGCGCGGCTATATCGCCCAATGAGCTGTTATCCTCTGAGGCAAGCTCGATCAGCCGCATGGCGATTGGAGAGAGGGATGGGAGAAGCTTTCCGGACTCAAGCCCGCTTATCAACCGTTCCTTATTCCACGCCAAAGTTTCCATCTGCCCCATTTACTATTATATCGGTAAAAGAGGCAGTTCCTTAAATGGCAGGCCCAGAACGGGTCAGGGCTTATTTATGACAATCCTTGCAAGGCTGAAACGTATTCTTGTGATGACACGCAGTATAGCACCATTGAACTTCGGGCTTGGGAAGAGCGGCAAGACCGCTTGTTGTCGGCGGTACCGGGTGCGGCTCATGGCAATTGCTGCATTCCGGAATCGCCTTCGTCTCTCTTGCATTATGCGGCACGTACCGATGCGGGCTGATCTTTTCTCCGCTTGGTGCTTGATAATTCGCGCTCCCTACAAGTTTATCGAAAGGCCCGTGGCAACCCAGGCAAGTCCCCTTCGAGGCTGCGTTCTCCGGAGGGCTGGGTTGGGCGGAAGGCGACGCGCCTGCCGCTCCGGCCAGAAAGAGACTTAGTTGTATGAAGACCATGCCTGCCGCCGTAGATACAACGATGAAAAAAAGCTTGAGTCCAACATCTCTTTTCATGCCACGCTTTTACCCTTGTGCGCCTGGAGCTCGCACACCGGGAATCTTCCTCCATCCAGCAAATACAACAGAACCGGCGTCTTCCTACATCGCCTTTTCCAACACGGCATTCTTGCCCGCTATGTAACCCTGGCAAACGGCACGAGCCAGACCGTGCTGACTGAAGCCACCCGCAGATTCTCCACCGCAGTAAAGGCCCTGGATGACTCGACCATTCATATCCTGCACCTGACACTTGGCGTTGATGCGGAGGCCAGCGCGGGTGTCGTGCACAACCGGAGTGGCCCAGGCTGCATAGAACGGAGGCTTTGTGATCTTGTATTTAGGATTGGGCTTCCCAAAATCTTCGTCTTTTCCCATGTCGACAAACGTGTTGTACCTAGCCACTGTGTCTTCCAGTGTTTTTGGCGGCATAGGCACCCGCTGGTATTTCATGACGATTTTTGCCGCCAGTTCCCGGATGGTGTTAGCCACAAAAAAGAAGCCGGCCTCGATATCCACGTTTGGAGGCCTCGTATCCCACCTCTGGCGGGTTGCGGCATCAGCATCAAAGATTGCCCAGATCGGACCACCCCCGTTCTTGCCGTCTCCTATGCCGGCCAAGGCAGCGTTAATAAAGTTACTGGGCTTATATTTGATATTTACCGCATTCAGGTAACCGCCGGCCACGTACGGGTCGATCTGTTTAGCGCTATTAGCTGTAAACTGATCTTCGGTTTCATCGTAGAACCGCTTTCCCAGCATGTTTACAAGGATGATATTCTGCCAGTCTGAAACAGGAAGGCCTGATGCGCGGGCGAGCTTGAAGACAGAACTGCCCGGCATCCAGCGCAGGTTCCGATAATTGTACTGGCATCCGATCGTGCCCGGCTTTGTAATATTCGAACCAAATTCTCCGGTCTGATTATAAAGGCCCCACAGGGAAGCGCCGATGTCCATGGCTGCGATTTCTCCGCTGGCGTCCTGGTCGGACCAGGGCATACCGGACAGACCGCAGTACTCCTCGGTGAGGCGGGGGTCGAACATTCGACGGAAGTTCACGTTGCCCGTGGAGCCGCCGGTCGCGATGATGACTGCCTTCTTTGCCCGGATATTCATTTTGGTTCCCTTGCTCTCGGCCGCAACCCCGAGCACGCGGCCTGACTTGGAACCTTCGCGATGAATGGCCGTCATTCTGTGCTCGAGCAGGATCTGTACGCCGGCCCTTTTTGCCGCTACCTCCAGAGGCCGCATCAGACCATTGCCGGTCGAGGTTGTTGCGCGAACAGTGGGATCGACCGGTTTGCCCGTCTGTACCATCGGCCAATCCATGGCAGCGGAATGCATCTCGCGAGGCACCGAATTACCGACAGATGTTCCGCCGAAATTATCCGTAGGTCTGTCTATAAAAATTACACCGTGAGCAACCAGCCACTCAAAGCTCGGCGCGCTGTTGTCGGCAAAGGCACGGATGATCTCGTGGTCATTGTACCGATAGTCGGGGAAGCCGTTGGGCTGGACAATGGACCAGTCCGTCAAATCACGGAAGAGAAGGTCCGGCGAGTCGTTGATGCCCGCCTTTTTCTGCGCGCTCGTCCCACCGCCCAGCGGAACATTGCCGCCACTTGTTATAGCGTGTCCGCCGATGTCCGGTTCTGCTTCGAACAGGATGACGCTCGCTCCCGCTTCCCGGACCACGATGGCGGCCGGAAGCCCCGTGGCCCCTGCACCGATCACCACCACATCCGCCTCTTTGCTCCACTTGATCGAGGGCTTCCTCGCAGCCGACGCAGGCCCTGTTGAAATGAGACTTCCGACCGCGGCCGCGGTGCCAGCAAAGGCTGTCCTCTTCAGAAACTGACGCCTGCTGATCGCGTTCTTATCCTTCTCGTCCGCCGACATGTTCCCTTCCTCCTCTCGAGTCTATGATACTAGGTCTTCACGTGCCCCATAACGTCCTTAATTCCGCTGCAACGTTTTCCGGCGAAACAAGACTCGTGGGCTCCATATGGAGTTTATCAAAGTAGTTAGAGTCCGCTGCATTGACAGGGGGCAGGAAGCGCCTCGCGACAAGCCGCGCGTTTACGCGAAAGGCCTTGTCCTGATCTGACCCTGAAAATATCGTGAGGTTGAATCCGGAAACATGATCCTGGTCCAGGTAGCTAAACACTCTCGCCAGGCCTGAACCGAAATTCTCCCACTCCCGGTCATCAATGGTAAAAAGGGATCTCTCTTCAAATATGCAGCCTACATCTACGTTTCCTCGAGGCGCAAAGGGTGCGTACCAGTGCGTTCTGCCGACGGTGCCGATGAAACGCTCCCTAGTCTCTCGCTCTTCTTCGATCAGTGTTTCCCAGAAGAGCCTTTCTTTGCTCCTGAAAAAGTTTTTGCTCCCCTGAAGCATCAGCCGCAGGTAGTTTGTCGGATATTTGCCCACCACGCCCTGGAGGTGTGAATGAAGAATGCTCGAACCTGCCATGGGCATGAAGTTACAGTTGATCGAATAATAGCGCACCCCCCTGTCATGCGTTCTAATCATGCCAAAGGCATCGAGCAGCGCATGGATGCCTTTGACTATCAACTGCTTCTCTACAAGGGTGGAAAGCTCCACGAAGTGCTCCGGAGTGAGGATGGCCACAAGCGCATATTTATCGAACGTCAGAAGGTTTGGTATGATGGTGACACCATCCTTCTCGAGACGGTCTGAACCGAAGACGTCTCTCGGCAAGCGGGCTGTCATCTTTTCTACGTTTTCCGGGCAGAAAGGGCATTTAGCTGCCAGCGAAACAGAAATAGCCTCCTTATAATCAAACCGAGGAGCCTTTCTCGGGGCAATGCGCACAACCCGTGAAGTAAGGTATGTCAGCGGGTCCCACCGAATCTCTACTATCCCTTCACGCGGCGAAAATTCTGAAAACGGATCCAGATAGGTGCTAGATTCCACGATCTTCTTAAATCGTATCATCCCTGTAAAACCCCCGTCATATGGTCTTTAGTTGCTTTCAGTATACGTGCTGCCTGGAACCTCGTCAATCTGTATTCGTGTCTCTTCGCCTCTCATACCAAGTTGCATTCAAAAATAGAGCGAGGCGCTCAAGCCGTGGCGAACGGAGGCGTACTGGAGTACGTCGGAGTGAGACAGGGCGCAACACCCTCTCGCGCGGGTACCCGGAAGCTATATGAATGAAGGCAACTTGGTATCAATCCCTACTTCATGAGCACTATGGGCGCTTCCGCTTGCCGAGATAGGCCTCCTTTACCGAAGGGTCGTCAAGCAGGATGTTGCCCGGTCCTGAAATGGTTATGCGTCCGTTCTCAAGCACGTGTCCCCGCGTTGCAATCGACAGGGCCATGCGGGCATTCTGCTCCACGAGCAGGATCGTGGTGCCGGAGCAATTGATCTCAAGGAGCACCTTGAAGATGTCGCGGACCAGCACCGGGGCGAGCCCCATCGAAGGCTCGTCGAGCAGCATGAGGTTCCCCCGGCTCATCATGGCCCGACCCAGCGCCAGCATCTGTTGTTCGCCTCCGGAAAGGGTTCCTCCCGACTGATGCTTCCGTCGCTCGAGTTGCGGAAAAAGGCCGAAGACCCTTTCATAATCCTTGGAAATCTCCGTCCTGTCCTTCTTTCTTTGACGTTGCCAGGTGGCAAGCCTCAGATTCTCCATAACCGTGAGGTTCCCGAAGATGCCCCGACCTTCCGGCACCTGTGCAATGCCCATAGCCACGATGCGGTGCGGCGGCACGTCACGCAGTTCTTTCTGACGGTATGTTACCTGCCCCTTGTAGGGCACCATGCCTGAAATGGCACGCAGGGTCGATGATTTTCCAGCGCCGTTCGCGCCGATAAGGGTGACGATTTCGCCTTCCCTAACGTCGAAGGAGATGCCTTCGACAGCCTTGATAGTACCGTAAGTAATCGCGAGGTCTCTTACTGAAAGCACGATGTTATTCGTTGCTGTCACGTTACCGTATCACCCAGATAGGCTTCCAGCACGCGCTGGTCGCTCTGTATCTCTTCCGGTCTTCCTTCTGCGATGGTTTCACCAAAATCAAGGACCAGGAGCCGTTCACAGATACTCATGACAAGGGCCATCTGGTGCTCGATGAGAAGTGTTGTCAAGTTAAACTCATCCCTGATCCAATGAATCAGATCCATGAGTTGGTCTATCTCGTTGGGATTCATGCCCGCTGCCGGCTCATCGAGCAGCAACAGTCTCGGCCGTGTAGCCAGGGCGCGCGCGATCTCGACTCTGCGTTGCAACCCATACGGCAGGTTCTTGGCCTGAACATCGGCAGCTGCGTCAATCCTGAGAAGGGCAAGGAGTTCCATGGAATGCTCGATGATACGCGCCTCCTCTTTCTTGAAGCGCCCCACGTGAAAAAGCGCCTCCAGCGCGTTGTATCGTACCTGCCCGTAATGGGCGATACGTACGTTATCGAGAACCGACAGCTCTCTGAAAAGTCTGATGTTCTGGAATGTCCTCGCGATACCCAGGTTCGTGATCTGGCTCGGCGATTTGCCGACGAGCTCCACACCTTCTAAGAGTATGCTGCCGCGGGATGGCCTGTAAACACCGGAGATTATATTAAAGACTGTCGTCTTTCCCGCGCCGTTTGGTCCGATGACGCCAACCAGCTCATGGGCGTTAAGCGTCAGATTCAAGTCTGATACGGCCGTCAGTCCGCCGAACTTGTGCGTTAAGCCCTGGATAGCAAGGATGCTCATCGCGTGGCCTGCTTCTTCTCCCGCCAGGACCGTACGGCGAGCAGATCCCGAATCGGTACAAACCAGGGAAACTCTTTGAGACCCATGATACCCTTTGGCCGGTAAAGCATGAGTAATACCAAAACGAGCGGCATGAAGACCATCCTCCACACCCCCATCGGACGCAGCACCTCGAGGAGCACCGTGTAGACTGTTGCGCCTATGATCGAGCCCGCAAGGGAGCCTATCCCGCCAAGATAAACCATGATGAGGATATCGGTCGATTTTATGATGTCGAATGCCCTCGGCGTTATGAACTGAAGCACGTGGGCATAGAGCGCACCGGCGACGCCGGCAAAAAAAGAGGAGACGACAAATGCCAGCACCTTGACGTGTCGGGTATCGACGCCCATCAGATTGCTCGCGATCTCGTCTTCGCGGATGGAGAGCACGCCGCGGCCGAATTTTGAGTAAACTAGGTTGCGGATCACCCAGACCGAGAGTACGGTCCAGACGAAGACCCACGGAAGCGTGGTCAGCTTCTCCATGCCGAGAAAGCCCCGTGGCCCGCCTATCGCATTGATGTTCTCGATGACCGACTTCACGATCATGCCAAACGAGAGCGTCACGATTGCAAGGTAATCCCCTCTTGTCTTGAAAGAGGGAAAGGCTACGACGAGTCCCACGACTGCTGCTACGAACCCTCCACAGATCACGGCTATTGGAAAAGAGAGACCGGCCATCTGCGGAGGGAGCAGTCTTACCGTCATGAGCGACGCCGTGTACGCTCCAACTGCCATAAACCCTGCGTGCCCCACGGAGAATTCTCCCATATACCCGTTGACCAGATTGAGGCTTGCCGTGAGGATGATGTTGATCCCCACGTAGATGAGAATGAGCTGTACATAGGGATCAAGCAGTTCAAAGCGTTGCACTGCAATGCTGAAAAGAAACAGGAGCCCCAACACACAGGGCGCCAGCCAGCGGTTACGGACCATCAATGTGTTTATACAAAACATGGGTTACACCTTCTGGGGAACCGGGTTGCCCAGTATGCCGTAAGGTCTGAAAATGAGAAGCACGAGCAGCAACGTAAAGGTCACGAGGTCGCGATAGGTCGAAGGAAAAACAACAACGACCAGTATCTCCAACATCCCTAGAATGTAGCCTCCGATCATAGCGCCGCGTACGTTGCCGATTCCTCCGACCACGGCAGAAATGAAGGCCTTCCAGCCCACCATGATCCCCATGTACGGATCAATCACAGGATACGCAAGGCCGTAAAGCACACCTGCAGCTCCACCAAGACTGGTGCCGATGGCGAAGGTAACCGAGATAACGAAATCGACGGGCACTCCCACTAGCGGTGCCACGAACTTATCCCACGAGATGGCGCGCATCGCCATGCCTATCATGGTGCGCCTCACGACCACATCAAGAATTATCATTAAGAGTACGGACAGCCCTATAATGAAGACCTGGAGGGTAGAAAAGGATACGCCGCCGATCGTCCACGTCACACTGGTAAGGAATTGCGGGATCTGTTTTGGGTAAGGGCTCAGGGCCAGGGTGAAGTTCTCAAGGAAAAGACCCACCCCCAGTGCGGTGATGATGGCCGAGACTCTGGGCGCCTGCCTTAACGGCTTGTAGGCCGCTCGCTCGATTAAGACGCCGACGCATGCAACACCGAACATGGTGAGGAGGAGCGTCGGAATAAAAGAAAGCCCGAGCAGAGCCGCCAGTATGAAGCAGAGGAACGCTCCCACCATGAAGAGATCCCCGTGGGCGAAATTAATCATGGTGAGAATCCCGTACACCATGGTGTAGCCGAGAGCGATCAAGGCATAGATACTCCCAAGCTGCAGTCCATTCAAAATCTGCTGAAAAAGATATGTCATCAAAACTCCGATGCGGATCAGGGAAAGTCTATCTAGTCTATCTGGTCTATCTGGTCCATCTAGTCTATCTGACTTATCTGGTTCCTTTGTTGTCTTTGTCTGACGGAGTATCAGACCAGAAAGACGAAATCGACCAGATAGACCGGTAGTTCACAGGCTCTAGGGATTCGCCGTGGCAAAGTAGGTAAACTTCCCCTCCTTAATTTGCAATATCACCGCGTCCTTCACGGGGTCGCCCGAACCTTCCTTGAACTGCATGGTTCCCGTTACGCCGTCGTACTTTGGAACCTTAGCCAAAGCGTCTCTGACAGCCTGCCGGTCGAGAGAGCCGGCCGACTTGATCGCCTGAAAAAGGAGTTGGAACGCATCGTAGGTGAGGGCCGCGACATCGTCAGGGACGGCGTTGTACCTGGTCTGATATGCCTGAATGAACTTGGTAGCTACCGGTGTTGCAGCGTCGGCAGCGTAGTGCGTACTGAAATAATATCCCTCACAATCCTTGCCACAGAGCTTGAGTAGTTCCACGCTCCCCCAGGAGTCGCTCCCCAGGAACGGCACGGTTATGCCCAATCTCCTTGCCTGCTGGATTTGCAGCGGAACCTCACTGTAGTAATTGGGCAGAAAGATAACATCCGGGCCGGCTTTCTTAATCTTGGTGAGCTGCCCGGAGAAGTCCTTGTCATTCGTTGTATACGTCTCGAAGGCAACCACCTGCCCGCCGTTCTGCTCGAACGTCGCCTTGAAATATTCGGCAATGCCCTTATTGTAATCGGACGCAACGTCGTAGAGGACGGCTGCTTTTTTTGCCTTTAGGTTGTCCAGGGCAAACTTCGCGACTACCCGCCCCTGAAAGGGATCGATGAAACAGGCACGGAAGACGAAACTCTTCGGCTTGTCCGTCTTGGCATCCAGCGTGGTCTTGGGGTTTGTGGACCAGGGAGTGATGAGGACCACCTTCGAGCTTTCCGCGATCTCCGAAGCGGGAATCGCGTAACGGGTGGCGTTAGGGCCCACAATGGCAAGCACCTTCTGCTGCGTTATCAGCTTCTGAGCCGCTGACGCCGACTGTTCGGCCTTTCCCGCATTGTCCTCGACAAACAGATCGACTTTGTATTTCTTGTCGCCGACCTCCAGGCCGCCTGCATCGTTTATCTCTTTGACCGCCATCTCAGCCGCCTTCTTACAGGACTCGCCCACTGCGGGCATGTCTCCAGTCAGCTCGGCTATGACACCTACCCTTATGCTATTGCCCTTGTCGCTACCACACGTGACAAGCAGTAGACCTGCGAGTATGGATAGAACGATGGGTATGCGTCTCTTTCTCATATCAATCTCCTTCGATGAGGGGTTCGGAAAGCTAACTCGAGAACCAATTTTCTGCCGCCAAAGACTCAGCAACGGGCGTAAGATCAATTCTCGCTAAGCATAGCAAACATGCTGCGACGTTGTCTAGTACAAAGCCTCCAGACAAGATGGGACAGGTAAAAGATAGAGCAGGTGAAGGGTGACGTTAAGATGAAGAGCAGTGACATTCCGTGTTATACTGCCCAAAATATATCTTTTTATCGAATGGAGGTGCTCAATGGCAGTGTTTTGTTTAACTCGTCGAGAGTTGCTCAAGCTCGGCGGAGCCTTCCTCGCAACCTCGGCGCTTGGTATCAAGATCGGGTCTGCAGCCACTACACAGCCGATCGTCATCGGCCTTATATGGCCCCCGGCCTACCGTCCTGCCCCCGACGAAGCGAAAATGATGTACCCCACGGGGGTGAAGTATATTGTAACTGGACTCGGCCTTGAAAAACTGACGCCGGAAGGGTACGATTCGGTGATCCCCAAGGTAGCGAACGCGGCAAAAGAACTGCGCGACAAGGGCGCACAGGGTATAGCATTAATGGGCACGTCACTTACGTTTTATAAGGGAGCTGAGTTTAACCGCAATCTGACGCAATCGATGCACGAGGCCACCGGACTTCCTTGCATCACCATGAGTACGGCGATTATCGAAGGCCTGAAGGCGGTTAATGGAAAGCATCTGGCCGTGGCCACTGCTTACCAGGACGAAGTGAACCGCCGGCTTGTGGCCTTCCTGAACGAGTCGGGCTTCCAGGTGGACTCGATCAAGGGCCTCAACATTGAACTGATCGGTGAGCCCGAGAAAGTCACCGAGGATCGGTTGATGGCGTTGTGCGGTGACGTCTGCCGCTCTGCGCCAAACGCCGATTCTCTGCTGATTTCATGTGGTGGGTTAGTTACGCTGGGCATCCACGTTGCATTGGAAAAACAATACGAGCTGCCTGTGGTCTCAAGTACCCCGGCTGCACTCTGGGCCGCGATGCGCATGATGGGGCACAGTGGTCGCGCTCCCGGGTTGGGGAGGTTGATGGAGCTTTAGCTATAGGAGATGGTGAGAAGACTTAATGTGTCATCCTCTTATGGAGAGGTAAGTGGCCTTGCGATCGAGCGGGTGTTCGGACAGGGATTAATAAACTTTCCGTTGGCTTTTCATGAAAGAGCCCATAGTCGGGTTCGTCGGAAGTCAGTCATGCTGAGAATGTCAGCCGAATCTGTGGATCCCGGAGCGGTGCTCGCGAAACCGATCATAAACGAATCGGGTAGTACACTCATTGCCGCTGGTATCGAGGCCACTGAACTGCTCAGGGAAGAACTGCTCAGCCTGGGAGTTACGGAGGTCCTCATCGTTGGTAGGCGGGTACCCGATATCCCGAGGGAGGAATCCGTCGCAAGGATTAACGCCATGTTTACCAAGACCGAGGAAGACCCCCGCATGGCGGCTATGAAAAGAGCCCTTCTGGCGCATATCGAGGAACTGTACTGATGCTCACTGTCGACACAGTACGGGCGAGAGTGGAAAGAACAAGTGCCATCCCGACCATCCCCCAAGTCATGAAAAAGATCCTGAAGGCCGTTGAAGATCCAACCACCTCGCCCGCAGCGGTAGGCAAGCTCGTAGCAAGCGATCCCGCCCTCACCATCAAGATCCTGAGGATCATCAATGCCGCCGTCTATGGTTTTGTCGTCCGTATCGCATCGGTAAATCAGGCCGTCGTGCTGCTCGGTTTGGATGTTGTCCGGGCCCTGCTCCTCGGTGTATCGATCTTTGAGATGATGGAGCAGACCGCGGTGGGGCTCTGGAAGCACTCCCTCGGTTGCGCCATAACGGCAAAACTGCTGGCGCAGAAGAAGGGCATGTCTGACCCGGAGGAGGCCTCTGTTGCGGGGCTTCTTCACGACATCGGCAAAGTCGTGTTGCGTGTTCAGTTTCCGAAGGAGTACCAGATGGCGCTCGCTGCCGCCCGTGACCGAAGCATGTTCCTCCTTGACGCCGAGATGGAAACATTCAGGATGACCCATGCTACGGCCGGCGCCTATTTTGCTAACGCATGGCGTCTGCCGAAATTCGTCGTGGAATCGATCCGCTATCACCACCATCCGTCTCTCGCAAAGACAACTCCGATGCATACCGTCAGCGTGCATCTGGCAGACATATTGGTAAAGGCTTACAGCGTGGGCTTTTCCGGCGACACGTTTGTTCCCGCTGTTCACCCAGCTGCCTGGGATCTCTTCGACTTCAGTGAGACCCAGATGAAGGAGCTATTCTCTGAAATAGGGGATCTAATGGCCGGGGTCGACGACTTCTTTAGTAACCCTGATGGTTGACCAAACGTAGGGCCGATCCCCTCCGCGCTCCCGCCCGTCGTGTCTTTTGACTTCGTGATCCCTTTTCAACCTTAGCTTCAGTCTTTCCGTGAACCTGTCCTTAAAACGGACTGCACCTCGCGTATCGCCTCTTCTCTCTGTGTGGCGAACAGATTCTCGTATTCCACTGTCAGCCGCCTGCACTCGGCGATGGACTTCTCTACTTCTTCAGACTCTTCCATCGCATCAGCCTGGACAGCAGCCTTAAGAGCCTCGTATCTCGCCGTTCTCAATCGAGTGAGATGGTCATGATACATGGTTTCACGGAGAATAACCAAAGCCTCCACTCCAAACCGGTTAAGATTATCCATACGCATCGTCTGAAGCTGAGATGCTTCAACTATCCCGAGATGGCGGAGCACTGCAAACACGAAACCCGTCATACAAAGAAACTCTTTACAGGCAGGAAGACCAGGCTCGTTGCCGAGATCGTGGATTATACACCGGCTTTCGCGCAGAAAAACACATGCCCTTGACTTCTCGTTGATCCAGAGCAGTTCCTGGTAGTCTTTAGCCTTCGGAACTTGCGATAGATCGGCCTCGTCGAGCTTTCTCTCACTCCTTTTCGGATAATAGACAAATTTCTCACGCCCCTCTTTCACAACGTGATGCGGCGGCACGAGCCTGACAAGGTGTTCTTCTCCGGTGAAAGGTATCCTGCCAAGAAAATCGCCCTCATGCAAGTTCTTCTCTTTCAAGTAACGTCGTATCTCAGACAGTTTCCAGGCCCCGATATGGACGCCATGGCGGACAGTCTCCCCTTCGAAATGGCAGCAGTAAGAAGGACATGGCAAAAGACAGGACGCAGTTTCAACGACTTCACTTATCTCTTTCAGCGACTCCTCAAAGTCTCGCACCACCCTGCTCAAATCTCCGTCTTTAACGCGCAAGGTCTTGCACCATTCCAGCATCTCAACGTTCAAGAAGGCTTGCTCGATTGCGCTGTAGCTTGACCTGATCTGCTCCACACGCATGTAATTCACGTCAAGCCTCGCGGCCCTCATTTGATCCTCCGCGGCCCGTGCACGATCGCCGATCGACTCCCATATGAGACCTCGCCTGTGATAGTACTTGGCAACGGAAGGGTTCAGTTCTATGGCTCTGTTTATCTCGCAGAGGGCTTTAACAAAATCCTTTTTTTCTGCATAGGCCAGGCATAAGTGGTAGCGCGTATACGACTGATCATCGAGCGCAACAGCCTTTTCAAAAAAGGAAATCGCCTCGTCGAAGCGCCCCTCGTCATACAGGAGCGCGCCCTGACTGTGGAGATACTTCTCCATCAGACCCGATGCATTGATACCACCCATTTCTTCTGTTTTATGCACCGTGCCTTACGCTCCGGCTCGTCTTGATTCGTCTGCGCATATGTCTAGTCTTCCTGGTGCACACCGGGGCGCTTGCGGTGCTTTCTCGCGAAGCAGGTAATCAGCCTTTTGACCAGGCCCCGCGGGTCATCACCGTATAGGATTATCGCGCCTGTTCTTTTCCGTATTATTCGGACAATAGTTTTTATCTCAGAAGTAATGCCGCCGCTCCCTAACAGAACTCCGATCAGTTTTCCCTCGTCATATGCGATGGAGAACTCCCCGAGCGTGCCTGAGCGACCACCGATGATTATCACTATGTCAGAACTGCGGATATTGACTACCTCCCTTCCCATGAGCCCGCTTCCCGTATATATCAGCACATCATGACACTCCAGAGGAGAATCATACTTATAGACGTGTTCCCACTCGCTCAGCGCCGGTGAGACCCCGACGACCAGACCTCCGGCAGAACTTGCTCCTCTCGCCGACTCAAGAGGCAACCCAGGGCATGCGCCTGTTATAGTGACACATCCGCTTTCTGCTATAGCTTGCCCCAACTGGTACGCAAGACTCAGCTGTCCTTTCGACAGAAAACCAGTTGCCGATCCCATAACGCCGATCTTCAGCTTCATCGCCTCCTCCTGTGGCAAGCTGTTTTACGTTTATGAGCGCTATTCTACAGGGCTCCTGCTATAATTGCAACGCAATACTCGCAAGGCTGATGAGGGGCCAGGACTGCGAGCCATAGCCGGTAAGAAAGGCGGCGCCAGCGCGATCACTAGTGTGAACTTTTCCGAAATGAAGTAAAATAGTTTGCAGTTTCCGGAAACTAACTCGTCTGTCATGAAAACTTTATACGCTTTCTCATCGCCCAACGGCGATGTGCCGGTCGATGATGCTACCTTTGCGCGCCCTTTCATCGTGAGCCCGCTTCGGAACCATCCCTTCATGACCCTGGGTGATTATTTTCTCGCGATCAGGGATCTTGTCCTGTGCAAAGAGGGTCAATCCCTCACCGCGCTGCTCAGGCACCTCTGGAAACGTCCCGTAGAGATAGCGGAGATTGATGCTATTACAATTCGCTATGAAAAGTATGGCGTCCTCTATCACATCTCCAGTGTGGAGATAGCCGCCGAAAAACAACAAATCAGGCTCACCGTGAGCGCGGCACTAACCGATGAATCAAAGGAAGCCCTCGATCGGGAATTTGATCTCCTGCAGCGACTGGGTTCTGAGAAGAGCCCCTCGTATCTCCCGCACGTATACTGCAAACACGCGGCGCAGATACGGAAAGCCGAAGGCTCAGAGACTTTCATTATGGCCCTCTCCGAGTGGTTTGACAATTACCACGAGTGGCATTTTTCGAGGGACGAAGCAGGCCTACAACGCATCCTCGTCTGGGATATGAAAAATGGTTATCGATCGCTGTCAGAAAAGGAAACCTACGAGATCATCAAGAAGGCAGCAACAATCCTGACGTTCTATTATGACACCAAGACCTATCACCGTATTTTCCCCTGGCACCACGGGGGCGGCGATTTTGTGGTTCGAACAAATGAAGGCACGGTCGATGTCAAGCTGGTCACAGCACGTGGCTACGAACCTATTACACTTCCGACGGAGGACAGCGAGATAGCGCCGTTGCGCGCTGTCATTTTCTTCTTCGTCGAAACAACGGTCAAGATGCGTCTGGACAAATACGAAGGCATGGGCGAGAGTACCTGGGCGGACGCTTCGGTAGTCGCGGCAGCAGTGGACGGTTTCTTCCGGGGGCTGACGCTGAAAGAGTCAGGAGCCGACGCCTTTGCCTTCAAGGTCAACGACCTGCTGGCGCAATTGAAAGACTTCACTCAAAACGATCTGAAAGGATTACTGCGCACACGCATGAGTCAGACCGCCGGGCGTGACACCTCCGATTATGCGGCAATGTTAAGCCACATCGACGAACACGCCCGCGACCTGCACCAGGCCATACAAGAACAGGTAAGGACAAGAACAGATTGAGGTAAAAACTAAAGCGAAGGTTAAGGAACGACATAGACAAGCGGAGGGCCGGTTACGCTTCCTCTTTCCTTCGTCGGAAAAACCCTATCAGGAACTCAGCGTCCTTTGGTGAAAGGTCAAACTTAAAGATGGCTTCCTGGACCAGCGATAGGACAGGCCGGCCAGGATGATCTTGGAAAGCGGCGGATACCCATCTAACCGCACGCCTCAGGTCTTCTCCCTCTGGCAATGTGTCATGCATAGTTCTCTTACTCCCGTGGCTCCTGGGTAGCCATACAACTTACGCATGGAATATATTACAAAAGAGGCCTCTTTGCAAACCGTGGGATTAATCAAGTCATACTCAAAGCATGTGTAGCCACAAAACAACGTTTCTCTTCAATGTTTCTCCTCAATGTTTCTCTGTTACCGCAAAATGATAATGTCCTATTTCTGCAAAGTAGAAATGTCCTATTCCGGGAATGCTACACTGCTTCTTTTTCAAAGGAGGCAGGATGGCGGAAGGGGACATCATCATGGTGCGCCAAAGGGAACTGAAG
>DATFYE010000183.1:0-11727 GCA_035315185.1 Syntrophorhabdales bacterium | reverse complement strand
GCCAGAAGGCAACCCGAGCTGTTTCCGCACTGGCAGTTTGGCGCACGACCGACGGCTGGATGATGGGAGCCCGGTGAGCCGAGAGGCTCACGCCGGGTTCTGAGAGAGCGCAGGGGGGAAGTTCCCCTGCGCCACTCACCTAGAGGATCTTGTTTCATCAAAAATTTGAGCGGCGTCGTTCGTTCAATTCCGGTTCTTTATTTCTGCACTTTCGGCAATTCTAGCCTTCCCAAATTTTTTTGGACGCCTCGAAAATGGGCAATTTCCGGCAATTTTAGGGTTCCATTTACGGCAATAAATTGGGTAAAGTATCAGTCTGGCGCTCCTCTCGTCCTTCAGGTCATTCACAGGTCAACCGGCCTCTTGACGTAGGAGTCATAATCCTGCAGTATGGGCGCATACGGTTCATTCAATAATGGGGACGACATGATAAAGTCGGCTGTTGCCCGGTTACAGGCTATGGGCACGTTGTAGAGAACGGCGATCCGCAGTAAGGCCTTCAGGTCCACGTCGTGAGGATGAGGCTGCATCGGGTCCCAGAGGAATATGATCGCGTCAATCTTGCCTTCAGCAATCATGGCGCCCAGCTGCTGGTCGCCGCCCAGCGGGCCTGATTTCAACCCTTCTATTTGATACTCAAATCGCTCCTCCGCAAGCTTTTTCTGAATCACTTCTTTGATCAGCCTCCCTGTTGTGCCGGTACACACAAGGTTATGCTGCACCAGTGATTTGTAATTATATTCAAACCATTCAATTAAATCCTTCTTACGGTTGTCATGTGCAACCAGGGCTATCGTTTTTATTGTCTCCATACTACCTCCTGTTTTGCCTGTGTCTCGCTGCCTTGGCGGCAAGGTGCGGATCACACTTCGGTGCAACCACCCGGACATTAATCTGACATGGCGGCGGGAGCTATAGGCAGGCCAATGTGACTATCCCTAACAGGGTATCCCATCCCAGTAGAATATGCAAAATGGGGAAGGAACAATTGATTGAGGAAGAAGCGTACTCTTGGGCTGCAAAGCCCTCACCATTCCGATTCTTGATAACTATGGAGGCTAAGCAGCCTCTCCTAGCTCATTCCTCTGTGCACGACTAACTGACAGCGCGCCAATGTCGTACACCCTGCCACTCACTGCGCGGGCCGGAATTATGCCCCTATCCGAGCTATACACCGTATCTGCATGAAGCAGTAGGATCTCTCCCGCTCCATCAAACTCAGCCACGGCTTGCAGGTTTTCGGGCTCATTGTCCACGAATCCCACGATGCGAAGGCCTTGCTCCTGAAAATACCGCATGCCCTGCACTTTGGATTCGGTGACGCGCTCGCCCCAGCCGTAACGATTCATGAAGAGCAGATCGTCACGGAAGAGAACGCCGTGGGCCCGTCCGATGGTGTTGAGGGATAGGATGGTCTCCTTTCGGATGGCCTCTATCCTGCCCGTGTTAAGCCCCACAAATGTATTCTCCTGTGACTGGAGCCACCGTATGACGTCCATTGCGCCGGGAAAAGGCCGGTGCGCGTGACGCACCACCGGATTGGACCATGCGTGAGCTGCGAACCACTGGACGACCTTTCGCTTCTCACGCTCGGGCATCCATAGGCCTGCCATCATCCGGTGAATCTCTGTCTCGCCGACACCTATGTCGTCTACGGAAAGGCCCCGGAAATATCCCGTGTCATGACACCGATCAAACGACGCAAGCACGTTCAGGATCATGTGGCGGAGATCGAGTATCGTATCGTCTATATCAAAAACAACAATCAAACTCTCTTTTGGGTAGCGCCTCTTCATTACACGGTGCTGTCTTGCAAGCCTGTTCATCCAACGTTCCATACATACTCCTCTTTTCTCAATATTTTTCATGATATGATTATCGTGGCTGAGTGTTAAGAATGCATGCAGTGTCGGTTAAAGTTCAGATAATTCGGATACCACAGCTATGCTAAAATGCAGAACTATGGAAGGTGGGTTGTTGTCTCGATCGGGCCCGGGTTCATGGGCCCGCGGTGGTCCTCGCGGCATTGAAAGCGGCCGCACAACATGAAGATTCTTAGCACCTGGGTAAAGGCCTCAATGATCACGAAACAGACCAGGAAGGAAAGCAGATAGAGCAGCTGATGAAACATCCGATATTGGCAGATATCTTTTACTTCCTGTCCACGCATAGGCAAAGTGCCACGCCCATCCCTCATACCGTCACCATACCATGAGGCAGCGTTTCGCATGACTCTTCTCCTCACCGTGCCTCGTCTGAATATACCCGATCCATGTTGCGGGCTTGTGGCATCCATATTAAGAATTTATGAAAGTGGCGTGCAGCCCGTATCCTTATTTGCTCTTCTTCAGCTCTGCTTCGACCGCCTGCTGGAAACCCGGAAGGCTTCGCTGGGTGAGCACCCTCCCGTTTACAAAAATGGTCGGCGTTCCCTGGACGTTGGCCTGATTGGCGCTGTTCATATCCCTGTCAAGCAGAGACGCGATAGCTGTGTCTTTCCGGTCCTGGTTGAACTTTTGCATGTCCAGGCCAAGCTCCCGTGCAATAGTCTCTACCTTGGCATCGCTGAGGTCCTTCTGATTCGCGAATAGTTCGTGGTGCATCTCCCAGAACTTGCCTTGCCTGTCCGCAGCGAGGGCTGCCTCAGCCGCTTTCCTGGCATAATTGTGCATGGCAAGGGGAAACTGTTTCACGACAAGTTTGACCTCTTTCGGGTATTTCTCCAGCACCTGCTGGAGAAGGGGCTCAAGCCCCGCGCAATAAGGTCACTGGTAATCATCAAAGACCGCAATGGTGACAGGAGCGTCCTTGGGTCCTCGAAAGGGCAGCCCGGTGGTGTCGATCTTATAGATGTTTTCGAGCATCACGACCTGCACGTTTTTCTTGGTGCTGCTCGAAACGGTGAGGACATCCGCCCTCGGCAATGCAATAATTCGGTCAAAACCGGGATCCACGGCTATATGGTCAGTGATCTTTCCATCGATCAGAGAATAGATAATGATTTCTCCGCGCGTGAGGACCAGCAACCGTTGCCCGTCCGCGGAAGGAGCGACATCCAGGGGCGTGGCCATAAGGTCCAGACTCCTGAGAACTTTCCACTCCACCTCGGCCTGCGCTCTCTGCGTGAGCAAGGCCAAACCCGCCACGAGGAGGAAGGCCCGAGTCAGTAGCATCATCTTTTTCACGATAATCACCTCTTTTTGAAATTGGCAGGCGGGAGGAAAAAGCGTTCCCTCCTCGGCCATAACCCGACCAAGCGTTGTCAGTATACCTGCATGATGTTACGGTCTCATGAAGCCGGTATTAAAATCTTGTGAAAATGCTTGAGGGAGCCGCCTTACCCGCGAAGCGAGTCTGAATGTCTCAGTAATAGAGAAGCGGCTTGAGGCCGAAGGAGCGGCTTGCCGTGCGATTTCCGACGCCCTCAATCCGTGTCAGGCGAGATATCCTCGTCAGCATCTACGAATTGATAACCGTCTTTCAGGTAGTGGTCAACAACCGTCCTGGGATTGACCGATGCTTTCGTGTAGCTCATTTTTTGACGTGGGCGATTGTTTTTCCTTTGCTCTCCACGTAAAACGGAAGCCTGAACCGGTTCGTTCATGCAAAGCCTTACTTTTTCCTTCTCAACGCTATACCACCATCTGCATGAATTTTCCGTATCGGTCCTGTTCTCTCTCACGAGACCGGCGCCATCAATAAACCTTATCAGCCTTGTCATGGTTTCCCAGTTGGTCATTTCGCCGATCCGGTACAGGTTGTCCTGACTGACCTTCACAACGAGCCTCCCGTCGCTCTTGACAAAATAATAGATCGGGCCTTGGGCGGTCTTGGTGCCCGTAACAGTCACCCCGTTGCTGTAAGATTTGATGAAGCGATCCGGCGTCATGAGCAGGGAAAAGGCAACCGTCTCCTTGCCGTAATATTCGCCCTCTGCATGTAACGCATCCTGCGGGCCGGGCGCACAGGCCGTATGCGCGACTGATAAGGCGATCAGGAAAAGGGATAGAAAAGTTGTCCCGTGGCTGCTCAGTTTCGCGGTTTTCATGTCTCGCATCTCATGGACCCCCTGTCACTGCCTGATTGCTTTCGCGTAATCAAAATAAGTAACTGATTTTCCGGTCGAGTCTGAGGTCGTAGATGTGGAGAGACCGATAAAGTATGTCGATTTGGCTGCATCGCTGTTTGCCTGAGAATTCTTGACGGCTGTGGGGAGAAGGAAAGTCAGCCCCGACGCGGAGATGGGTGAGGAAAATTGAAGATCAAGTTATGGTCCACAACTCCTTGAGCAAGCGCGAGTTTCAACAGTACAGCTATCCGCACCATGCTTCCACCCGGTACTATTCTACGTTGTATTTTTCTTTAGCTGCAGAGATGATCCTTGCCGTGACCTGTTCGATGATACGCGGGGGCACTCTGTCATTACATATGACGACTTCAGCTGAATGCCAGTTACATCCGGTGTCGTCAGGCTTCGACAACTTGAAGTCGATCATAGTAAATTCGCAGGCTGCATTTTCAGGACATTTGGCCAGTTCCTCATTCAGAATTGTTATCAGCTGCCCGGCACCTACTATCTCTCTTGCCATCGCTACCTCTATAGAATGTAAGGGCAGAATGCGAGAGGGTTGCATACTCGTAGTGTCCTCTCAACCTTTCAGAAGCATTCAAAAGTGTTCTATGAGAAGGGCTAATTCCCTGAGGAACCCTCTGTAATGGCGAGCCGTTTGTTCAGTAGCTTTCGCAACCGCTGTTTGTGCCTTGGTCAGGCAAACTAAGAACTCAGCCTTTGCCCACTGATCGACAGGAAAGCGAGGCTCACCGCCCGCCACGGTGTCTGCTCCTTTCTCTAGCGGCTGATTCTCAAACAATGCTTCTCGTTCATCTGGCATGTAGCACAAACCTATGCTGGTAAGTCCTTGAGCAAGGAGAGGACTTCGTTGGCCCTTTGACCACTGGGCTCTTTACTCTTATCCTGCCGGGAACATGATGCAAGTAACGGCTCATCATACCTTACTTCGGATCTCGCGGCATAACGATCCGCGTGAAGGTCCGGCAAACGGGGTAAGCCGAGCACCTGAACGTTGTCTGCTTTGTGCCCCTCCTGAAAAGATGCATGGGTGCACTGCAGCTGGGGCACAGTGGGCGCTTATCGGGAAAGCGGCGCTCCGAGCCAGGTATGAACTGCCTTCCGCACATGAGGCAGATAAAACGCTGCTTCCCCGCGCGGGTTCTTCCATACCTGTAAACTGCGGGAGATCCGCAATTGGGGCAAAGAGCTTTCGGCTCGTCGGCCATCGTACGTAATTCTTTCGGGTTATCGCTAAAGTCTGCTCGCTTGATCGACCACTCAATGGTACCAGCCTAGCGGCAGATGGTTAACATGATGTTAGCCTAAAGTTAAGATTTGATTAATTTCCCAGCCCAACTCAACGATCCTGGCTGGATAATTGCGTTGGACGTGTCCAGTAGACGGGGTAAAATAGAGCGTGGAGGCGAAGCGATGAACTATTATATTCATGATATCCCGGGCAGGCTGAGGATTGAAAGCCCTGTGCTTAGAGGCAATGAGGCAAACGCACAAAGGTTCGAGGCGTTTGTAAAAAGCATTCCAGGTGTCACGTCGGTCGAAATGAAGGTTGAGATAGGCAGTGCGATTGTACATTACGACCCCACACGTATCGATCACACCAAGCTGATTGAGCTGCTGGAGAAGAGCGGCTATTTCGATCACCTCAAGGCCAAGACTCTGGACGAGTGTATCAAAGAAGGTGTGGAGAAAGTTGCCGACGTGGCCATCAAAGCCGCGGTCGGCGAAGTATCTGAATAGCTCTCCGGTTTCCGCATCAATTTTCCGCATCAATAATTAACGCAAATCTTATCGACTCTTAACATGAGCATGGTATTTAGAGCTCAGATAAGGGAGATCTGCCTCTTACGATCGAGCATGGTTTGAAATGATCGAAAAAAAGGAGCGGATAGATGACCAGAAAGACCTACATCCTGGACACCAATGTGCTCGTACACGATCCCGAGAGTATCTTCCGTTTTCACGAAAATGAAGTGGTCGTACCCTACGAGGCTCTCGAAGAGCTGGACAGACTGAAAGAGCGTTACGATTACATAGGACACAACGCCAGGCAGACGCTTCGCTACCTTGGAGGGCTCATCGAGCGAAGGGGGCAGGGTGACCTGTGCACGATGGATGATGGCGGCACGCTCAAAATAGACTCGACTCTGTTGCAGCAGGAAGAAGGATCTGTGCTGGCCTTCGGACCTGCATTAGAGTTCGGCCGGAAAACAGACAATCGCATCATAGGCCTGGCCTGGCTTTATAAGCAGAGGCAGAACGGTAACACGGTTTTCGTGTCAAAGGACATGAACGCGCGTATAAAGGCCCACGCCCTCGGCATTCGAACTGAGGATTACGGGAGTGACGAAAGCGATGCGCCGGCGATCTATTCAGGCCATGTGGCGATCTCGGCAGATCGGGGCTGTGTGGACGAACTCCATCGAACCGGTGAACTGCCTCTGGAGATGCTCGAGTCTTCCGGTCAGGCACTCCTCGATAATCAGTGCGTGCTTATCACTGCTCCCAACGGGCTTTCGGCGCTCGCGATCAACAAGAGCGGGAGACTCAAGAGGCTGAGTCATTCCAACACGGTGTTGTGGGGCGTGAAGGCGCGCAACAAGGAACAGCAGTTCGCGGTTGAACTCCTTCTCGACAGCGCCATCCACGCGGTTTCACTGGTCGGCCAGGCAGGGACAGGAAAGACGCTCCTTGCGCTCGCGGTGGGTCTCCACAAGACGTTGGAAGAGGGATGCTACGCCCGTATCATCATCACCAAGCCTGTGATACCGGTGGGCAAGCAGAATATCGGCTTTTTGCCCGGCGACAAGAAGGATAAGATGCTGCCATGGGTCCAGTCGATTTTCGACAATGTGTCGCCGCTCTCGAAGAACCATCAGAAGATGACCCTCGACTACCTTATCGCGGCTGACCTTCTCGAGATCGAATCGATCGCCCACGTGAGGGGGAGAAGTCTGGCACGATCCTGGATCATCGTTGAAGAGGCCCAGAATCTAACGCCGCACGAAATAAAAACGTTGGTGAGCCGTGTGGGAGAGGGAAGCAAGATAGTATTAACAGGGGATATTCATCAGATCGACTCACCGCACATGGACGCTCTCTCAAACGGACTTACCCACCTGGTGAACAGATTCAAAGGGCAATCCATTTACGGTCACGTTACTCTGCGCAAGACCATTCGCAGCACGCTGGCTGCGCTCGCTGCGGAGCTTTTGTGAATCGGGATTGTTTGTTTACGCATGATTCACAAACATGTAACATCCCTGTCATGGCTACGTAATAGAGGTCTGTTTCAATACTCCTGAAATAATCTGCGGTACTTTGCCGGCCTGGCAAAAGACGCGGGGAGCCCGGATCGACTCCGATGAACGGAACGGTCCGGACTTTCTTGTATCTATGAAGCGCTGCCAAGAAGTAGGTGCAGTAAGGATAAGATTTATGGGTAAACGAAGACAAGCGAAACAGAAAAGAGGACAGCTTGTGATCACCAGCTCAAAGGCAAAAAGGGTTGGTGATCGTGAGGCCTCAAGACCTGCGTGATCTGGTCCGCCCCGTGCCTGTCGGCTTCTGGGCGGGATTGACCCTTTCATGTGCAGGGCTCTATGCGCTCCTTCACTTTTTGCCGTCCGGGTTTGTTGCACCCATCAACGAGCATACCGCCTCGACGCTCGGCCTTGCGCTGCGCGCCCTGGGCGCTTCCGTTTCTACCGCACGTGACACCGTCTCAGAAGGCGGCCTGGCATTCGAGATCATCTCCGAGTGCGCGCCGATCTTTACGGCAGGCCTCTTTCTCAGCTTTGTAATCTTTTATCCTTCCACACGTCGCGAGAAGGCAACGGGTCTTCGCATGGGTCTGCCGCTATTGTATCTGGGCAACATGGCCCGGCTTACAACCACGTTCATGATAAGCCGGTATGACCGAAGGCTCTTCGAGGTCGTGCACGTGTACCTGGGGCAGGTGTTTACCATATTTCTGGTGATGTTCGCCGTGATTGCATGGTTGCGATGGCTCGACCATGATGAGTCGCACCGGAGCGCGCGCATGAAAGCTGCGGTCTTCCTCGGCCGTTTTGCTCTAATCTCCGGATGTTTCTTTCTTGTATGGCTCAAGATGAACCACTGGTACATTATGTTCGTCAATCAATTCATGATCCTCGGGTCATCGCTATTTGACCTGAGGCTCATCATCCCGCGCAGCATCACCGTTTACTATGAAACGTTCAACATCGTCACCTTCACGTCCCTTGTTCTTGGGACCCCGTCGATACCGTGGCCGAGGCGACTCAAAGGGCTTGGGTTCGGCTTGGCTGTCTTCTTCCTTTTCTATCTTGTGCACAGGATCGATAACCTCCTCATTACAGGCTTCGCAGTGCCTCTCGCTGTTCCTGTCGACTATGTAGTGTGCGCGATCGGGCAATACGTGCTCCCTGTTCTGATGTGGCTCGCGATCGTGCGGAAATTTCCTCGACTGAAGTAATGGAGTGAACACTTTGTCTTCCATTTGTTCCCTGCTGACTTGACATGCGTATTGCTTTTGCCTTACGCCCCGTGCTCTATCGGCTCTCCTGGTTGTGCTGACACTCAGTGACTAAAAGAACTTGACCAGCGGAGGCTTTGACCTGCGGTCAGCTTGCCCCGGAAGTTTCATACAAATTCAACACCGTTGTAATACTCTCTTAATACGTTCGTAGTACACTGCTCATGTTTCATCTGTACAGGCTAAGGATCAGGTCCTTTGCTGACCGGCGCTTTTCACACGGGGGCCGGGAACAGAAAGCCCGAACCGAAATACTATCGGTCCGGGCTTTTCTTTTTGGTACGCCCGGCAACGCGCACCGATCCGAGAAGGGGGACAGGATGTTGCGAAAGGAGGAACAGGGATGTTCAAGACAGTATCGGTATCTTTTCGAACGAGGCACGAACTCCTGGAAGGGCTGGACCGCATTTGCGAAGAGTTCAAGTGTTCCCGGTCATCGCTGATAGAGACGATCTTGCGCGAATTTCTTTCGGGCAAAGACGGAAGCGCGGTCCGGAACGGGAACCTGGGCGTTGTGACGGCTGCTGAACAGCAACCGCAGGAGGTCGAATCGGGGGACGGGGTTGTTTATCTTCTCCTGGGAGGGGTGCGGATCGGCTTGCCGAAGAATCTTCGATTTCAGATCCTCTTTGACGAAAAGGTCTCTGCATTTCAGCTCGATCTGGTGCCCGGCCAGGTTACATCCGCGAACTTCCGTCTGTCTCGCCCGGAAAGCAGTGTGCGGCCGGCTCACCCTGCCGGCACGGGGATCCGGATGACAGGGAAGGGTGGCATGGAGAAGCATGTCACGGAGAAGGATGCCGCCGATGAGTCCTGACACGAAAGATTCGGCAATAACGGGCAGGCGACGCCTTCCCGAGAATCCAAGCAAGGAGGTTTTTATGAAACGGAGTCTTATTGCAGCAGCGGTGTTGGCCGCGCTCCTGTGCTTCAGTCACGTCGCACAGGCTAACTTGTCAACGGATCACGACTATATGGTCGCGTTACAACAGGGCAACGCCTGGCATGACGCAGCCCCAGGGGTCGCTGGTTGGGGATATTTCTCTAGGCTCGCCTTGTTCGGCAGCCATGTGGAACAGCGATACGTGCAGAACTTCTTCGATGGGCTTCGCGATGAGTTCTGGGTGGGAGCGCCACAGTATCATCCGAACCAACCTCGATGGGTAACGGAAGATCCCTGGGGGGATAAGCACCCGGCCGCATGGGAGCCCCCCGACAACTACTCCGGCACCGGCCTAAAAGGGCATCCGGCCGCCTGGAGCGAGCACGGCAGCAACTACGACAGGTACGACTGGAGATGGAACGACGAAAAATGGAGCCCGTGGAGGTGGAGCTACAAGGCGGCCCCAATATACATCTCGGTCATTATCGTCGAGAGTTCGGATCCGCAGGTTCCGACCACCGCCACACCCGTTCCGCCCTCGGTCTGGCTGCTGGGGTCCGGACTTGCCGTGATGGGGGTAGCACGCGTGTCATGGCGAAACACAAGAAACTGAGGCCCTGCACCAGGCAGCTGACACCGTACGCATGAATTGACCATGGTGCGGTAATGGATTCTTTTAAGGAGCGGTCATACCGTGCGCGTCATGGATGAGTCCCCAGAGGTAGGGGCCCGAAGGGACCACGCATTGTCCGGATAAGCTGCTCGACTCTTCTGGCGGCGAATATGGCCAGGAAGGTCTTTATGGTGGCATTCTGCTGTAGTTCTACAAGCACGCGCTCATAGAGCGGCGCGACTTCTTCCCGCGGGACCTGCAGCGAGGCCGCGATCCGATCAATAGCGGCTGCGTGTTTTGTTTCTTCGTCTTCGGTTTTCTTAATAAATTCCTTCATGGCTCAACCCCGTGCTCCTTCTTAGTTATGGTTCCTGACTTCTTCCCTACTTGCCTTTGGAAACATCCACCATTGTATACCTAACACTGATAATCTCATATTTCAAGGGGAGAAAGTCGAGGCCGGGCATACACTTTTTTCATTCTTCACCTCATGTTGGGTGAATTCCGCTCTGCTGGTCGCCCGGGAGGTTTTTATTCACGCGTTCTTAACGGAGCCTTCATAACCCCGAAATATTTCGTTGATACCCTAGTAGAACTCACATGGATGAGGACCGGCGGACAGAATCCTCAGCGCCCGCCGGAAGAACGTGAACCGGAAGGAAAGGCATGGGGCAAGGCCAGGATAGCGCAGACCTCAGGGATACACGATGGCTCCCGGTGATCCTGTGGTTAAGTTTCATCTTCTGGATGTCCACGGGCATGTTCTCTGCACACCACACCTTCCCCATGGTGAGGCTTTTCATGGGGTTCTTCTTTCCGCATCTCGCGCACGGCCACGTGATGCCGGTCCATGCTCTTGTCAGGAAAGCGGCCCACGTCACTGAATACTTCGTCCTGGGTCTGTTGCTCTTTCGGGCCCTTGGTGTCGGCTCCGTAGGACCATGGCAGTGGCGATGGTCTGTGCTCGCATTGCTGGGGGTATTGGTCTGCGCTCTCAGCGACGAACTTCACCAATGGTTTGTCCCCAGCCGGACGGCTTCAATGATGGATGTGGGGATAGACACGGCAGGCGGAATCCTGGCTCAGATCGCGAGCGCTTTATGGTATCATTACGCTTACAGGCGGGATGGTAACCTGGGTGGTGAGGGAGAAGAAAAAGGCGTCACGAGCTGGGAACAATTGTTGTGAATTGCCTGCCGAAAGAGAGCGCGTGTTTAATCCGAAAGTCTTCCTGATTCTTTCCCTGTTGATTCTTTTCTGTTCTGGCCCAGCCATGGGCGAGGCGACCCTTGCCGGGCCGTCCTTTGCGGATGGATCATCGGACCGGATGCAGATGGCACAGCAGAGAGATCGGCCGCCTGATGACCGGTCCGTGAGAGATCGAACCCCGGACCAGGCGCCGGCCCCTGGTAACGCCGGAACAGCGGTAGAGCCTGAAGCACCAGCTCAGGCACGGGGGGCGGTGCCGACCCCATCTCCGGTTCCGCAGCAGCCCCAGCCGCCGGTACCGCCGAATGCCCCGGCCCCGGCAGGCGTGCAGCAGCCTTCCACACCAGCGCAGCCTGCACTGCCGCAGCCCCAGGCACAACCGGCGCAGCAGGCAG
>DATFYE010000182.1:0-23512 GCA_035315185.1 Syntrophorhabdales bacterium | reverse complement strand
AGCTCAGGTATACTTCGAAGCAGGTGCGGCTGGTGAGGCTGCCATGAAAAAAGGAAGAGAAGCGGAGAGGCAGGATGACGTCGCCGAGATAAAGAAGCACTTAGAAGAGTTCTGCCGGAAGGTAGAGTCTCAGACTGGCTTGCCGTGCGCGAGCCTCGTCTCTGACGTCATCGTCAAAGAAGGCTACGCCGTGGAGGAAATCCTGAACACGGCAGATGAGAAGGGGTGTGACGTGATCGTCCTTGGGACCCACGGGAAGGGGTGGCTAAGCCGGGAGTTTCTCGGGAGCGTAGCCCGGTCAGTGATCGAGAGGACCCGAAAACCCACTTTTCTTATCCCGCTGCCTTCTGACAAGGGCGCTGTCGACTGGGGTGCGCTTTGAGCAGTGAGGCAATTTTATTACCTCTGTATTTATGATACAGCAGACACTCTCTCGTGTCTGCCCCAGAACCAACAATTATTTTGTGGCGGTTTCGTGTACGAGCGTGTCGTCTTTTTTACAACGGCGATATGGACCAGAAATAGCTTCTTGTCAGTTAACTATTGATTTTTGTGCCCGGGTTCCGCAATAACCTGAGTACCTAACAACAGGCTTAATGCGGCAGATCAGCCCTTCGCTATCGGAGTTTGCCGCGTCACCGATACCGTCAATCGCTTTCTCACTGCTTGCCGAAAGGCCCAGATGAAGGAGCCTGCAGGGGGACCCGAGCAATCGACCGGGAAAATGGAAGCGTACAAGAAGGACCTGGAAAAGGACCTGAGGGCCCTGGATAAAAAGATCGCGGCACTTGATAAGAAGATGAAAAAGCAAGGGTCTAAGTTGGAAGCAGACGCAAAGCAAAGCTGGAATGAGCTAAAAGCGAAGCAGAATGAGGCAAGAACCAAGTTGAAAGGTCTATCCTCAGCAGGCGTAAAAGGGTGGGAAAAGGTAAAAGCCGAGGCCGAGGCTGCCCGGGACGAGCTTAGGAAGGCGTTCGATAAGGTCGCATCCTATTTCAAGTGAGGAGGCAGCGAGAGCCTGCTCGTGATCATGGAGGAACCGGAAAGAGCAAAATAGAAGAGGCGGCACGTAGCTCGACTGAGTTATGAATTTGCTTGCCGTTCCAATAGTGCTACCGGGAACCTCGCAAATATCGCTCCGAGGGGCAATCTCTTTGTTCCATTCTGTTCAACCGCTGTAAGTACTTCGTCTGTAAAAATGTTACGATACGCGCCTCCTGAGATTTCATCGGGGATCACAACCGCGGTATCTCTCCATATGCGCGCTTCGAATTGCATTTTGTCAGCACTCTTGAAGAGACGGGTCAGCAGCCTGGGAACCACAACCAGCGCAGCGTTGTTCTCTGCAACCCTTGCAAAAGCGCACACATTTTCTTTTAAACTACCATCTACCGCAAGGGGCATATAGCACCCATCCCTGAAGAGAAGGCTATTCTCCCTTCGGTAGTTAAGGGATACAAACGTCACGTAGAGTTTTATGGTACCGTCTTTCCACGTCCTCAGGAGTTCTCTCACTAAGTTCCCCCGGTGTTCGCTGCGCTCTGCCATTCTTTTCCTCAGCTTTCCAAGCGTCTTTCTCCTGACATCAAAATTGACAGGCCTTCGGTTGTCCGGATCCACGAGACTGAAGTCCCACATTTCCGTGCCCTGGTAAAAGTCCGGAACTCCCGGGGACGTGATCTTGAGAAGGGTTTGAGAAAGTGCATTGAGCATCCCGAAATAAGCAATCTTTTTCTGAATAGCTGGAAAATCTTTTAGGAAATTGTTTGAGGCCGATCGTGACAAGATCGCATCTATGAAGTTCAGCAGTGCCTTCTCGTAGGATGCATCCGGGTTTATCCAGCTGCTGTTTATTTTGGCTTCTCTGGTCGCTTTCAACATATAGTCCCGTATCCTTTGCGTAAACTCCCCATACTCCACGGAGACCATTCGGATGGTGGGCCAAACGCCCAACAGGGTCTGATAGAGTAGGTATTCCTCGTTACGATCCGGGACCATCTGACCGTCAACCACCGGCTTCTTCTTTCGGTTGAGCCTGCTCCACCTCGATAGGCAACGGTCCCACTCGCCGGGGATTTCAGAGAGCACATTGAGTCTCGCCCTGACGTCCTCACTCCGTTTTGTGTCGTGGGTCGATGTAGTGATCAGAGAATAGGGCCTTGACCTGGTTGTGTCCATGTTCTGTGCTTGGAAAGTTTCGAGGGCCGTTCCGAATCCCGCCGGATTTCCACCCACCTCATTGAGGGAGAGAAATCGGTTGTAAACATAGAGAACTGTGTCTTCGACGCCCTTCGCCATCACAGGTCCCGTGACCTGCTGGAATCTCATGGCGAAGCTGACCCACTCCATCTTGTCCGTCTCCCCAAAGTCGTCGGGATAGTTGAGCAGCAATACATTTTTCAGAAAATCAAAGATGCTTTCGCTCAGCGCCGGATTTTTTTGTTTTGCTTTTGAGACCGTTTGCTCAACATAGCGCCGGTCCCTTTCATGTACACCGGCACGAGTAACATAGGTCCGGTAGACGGGAAAACAGGCGATCACCTCCGTGATCGTGGTTCTGAGGCCGTTGAGCGTGAAGTCTCTCGTGTGTCTGTTTTTTTCCGCAAGACGGTTCAGGTGATGGGCAAGCGTGTTGATCTCGCCCGACATGGAGGCGGTCATGATCGACCGCTTCTTTTCATACACCAGGTCCTGATAATCCATCTTTGATCGGATAAATCTCTCATAGATCTTATCAAAGGCCTTGCCATTTGCCGTATCCACAAAAATGCCATTGAGCGTATTCAGAAAGTCGTAACCTACGGTGCTGAAAACAGGCCAGTCCTCGGGCAGCTTTTCATCTTTTGAAAGAATCTTCTCGCCAACTACGTAGAAAGGCTTGAGCTGTGGATCCGAGGCAATCATTTCGGCGTACTGCCTCAAAATTTCGGGTTCCGGGATCGCCTGGACAGGGGTGTTGGACTTCTTACCTTGTACTCTTTGCGTGTGGGCGAGTCGAACACGAAGGAAACACTCGCGTTGTAATCTTATGAGGTACTCGGAAGGGTCGTACATACCGTCGGGGTGATCCACCCTCAGCCCGGTCACTTTGCCCTCACCGATAAGTTTGAGGACGAGCTCATGAGCCTTCTTAAAGACTACGGGGTCTTCCATCCTGACGGCAGCGAGGCTGTTGATATCGAAGAACCTCCTGTAATTGACCTCTTCCGCGGCAACACGCCAATAGGAGAGCCGCCAGACCTGCTTGCCGAGCAGGTCATTAAGAAGGTCAAAACTGTGCGGCTCTTTCCTGGTCCCGTTGAAGATGTGAACGTTTTCGTCAATGAAGTTCCTGATTACGCGGCTTTCTTTATAGAGCTTACAGAGACGTTTCTTTATTATTTCCTTCTCACGGCTCCGCTCTGCAAGTTTGGACTGCTCTCGCTCAGTGTATGAAGGCAGACGGCTGAGGGCGGTTATAATATTCAAAAGTTCTATAAGAGGCGGATCGTCAAGAGGCAAAAGCGTTTCCAGTTTCTCTATGCGGTGCTTCAGTATATCTGCGTAGGTCTCAGGTAGTATCGGGAGCTTACGATCATAGCAGTAGAGAAAAAACGCGCCTGTCTTGAATATTAGTTTCAGTTCCTGGCGCTCCAGTACTGCCCCGTACTCCTCGCTGAGAATGGGGATTAGCACCTTATTTTCGAGTTCTCTTTTGACGGGGTGCCAGTTTATATCAAAGAACGGCGCATAGGAAGAACTCGGACCATTCTCAAGGATATCCATCCACCAGCCGTTATCATCACTCCCGACGTACATATGGTTTGGCACTATATCGAGGATTTGCCCCATCTTACGTTTCTGCAGCTCACGTGTGAGTCGATTGTAAGCCGCTTCCGTGCCTATCTCCGGGTTGAGCCTTGCGGGATCGACAATGTCGTAGCCGGCGATGGTTCCTTTGCGGGCCTTGAAGTAGGGAGACGCATAAATATCGCTAATCCCCAGCGCATCTAAATAGGGAAGAACGTCAGTCGCGTCGGAGAACGTAAACCGGCGGTTAAATTGCAGCCTGTATGTGGAAACGGGTATTCTTGGCAGAGGCAAGCCCTCAGCATCCATGTTCCATCTCCCCTAACTTTCCAGCAAACAGTAGCGATATTGAACGATAGGGCCTGCCCTATCTGTTTAAAACTCTCTACCTATTTTCATTTGTCTAATCCTTCAACATGCTGCACCGAGTGCCTTACACCCCAATACCGAGAATGGATCGAGGTTATGCAAGCCGCAGCAGGATCAACGACGCCCGGGCATCGCCCCTGCTTATGTCGGGCACGATCCTCAACTCCAACACTGTCACTCCATGGAGGTTGACGACGTAATCTTCGACCTCGCGGGTCGCGCCGGGCGGGCTGAACGTGTACTGCTGGCGCAGAATCTCCCGGTAAGACCGCCCGCCGTCTCCCGACCATCGTAGCACAAACTCATGGGTACGCTCCCGTTTCTCTTCCTCAAATACGAGTTGAATGTGTCTGAGTGCCTGCGGGTCGTCAAATAGCAGGCGGATGGTCTGCTCCCCGGGTTCGCCGGCCAGCCAGCCCGGGCCATCGCCGGCTGTCAGGGCCGACTCGACGGGATGTCCTGCATCCTCGGACGTAATCTCCACCTGCGCTAGACGCCCCAGGTCGAGCCAGTCCTGATCGGCGGATGAGGGCTCCTTTGAACTTCGATGGATAATCCGTTTGCGCATCATATTCTTAACACCCCACTTTCGTAAGAGATATCATCCGGAAGGACTCCGGGCATTCACCAATTATCCTCTGTAAAGCCCACTCCACCGCTGAACCTATCCATCCTGCGAGAAAATTACCACGGTGTATGGCCCGATGCTGATTTCGCCTGAGCAGGGTAGCCCATCGGCTCCTTCCTCGTGGGTTTCAACATCAGATGTAGGATGGTTGTAAAAGTTTGAACCGTAGTTGTAGGAGTCACTGTTGAAGCGCGTTTTCCACAATCCGAGCCGTGGAAAACCGATGCGATACCCATCGCGGTTTTGATTCGTCATGTTCACCACGACAACTACGCTATCAGTCGGGCCCTGTTTGTCCCAGCGATGGAAAGCGAGTAGTTTGGCCTCATCATTAAAATGGTAGATGTGGATATTCTGACCGCACAACCCCCGCGTCACGCCCGACAGATTGCGCCGGTGGGCGATCAGATCCCGGTACATGCCGAGGATACCGTGTTCGTCCTCAGCTCGGGACCAGTCGATCGGGACTGTATCCTGGAACCAGCGATCTTCCAGCAGCTCCTGCCCTTCAAAAAGCATCGGGATCCCCGGCGAAGTAAGGACAAGTGCACCACCCAACGTGGA
Source organism: Syntrophorhabdales bacterium (assembly GCA_035315185.1). Taxonomy (GTDB): domain Bacteria; phylum Desulfobacterota; class Syntrophorhabdia; order Syntrophorhabdales; family WCHB1-27; genus JADGQN01. The sequence goes on along the minus strand of DATFYE010000182.1, from coordinate 18,162 downwards.
GCGTTTCTTGGAAAACCAGCTGTCCACCTTACCGGGCCAGATCTCCTCGGGCACCCGGGATCGACCATTGGCGACCTCGTCGTGCGACTCGGTATACATGATCCGCCGAAAGACGTCTAAATCGTAGCGGTGCTCGATGGCTCTACTGACTGCCCCCAGATCGCGGACTTTATCATCGCGTGAGATGACGGCCCGGCGAACGGGGTGAACAAATTCGGCATCCCATTGCGCATTGAAACCTGCGCCACCCGCTCCTACATCTTTTATGACCCAGGGATTATTCTTCATACTTTCGCCGATGCTGATTTTGCCAGGAAACCGTTGTGCGATTTCCACATTGATCCACTGCATCAAGCTCCAGCCTTCGGGGAGCTCATTAGCCGGATTCTCGTCATTACCGTCAATGCTCTTGATATAGGCTATCATGTCCCAGCGTAAGCCGTCGGCGTGGTATTCCTCGAACCACATCAGAGCGTTATCGCGTAGATATTGGCGCACTTCGCCCCGACCATAATCGGGACGCGTCTCGCCCCAGGGTGTTTGCGAGCGACGATCATTGTAGAAGTAGATTCCCCCTTTCTCATTTTCGCTCCAACCGTCAAACTGCCACAAATCGAGATCGGAGGGGCCAAGGTGGTTGTAGACGACATCCAGGATAACAGCAATGCCATGCTCATGGGCCGCCTTCACAAAGCGCTTGAGTGCATCCGGCCCCCCGTAAATAGTCGCAACGGCAAAGGGATGTGCTGGATTGTAGCCCCACGAAAAGTCGCCCGCAAACTCCGCGACCGGCATCACTTCCACGGCATTGATGCCCAGACTGTTAAGATAAGGCAGTTTTTCAATGGCACTATCCAGGGTGCCCGGATGCCCCTTTTCCTTGACGTTAAAAGTGCCGACGTGCATCTCGTAAATGACGAGCTCATTCCCCGTTGCCATGTGAAAGGCAGCATCACCCCAGTCGAAGGCTCTAGGATCATAGATAATGCCGTTGCCGATTGAGTTGGTCACCTTTCTGGCATAAGGATCAATGCGAGAGAGAGGAGGGAGATTCCAATCAGTAGGGGTATGAATCAAATATCGGTACTCATCTCCCACTTTTGCCTCTGACACGGCAGTCGACCAGTAACCGTTCTCCTCTCCGGCCAGAGGTGTTGAGGTCTTGCTCCAGTCATTGAAGGTTCCGGTCACATAAACCCTTTCGGCATGGGGCGCCCATACGCGAAAGGTTACACCCTTTGCACCGGGTATGGCCCCCATGCCGGAAAGTTTTGTCTCTGTTTGGGCTTTTTCTGACATGCCCCCATCCCCTGTCGTAATCATTGCCGAGCTTAGACCGTTACTTCCCTACAAGGATATTGGAGAGCGAACCGAGAACGCCAATAACGCTCAGTCCACCCGCTCCGGGACTGGCTGATTCCCGGCTTCCACCCGGTGTCACTTTGCCCTCTCCTATCACCACCATGGTGTCCCACCCACAGTCAGAGTCTTTGCATTATCCCCTGGCATGGGCGGTCTGAGGTTGGTGCTCAGATGTAAGAATTTCGCCTGTTGTTTTACCTATCGTCACCTGGTAAAAAAAGATATTTTATGCTCACCTTTTATTTTTCTCCCCTCATTTTTTTCACCCAGGTCTCCACTTCACGTCCAGCAATCTCTCTCGATCCGATCCCAAAGGCAATCGCAGCGGCAACGGCAATAGAACCCAGAAGCAAACCAAAAGCCAGGGTCACAATCTCATTCGCAATACCAAGATTCTGAAGGGCAATCGCTAAGGCAAATATAACAATGGCCGCCTTGGCAAGATTGGCCATAAAAGGTCTCTCCTTCGCTGCCCCCTGGACCAACCCTTTCACCCAGTTACCGACCAAAATACCCGCTCCCAGGATGATAACGGCCAAGACCACCCTGAAAGCAAAGGCAATAAACTGACCAGTGAGGTTAGAAAGCATCGGAAAATGTAAGACCTCCGCTGCTTCCATGACAGCAAAAAAGAGGATGTAAATGAAGGCAATGACCCCTACCACCTGAGATGGCGTTTTTTGGCCTACCTTTTTAGCGCCCAACCCCTCTAAGAGCCGGTCGAAACCCAAACCACTAAGGATTTGCGCGAGTAAGGTTTGAATAATTTTCCCTAGGACCATGGCAAGAATGATAATAAGGGAGGCTGCGAAGATAGCAGGAAGTTTATTCAAAACAACGGCCAACATGTCTCGTCCGGGCGTGGAGACGGCAGGAATATTCAGGGCATCAAGTGCTGCAATCAATACGGGGATTATCACCAAAACATACACAATGGTCCCGACCATACCGGACAGCTTCAGCTTTCCCAACGTTTTATCGATGCCGATCTTCTCGGCCCCTCGATCAATCCCAAATCCCACCAAAAGGTTAACGAGGATCTCTCGAACAATCTTCGCAATAAAAAAACCGATGATCATGATGATGGCGGCAGCCAAGAGATTTGGGAAAATTCCTGTAAATTTGCCCCACATGTCACTCAGGGGGCTCGTCACCGACGTGAGCTTTAAGGCTTCTAAGAAGGGGGGGAGGGCGAAAAGGAGTACGAGATAAAAGGTGATCCCTGCAATAATCTCACTGGGCTTGCCTTTAAAATAGTTAGCTAGTCTCTCGTCGAATTTTACAAGACCTAAACCTTTTACGATGAGCATTCTTAATATTTTGGCGATGACCCAGGCGATGATGAGGATAATGGCCGCCCCACCCACTCTGGGGAGGTACTCCATAACGGTGTTCACCAGCGTGCTGATCGGCCCTGCGATGATCGGTAGATTGAGAACATTGAAGAAGGCCAAGAGGACAAAGAGCATGACGAGATAGAACGTCAGTCTCCCTATGATGTAAACCGTACCCTCCTTTTCGGGAATCTTCAATTCTTCCACCTTGGCGAAAAGTTTGGTCGACCTCAGCACTTTGATCACGACGGCTTTTAGGATACGAGCGATGATGTAACCAATGACTAAAATGGCAATGGCTGCAGCGATGTTGGGGATAACCAGCAGAAATTTTCTCACCACCTCTTCCAAGGACTTAACCCAAACATTCGGTTCCATATCCGTCTCCTCCTTTCTTTTTAAAAAACAGTACCTAACAAAATAAAAAAGCCGAGCTCACCAATGGCCATCCATCGGCAGCTCGGCCGTCTCATGAGAGACCCGCCGCTTTCCGCCCCCTTCTCACGGAGGGTTAGGCTTTTTCGGGTCAGCCTTTCTCATAACGTATAACATCAAAGACAATTGTCAAGGTGAATACGTTCCTAGAGTTTCCTGAGTTTTGTTTTACCCGCTCTCTTCCCAGAAGCTAAAACAGAGCTGAAAGTCAGGCTTTCTCGTCTTCGGGATCTCCTTGATGCCCGACTTGTCGGGAAAGAGAAGATTGTACAGGCCGTCGGCAATCGTATAGTTAAAAAACGTGGGCACGCCGAAAAACCGTTTTGAGACGAGATAGATTCTCTCCATGAGCATTTTGAGCTTCAGATTGTCTCCGAGATATACTGCCGCAAAATAAGCGACAGCGAGAATGAGCACGACCACGTTGCGGATGCTGATGTAGTAGCGCACCCTGATGTCTTCGAGGTTGTAGCACTGTTTGATGTACTGGAACGATTCGTCGCGCTTCCAGCGGGTGAGATATATTTCCACGATACGCCATATGCTTTCTTTTGCTTTGAGCTGAACAGGACAACTGGTGAGGAGCATCATGGGCTGACGTCCGAATCCCTTTACCACTACAAGGAGCAGGGAGTAGTCCCTTCCGGGAAGCCTCACGGCAACGGCATTATAGAAGATCGCAGCCTTTATACTTTACACGACAGAAAATAGTGACTATTATTGTTACAATGATAAAAGTGAGGTGGCAAAGGAGGTTCAATGAACACCTGGCTCCTGGGTCTCGTCGCACTGGCGTTCGTCGCTCTCGTCATTGCCGTTATATACCTAATATTTAGTCTCCACAAGGCGATAATCTTGGCAGATAAGTCATTACTAGCCACGCTGGAGGAGATGAATCTTACTCTGAAAAGCGTGAGAAACGTCGCTGATAATGTCTCAGCCATAACGAACGATGTAAGAGAAGTCTCTGACTCTGTGCGGGCATTGGGGGATGGGGTAAAGCGGGTGAGCGACAATGTGAAACGCATCACTGATGACCTGGAGGGCATGACCGCTTCGGCCTCGGGAAGAATTTCAGGGATAAAAGCAGGGATCGCAGTAGCGGCCTCTGTTTTGAAAAAGGGGCTTTGGAAATAATATAGCCTGCCGATCGGACTTTCGGGTGAGGCAGTATTAGCAGTATTAAAGGAGGTAAGAGATGAGAGAGGAAGGATCAGGTCCCAGCGCTGGCGCAGTGATATTTTCGTTCTTCCTGGGGGGACTGGTGGGGGCTGGTGTTGCCCTCCTGCTTGCCCCAAAGCCTGGAAGGGAAACACGGCAGAAGATCAAGGAGCTTGCTGAAGAGGTGAAAGGCAGAGCTGAAGGCTACTATGAACAGGCCAGGGAGAAGGCCACTTCCACCGTTGAGCAAGGCAAGGAGTTTGTTGAGAAGAACAAGTCTCTGGTAACAAGTGTCATCGAGAGCGGCATAGAAAGAGGCAAGGATTTTGTTGAAAAAAAGAAGACCCTGGTAACAAGTGCGGTTGAAGCCGGCATGGAAGCCTACCAGAGAGAAAAGGGCAAGATTACAGAAGGTCACTAAGAGTCTGATGAGCTACTGATCTGCAACTGGAAGGCTTGGTCTTATACCAATTTGCCTCCAAGCGTATACGTCCGTTGTCGCTGCGTCGCTCTCCTCGACGTACTTCTGAGTACGCCTGCGTCGGCTCCTCACTGCCGCCTCGGTCCCCATCTTGAATGCAAATTGGTATAAGAGGTATCAAGGTCAGATATGTGAGGATCGGCGCGCTAAGGGCCGTTTTCTGCGTAAGCTTTCAGGTATTGCTCGATGTAAGCGGAGACTTGCCCCTTCGGCTGATACACGCCAAAATGGCCTTCACAGAGAACGTCCGCCTCAAGGGCCAGAAGCCGTTGCATGGACTCGCGCCAGGCGACAAGATCGGAGCCGAAGTCGGAATGGAAAGGACCATGTATGTCCTGGCCGAAGAGAAATCTCTTGCCGCCTAAATCGAGACAGAGAGAGATGGAGCCCGGCGTGTGCCCGGGCGTGTGAAGGCAGGCAATGGAATATGACCCGAAGGTGAGCGTCTGCTCCTGTCCCGATAGCTTTATGTCCACAGGCGTGGGCTCAAAGGGGAGGCTATACCAGAGAGCCGCCGTCATCCTCACGTCACCCTTTTCCACGGCCTTCGCATCCTGCTCGTGCATGACCAGTCGTGCGCCGAACCGCTTCTGAAACAGGCGCGCCCCTCCGCTGTGGTCCACATGGCAATGGGTGATGATCACAGTGGAAAGCCTGGTTGGATCCTGTCCGACTCTCTCAATGTTTCGCACAATTTGAGGGGCACTCGGTCCGGCTCCGGCATCGACCAAAATCAACTCACCCAAATCGATAAGATAGACCGCGCAGTCCCTGGAATCGGTTATCTCTGAACTCCCGACCAGATAAATGTTTTTCGAGATCTCGAATGGGTCCGCAGCTCTCAAGATTTTACCTTGTTAGAATTGTAACACCCTTCCATCCCCCTCGCAATCCAATACCGATTCGCCTTCAAACGTATGCCCGGGACTCAGAAGTTTTCCTCACTGCCGTGTGCGGTAGTGGTATAATGTGGGGCCTACTTGAATGGAGCCTTCTTCTGTATTATTTTTATCGAGGTAGGAAGGGAGGAGGTGATAGTGTGGCCAAGGTAAAAACGTTCATGATGCCACTCAAGATTTTCGAAACCGTCCGGGAGTTAGAAGCTCTGGACGAGCAGGTTAACAAGTTTGTCAAGGAGAAGGGGGTTAAAAAGATCTTGTCTGCGAACGATACCTGCACAACTGATGCAAACGGTGCTACGATCGGGATCATCCGGGTAGTGGCTTATGAAGAAGCATAGCCGTTGCGAACAAAAAACCCTAGGGAGGAACGATGAAAGAGAAAGTGGAAGCAGCAATCAATAAGGTCAGGCCGGCACTCCAGGCAGACGGAGGCAACGTCGAACTGGTGGATGTCAGTCCGGATGGCGTTGTTAAAGTGAAGCTGACCGGTGCTTGCGGCAGTTGTCCCATGAGTCAGATGACCTTGAAGATGGGCATAGAGCGGGTCATTAAACAGGAAGTGCCCGAAGTAAAAGAGGTAGTCGCACTGTAAACGATCGATCTCGAGTCTCACGCCATATCGGGTCAACCGACGGCTCACGGTTCTTGTTGCTCCTAATAAAGCAGGTCAGCAGCTTGAAACCGTGAGTCGTGGGCTCTAAATCCCAAATGTCAAGCACCACCACCCGCAAGAGGGTACCCGAAACAATCTCCATTACCAAGTGTCAAATGTCGGAAAAGGACGGCGCCAGTCACACCGGCCAGCCTCCTGAGTTCGATTATTTGAGCTCTCTCTATTTATTGGGGATTGTTTGGGATTTCGGTATTGTGATAGCGCCGGCGAAGCATCCTGTAAGGATCTGGAATTTGAAGCGATAAATTTCAGTCTTCATCAGGGTATTACAACGCTTATCAACTGCAGTATAGCCCATTGGAGGAGGCTGATCACAGGATCAAGGAAGCCAAGCCATAGCAGCCCGATGATGATGAAGAACCCGTAAGGCTCGAGTCGGGCCAAGGAATACTGGAAGCGCCGTGACACAAAGCCCATGAGAATTTTGGAGCCGTCCAATGGTGGTATGGGGATGAGATTAAAGGCTGCGAGCATGATATTAATGCGCGCAAGGTTAACGAGCACAGTTATTATTGTCCGCGATTGGGGATTGAAGAGTTGAAGCGTCAGCAGCGAGAGGAAGGCCAGGAGGACATTCGCGGTGATGCCGGCCGCAGAGACGAATATAAGGCCTTTGCGTGGTTCATGCAGGTTGTTGAAGTTTACAGGCACCGGTTTTGCCCAGCCGAAACCAGCAAGAAAGAGCATGAGTGTGCCTAGTGGGTCCAGGTGCTTCCTCGGATCGAGGGTGAGGCGGCCAAGCCACTTGGCAGTTGAGTCGCCCATCTTACTGGCTACCCAGCCGTGGGCAACCTCATGGATAATGACCGAATAGAGCAGGGGTATGATCAGCAGCACAAAAGCTACTGGATCTCTGAATAGCAAGCTCAGAAGGCCCATGACAAGGTCTTAGTATCACACAAACGCTGTGCTATTGCAAACGGTTTCCTGGTGCTTGAGCCATTTACAAGCGGTAGCAAATACATTATACTTTGGCTGATATAAATAGTGTGGGGGAAATTGGTACACGCTTTGCATAATCACTTAGATTACCCGAGTTACCCAACGGAATGGTAGCCGAAATGCATCTCTGGAGAATTGTCTCTTTTGTTTTCCTTCAGAGTTACAGGCATAGGTTTGGGAGGGCAGAGTCTTGAAGAAGGGTCGCCGCCCAGTCCGCGAGCACCGCGAGCCAAAGTGGCCTGAAGACAAAAAAATCTATGCAGGGTTTGGCGCGGCGCTGATCGTTCTTCTGCTCGCGTGCGTCTCGTCTTACTGGACGACCATTCGGGTCATTGACAACGCCAACTGGGCCATACATTCCCACGAAATCGTCCAGGAGATAGCTGATATTAATTTCCGTCTCTATGTCGCAGAGAGCAGTCAGCGCACGGCTCTTATTACAGGCAGGTCAGATAATTCGGACCAGTACCAACAGGCTATAGAAGCCATCAGAAGGGATTTGAAGGAGCTTCGTAAGCTCACGGAGACAAGCCCGGTTCAGAGCCGGCGCGTGGATCAGCTCGATCTCCTTCTTAGTAAAAGGCTTGCGCTCGTCAAAGAGTGGGGTAATCTGCAGCGAGCGAAAGGTTTCGATGCGGCCATGGATGTGATCATGAGGGATGAGGGAAAGAAGATAAGTGACGATATCACCAGCGTTATCCAGACGATCGAGAAAGAAGAGAGAGATGTACTGCGAAAGCGGGCCGATACAGCGGAAACCGGGGGGAGAACCGTCAGCTTTGTCATCAGCTTCGGGTATCTATTAATTTTTGTTCTTTTCGTGGTTGCAGCTTATATGATCCAGTCAGACCTCGGTGAGCGGAACCGGATGGAAGAGATGCTCCGCCAGAGCCAGAGAGAGGTCTCCACCTTGCTGGATAGCCTGCCCGCGTACGTCTTTTTCAAGGATTCAAAGAGCGTCTACATGACCGCTAACAAGAAGTTCAGCGACGCGGTCGGTTTCTCGAAAAGAGAGATCGTAAGAAAAACAGACTACGACTTTTATTCCCGAGATAAAGCAATCAAATTGAGGGCGGATGACGCGCGGGTGCTCATGACAGGAGAACCCATGTACGTTGGTGAGGAAACCCTCGTTGAGTCCGGGAGAACCGTCACTGTTGCCACACGTAAAATGCCGCTGAAGAACGAAAGAGGCTCTGTTGTCGGACTCATAGGAGTGGGGTTTGACGTCACAGAAATAAAGCAGGGTCAAAAGGCCTTGCGGGAGAGTGAGGAACGCTTCAGGAATGTGTTTACCCAGTCCCCGATAGGCATCCAGCTCTATGATTTGGGGTATAGGCTCATCGAGATGAACGATTCGTGCATGCACATTCTTGGGGTTGACAGCCTGGAAGAGGCGAGAAAATTCAAGTTATTCGAAGAGCCCTTGATGGCGGAGGAGATAAAAGAGAGGATCGAGAACCGGGAAACGGTGCGGTTTGAGGCTCAGTTCGATTTTACGGCATTAAAAGAGAAGACGCTTATGGAGACGGAGCGCTCTGGCAATTGTTACCTGGACTGCGTTGTGGCGCCTCTTGGTGGAGAGGACGATGAGGACCAACGACTGCTTGTGCTCTTGCAGGATGTCACTGAACGAAGAGTAGCCGAAGAACGGATAAGACTCTCCTTGAAAGAGAAAGAGGTCCTTCTCAAAGAGGTCCATCATCGTGTGAAAAACAACCTTCAGATTATATCGAGTCTCCTGAACCTGCAGTCCAAGTACATTAAAGACGACCAGGCTCTGGAGATGTTCAAGGAGAGCCGCAACCGCATCCGGTCTATGACCCTTATCCATGAAAAGCTGTACCGGTCTAAGGACCTGGCAAACATCGACGTGGCCGAGTACATACAGAACCTGTCCTCAAACCTGTTCCGGTCCTACAGTGCCGGGAGAATCTCCCTAAAGACGCAGGTAGATGATATGCTCTTGGGGATCGACACCGCTATCCCTTGTGGACTGATCATTAATGAGCTGGTCTCCAACTCTTTGAAACACGCCTTCCCGGAGAAACAGGGTGAAATCTTTGTGAATCTTCACAGGGATAACGGCAGGTTCACGTTAGTAGTCAGCGACAACGGGGTCGGATTTCCTGAGAGTGTGGACTTTCGGAACACCGATTCACTCGGCTTGCAGCTCGTCTGTACGCTTACCGATCAGCTTGACGGAGCCATAGAGCTTAACCGTAAAGGCGGGACCGAGTTCAAGATTACGTTTGGAGAGATCAAATATAAGGAGAGGGCGTAAAGGGATGTCTCAGGTTAGGGTCCTCGTAGTTGAAGATGAGAGTGTTGTCGCTAAAGATATTCAGTGGAGCCTCAAGAGCCTTGGCTACAACATTTGCGGATGGGCGTCGTCAGGGGAGGAAGCCCTGGAAAAAGTGGAGGCTCTTAAACCCGACCTTGTCTTGATGGACATAGTGCTCAAGGGCGGCGTTGACGGTGTCGAAGCAGCCGAACGCATTCGCACCAATTTCGATATCCCGGTTGTATATCTGACCGCTTATGCCGACGAAAATACGCTGCAACGCGCGAAGGTGACGGAGCCCTTCGGATATATTCTCAAGCCCTTTGAAGAGAGAGAACTGCACACAACCATCGAGGTGGCGCTTTACAAGCACAAGACTGAGCGACGCATTAAACAGAGCCAGTACTGGCTCTCCACAACTCTCAAGTCGATCAGTGATGGTGTTATCACCACCAATACTGAGGGGCAAGTGACCTTTCTGAACCTCAATGCCGAGGTACTTACCGCTTGGAAAGAGTCGGAAGCTCTGGGGAAGGACTTGAGCGGGATCTTCAATATCAGGGATTCGGAAGGGGCGCCGCTTCCCGTGAAGCCCTGGATCGAGAGCCTCCGAGGTGCCGTAGTTGTCGGTCCTGTGAGCCATCTACTTATTTCCAGGAACGACGTGGCCATACCGATTGATTATAGTACGGCACCAATCAGGGATGAGCGGGGAAATACGATTGGCATGGTTTTGGCGTTCAGGGACGTTACCGAACGGAAGAAGGCCGAGATGCTCTTAAGGCGGGAAAAGGAAACCTTTTTTGCCATGCTTCAGAAGGCGCCTTACGGGGTAATCCTTTTTGAGAAAACCGGCAGGTACCTTTACGTCAATCCTCAGTTCACACTCATCACTGGATATTCCCTGAAAGACATACCTACTGGTAAGGAGTGGTTTCACAAGGCCTATCCTCAAGCGGATTACAGGAAAAAGGTGATCCGTGCCTGGGTTGAAGATGTAGCACGGGCAAGGCCGGTCGATCGGACTTTTAGCGTGCACTGTAAGAACGGGCAGGTCCGCGAGATCGAAATGAGGGCCACAGTGCTGGATGACGGCAGAATCATCCTCACGGCGTCTGATATTACGGAGCGTAAGCTCGCCGAAGAGGCTTTGAGGGCCAGCGAAGAAAAATACCGCGAGCTGGTGCAGAACGCAAACAGCATCATCCTGCGGATAGACGCGGCCGGGAACGTTACCTTCTTCAATGAGTTTGCACAGAAGTTCTTTGGTTACTCTGAGCAGGAGATACTGGGGAAGAATGTTGTCGGGACGATCGTGCCGGAGAACGATTCGTCAGGTCGAAATCTAAAAGCGATGATCGATGACGTCGGCCGGCAACCCGAAAAATACAGTACTAACGAGAATGAGAACATGTTGCGGAACGGAGACCGTGTATGGATCTCCTGGACGAATAAGCCCACATTCGACAAGGGAGGGCACGTGAGGGAAGTCCTTTGCGTGGGCAACGATATCACCGAAAGAAAGCGCGCTGAAGAGGCACTGCGGCTGCAGGCACAGATTATCGACCAGATCCACGACTCGGTCATTTCTACGGACCTCGCGGGTCATATAACTATCTGGAACAAGGGAGCGGAGCGTCTCTTCGGCTATAGCAGCGAAGAGACGATCGGCAAGCATTTCTCTATCATTTATCCTGAAGACCAGTATCAGTTATTGCAGGAGACGGTCATAGGTCCTCTAAGGGCCGCTGGCAGTTACGAAGTGGAGATCCGCAACAAGAAAAAATCAGGTGAGGAATTCTATGTTCATTTATCCCTATCGGTTCTGCGAGACGCCAACGGGACAATAACCGGCATAATCGGTTACCTCATGGATATAACCGAGCACAAGAAGCTCGAGGAGCAACTCCGCCACTCACAAAAGATGGAGGCCATAGGGCAGCTTGCAGGGGGGATCGCGCACGACTTCAATAACATCCTGACTGCGGTCATCGGGTATGCGAATTTGTTACAGATGCGGCTGGGTGAGGGGAACCAGCTGAGAAGCTATGTGGATCAGATTATCGCGTCGTCAGAACGGGCGGCTAACCTGACTCAGAGCCTCCTCGCATTCGGAAGGAAACAGATCCTCGATCCCAAGGCAATGACGGTGAATGAGATCATCAATAGCATGGAAAAGCTCCTTAGCCGTCTCATCTCCGAAGATATCGAGCTCAATACCGAGTTCGCCGATAAAGACCTCACTGTCTTTGCAGACGGTGCCCAGATGGGACAGGTCCTGATGAACCTTGTGACCAATGCCCGGGACGCCATGCCGGACGGAGGCAAGCTCACCATTGGCACGGGTCTTGTGCAGCTGGACAGCACCTTTGTGAAACGGCACGGTTACGGAAAACCTGGCATGTACGCTATGATCTCGGTCTCGGATAGTGGAGTGGGCATGAACGAAAAGACGAGGCAAAGGGTGTTTGAACCCTTCTTTACCACCAAGGAAGTGGGAAAGGGGACGGGGCTTGGTCTCGCAATCGTGTATGGGATTGTAAAACAGCACAATGGGTTCGTCAACGTTTATAGCGAGCTGGGGCAGGGCAGTACCTTCAAAGTATATCTACCGCTCATTCGATCCGCTTATGGTGCGGAAAAGGAAGCATCGCTTTCACCACCGGTGGGTGGGACAGAGACCATACTCATTGCCGAAGACGATGCCGAGGTGAGGCGATTGACAAAGAATGTTCTCGAGGAATTCGGCTACACGGTAATTGAGGCGGTCGACGGAGAGGACGCAATTTCGAAGTTCTTGAAGCATAAGAGAAAAGTCGATCTCGTCATGCTCGACGTTGTAATGCCGCGCAAGAACGGCAAAGAGGTCTACCACTACGTCAGAAAGATACGGCCTGATATCAAAGCCCTATTTACCAGCGGATACACAGCAGACGTAATACATGAAAAAGGTGTGCTTGATGAAGGACTCAATTTCGTATCAAAACCTGTTGCCCCCACTGAACTGCTGAGAAAGCTACGCGACATACTGGACCAATAAAATGGTCTATCTAGTCTATTTGGTCTATTTAGTCCGTCTCCTTCGGAGACGAGAAAGACCAGATAGACTAAATAGACCAAATAGATCATTCTTCATGCTGTTTTTCTCTCCCGATTGACTATCTCACCCCTCACACTGATCACCAGTTCCTGAAACGGGATATCCTTACCCGACAGCTCGAGCGCATGGCGTACCAGAGCGGGCAGCTTCGAGCAGCATGGCACTTCCATGTCAACTACCGTAACACTTCGGATCGAGGCCTGATTAAAAATGTCCACGAACTTCTGGAGATACTCTTCAACGTTGTCTAATTTGGGGCAGCCTATGAGTACGGTCCTGCCCGGAAGCAGACTGGTATGAAAGTCCGGATAGGCGACCGGAGTGCAATCGGCCGCGATGAGCAGGTCGGCGCCCTGGAGGAAAGGTGCTTTAGAAGGCACCAACTTTATTTGTACCGGCCAATGGGTGAGGACTGAAGCCGTTCCGCCAACACGCAGATCTCCAGGCTTATGTGATGGTCTTTCCTTGCCCTGCGCAAACATTTGAATATGCTGAGACGGACAGCCGCAAGCCATCGGCTCCTGAGCCGGTTTTACTTCTACATCCCTGTGCTTGAGATGCTCTTCTACCGCCTCGGGGCTGAACTCCTGTGACTCTCTCTCTATGACAGTGAGCGCACCTTCGGGACATTCTCCGAGGCAGGCGCCGAGGCCGTCACAGTAAATCTCTGATGTCAGTCGGGCCTTGCCGTCTCTCATCTCTATGGCACCTTCTGCGCAAGCGGTAGCACAGAGCCCGCAGCCTGTACACTTCTTCTCATCGATCTCTACGATTTTGCGTTTCACTTTCATCTGATTACTCCCTTAAGAGAATTTTTCCGGCGATTATCCTGCCTTCTTCGGTCTCGACCAGCTCACTAATAGCTATGCGATCAAGGTTGTTGTCCGCACCAGCCTGTTCTTGGCGTTCCTGTAACTCCGCGATGACATGAGCGTCTCGCAAGATCTGGGCGTTTCTAAGGAAGCCATTCTCACCGACCTGTTTATTGTCCTGCCCGAGCGCTTTTATCGTCTCCAAAACTTTTTCTACGAGCTCTTCTGCCGCGCCAAGCCCCTCGAGCAGGGTACCGACACTCCCTACGCCTCCACAAACGGCACCGAATGAGGGACCGTCGGACTCCTTCTCCGGACAGGCTATGCCGTGGAGATATGAAGCAGAAAGCAGGATCGCAAGATCGGCTTTTTGTTCAGTTGCTGGATTCCCACCGGTCTTCTCGTGGGAATCCATTGCGCCTCCGATCTGCTCGGCGTACCGGGCGACCCTGATGGCGTGATTGATGCTCTTAAAGTCCTGCCTGAAGTATTTCTTCATTTCTAAAGCCACGCGGTCTTTGAGTAGGTCCTTTCTTTTGGACAAAAGATCAGGACTCAACTCGCCGAGACACTGTTCGGCATATTTGCAGTATGCCGCGCAGCCAAAGTCCATGCGTGGGTTGGTGACCAGGCGATGGCACTGCCTGCACTTGCGCGTTGACTCGTCCTTGAAAAATTCAACGGCATGACCGCAATGGGGACAGGGCGTTTCAAAGATATCACCAGGCTTCCAGTACCTCGTATCCTGACCGGGGCATTTCATGTAACACCTCGCGAAAAAATTGTTGCGAGTTACGGGTTACGCGTTACAAGCAAGAACCCGCAACGCGCAACCCGCAACGGTCTTTAGCCCAGTATCGCCTTCAAGTCTTGGTCCGGCGTGGAAATCGGTTTTATGTCATAGTTCTTCACCAGGAAATCAAGCACTGCGGGCGTGACGAACGCCGGAAGCGAAGGACCCAGGCGCATGTTCTTTATGCCGAGATAGAGTAGCGTCAGAAGGATTGCAACAGCCTTCTGCTCGTACCACGAAAGGATCAGGGAAAGCGGTAGTTCATTGACCCCGACATTAAAGGCCTTCGCCAGAGCAACGGCGATTTGGACTGCAGAATAGGCGTCGTTACACTGCCCCACGTCGAGCAGGCGCGGAATACCGCCTATGTCGCCAAGATCTTTGTCAAAGAAGCGGAACTTACCGCACGCAAGGGTCAGCACGACGCAATCTTTCGGGACTTTTTCAACAAACTCCGTATAGTAGTTACGTCCCGGTTTTGCGCCATCACAGCCTGCTACCAGGAAAAAGTGGCGTATCTGTTTGTTCTTTACCGCTTCGATCACTTTGCCAGCAACGCTCATAACCGTGCTCCTGCCGAAACCTACCATGACAGAGCCGGCTTCGGTGTCCGACGAGAAACCCGGCATGGCAAGGGCTTTTTGTATTACCGGGGTGAAGTCTCTGTTGAGCAGATGCGGTACCCCGGGCCAGCCCACGAGACCACGGGTGAAGATGTTGTCCTGGTAGGCCTGCTGAACGCGCATCAGACAGTTCGTGGTGAGAAGGATAGCGCCCGGGAAGTTAGCGAACTCCTTGAGTTGGTTCTGCCACGCGGTGCCGTAATGACCGTAGAAATGCGGATACTTCTTGAGATTGGGGTAAGCGTGGGTTGGGAGCATCTCGCCGTGGGTGTATATATTGATGCCTTTGCCCTCGGTCTGCTTCAGAAGCTCTTCCAGGTCCTTCAGGTCGTGGCCCGACACAAGGATTGCTTTCCCCTTCTTTGCTCCAAGAGGAACCTTGGTGGGCGCAGGCTGGCCATAGGTTCCTGTGTTGGCCGCATCAAGGATCTCCATCGTCCTCAAATTTATCTCACCGCACTTGAGCGCCAGCTTTACCCAATCATCCAATGTCAGGTCCTTGCGCCGGGTCGCAGCCAGTGCCTCATGAATGAACGCCGGAATTGCGTCGTCCTGCTGCCCGAGTATCTGCGCATGGTCAGCGTATGCAGCAATACCCTTGACGCCGAAGAGGACTGTATGCTGCAGGGAAAGAATATTCGGGTCAATGGTCAGGTCAGACTTGAGCCCTACCTTTTCCCCCTGCTTTACGAGTGCATCCAACGTCTTCTCAGGCTGGAAGGTAGCGGGCCCTTCCCCTGCGTCGATCTTGCCTCCTGCAGCTTTTACTTTCGCCTTCAGGGCTTCCCTCAGCGTCGTCCCCTTTTCAATCAGCGTGACGAACCATTGGGGATCGAAATTGACGTTGGTTACGGTAGAAAAGAGCGCCTCAAAGGTGTAGGTGTTAACTTCCTGGTCTACGACCCCGACTTTTCTCCCTTCGACCGCATACTGTGAAATTCCTGTAACGAGATAGACCACAAGATCCTGCAGACTGGCCACCTCATGCTGCTTGCCACAAACTCCCATTACCGTGCATCCTTCTCCTTTTGCCGTCTGTTCACACTGATAACAAAACATAGCCTGCCTCCTCCCTTTGATTTAGATTGCTCTGCTGTAAATCTGTATCGCGTCAATCATAAATGCAAGTATACTGTGAGGCGAAGAGATCCATCCTTGACTTAGATCAATAAAAAGGGAGATTTTTGGTGCTACTTAGGCAGATGTTTTTTGGGAGGAATAGCGAGAAGGCCGGCTAGAAGAAGTAAGAAGACGGCCGAAGGTTCCGGCACTGAAACGTCGGGCGGGATAAATGGCGTGGGCGTAGGTGTGGGAGGTTGGATAAATGGCGTAGGCGTGGGACTGGGAGCGGGGATGGGCCCGGCAGGACTATTCCCAGGCAGGGGAAGAACAATATCAGAACCCGAACCGGGAACACCCAGTGCTGCGAACATGGGTGCTGCGTACAGGGGTGCTGCCCCAACGCCCGAACCACCGGCGGTTCCGGGAATGGCAGCGGTAGCCGGAACGCCTTGAGGGGCAGAAGCGGCCGCAGGGATAGGCGGCGAGGCAGGCAGTGCGCCCTCCGCAGCGGCTGCATCGATGGGGTCAGCGGCTACCACGTCGATGGGGGCGGGGTCCGCCGATGGCGGTGCCATCGCAATCGGAGGGATCAGGGCGCTTCCTTCGATGATGTCGTTTCCACATTTCATCGTCCAGTGAAGGCCGATCTCACTATGCAGCACCATGTTTCTTACGCTGAAAATAAAGCTGAGATCTTTGTCGGTCAGAATCACCTCTGCTTCGTCTACAGCGTCCCCGTAGCCGCCTCGCCAGGCCTGATGCGCCCGGTACTTGCTTACGTAAGGCAGGGCCGATGTCATCGTTATCTCTGAGAATCTCAACGTGTAAACTTTCTTGTTCTCGAATGAAATCACGTAATCCCAGCCTTCGGAAGCCTCAAAGATATCCTTGGTGTAAGGAGGATTACCTGAAACCTTCCATCCCTGGGAGCTTATGTAAAGGTCGCCGGGAGGAGCGTCCTGGGTTCGTTTTAAATTGTGCACGTAGTTGAAAAAGTAAGGGCCCGTGATCTTAACCGTCACGATGTCATTGTTCATGGCTACTTCCATCTGATCGACTCTTGATCTGCTTCCAATGGCATCGGTGTAGCCGGATGGTTTTATGTTCACATATTTACCACCCCAGTAAATAGCACCGCCAGACCGGTCACTGATCGTGACCGCCCCGAGGCTACCGATGATGAGGAAGGTGGCTGCAACGAGGCAGACCATTGAGAAAAGTTTTCCCCCGAGTCTCTTCATATGTTCTTCTGGATTCCTGGAAGGCCTGTGTGTAGGCATCCTGAAACTTGATGTTGCCCGCGTATTGTTGAATTGCATGCAAAAAACGCACCAACAAATTGGTGTTTAACCATTGACGACTCTTGTGCTACTGTATCTGAAAAGGGCTCATGGAAATTGAAGGCTTCATAGGAAACGTCCCGCTTTTCAAGGGGCTGCCAGCCCCGCAGATAAAGGAGCTCGCCTCCATTGCCTTGTATAAAGCTTACAAGAAAGGGGAGCGCATCTTCTCAGAGGGAGAGGAGGCTACGGGTTTTTACGTCGTTATTATTGGGCGGGTGAAGATCGCAAAACTGGCTCCTGATGGAAAAGAACAGATTCTCCATATCATCGAATTGCAGGAGCCCTTTGGGGAAGTGCCGGTCTTTGCCGGAGAACGTTTTCCTGCGAATGCGGAGGCGATGGAAGACTCAAAGATTCTCTTTCTGCCAAGAGAAGGTTTCATCCATCTGATTAAAGAAGAACCTTCGGTGGCCATGAATATGCTGGCCCTGCTCTCGCGCCGCCTCAGACAGTTCAGCAGCCTGATAGAGAACTTGTCGCTGAAGGGTGTTCCGGCCCGTCTGGCCTCTTATCTGCTCTACATAAGCCAGCGTCAACAGAATGCGGATATTTTGGAGCTCGACGTCTCCAAAACATTGTTGGCCAATTTTCTGGGCACTATTCCTGAAACGCTTTCTCGTATCCTGGCCAAGATGACACAAGGAGGATTGATTGAAGTGGATGGCCGACGGATAAGGCTGCTCAATCGTCGAGCCCTTGAAGAACTCGCTGCGGGTACCAGATCAGCGCTTTAATTCTCGACTAATAGGTCACAAAGGACAGAACATCGTGCACCCGAGTCTAATGCTAAATTATGCCACAACATCGGTTACCCATACCAGGGTTAGTTGTATACATGAGCCGGTAGCTTATAGG
>DATFYE010000181.1:0-27545 GCA_035315185.1 Syntrophorhabdales bacterium | reverse complement strand
CTAAGGTATGTCCTCTCGCATCCTCCATGGATACCTCCTATTTGGTGAAGATTCGTGGGACGTCTTCCGTAAAGAGCAGCGTTGAGCATGAACCAATACCGGGAAACGTCTTGTGATGCTCATCCCCTCAGATTAGCACGGCGTCGTTTCTTGTCAAGCTATTTATCCGGCTTTGGGCTTTGGGGTCAGGTCTTGTTTCTTGCACTTGTTGATGACAGACTTTCGCTATGGCTCGCCCGTTACGCATAGAATACCCCGGCGCCCTCTACCATGTGACCTCACGGGGTAATGCGCAGCAAGACATCTTCCTGACCGACAGGGACCGGGGGCTGTTCCTTTCCATTCTCGATGACACCGTCCAGGAGCAGCACTGGATTTGCCGCGCGTACGCTCTTATGTCCAACCACTACCATCCGCTCGTCGAGACACCGGAAGGGAACCTTTCGCCCGGCATGAGGCAGTTGCATGGTGTGTATACGCAGTCGGTCAATCGTCGCCACAAACGGGATACCCCGACGGCAGCGCTTTGCCGCAAGGCCTGCTCTCGGTAAACTCACCCCCCGTTCCACGAAAGCAATCGACCACCAGATCACCGAAACCCGTGGCTATGGCTACACCCTCCAGGAGATTGGCGCGCATCTCGGGATTCACTACGCCACGGTCAGCAGGAGGGCCGGCAGGTATAAAAGGCTGGCTAAGGGGAAGAAAAGAGATGCAAAAAACAAGACCTGACCCCGAATGTTTACAACCGATAATTCAGATCACCGAAGTTTGTTTGGTTGTCCTCTTATCTCGCGGGCAAAATTGGCGAAGGGGATCGTGCTGTACCTCTGGAAAAACATGAGAAACTTTACTGAAGGCGTGACGAGCCGATAATTTAAGCAGAGGAACGGTGTACGATGCCTTGCTTTTACAATAGTCATTCTGAAATTCTGAAGAAACGAAACCATTCACGCGGGTGGGACCGAAAGCCGTTGGAGGAACCATGAATAGAATGCACGTCTTCTTTAACCGACTCCGCC
This sequence comes from Syntrophorhabdales bacterium, assembly GCA_035315185.1. Lineage (GTDB taxonomy): Bacteria > Desulfobacterota > Syntrophorhabdia > Syntrophorhabdales > WCHB1-27 > JADGQN01. Next base: position 26,523 of record DATFYE010000181.1, on the reverse strand, counting down.
ACTCCCTAATTCTCCGCCTCGCTGCCGTCATGCTGGTCGCGCTGGCCTGGAGCAGTCTCGCCTTCTGCGGCGAGATTCATGACGCGGCCCAGGATGGCGCATTGAGAAAGGTCAAGGCGCTGCTCAAAGACGATCCTGATCTGGTTTTCAGCAGAGACAGGGACGGCATGACGCCTTTGCACTGGGCGGAGCGCGAGGGTCACAAGGACATGGCGGAATTGCTCCTGGCCAACAAGGCCGAGGTCAATGCCAGGGACAAAAGGAGCTGGACACCTTTACACTACGCGGCGGCTTATGGCCACAAGGAAGCGGCGCAGGTGCTCCTCGCCAACAAGGCCGAGGTCAATGCCAAGGATAAAAAGGGCATGACGCCTTTGCACTGGGCGGAGCGCGAGGGTCACAAGGACATGGCGGAATTGCTCCTGGCCAACAAGGCCGAGGTCAATGCCAAGGATAAGAACGGCTGGACACCTTTACACTACGCGGCGGCCTATGGTTACACGGAAGCGTCCGAATTGCTACGCCAGCAGGGCGGCAGTGAATAAGACCGTATCGAAAACAGACAATCGACCGTTATGAACGGAGCATAACGAGAACCTGGAAGAATAGAGGCACCCAAGCAAAGAACTGATCTATCAGGAGGTAGGCAAGGTGGCTAAGAACAAAGAAGGAAAGATCCTCAAACGCACGGGCCAGTTGCATGAGGCGCTGGATGGAATGAGACTGGAGAACCTATACCCCGACACGCAGGGTGAGCTGAATGCCGTCATGTTACCACAGTACAGGGCTCAGAAATCAGCGTTATCACCAGATACCCCCAACTTATCGCCCAATGAGATAGACTGCCTGAAAGCAATACTCGGTTTTTGAGGAAGCATCAGCAATACGGTGCGCCTTCAACGATATCCGGTAGTACTACCGCACTGATAAGCATCGGGACGGATTTCTCCTCAAATTGATTGCACTCAGGGAAACCTCAGACATTTAATTATGCGGCATTTCGGCTGATAGCATCTTCGACATCCATAGCGTATCCCTCCTTTGTCTGTCAGCAGCACGCGTTATCCCTTCTTCAGCATGGCAGCAATTTGGTCACGAAGGGCAGCGCTTTCCGGTTCTGCACTCCGCTTTGGGGTCAGGTCTTGTTTCTTGCAGCACATGGTACCTGTTGACCGTACTCCTCAGCCCCTGCGATGCTCTTGAAGCATGTCATCACACAATGGTGATCCATAGTGGAATAGTGTATAGTCTTGGTAGTTGGTGGCTCCTCTGCGGGTGAAGCAAGGTTAAATGTCTATCCATATAATTCCAGTCGATAGACTCAGCGTTGAAACCTTGCGAGCCGTTATTGAGGAATTTATCTCAAGAGAGGCCACTGACTACGGTGCAATGGAGGTTTCGCCGGAAACAAAGTTCAGGCAGGTAAGGCAGAGACTCGAAACGGGATTGGCAGTTCTTATCTTTGATGACGAGACTGAAACGACCAATATGCTCCTGGCCGACAATCCTATTTTGAGAGGCATCAAGACATGAATCGAGCGATCAGGAAACAATACTCATCCCGGACCTTGCCGGTATCGATAGTAATAACCGGCAAAACAGAGCCTTGTTCCGGGAAAGAATTGATAGCGTTGGAATAAGGAGATAAAGATGCCGGAGTATCTGTCCCCGGGTGATTACGTCCAGGAGAACGGCACCGGACCAAAGCCGATTGAGGGGGTAAGCACAAGTACAGCGGGATTCGTCGGCCTGGCTGAGCAAGGCGTGGACAATAAAGCTGTTCTCATTACCAGTTGGGCGGAGTTTGTGCAGGAGTTTGGGAGGTACACGCCTGATACGCCGTATCTCGCCCCTGCTGTCTGGGGATTTTTTGAAAATGGTGGAAACCGCTGCTTCGTGGTCAGAACCACGGGTACAGATAACGGACCAAGGAGCTCCAACGGGCTTCGGGTGCTCAACGAAGTTGATGAGGTCTCCATCGTCTGCCTCCCGGGAGTCACCTCCCCCGAAGTCCAGAATGCCCTGATCTCCCACTGTGAAAAGAATAGATACCGGTTTGCGATCCTCGATTCCATTAAGGGTGCTACCGTCGCCGGGATAAAGGCGCAGAAGAAGACTGTGGTCTCAGAGAGGGGCTATGGAGCGCTCTACTATCCGTGGATAAGAGTACCTATCGAAACAACAAAAGGCGGCAAGATCAGCACGAAACAAAAGTTGGTTCCTCCCAGTGGATTTGTCGCCGGAATCTACGCAGGGACGGACGTTGCGAAGACCCCTGCCAGCGAACCGGTACGCGGTGCCCTCGGAGTCGAGACGGACGTCACGAAGGCGATCGAGGATGAATTGAACTCTTTGGGAATCAACTGTATTCGCTCGTTCCCTGCCGAAGGGATCAGGGTATGGGGCTCCAGGACGATCTCGACCGATCCGGAATGGCAATACGTAACTATACGCCGACTCCTCCTCTTCATTGAGAAGTCGATAGATAGAGGAACCCGGTGGGCCGTCTTCGAGCCGAACGGCGAAAAGCTCTGGGCGAACGTGAGGGCTTCGATCGCTGCGTTTCTCTTAGAGCTCTGGCAAGAAGGAATGTTGATGGGGGCAAAGCCCGAAGAAGCGTTCTTTGTGAAATGCGACAGGACGACGATGACCCAGGACGATGTCGATAATGGCAGGCTCATATGCCTGATTGGCGTCGCAGCAATAAAACCCTCGGAATTTGTAATCTTCCGCATCGGCCAACAGACAGGACGGTGTTCCGCGCCGTAGCCGCCGGCCCTGAACTCGTGTACTCCTATGAAGCTACTTATTCCACCATTTCCAGACGTCTTCCTGCGCAATTCTACCCAGATTGTCAATGACAATGTTGACCAGCTTCCCATCACGTCTTTCTACTTTCAGAACATAAATGTTCGTGATGGCCTGATTATATTTGTCAAAGGTAAGGGGACCCGCTGGTGCCTCGAGCGGGCTCGCTATCCTCTTCATCTCTTTGGCCACCCGGGCCGTATCTTCGATATTGCCTTTCAGGGCCTCGACGACCGCTCCAACCAATTGCGCAGAAGCATATCCCAACTCACTATAACGAGAGGGGGGTTCACCATACTTCGCTACATAAGCCTTAACGAAAGCGCGGTTCCGGGGAGTATCCAATGTGTAAGCATAATTACCGACGGTAATAATGCCGAGAGCCGCATCTCCGATGCTCGCCAGATAGGGGTCGTCCGTGATCACATTATAGCCGAATAAAGGAAGCCTTTTCTTCAACCCGAATTCAGTATACTGCTGATCGAACCGGACCGCATCCGTCCCTGCAAACCAGGCATAGGTCGCATCGGCCCCCTTGACGTTAATGGTACTTAAGAAGGGAGCGAAATCCATGGTGCCCAGTTTAGGATAAACCTCTTTAATCACCTTGCCGCCCGCCTCTTCAAAGCCGGCCTTGAAGGCCTCCAGAGAATGATGGCCTGCCGCAAAATCAGAGCCTATCAGAACGAAATTCCGGTATGGGGTGTTCTTGTAGATCCATTTCCCCATGGGATAGTTGCTCTGATCAGTGGTCTCAACAATCCTGAAGGTATTTTCGCATGCCTTTCCCGGTGCGCTCAGCTCCCTCGTGAACGCATTAGGATTGATCCAGATGAGTTTCTGTTGACAGACGTAATCGTGCATGGCCAGGGCTACCCCGCTGTGCACGGGACCAAGTATAAAATTTACCTTTTGCTCCTCCACCAACCGGCGCACCTTGGTTAGCCCTACGGTAGGGTTGTTTTCGTCGTCCTCTTTTACCACCTGGATAGGTCTTCCGCCTGCCTTTCTCCCGATCTCGTCAAAATAGAGCTCCATGCCGTTATCGAGTCCCTTTGCCTGAAGGGGCATGGTCCCGGTATACGGGAGAAGGAAGCCTACCTTTATGGGAGACCTTTCAGCTGCTGACACAGGTGACCCCATCAGAACAATGATGCTGAGAAAGAGTCCCGAACAAATCAGTAACCAGTTCCTCCATGCATCGACCATCTTTAAGCCCTCCCCTTTTGATAGCGTGTGTCCATATGTGGATGTCAATGCCGCCATAAGCACCGGAAAAATAACGGCTCATCTCTGCCCAGCATCGGGCTAGGACTGAGGAGTATACGTCTCATGAACCCGCGTTCGTCACCATCGGTGCGTCTCATTGGTAGGGTGACTTAATACCTTGGTCCTTCGCTTTCTGCTCCCAGAAGTTGATGCGCTCCCTGAGGTATTTGATCCAGCTATCGACTTCCTCCGCCTTGTAACCTTTGCTCGCCATATCCTTTTTATAATCTGCAATGACTGGCTCTACTGCTTTCTCCCACTTCTTTGCTTCCGCATCCGAGAGTTGCGTAAGTTGACCACCGTGCTGTTTGAAAAAATCAAGACCTTCGTAGTCCGCATCGTTGGACACCATGGCGTGCTTATCCCTGAACTCAGCACTGACCTCATCGAATATTTTCTTGATGTCTGCGGGAAGAGCGTTCCACTTTTCCTTATTCATGACAGCATAGAATGTTGCGGTGCTCCCGACCTGCCAACAGGAAGTGGTGTACTTTGATAATTCACCAAATTTCCAGCCCTTCAGTACCTCCAGAGGCCAAAACCCGCCATCGAGTACGCCCCGCCTCATGGCTTCATACACATCTACCATTTCCAAGGGCATAGCCACCCCTCCCAGGGCCTTCACGACGTCTGCTTGCATACCGGTACCCCTTATTTTCATCCCTTTCAACTCCTCCAAGGTCCGCACCGGTGTTTTCTTCGTGTGGATTATCACGTTTGGACCGGTGGAACTCAAAAAAAGTACGTGTACCCTCTCCCATTCCTTGGGTGTAAACTTGCGGTAAAAGTCATCCGCAACCATTGATCCCACATAACCGTCTACACTGCCGAGGGGCAGATAGGTCGCCTCGATCACAGGAAACCGGCCCTGGTTATAGTGGACAGCTGACCATCCCAAGTCGGAAATACCCGACATGACTCCCTGAAACACCTTGGGGGCTGTCGTGAGCGTCCCGCCTGGGTAGTGCGTTATCTCCACTCTGCCATTGGTCCTCTTCTTGATCTCTTCACAAAACTTGCCGGTTAGAACTGCGTATTGGTGAGTCCCTGGAAAGTAGTTGCTGTACTTCAACTGTATCGCTTCCGCCGCATAACTGACCGATCCTGCCGCAAGCAGTACCAAAAGCACACCTGCCACCAAAGCTACCGTTCTCTTCATGTTGAACCCCCTTTGCATATTGTTTCCTGCAGAGCTGCCTTCCTCCCTCGCTCCACCTTTTTCGCCACCACCGCGTCTCACTTCACCGGGACTCGTTCTCCACCCCACCAGCCATTATCTCATCAGGACGGACGGAAGCCACAGTGCAAGCTGCGGGAATATAAACAGCAGAATACCGACGACCACCATGGAAATTAGGAAAGGGCAAACGCCTTTGTAAATGGTTCCGATCGGTACCTTTGTTATGTTCTGAATCACGAAGACACAGATGGCCACGGGCGGTATAACCACCCCGATCATGACCGTAACCGCAACGACCATCCCAAACCAGATTGGATCAAAGCCAAGCTTGAGCACCGCCGGATAGAAGATCGGTGTAGCCAGCACCATGAATGCCAGGTCATCGATGAAGGAGCCTCCCAGCTCATAAACAAGGCAGATGAAAAACATGATCAGATAACGGTTGAGAGGCAAACCAACAATCCAATCTGCTGCAATTTGGGGAATGTTAGTCACGGCGATAAAATGACCTAGTATCGTTGAGCCGACAATGAGCATGATCAGCATGCATGCTGTTGCAAGCCCCTCACGGAGGGATTTAGTATACTTTTTGAAGCTCAGATCGCGCTGCACGACGGCCAAAGCGATAACGGCAAAGGTCCCGATGCCGCCGGCTTCTGTCGGCGTGAAAAAACCAGCCATGATTCCTCCCACGACCAGCACAAAGATCAACACTACCCAGAGTATTTGCGGAAGAGTGGCTCTTCTCGCCTTCCAAGTCGATCTCTCACCCCGTGGCGCAATAGCAGGGTTGAGCTTAACCCATCCGTAGATGATCACAATAAAGAAGAACGCGGCGATGAGTCCGGGGATGATCCCTGCAAGGAAGAGCTTTCCTATGGATTGTTCAGTAAGGATGCCAAGCACGATGAGAAAGACGCTTGGCGGTATGAGAGCACCAAGCGTACCGACCGATGCGACGACACCCGTTGACAGTTTTTTGTCGTAACCATAACGCTCCATTTCAGGAATCGCAACGCTGGCAAAGGTAGCTGACGTCGCAGCGGATGATCCGCAGATAGACTTGAAACCCGCGGCCCCTACAACCGTTGCTATCGCTAGCCCCCCTGGGATATGGCCTATGAATTTGTAAGCGGCATCATAGAGCCTGACGGCAATACCGGCGTTGAATCCAATCTGTCCCATCAGAATAAAAAGCGGGAACACCGTATAGCCATATGAGGAAATCACGTCCCAGACGTCCGTGCTCAGCAAAGTGACGGCCGAGTGAAAGGAGACCAGATAGCTGAAGCCCACGAAGCCGACCACTGCCATGGCAAACCCCAGTTCAATCCCGGTCGTAAAGAGAAGCAGCAACACGAATAATGCAATAATGCCTACTATGACCCCCGTCATTTCTCGCCTCTCCAGATAGTGATAATGTCGCAAACGAATACCAGACACTCCACGAAGCAGCTGGCTCCCACTCCGTAGGTTACCCAATAGAACGGCATGCGCAACGTATGTGAAACTTCTCCAGCAAAATGAAATTCCCTGCCAAGTGAAAAGAGGTTATAGCCTATGAAAATAAAAAGGAGGATGCAGATAATCCGGGTTAGCGTGCTGAGGATATTCCTCTTACCTTTGGCCAGTCTGGAGAGCAGAATGTCCATGGACACATGAGTCTTATTCCAGGAAGAAAGAGGAATAGCAAACCCGATAACGAGCGGTCCGCAGAGTAAGCCAACTATTTCATAGGCTCCAACGACCGGGTGCCCGAGGGCTCGCAGTAACACATCTACGACCGTGGTGGCAATCATACCGGTCAGCGCCACCTCCGCTACGTAATTCAATGCTTTGCTCACCCCAAAGACGGCACCAAGCAGTTTTTCCATAAATCCCCCTCAAGGTCAGGTACAGCTTCTCTACCGCGTCCGCTCGCCAGTTCCGGACGTGGTGCATATCTCCCACCTGTGACCTCGCCATTGCCTCTACTAAACATGAGCCTTCGTAAGCCCCTTGAATTTATCGCCCAGCAATGTCGCGAATGCCGGATCATTGATATGAGCAGCGACCTTCGTCACTTGGATCTCGGGATGTATATGCTCCTCCAACGTGGACACGAAAAGAGCAGTCGTATCGGGTTCATCAAAAACCTTTCCTTCCCCATCCCACTCCGAAAAACCCTTCAGGGGTATAACAACCTCAACGCGTCCCCGTGCTCTGTTGAGCTTGTCAGCTATGGTCTTAGCGATCAAGACCATATCTTCTTTTTCCATCCTTATGGAATTTGCCTGCGGGTTGTGCACATAAATTCTTCTGTGCCTGTATTTCTCCGGAATAGTTTCCTTTTCCACAAAGTTGATAATATCGACACTTCCTGGCACGATGATCTGGGTAACAGCCTTTTCTCCCGCTGCTTGAAGTCGATCTTTTCCTGCGGAAGCCATGCCTCCGAAAAGCTCATTGCTGATTTCGCCCAGCGCCAGCTCTATCACGCACTCGACCTTGTTTTGCCGGATGAATTCTTCCATGGCGATACCGCCCGGGCCTACGCAATGAAAGACGACTACCTCACAGCCGTCCTTCTCCAGCAGGTCCTTGACTCTAATACCGCACCGCGTTGTCAACCCCATCATGCTCATTACGACAAGCGGCCCTCGCGCCTCCGGAAGTGACGGCACGCGAAGCATGCCCACCGCGGCGCCCACGGCATTTGCAAGTACTTTTCTGGTGATCCTGTTGAGACCCGCTATGTCGCAAATCGGAGGAATTATCACGATGTCCTTTGAACCCACGTAAGTCCGAATGCCTGCCTGCACGGCCTTCGTCGATACCAGAATCTTAGGGAAGCCGATAGGAAGCTGTTGCATCGCTGGGGCGCACATCTGCGATCCCTGTCCGCCGCCTATCGCTATCACTGCATCAATCCTGCCTTCGTCAAAAAGTTTTTTTACGAGAGGAACCAGCGCCGTAGCCATGATCCTGGTTGCTTGGGCCTCATTGTTAAGGGAAACGACAGATTCCAAATCTTTCCCGATTTCCTTCAAAACTTCCTCTTTCGTTATGTCCGCAACAAATACCGGCTCACCCACAATACCGATATCGATGACAAGAGGCTCGAAGCCCATCTGCTGCACCAGCTCCTTCATGAAAAAGATCTCATTGCCTTTTGTGTCGAGCGTACCGATAAGGAGTATACGTTTCATGGCTCCAACCTTATGACGTACGATACAAGGTATTGATACCTTTACAGCCGCGGAACATCCGTGCTCTCCGGTCTTGGCCCATTATTTCCCGATCCCCTTCTCTTTTTCACGTGAGCGAAAGAGTGTGGCGAACTTTTTCAATACCTTTTCTCTCGCTTCGCTCGATGCTACGTTGATCGGCGGGAATGCATCTTTCCAATGGTAAGGTCTGCACGCATTGATGAAAACCTTTGCGGTGGTGAAGTCCCTTCTTTCCCTTTTTTCTGGCGAGATCATAGGGTCCAGCGGACTTGAGAGAAAGCCAGGAACGATGTCGATTGAGGTTTCAGGATCCGTCCTGGTACAGATCGCCCACAGTACTTCATCGAGATTGCCTGCATCTATGTCGTCATCGACGGTAATGATGTATCTCCCGGTACCCGCTCCTCCGGAGAGAAGGGCTCCGGCTAGGCTCGCCACGTTCTTGGCGTGACCAAGATGCCTTTGCTTCAATGAGATGACTCCCAGGAGTCTGCCGCCGGGCCCGTGCACATAAACGCCTTTTATTCCTTGCATACCCGCTTTTTCCAGGCCTGTCCAGAGTATGCTGGCGGTATGGACCGGGATAGGATAGAAAGAATTGACGGGCGGTTTGACCGGCGGCTGCCCATGAATAATCGGTTCGTTTCTAAAGTAGACCCTCTTTATATGAACCACGGGCTCGTCTCTTTTGCCGGAAGCGTAGTAACCGGTCCACTCCCCGAAAGGGCCCTCCGGTCTGCCGTCCACGGTTGGCGGAGGAGAAAAGCCTTCTATCGCAAGCTCGGCGCTTGCCGGTATCGGAAGCCCGGTCTCTTTGCCGATGATGACTTCCACCGGTCTGCCCTGCATGTGACCGACAAGGTCTAGCTCCGCTGAGCCCCACGGCATGCCCATGGTCGCACTGCCGAAGACAAGCGGTTGACAACCGAAGCACATAACAACGGGGCACTCCTTTCCTTGCGACCAGTATTTTTCCCTCATGATGGTCGCGTGCTTACCCGGAGACGCGTAAAAAGATAGTGTTTTTTTGTCGTGAACCATCACTCGATACGTACCCAGATTAATCCATCCCTCGGAAGGATCTCGCGTTATGGTAACGACCCCCGTTCCAATATATTTCCCACCGTCGAACTCGTGCCATTTTGGGCTCGGAAACTTGAGGATATCGATGTCGCCGCCGGCCATCACGTTATCGAGCACCGGCCCGCGATCGACAACAACAGGAGGCACGGGAACGTACTTATTCCACTTCTCCTTCCAATATCTCACAGCCTCGAGATCACTTATCTCTTCTGGTATACCAAAGGCTATCTTCTGGCGGTCAGCCCTGTGGAGTATATTCGCTGCCACGGAAAAGCCGGCGGGATAACCCTTGATGTTATCGAAGAGGAGCGCAGGACCTTGTTTCTCGGCCATAAGCTCGTTGAGGGTGCCAATTTCGATCTCCGAATCGACGCCGTCTACGCGCACAAGGTCGTTTCTCCTCTCGAGAATGGAGATAAACTCTTTTAAATCCTGCGGTGCGGTACTCACTCTTTTCATGCTGAGCCTCCTCTGCGCATTATAGCAGAAACCGTTTCAATGGAGCTAGGTTGATTTGGTTCTCACGCCTTTGCTCCAGAAGAGCTTCCTTACGTCAGCCCTGCGGTTGTCCTTCTTGTAAGGAGCAGGAGCAACCGTCGCCCGGATCTCTTTTTGCGGCTCGCCAGGATCTCCCCAGACCACAACGACTTCAGTTCCGGGCGCACTCCATTCAACATCGATTGTACAGAGCGACAGCATCTGGCGAAAGTAGTAGCTATACCCGCGAGACGTCGCGACGCCGACGAGATCGCCGTTCTTGAGGACCTTGTCAGCATACATGAAACCTCGCTGGTCGCGAGGCATCTCCATAAAGCGGTAATGCTCGCCCTGATGGTAGAGTGAGGCGTAAACATCGATGACGTCATCGGCGTTCCAGACGAGCGTCCTCATGGTACGCTTCGGGTGGGCAACTTCAGCCTCAAGTGCCGCGCGGCCTATGAAGTCATGGTCGAACTTGATATTCTTTGTCCAGCCGAGCTCGACGGGGCTTCGATACCACGCGCTGACGTCTCCCGCCTCGAAACTGCCCGCAATGTTGAAGGTTGTCGCAAACCCTGGCATTGCAGCTCTATACTCCTCGAGGTACTCCTGCATGTCTTCGCCGAATATTGCCGTCAAATAGTCGGTCATTCTTGTCGGGAAACAGGCCTCCAGGTGGTTGATGAAGACAGCGCGGGCGCCGAGCCGCCGTATGCCGAATTCTTTTCCGGCGTGGACGATGGCATCGTAGATCTCACGGGAGTATTCAACGGGACCCTGAAGCTCGTAGCCAATCTCACCTGCCATAGCCTGCCTGAGAGCGATGACCTCGTGACCTGCGATGTGAATCTTACCGAAATGCATAAATGCTATGTCGCGGATGCTTTCCTCGCACGCCTTCTCAACGACAAAGAGGGAGTTGGGGCCGGAGACTTGAAAGTTGAACCAGTCCTCAGGTTCGGAGGTTGCATTGTAGTTGCCACGCCGTAACCTGTAATCGGCCCACAACCCTCCACGCCCGAACACGATGAATTCTTCTGCACCGAGCCGACTGAGAATGCCTTCATGAATCACCTTCCCGTCGTTATTGCAGTGGATGGCGTGCTTTGCCTGACCGATGTCAAACTTCTCAAAACTATTTACTGAAATGTCCGAGAAAAGCTTCAGCGCGTCAGGCCCTTTGAAGCGGCGCTCCCAGAGGAACGTCCAGTCGCCTATGTAACAGTTCTCTTTCCACGACATGGACTCGTCCATCCAGTCCGTATATTCAGGGAGTCCCCACCTGACGGTGAAGTAACCCTCCGGAGTGGTTCTCATGCTGTTCACGTCGATGGTCAAGGCCAGTTTCCTTCGCCTTAAAATATCACCCTGATACGCTTAAAAGCCGTACTCATGCCACCTGCTCAACACCTTTTTCATTGTTTCGGGATCGTCTTCCACCTTGATCGGTTTTTTCTCCCATTCCACGGGCGTTGTGGCATCAATGATTACCCCGGAGCCAATGGTCTTGTTGCCGCCGGGCAATGATGGATCAAACGGTGTAGCCCGGATCTTGTTGATAAGCTGAGTGTCGGAGACGGGGTCGTAGCGCACAGCCAGTGACCACCAAACCCCTGCGAGGTCATCAGCCGCTACATCTGCGTCAACCACAATGACTCCTTTCACGCCGAAGTGACCGGTAGGGCTGGCGAGAACCGCCTCTCCGATCCTTTGCGCCTGTGCCGGAAACGTGCACTTTGCTGAAACGATGACCCACCAGCGTCCCGCGGCCTCCGGCGGCCAATAGACTGACTGGATTCCCGGCACCTTCATCATTTCCAGGTCTGCCCAGAGAAACGCTGTCCTCCCTATGGCGTTAGCGATATGTGTGTCACCAATAGGTCTGCCGACGGTGCTGATGACGAAGACAGGGTTTTTGCGCCGATAAATCCGCTTAACCGTGAAGTAGGGCTTAGGGGTTCCAAACGCACCGCTGGCTCCGTAAAAACCCGGATACTCTCCGAGCGGCCCCTCCGCCCTGAAGTTCTTGGAGTCCAATTCCACCTCGCCTTCGAGAATGATCTCCGCATGAGCAGGCAACATGAGGCCGGTAAGATCGCTCTTGAATACCTCCACAGGCTCACCCATTATACCGCCAATGACATCGTACTCACCCATGCCCTCAGGCACCATGTTCGACCCTGCCAAAAAGTGAATCATGTCGCAGCCGCAATAGACTGCCGCAGGCATCTTGGTCTTACCCGTTTTAATATATTTGTCCATATGAATGTATCCATGTTTGGATTTGATGAACATGTTCGCGCCAATCGACTTTTCGTCAAGAAGCTGGCCTCGATAGGTACCCAGGTTGGTCCACCCCGTATCCGGATCCTGTGTCACCCAGTTGCATGCAAGACCAAGGAACCTCCCCCCATCCATCGGGTAGAGGCGCGGTGAAGGGAAGTCAAAAAGGTTCACATCCTTCTCTTCTATTACCTCTTCGGCAACCGGGATACTGCCCTTCAGCTCGACCGGGCCCAGCAACTTTTTCTGTGCCATGACCCTCATCCACTCTCTGGAAATGTCGCACAGTGAATAGGTAAGCGGTCTGCCGCAGGTCACTGCCACTCTCCTGGCAGTGGTGACAGTACTTGATAATACCGGCATTTTATAGCCTTTTACATTTTCAAAAAGCAATGCGGGTCCACTTTTTCTCTCGTTCAAGGTTGCGACGTGGCCAAGTTCCAGATCCCAGTCGACCTCGGCCGTTATCCTATGAAGTTCACCTTCTTTTTCACAAGCGGCCATCCATTCCCTAAGATTCTTCATATGCCCTCCCGTTTCGTTCCTATTGTATTGTCAATTTATTGTTTTCATCTCCGTCAGCCGTTCTTTGTCTCCAAGTGCGCGACCAGTAACTCGACAAAGCCGTAGAGATCTCTTTGTCTCTCCTTTGCCCTTAGGCCCATTTCGCGAGCGATCTCCTTATATGCCTGCAGTCTTCGCGATTCTTCCATCGCAAGAAGCTCGCCAGGCCTAAAATCTCGCTTTGCCAACTCACTGAGCAGTACCTCTTGGAGCCGGACGATACCAGGCGGCAGCACGTCTGTCCCCTGCTGCTGCCCCAGCTCGTTTGACTTATCGTATTTCGTATATTCGATCTTACCACCCGATTCAAAGATCCCTTCCCACTTCTCCGTTTCAGGGGGAAAGTCGTAAGCTTTCATTCCCTTATTTCCCGCGACTATAACTCGCTTCAGGTCTCTCGGCAAGCGTTGGAGGCAGAAGAGCTCCGGATTGTCCGAATCTGTTTGGAACGATAATCTTCCAGTCTCCTCTATTCTTCTGATGACGTAATATCTGGTCAGTTCGACCTTCTCACTGTCTATTGCAACCACCTCTTGCCAGCCGTCCCACTGCAGAAGCACATAATGTTTGCACGCGCCTATCGGCGCCCGATGCGCGCATAGTCCCAGGCCTGCGAGCTCCGAGTGGAGGCTCTCATCCACTTTGCCAAATTCGATTCTGTTCAGACGTCCGTCGTCATATTCGACTGCCAGGTATTTTGGCTGACTCATGACTTGGCCCCCGTTAATATGTTTTTCAGCTCGGAAAAGTGGTGTATGGTGAATTCGGCGTTTGAAGGAGCGTGAAAGATATACCCGACATATTGGATAGCTTTGAAACCTCTTTTCTGAGCCGGCGTTATATCAGACCATTCCTTATCGCCTACAATCACGGCGTCTGAAGGTTTGATACCGCGTCTTCCGAGATCTTCCACAAGCACATCGTAGATATCACCCTCTTCTTTTGACTTGCCTTTGTATCTCAGATCGGCCGCACCCGTGCGCAGATCGATCTTGCCTTGAGGCGTGATCAATTCGTCAAAACAGTGAATTACGTTATGCGTCTTCAGAAAGCTGCTCACCATGTCTGTCCCTATGGGACCAAGGGTTCTCTTCAACTCGGCCACTATGGAAACTTCGATTCCTTGATCCCTCAAATGCTGGACGGCTTCGATCGCTCCATCAGCCACTTTAAGGTATTTTTGTTCAACCACGGAAAAGACTTCACCTGCCCCGGGACGGTTATCGAACACGAAGCTCGCGATTTCCGGTCTATGTTTTTCTTTTATTGCCGCATAGCTTCCATACTTTTCTTTCATGACGCGCCACCTATGGCAACGAATGTCGACGAGCTCGGGTTCGCCCAATTCCTTGCTCGTGTCGCCAATCATCCAGTAGGTGCGCTCCGGCGACGAATCCATCAACGTTTGTCCAAAGTCGATACCAACCCATTTAACTGATAATCCCATAGAGTATCCTCCAAATCCATCCTCGCATTCGGAATTCGAGAGCCACTTCTCCTTATTTATCAAGGGTACTGTACTCGCTCAAGAGTTACAATTCATATTTTTTTATGAGTTCTTAAGCATTTTGACTTTTTTGCATTGATTCTTGTACATAAAGCTTGGTAATATTTAGGGGATTATGAAAAACCATCATATCAATCTTGAGCAACTTGTGACCTTTTACTTTGTCGCTAAAGAAAGAAGCTTAAGCGGTGCCTCCGCAAAACTATTTGTGACCGCACCCGCTGTAACAATGCAGGTCAAGGCTCTCGAGAACCATTTCGGCGTAAAATTGATTACTATAAGGAAAAAGAAAATTTACCTGACAAATGCTGGGAATGCATTACTCCCCAGCGCTGAGAGCGTTTACCGCTCGGCAATGAAGGCAGAGGCACTGCTCTTGAATTACAAGAACAATCTCCGCCTTGGGGTTGCGACCGCATTGACGAGGTTGTTCACTCCGGCGATAAGCAAATTCAAGGCACTTCATCCCTCCGTCGGTCTGACGCTGACGGAGGGGCGCTCTCTCTTGCTTATAGAAGGGCTGCTCGATTTTCAACATGACATGTGCATTGTAGCCGCGCCCCCGGAGATCAGTGACCAACTTGCTTCCTTGCGCCTTTCGCTGCCTGAGAAACTCGTGTTGATAAGTGCTCCGGGAACACCTCTCGGAGAAAAGACAGAAGTGAGCTGGTGTGATCTTACCGGGTATCCAATCGTTCTGCATGGCGAAGGTTCCCTATCCAGAAGATTGGTATTGCAGGAATTTCAAAAGAGAAATGTAAGTCCTCTGATTGCCGCCTCCGTCGAGAGCGAGGAAGGGATGAGGCAACTCGTTCAGCAAAAAGTAGGAGCCTCCTTCATAGTCGCCTGTAATGTGGAACAGGACGTCGCCTTAGGAAAACTTAAGATAATACCTATTAAGGAGGGTGGCATAGAACTTTTCATTGACATCATCTATCATAAGGGACAAGATCTGCCTCCAGTGGCCACGGATTTTCTTTCGCTGGTGACAACGGACTTTGATGCGACCCGTAAGTGAACGCACACCTATAGTGCTCCTACGTGCAAGGCGCTGCGGGCTTCGCACCTGCAAGACTACGCGGCCTTGCCAGGCCGCAACTTAAGAGTGTCCCCCCATTCGAAGCGCCCACGTCAGTGGGTGTTGCGCCCTGTCTCACTCCGAAAGTTTATGCTTTCAGACCACGATTATCTCCTGCGGGGTCTTTGTCATAATCTTTGGTCCATCGGCAGTGATGAGGAAACTCTGATTGACAGGATAACCCCAGGCGGTCTTTCCATGAACGGTGGGATGGAACGAGACAACCATGTTCTCCCCGAGGCTGATTGTTTCACCGAGAGGGCTGAGGGCCGGCCTTTCCACGAGGTCCACACCCTGGCAGTGCCCTGCCAGCCTCGCTTCTGCTGGATATCCCTTTTTCTGCATGAACCTGTCGCTCGCCCTCAGAATCTCCATCGGATCGGCGCCGGGCATTGCCATATCCACCATTATCCTTTGAGCTTCCAGCACATCATCAAAAACTTTCTGCAGATCCGGAGGGACCTTGCCTATGCAAACTGTTGGCATCATCTCGCTGAAGTAGCCCCCCTGCTCGCTGCACTCGATAAGCATTGCAAACTGGTCGCCATCCTCCATCTTTCTCTCTCCGGGACCGTTATATTTGCAGATAGTTCCAGGCCGTGCAGAACCCGCCCTCACGCTATGCAGATCGCTTCCCGCGAGAAACATAAAGTGCCCCACCTCTTCTACAACATCGTTTGCCGTGATGCCCGGTCTTACAGTTTTTCTGACCACATCCACCGCCCTATCGTGCATTTCCGCGGCACGTTTCATGAAGATCAGTTCTTCCTCACTCTTCACCGCTTTTATCGGCACAATGAGATCGGTGGCATCAACAAACTCGACGCCGGGCAATCCCTTCCGATAACACTCATACGCCGCTGCAGGGATAAATCCCATGCCGAGAAAGCCTACTTTCTTGGGCTTCTTCGACCTGAGCACATCGAGGACTAAAGGGGCCGGAGTATTAACAAGAAGGTTAGGCTGAGAAGGGCTCACGATATGCTTAACCCCGTAGGAATCGACAGGCGTAGTGTGCACCGTATCGCCGTGGCTGAAGAAATAAGCATCGCCTTCCAGGGGAAAGGCTACACCGTTCATAACAACGACCGTACCCTTCGTTGACCGATTAGAAAGCCACTTTGCATACCCGCCCGGCATTCCGACTCCGCCGATAAGCCAGTCCAGCCCCTCCCGGGCCATTACCATACGAACGAGTTTCCACCTTCTGTCCATTTCAGCATTCGATACCATAAGCAATCTCCCTATCTCCTGAGACACCCACGTGCCGAGTGGAGTCATTGACTTTCTTTAGGAGGTTTTGACGGTGCAAAAAAAGCCATTCCGGTTGAAGCATTACTCGTTTGCCCTTTCCAGCACATTGATCATCTCCCGGCCTTCCAGAAACCTCTCAAGATTTTCACAAAAGAGGGCAAGAACTTTTTCGGGGAAATCTCGAAAAGCGCCCGAAAGATGAGGCGTGACAATCACATTATCGAGTCCCCAAAGCTCGCTCCCGGGGTTAAGTGGCTCCGAAAAAAAGACGTCCAGAGCTGCGCCCGCAAGGTGCCCGCTCTTTATCGCTTTCACCACCGCATCCTCATCCACGATCTTTCCCCGCGCCACATTGACGAGATACGACCGGGGCTTCATCCACGAAAGGGCCTCTTCCCCGATCAACCCCTTCGTCTCCTTGGTCAAGGGAACGCAGAGGGAGACAATATCGCACATTCCAAGGAACTCCCTGAGATCGGCCGGCCTGAACACGGCTTCCACGGATTCCAAAGAGACTGCCTGCACGTCAAGGCCAACCACTTTAAGTCCAAAAAATCTGCCTTTCCGGGCCACCTCCCGACCGATGGCTCCCAAACCGATAACGCCGAGGACTTTCCCCTTGGGATTCTCGAAGAGCCATCTTTCCCAAACTCTGTCCATTTGATTTTTCATCATTTTTGGAAATTCACGGTACAACATCTGAATTACCAGAATTACGTAATCGGCTATCGTCTCTGCCATGGCGCCTTTGGACGTTGTAATCAATATCTTGTCCCACAGGTATTCGAAAGGCCTCAAGCGGTCAACGCCCGTATATCCCCACTGAATCCACTTCAGCCTCTTCGCAGCGCCTATGACGGTCCCCATCCTTTCGGCAATGTCAGGAGTAATCTCCTTGTGAAGATAGAGTATGTCAGTCTTGGGCAGGGCTGCAAGAAATGCGTTGCCCTCTGTGACAACGGTCAGGTCGATCCCAGGAAATTTTTTCGGGATCTCCTCCATGATCGCAGGATCGTATTGGGTGTAAACCAGGAGTTTAAGGCCCTTCGTATCCGTACGCGGAGAGGACATCATCTAAGGCTTGCGCAGGCCGATTCTTTTTGCGATAGCCAGAGCCCTATCGTAGTCTTCCGTCATCAGCCTCCTAAGTTCGGCCGGAGATTCATAGTCGGCAACATTTCCCATCTGCTCGATTTTAGCTTTCGAGTCCGGATTGCTCGCCGCCTTCGCGACGGCCTCCACAAGGGTTCTCTTCACATCCTCCGGGATCCCTGCAGGAGCAATCGCGGCCATCCAGACTGATGCCAGGTCTTGCTTGTAATGCAATTCGGGCATCGTGGGGATTTCGGGAAAATCGGCCTTTTTCTTCGTTATCAGGAGAATCCTAACTTTCCCGGCTTTTGCGTGCGCCACATACTTGCTGAACACATCGGCGACTACTTCAACATGACCCCCTAAGAGGGCCGTTGTGACCGACTCCCCTCCTTCGAAAGGAATCTTCGTAAAACGGGCGCCCGTCAGGGATTGTATGATCTCGATGTTGAAGCTGTCGATCGTACCCTCACCCACGGTGGCGACTCGGAGTTTGCCGGGATTCTTCTTTGCGTAATCAACTAACTCTTCGAAATTCTTCCAGGGAGAGTCTGCTCTTACCGCAATCACGTTCGGGAAAAAAACATGGATCCCTAAAGGCTCTACGTCTTTTTCCGTATCGTACGAGATCGTCTCAGGATTCATCACTCGTGCATAGACGAGACCGTTGGCACTTGGATACGCGAACGTATACCCATCCTTTTTGCTCCTGACAAGAGCGCTAATACCCAGTATGTTTGATGCACCCGGTTTATTCATGACAACAATCTTTGTCCCGAGCACTTTTTCCATCTCCCCTGCCAGGAGCCTCCCGTTTATATCAGCCTGAGAACCTGCAGCAGCAGGGATGATGAGCTGGATAAGGCGGTCCGGATATCCAGCCGCAGAAGCTTCGCAGGGAACAAAAAGGCCATGGCCCATGATAAAGAAGAGAAAACAAAGCAACAACCCTTTCATTTTCATGAGCAACTTACCCCCCGCTCCTTTTCTTGTTTTTGTGCTTCAAGTATTGCCTTGGCCATCTCGCCACAGTCCGCTTCAAACCTGTCAAGCAGTATGGAGCGCTGCATAAAGCCCATGTTCCCATAATCCCTAAAGATGCATACGGGTATACACTAAAGTACAATCAGAAAAGTAAGTCAAGGTAAATTTAATTCAATGGCAAAGCGCTCCCCGTCATCGCACCAATGGTTTCTATGACAAGGAAGGCCGGTGGAACTGGCAAAGCGCTTTACCGTGACGTCCTGGGCAATCAGCTATGCGGTGGTGAGGGGAAGGGGCATCGCGGAGCAGAATCAGCATGACCTGCTAGCCGGGTGGCAATTGAATTATTTAAGAGTGCCCCCTCCATCAAAGAGATGCAAAAAACAAGACCTGACCCCGAATGCTTAACCTGATTGCACTCGGGCACACCTCAGACATTTGATTATGCGGCATTTCGGCTGATAGCGTCTTCGACATCCATAGCGTATCCCTCCTTTGTCTGTCCGCAGCACGCGTTATCCCTTCTTCAGCGTGGCAGCAATCTGGTCACGAAGGGCAGCGCTTTCCCCGGTTCTGCCACAAGTTCGATCGAGGCAGGAGAAGAAGCACTAAGACCCAACTCCACCGCCCGCACGAATAGCATCTGCTCATCGAGACACCGGAAGGGAACCTTTCGCCCGGTATGAGGCAGTTGCATGGTGTGTATACACAGTCGGTCAATCGTCGCCACAAACGGGATACCCCGACGGCAGCGCTTTGCCGCAAGGCCTGCTCTCGGTAAACTCATCCCCCGTTCCACGAAAGCAACCGACTACCAGATCACCGAAGCCCGTGGCTACGGCTACACCCTCCGGGAGGTTGGCGCGCATCTCGGAATTCACTACGCCACAGTCAGCAGGAGGGCCGGCAGGTATAAAAGGCTGGCTAAACGGAAGAAACGCGATTACTCGGCAAAAGGTATATCGGAAGAGGTTATCTCAATTCCTGTGTTTCTCAGCATTACGCGCAAAGTAGCGGCACGGGCTTCCTTTTCTTTGTGTGGTCCAACTATGATTCTTTCTATCGGGAGTTTCATGTCGGCAAAACCAAAGAGTTCGGTGTATGGCACGAGCTGACCGTTCTTGTGGCGGAATTTTCTCTCCTTTTCAGGTTTCAATGTAAAGGAGTTCTTTTGTGCCCATTCTGTATAGGCCCGATTTACGATGGCGGGTAATACAACTGCTCTGACTTCGTTCTCTTCACTAAAGCCGCAGTGCTTGTACCGGCTGATGCAGGTAACAAATGCCGTGTAGCCTTTCACGGCGGCGGCTCTTTCTTCCGCGCTAGACTTTGCGGGGTCGAAAAACCCCTTAACGTCACTAGCAAGAATGGATAGGCTTTCGGATAGTTCCTCTTTCAACCTGCTTTCGTTGTCACTGTAGACAACGTCGGAAAGATGCATTGTGCTGTATTCGAACTTTTCGTACTCCGCTGCCAGCAGTCCTTCCAGCTTATAAGCATTAAGAACCAAAGCAAACCCGCCACTGGCACCATAACCGCGCCACTGGCTTAGCAGCCCATTGTCATTAACGTGCGGATTGCTGTGCTGCCCGCAGAATGAAAGAATATAGATTTCATCGCGGGTGGCATGATATTGCGCATCTACGAACACTTCCGTATCATGTTGAACGATTTGGTCCATCCCCCCTTCTTCGCTGATTTGCTGTTCCAAATGAGGAGACTGCTCGACTAATTTCCGGTATTGTTCGGCTACATAGGGACGAAGAAATACCACCAGCTTGTTTCTGAACAGAGCGATTTCTGAGTAATCATTGAGAAACCTGTAGTGAGTTGCCCACAGGGTCTGCGTTTTCAGGATTCCGAGCAGCCCACTCCAAGTAGTGTAGTGGTACAGCGTTTCGTATACGTCAGATGTCTTTTGCATGTGTGCTCTCTCTCAATTATGCACTTAACGAGCCTGTAGAAAAACCCTAAAATCAAACGCCCCTTCTATCCCTCTGCCTTCTCAGATTGTATCATTGCGTTTGACGAGATCTGTTGTCCCAACGTACTAAAAGTATAACACTCTCTTTGCTGTTCTGTTCCTCGTAGTCTCTATTCTCCCCTCGCTCCCTTCCCTCACGCATACCCATACCCGTACCGGTGCACCTTGAGGAGGTTATGCACCGTGCAGTAGAGGAGCCGCTGAATGTTCACCTTCCGTTTGCCTCTGAGGGTGAATCTATCCAGCCGGAGGGTGGAGCAGATATGGGCAAAGACCGGTTCTGCGGTGGCGAGTCTTCTGTTGTAAATGAGACGACCCTTTACTGAGTCTATTTTGCGCTTCATCTTCTCGGTGAAGGATTCGGGTAAAGATGGAGCACGTCCCTGGAAGAAGTAGACCTGTCTTGTCTCGGTACGGTCGGGATAGCGAAGGCATTGCTTGCGGAGTGCACAGACCCGACAGTCGGTCTTGTTCCCCCGGAACTTGATGGCAACTCTCTTACGGGCAACAATGACATTGGCACCATTGCGGTGGAGACGCTTGCCGGCAGGGCAGATGCAGTGGCTCTTATCTTCGCTCATCGTAAAATAGCGTGTCGTATAGGCAGTCGTCGTACCATGGAACGCCGCATTTTCTTTTTTGAACCGCTCCTTATAGCGGTCTCTATCGGCAAAGCGGGGATCTCGTTTCCTGAACTGGGTATCAGCCACATAGGCATCGATACCCTCGTCCATGAGGAATTGCATGTTCTTTTCCGAATGAAAGCCGCTGTCGGCGGTGAGTGTGGTTTTGTCGAATACATCGGAAGTGCCGATAGCAGCGAGGTTATCCCGGGTGCCCTCGACCATGGGCTGCAGGAGCTCATGCTCCTGGGGTGCACCAAAGGCCTCGGCATGGACGATTACTTGGTGTTTATCATCCACGACGGCTACGCCGTCATAGCCCTGCACCACGCCGTGGGAGGTCTTCATGGTGGCGCTCTCGTTGTCGGTGATATTGCTCTTTATGGGCTTATCCTTCTTACCGGGCTTGTCATCATGCTCTTTGAGCCAGGTGCGTATCTTCTTGACGTTTTGCTTAAGGGTGGCGACGTACTGTTCTTCCTGTCCGGTGATCTCTTGGTTCTTTTCTGTCCCGTCTGTTTCCTTATGACGAGTAATGATTTGCCGGATAACCTTCTCCATTTTTTCTTTCTTTTTACCAAGATCTTCTTTGGTACCGCTCCATTCCTTTGCGGCATTGGAGGGGAGCTTGCAGCCATCGATGGCAAACATCTCTTTACCGATAAGGTGAAGCTCATCACAGACGAGGAGGACTTCAAGGAAGAGACTGATGATCTCAGTATCGAGCGTGGCTATGAAGTCGGCGATGGTGGTGAAGTGAGGCCGGGTGTCGCAGGAGAGGGCCATGAAGATGACATTCTCCCGGCAGCACTGTTCTATCTTTCTGCTGGAGGTGATCCCCCGCGAGTAGGCATAGAGTATGATCTTTAAGAGAATGGCGGGATCATAGGCGGGGGCACCATTATCGTCGTTACAGTACCGATCGTCAAAGACGGAAAGATCGAGTTCCTGGTCGATGAGGTAGTTAAGCGTGTACTCGAAGGTGCCGGGAAGGATCTGCTTGTCAAAGGAGATGGGAAGGAACTTGCCCTGACGGTAGTCGTACTCTTTGTAGCGTGCCATCGGGTGCCTCCGCAGGTGGTGTCAGGTCTTGATGCTGATGACATTAGTATACGATAAGGAGGGTTTATAGAGGGGGTTTTTCTACAGGCTCAACAACGAGGTCAGCCGCCGAGGTACGAGGTCGGCTCCAACGCCTGGTTGGACAATGTATGGTCTTCATCCGGTCACTCAACCTGCTTCCGACGCAACCTCATCGTCATCCACACGTTTGGGCCTCCAGCGACTTGGGTATACGTCGGGTGAACCGAATACAGCTATCGCCACATATCGTTCAACGAGATCTTCAAGTGTCCGAGTCTCTTCTCCAATATTCAAATGCGTTTGAACCCCTTTATGCCCTGTGTGAAGCAGTAGGTTCCTGGTGCGGTTGAATTTTCTAAAAGCCTTGACATCGGCTTCCCATCCTTTGATACCCTTTGCCTTCGCAAGTGCCTCAAAACGGGAACTCAATGTCGGAGGAAATTTCGACTCTATTCTTTTGAGAAAGGTAAGCAGTAAAGCCTTGTTGGCGTTAGTTGACTTATGGACAAGCTCCTGCAGAATCGCCAAGTTCGCCCTTGTCTCTTCGCTCGTCTCTTCTGTTGATTCAAGAATACATTCCAAAGGAATAAACAAATATAGGAATTTGGCAACATGGTCACGCTCCCGCCAAGCCCGGATGAGCCACTGCAAGACCCTTGATGCATCAGCATAATCTTTCTCTTTTGCGTCCTTAAGTAGTCCTAAGTACGACCCAAGCAAGGCTGAACCAGACTCGGTAAGGTTGACGGACTCAAGAACCTCGACGAAATCGCCTGCGAACCGCGTGACGGGCTGAGGCCCACTTGCGATAAATGGGTTCTCGAAGAGAGGCTTAAGGATGAATTGACGGTGGAACTTCAGCCCGATAAGTCCACAGATACAGTCGAGCACTGAAGAGAGGACGTCCTTTCTCTTCTCAATTTCATCAAGCAGACAATTTTTCACCGACTCTTCGTTTTTCGCCAATCCGGCACTTACCGATTCATCTTCTGCAATATCAACCATTGCGGTGATCTCTAAGAAACACGAGGAGTCATAATTACACGACGTCTGCATCATTTTGCACTGCTTTCCGGGGATCGCATAATGGTCCGTTGGTTCAAGCACCATAACGCCGAGCGGCGGTTTCGGGCCAAGATACAGGGAGCCCGTGAAGTCCTTTAGTAACGGAAAAGAAATATCAATTTCCTGAGTACTTTCGAGGCCACAACCAAGCGCATCAAATAGTCTCCGAATTCCTACCCGTTCCGTTGCCATGATCATCCTCTGTTCCTGTCCAACACTGAAATCAACAGCGGCTGCAAGACGTCCGCTGGATTGCCTCGTTGGGCAATGCTTTTCATTTTACTTTTTGTCCTTTGTTAAAGACTTTTTTCTGTCCCATATTACTGGCTGGACCAGATATCCCCTTATACCAGGTTCAGCGCTTTCCACATACCCATGTGAACGACAACACTGTCATCGAAGCTAATCGAATCATTTCTGTTACGGTACTTGAAATAGTATCGTGGACTTCCATCGAGCTTGCTGGATTTGTTTCCGATAACGCTGCAGTTGAAGAGGTCCTCAAGAACGGCTTGTAACGTTGCCTCGTCAACGCCGAGTTTCTGGCCGTTAAGACCGTAGCTAGTCCGAAAATAAGCAGATCACGCCTTCGCGTTGCCATCGATTATTGTAGATTTGCTGATAGCCGCTGGGAAGATCATCGGTCGTTGCCATCATGAGCAACGATATTAGAAGCCATTTCGTCGCGCACCCCCTTATAGATCTATCGATCTTGGAAGCCCCGCTTCCTGATCTTGCGCATCTTTCATAATGAACCAGAGCCTCAAATACAGGCGCTGCCTCCGTATGGGCAAGCTCTCCTTGAAATTACCATAATCGATGTCGAGGATCGCCTTCTTCACGTAATCGCTGAAACCCGCTTTGCTGCACACGATTCGATATCGATAATCTGCCGGAGCCTTTGTCTCGATGATCGGCGACACCTTCTTCAAGCCCATCTTTATTCTCAGCTTGACCAAATCTTCTCTAAATCGCGCCCTGACCATCAATTCATCATTCAAGCCGGTCGCTACCGCAGAATAAAAGCCGTCTTTTGTGAACATCCATGCCATCTCGCCCCCCTTTGCATATACTCTCTGCCTATCCTAATTATAGCAGCCCTCAGTGAATTTGGATACCAAAGCAAGGTTCCAGTTCACTCTCACAATCCAAGCACAAGTTCTTCCTAAGGAAGTGAAAAGGCGCCTACTGGGCCTCCTGGGCCTCCTGGACTTCAACAGAGAAATCGGAGCGCAGAATCCAGGGTAATCAAGAGGAGGCGATGCCCAATTCGCGCCCTAATGAAGGTGGTAGTCTACTTGCAAGAAGGTAATGAGGAGGTAAGAGCCATAAGAGGCGATTCTGATCCATGAAAGGGGTGCTGATTACCAGTTGAAACAGACAACACCTTAGAGCGTGTTGTCTCTGAGGATTACAGGAAGAAATTGGAAAGCAGAGTTGAACAGGCTCTGCCTTTTCTCATTTGCTCCGATCATTGTGCGAATTTGACGGCTACTTAATTGCCCCGACCTCTCTCAGGTACTTCTCAGCGCCTGGATGAAAGGGCACAAAGATGCCCTTCGTCGCATTCTCCAGACTGAGCACCCTCGTCTCCTGATGGATTTGGAAGTATTCTTCTTTGTGGTCAAATAAGTTTTTGATAAATGTATAGACCAGGTCAGGATTCGTCAGGCTGTGCGTCCACAAGGCTCCGGTCCATCCCATGATCAGCGTATCCTGCTCAATGCCCCGATACGATTTAGCTTTTACCAGAGTCGTGTAATGGCCGGGATGCTCGGCAATGATCTTCTTTGCGATGCTCTCATCCACGGGCACGATCCGTACGTTCTTGGTGGTGGAGAGTTCCATGTAGCTGGCCATGGGGTAACCGCCGCAAAAAACGCTCCGTCGAGTGAGCCGTCGCCCAGCCCTTCTATCGATTCTTTATACACATAATAGTACGGCTTGAAATCCTTCTTGTGCACGCCGTAGTAATCAAGCAGCAAATGACCGCAATTTGCCGGAGAGCTGCCCGCGCCGCCCATGCCGATGCGCTTGCCTTTCACATCCGCGTAACTCTTGATCGGAGAATTGGCAGGCACCACCAGATAGACGTCCGTGTTCTGGTTGAAGACTATGGCACGCAGATCCGTAAAGGGTTTGCCTTTGTATTCCGCCTCACCTTTATACGCATTCCATGCGTCAGGCGTGCCGAAGTCAGCGAACGCCTCTTTTTTCTGGCCGAAAGCCAGCATGAGCCTCCTCACCATCTCCATAGTGCCGGTAGTTGCTTCGTGTATGAACTTTGCATCCCCGGTCATGTATTTGTTCGATACGTTGATCGTGCCTGCGACAAAGACATACGCTCCTCCGCCTGCCGGAGGGCTCATGAAAGAAATAAGCTTTTGAGCTGCCGGTGCGTCGGTTGCATGGATCAACAGGATAACCGCTGCCAAAGTTGCACTGAACAGAAGTCTGTTTTTCATAACCCCTCCCCTAATGCTGTCCGGCGTCAGGACTCCATGCGTACTGCTGATTGCAGTACTGGCGCGCCGAGGAGACGACGACGAGAGACTCACCCCACCAGCACATCGCGCATACCACCATGATCTTAGTGCCTTGTGTTTTCATGCCAGCGCCTCCTTCGTTATGAAACGACCAAAAAGACATCGAGCAACACAGCATATGGTGTCACGTGAGAGGCGAGTATGTCAATGAGAAACGCTGACCGGCAGATGACTGCCAGTCGCAATGTTGAAGCTGACCAACAATATATGCGTTGACCAGGAAGCAGTGCGTACTAACGAAAGCTACAGCATCTTTTTTGAAATTGATAAGCGAGTAAAGAATTACGCAATTGACCGAACGGGGACATGGGTAACAGATTATTCTGGGGACATGGGTAACACTTTTGTACTAATTCATAAGCAGTGGAGGTGCTGCTTATGGGTTGGAAAGGAGTTACCGTCATGGACCAGAGAGTGCGTTTCATTGCAGA
>DATFYE010000180.1:0-3165 GCA_035315185.1 Syntrophorhabdales bacterium | reverse complement strand
GTCTTAGCGGACGGCCTTATTCCAGGCTTTGTACTAAGGGTCTTCTTGCACCGCTCATAGGTGGCAATGGCTTCGGCCCGACGTCCCTGTTTCTGCTCGACTATCATGAGCTGTTGATAGAACTCCTCGACAAGGTCATCGATTTCCAAGCCTTTCTGGTAGCAATCGGCGGCTCTTTTCCATTCACCCCGCTGTTCAAGGCATGACCCCAGGTGCAGAACTACCCGAATAAACTGGTTCCGCAGTTTTTCCCGGGGCGAGATCGTCCAGAACTCCTCCTCGAACGGTAGGAAGGGACCCCGGTACAGCTCGAGCGCCTTTTGCAGGCAATCAATCAGAGCGGATGATATGCCGGTCTTCCACAGACGATCCGCTTCATCACACAAGCGCTCAAACGCCCAACGGTCAATCCAGACATGACGGGAGTTGACGCTTGCTCTTCCACCCTGGATCTCGATGGCCTCTCTGGTTCCGAGGAGCTGCCGAAGGCGAGACAGGGTGGTAGTGAAGACGGCGTGGGCGGCGTCTCCTTCAGCGTCCGGCCACAAAAGTCCGGTCAACCGCTCCTCGGTCACCTCGTGGCCTCCGAGGGAGACCAAGGCCATGAGCAAGGAGAGAAGTTTTTTCCGGCCCTTAGGTCCGAAGGTGAGCGGCTCTCCTTCTTTCAGGATCGCCAAACGCCCAAGGGTGTAAACCCGCAACGCCGTTGATTGGGCGAGGGGATAATCCGTCCTTTTCTGATGTTCCAGCAACTGCCGGTACACGCCTCTCATCCGCTCGATGAAGAGTGTACTGAAGAACTTATGGAATGAGGGGTACCTTTCTACCATCTTCAGAAAGTGCCCCGGTCCCTGCTCCAGGCAGAGGGTCGGCTCCACGGCCGTCACTGTCGCCGTTGTCATGCCCCCCGAAAGAAGGGACATCTCACCGAAGCACTCTTCTTCTGAAAGCGTAGTAAGAATGGACTCCTTGCCCTGTTCTGAAACCGAAACCCGGACAAGACCCCTCTTTATGAGGTAAAAACCGGAAGATGTCTCGCCCTCTCGGATGATAACCTTCCCGGGCGGAGAGAAATCCCACGTCATCGTGGCTGCAATGGCTCGAAGCTGAGGCTCTTTCAGCTGATTGAACGGCGGGATTCCGGTGAGGAAAAGCTTGGGTCGTTGAAATTCCTCGAAATCGTGGTCTTCCTGCAGGCCGAGCGCCTTCAAGGTGTCTTCGGGTACAGCCTCAGATGCCGTATAGCCCTGGCTGATGAGGTGTTCCTCTATCTTCATCATTCACCTGGCAACTGAAGGCCTGCTGCTTGAACTCATTTCCGGTAAGGACATGACTCCTTTGCTTTTCGCTTCCTCTCGCGAGGACTCTGCGCGGGCGCAAGAGTCCGCCACTCTCTCGTTGTTCGCTGGATCAGAACAAAACTTAAGAGATCTTTGTACACCTTCCCCCTCCGAAGGAGGTAATAGTTTGGTAAAGTCCATTCCGGAGGTGCCCATGCGCACGAAACTGCAACCCGGTGAGACGGTCGCGCTCACCGTCAGGAAACACTGGATCGTCCTCGCGAAGCCCGCGCTCTTCTTTCTCGTGGTCCTATTCTCTTTTCCTTTCCGTCACGTAAAGCTGGCGGGCTTCGAGGCGCTGTTGAGCTATCTCTTCCCCTACCTGCTCGCCATGTCCGCGGGACTGCTCCTCTACCGCTACTTCGACCGGAAGGTCAATATCTGGACCGTGACGACCCTGAGGCTAATTGATGAGTGGGGAATTGTGACCCACCGCTCGAAGGAAAACCCCCTCGACAAGATCAATGACATCGTGGTCGAGCAGACGATCGCGGGACGGATATTCAACTACGGGAGCATCTCCGTCCAGACAGCAGCGACAGCGGGCGAGACCGTTATCGACTTCGTCGAAAGACCGAAGGACTTGAAACAGACCATCAATGGGCAGAAGGCGCTGAGGTCGGAAAGAGAGGAAAAGCCGGGTTCGATGAGAAACGTTCATGGAAGACAAAGCATGACTGTGGCGCAAACGGTGTTGTTCCACGAAAGCCTAAAGCCTCCCTTTTCGTTGCGTTGCCCGTATTGTGATGGCGAGATCGTCATCGACTATGCTCGGGCCGTGACCCCTCGAACCAGCCAGGAAGACCGAGCCACTGAAGAGGTAGATCAACGTCAGGAGGATACACAAGAAGGAGCCGAAGTTGTCGCTACTGAACGTAGCCCTCAGGCGTCAATAGTCGCGGAAAGAGAACCCCGGGTGGCCGGACCGGACGCCATGGGAGACCCTTTCGGCTGGAAAAGACACGCCCGTTAGATTACGGTCGAATGATGGCGGATAAAGCAGGTGCCGTGCGGAGCACGCGGTTCTCGGCAGTAGGCGTAGAACCAATGGCGGGTTAGATCTTCGCCGCCAGTTCTTCTATTCTTTTTACAAATGTCCTGGCAGAATCCAGGGCACTTCCCGCATCTTCCTGGGTCGCAAAGAATGTGGTGCTATACTGGTCGTCATGCCTTGTTTCTCTGAAGTGGTCAAGCAGTGCAACCCATTTGGCTTCAAGGAGGCCCTTGCTCACGTATCTGTCCTCCAGGTACCTTGCCACGGCAAAATGAGATTTTTCCCGAAAGCCGTCGGCAAACAGTATGCCCCTTGCCGAATGAAACATGGCGAGGTAGCTTGACATAATGCAGGACCTGATGGCATTGCTGCCCAAGTTGGTCTCTGCCTCCTTTATCCAGGAGTGCGCGGTTTTGATGCTTTCGGCTGCTTTCTCTCTTGACGGCGGAATTTTCCTGATCAGTCCGTCCTGAAGCAGCCTGTCGACGTTATACTGCGTTTTCGTCGCCATACACAATCACCGAGCCAAAAAACAGGGAATGGTAGAATAGAGGGTCGTCCTTCTTTATTGTCTGCAATTTTTGCTCATCCAGCAGCAGTAGTTTAGCGTTTCTCATCTGTTTCCTCAGTTCTGATGTCAGCTGGGCGAGGTTTTCGTTACTTGTTTTTTCTATCTTGATCCACAGGTCGGTGTCGGATGAGTCCGTGTTGGTGCCTTTCGAACAGCTGCCGTATAGGCCAGCTGCCTTTACGAATTCGTGTCGGTTGAAGATCTCTGTTCTGATTCCCTGGATGTTGAGCAGGATTTTCACGCTTTTGACTTCTTTACTA
>DATFYE010000179.1:0-58089 GCA_035315185.1 Syntrophorhabdales bacterium | reverse complement strand
ACCCGGCCCGACGATCCGATCTTTGTCGCGGCCAGGAAGCAATCGAACCCTGCCCCGGAGCCCAAATCGAGTACTGCTTCGCCTTCCTTGAGACTCGCCAGGGCAGTGGGATTGCCGCAGCTTAAGCCCAGGTTAGCTTCGTCAGGTATTGCGGCGAGTTCGGCCTCCGAATAGCCGATCGACTTCGCAAACTGCTTGGTGTCAGGGCCGCAACTGGTGCAGCAGCTTCTTTTCTTCTCAGCAATACCGCTGTATGCCTCCCGCACGTTTTTCCTGATCTCCATTTCGTCCATAGCCCCTCCTTCGGTCACATACATATCAATAAATGTTTATATAACATATACCCTGCAAGCTGTTATGTCAATACTTGTCAGGCTCAGCTTATAAAAACAACTTGTTATAGCTCGATACACGAGATACCAAGCGGTATCCATCCTGATCATCCTTACTGTTGAAAATGCTCGATTGGAAAGCATGTACCGTCTGATCTTTGATAATGGATTTCAAGCGTGAATCATGTTACTAAAAATGCATGCGATAGCCTCTATCAGATTTTCTAATTCTTGCGAACTGAGGAGGTGAAATTGTGGCACACTTTAAAGCGGGATGAGTGGACTGAGGGGACGACTACACGCCGCCACCAGTTAGCTGGCGCATCCTGAAATTTCTTGATGATACACAGTTCAGTCTGTTTGGTCTGGACGAGATATTGGCTGACCTCTACGCCGAAGGCAGGAAGGCGAACGACGAGACCGCCGAAGAGATCATCACAAGGCTGGAAGTCATGAAGAACTACATCCCCTCTTCTGAGCGTGCCCGCAAAGAGTACTGCTATGTCCTGCTTAAGGAGTACAGAACGTACCTTAGGGATAGGGCTGGCGGCAGTAAGGGGTGAGCGCTCCTTGTATAGCGCAGCATTGAAGGGCCCCGCCCCGTTTCTTTACGAGCCCTGAAAGAAACTCAAATCGATCTTTTCCGGTCAGTATCCGGGTCCTTTAAAGACGATTCACTCAAAAATCTACTTCGCCAGATCAAGGTGGCGGAGAACCCAGGGGTAGACGACCTGCTCGAATATAGCCTGATCGTCCATATCTTTGGTTCGCCCCATGTGCCCACCCTTCGGGTTCACCCAGGCTTCTTTCGGACTGCCGTTTTCCAGCAGTATACGAAGGTCGCTGTAGGGCGTTTGCGGGTCCTGAACGCCTGCGAGGAGCAACATAGGCGGTGTCGGCTTCGCCACCAATCCCTCCGTCTTGAGCGACAGCGTGGGCATGAACTTGAGAACTTCTTCCACCGTGGATTTGCCAAGAATGTAGAGTCGGGCCGGAATATAATCGAACAGGTAGTAGGTGCTCATGAAGCTCTTTTCGATCCATTCTCTCTGGAAGTAGTCGTGGACCGGACCGCTGTGGAAAACAGCTCCCCTAAGGCGCGTCAGCTCACGGAACGCGACGCGGGTGGCCCAGTAGCTGCCGAAGCTCGCGCCCCCCACCACAATGCGGTTGCCGTCGACATCGTTGCGGGTCAACAGGTAGTCAATTACTGCGGAATACATTCTTTCTGAGCCCGGCAGCGCGGCAACCGGGGCCTGACCCGTACCCGGCATGTCGAGGGCGAGCGTGGCAACCCCTTTTTGGACAATCGGCAGGGTTGTAAGAGACAGATCCTCTTTCCAATAATCAGCACCGCTGATAATTACGTAAACAGGCGGCCTTGAGACCCCGGGCGGCTTCAGGAGGTATCCCACAATCTCCTTGCCCTCAAAGGGAACGCGAACAATCTCGATCGGCGGGTCTGAGAGACGGGTATAATTTGCGAATGCATTCAGCGCTCTCGCGTAACATTCCGCCTTTTTCGGAGAGCTTGGGACCGGCCAGCGGCCGAAAGCATAATAGCGGTATGCGATGAGATAGTCGTCCCGGGCTGCTTTGGTGTTGGTTGCCTCCTCGGCCTTGGCTTGGCCGAAGTATCCGTCTGCGGTCTTCATCCACTCGCTGCCCCACTCTTCAGGATCGGTGCTGTGGATTCGTGCAAGTGTGTCCCGCACATCAGCCGGTTTAAGGCCGTAGAGTGGATAGAGGTTGCGGTCCGCCCGAAGCTGAACCTCAGCTTTGATTTCCTCGATGGTCTTCGTCGGATACTCGGCTGCCGTGACGGTGTTCACAAAACAAGCAACAGCACCAACTATGAGGATCTGAACCAATCTAACCAACCTACCTGTCTTCCCCATTCCCATTCCCTCCTGTCGTGACTGGAATAGACTCATTATCACACAACATTCATAATTTTAATAGCAATAACGTCAGGGAACCCGACCGGTTTTACTGCGTCATTACCGACTAGACCAGCACAATTGAATGACGTGGTCGGAACGAGGAAGTATGAGCTTGAAGCCAATTGGTGTTATTTTTTTACGATGCGGGCGAGTAAAGATCTGGCAGGCGGAAAGCCGGTGACGGGATCGAGCAGCCTGTCGTCGGTGAGGATGTTTGCGTTGGCATCGCTCCAGCCGTGCGGGATGAAAATTACGCGAGGATCGATCTCGTCTGTACACCTCACTCGCATCTCGACTCTGCCTCGGGGAGATTCGATGATCACGATCTCTCCTGCTTCAATGCCCAGCTCTTCAGCCTTTGCAGGATGAACCTCTACGTGAGGTTCCGGGACTCTTTCGTGAAGAGAGGGTACGTTGCGAAAGCGTGAATGAATATACTCGAGTGTCCTGGCGCCCGTGGTGAGCACAAGCGGGTAGACCGAGGCTATCCCGGGTGTGGATAAAGGGCTCTCGCCAGGCTCCACGTACGTCGGCAAAGGGTCGTAACCGTATCGCTCAAGCTCTTCTGAGTATGCTTCGACCTTGCCTGACGGAGTCTTGAAGCCATCTCTCTCATATTTCTTTGCGGTCCATCGATGATAGACATAGCCACCCGGCATGTCTCTGAGGTCGTCCACGGTAAGGCCCAACGGCTTGAGCCTGTGATTGATCGCTTCCTCTTCATCCTCCCATGGAAAGTAGTCGGCGTAGCCCATTCTTGTGGCTAGTTCCTTCCAGACTTCCCAATTTGTCAGCAGCCCTTCCTCATCACACATTTTCGGAGCAAGCCCGAGTCTCGGCTCCCTGGACAGATGGGAGCTGTCCCAGAGTTCCGTTCGTCCCAGAAATGTTGCGGAGGGAAGCACGAGGTGGGCGAGTCTAGCGGTCTGAGTCATGAAGGGATCCATCACCGCAAGAAATTCCAGCTTTGCGAATGCGTCAAGCACTTTATTGGTATTGGGCCAGGTCAGGGCGGGGTTGCTGCCGACGATCACAAGGGCCTTGATCGGATAGGGCCTGCCCTCCAGGATCGCGTCTGCATAGAGATGTGCCTGTGCATGCCCCGTCGA
This sequence comes from Syntrophorhabdales bacterium, assembly GCA_035315185.1. GTDB lineage: Bacteria > Desulfobacterota > Syntrophorhabdia > Syntrophorhabdales > WCHB1-27 > JADGQN01. Next base: position 54,705 of record DATFYE010000179.1, on the reverse strand, counting down.
TTTATGGAAGAGAGGGTATTCGTTCCGGCCGATGGCCGGCATCGATTGTCTCTGGTTGGCCACAGACATATCTGAGAGCTGAGCTTCAGTTAAAAAAAGCGCTCCGCCCGATACATCGAGGTTTCCCGTGATTGCCTGCAGGATCGCGATGGCGCGGGCAGCCTGGAAGCCGTTGGCGTGCAGTTCGAGGGCCACTCCCGGCGAGATGCAGGCAGGAGACGATGACGCATACAGGCGTGCCGCCAGCCTTGTCTTGGCCGCGGGTATCCAGGTGATCTCTTCTACCTTTTGAGGCGAATAAGGCGCAACGTGCTCTGCCAGCTTATTAAACCCGATAACCCATTTGCCGACAAATTCTTTGTCGTAGAGAGCCTCTTTTATCACGACGTGAATTAAGCCGAGAGCCAGGGCGCCATCAGTGCCCGGTCTCAGTTGCAGGTGGCAATCGGCCTGCCGGGCCAAAGAAGTTTCCCGTGGGTCGACCACGAGCAATCTGGCGCCTCTTGCCCGAGACTCCTTCAGCTCGCTTACGAGGGATGGGGTTGATGTAAGGGGATTCTTTCCCCACAAGACGATGCATTTCGCGTGCTCGTAGTCTGCTATGGGCAAGGCGCCATAGGTCAGCACGTTGGCCATCGATTTTGATTCGTGGCAGTGGCTTCCGGAGGTCGAAAAGTTCGGGCTGCCGAAGAGATTGCAGAATCGTTCAACATAGGGGAAGAACTCTTTACCCACCCCGGCCTGCCCCACGTGAATCGCCACGGACTCTGCACCGTAGACGGCTCTGATGGTGCTGAGATTAGAGGCGAGCACGTCGAAGGCCTGGTCCCAGGAGACGGTCTCCCACTGCCCTTGGTCTGTTTTTCTGAGCGGTTGCGTGAGGCGATCCGAAGCCCGCAACAGTTCCGGGAACGCGCGCCCCTTCGGGCAAAGGTGTCCCTTGCTGACCGGGTGTCTCTCGTCGCCTTCAATGGAGACGACAGCGCCATTCTCAAGGGTCAGGTTGATGCCGCATGTGCCGCTGCATACGCCGCACACGGTCCGGGAACTGCTGATAGAGGCGGATACCTCCGCGTGAGGCTCAAGCTTCACGGGCGTCTGCTCACAGCTGTAATCTTCTCCCTACAATTCTTCATTAAGATACGAACCGCCCGGTAAGAAGCCAAAAGAGTGAGGTCTTACGAGGCTCGAGAAATAATATATATTCCAATACAGAATTTGTCAAATAGAATATAGCTATTGTTATCCCGCAAGTCATAGTCGCGGAGCATAACGAAGAGAATGCCTTCGTGGGCAGGACACTGCACTTTGACGCTCATCCCTTGGCGTGATAAAGTGGTTGCAGAGATGGTGGTTATGAGTTTCGAGTTGCGGGTTAGAAACGGCGGGCGAACGGGTTTTCATTTTTCGATGCATCGGCGCGGCTCGATGCTTACATAGAAGATAGGATCGCAAAATCAGAGAGGAGGACAAGATGATTTCAAAGATTCTGGTTCCCACGGATGGTTCGAAGACGGCGCGCAAGGCAGCGAAGTATGCGGTGGAATTGGCGAAGATGTCGGGCGCCACCGTCATCACACTTAATGTCATCGATCGCGCCAGCTTTATCAGCCCGACTGTACCAGGCTTTGTGAGCCCGTCACGCCCCGGCGTCACGCACCCCGAACACTTGATAGAGCCCATCGAGGATTACCTGAAAGAGGCAGCTAAAGCCGACATGGACGAAATTGCAAAACTTTGCGAGCAGAACGGGGTCCCGTCAAAGGCGGTCATACGACTCGGTCACCCGGTGGAGGCAATCGTAAAAGAAGCTGAAAAATCGAAGGTAGATCTTATCGTGATCGGCTCTCACGGGAGGAGCGCTCTCAAGGCAGCGCTTCTGGGCAGCGTCACTTTCGGTGTGATTCATAAGGATACCAAGATCCCGGTCCTGGTAGTCCGCAAATAACGTGCGTCCTTTTCTCTGCCTGCTCCTGGCTTGCACGTACCTTGCGGCCACGTGCTGCTCGGTGATTACGGCTCCCTACAGGGTAACGAAGAAGGCTGTGCAGGGCACCGTGTATGTTGTAGAGGGAGCCTACCAGTTTACTGCTGGCACGACCAAGCTGCTTTACAAAGTTGGTAAGTTTACCTTCAAGGTGGTAAAGGCCCCCCTCGATTGGCCGCTCCTTAACCACGATATTGACACGATAGACGGCCTTCCTCCTAAAGAGGCCATCCGCGAGGGCAGGGTAACCACTGCCTCATACACAGTGAAAGGAAAAACCTACCACCCTATGTCAGTGAAGGAAGCCGAGCATTACGATGAAACGGGCGTCGCGTCCTGGTACGGCTATGAAACGGTGCGACATCACCGCGGTGCAATGACAGCCAACGGCGAGGCATTCGATCCGAACGGCCTCACAGCGGCCCACAAATACTTGCCGCTTCCGACGCACGTCAAAGTCACGAACCTGGAGAACCAGCGCTGGGTCATTGTGCGGGTCAATGACCGGGGACCATTTCCCAGTGACTATAACCCGAAATCAGGCGACCGCATCATCGATGTCAGCGCCGGCGCCGCCAAGAAACTGGGCTTTTACGGAAAGGGCACCGCTAGGGTCCGTGTAGAGACCATACAGTTGAAAGAAGGCCAGGCGTGAGCCGCCACGGAGAAAATTTTACAGCCGAAAAAAATTTTACTGTCACCGCAAAATGATAATGTCCTATTTCTGCAAAATAAAAATGTCCTATTTCAACAGTGCTACACTGCTTCTTTCCCAGAGGAGGCAGGATGGCGAGAGGGGACATTATCATGGTGCGCCAAAGGGAGCTGAAGCGGCTTCATGTGATCCGCAAGGTGATGGAAGGAACACTCACGCAGAGGGATGCAGCCGGGCTTGTCTCGCTGACCGAGCGGCAGATCCGTCGCATAGTGAAGCGGATACGCCAGGAAGGGGATGAAGGCATCTGTCACAAGTCGAGAGGCATGCCGTCACACAGAAAGCTGCCGTTCAAGCAGAGAATCGTGGAGCTCTACCGTAGCAGCTACCCCGACTTCGGACCCACCCTGTTTGCCGAGAAGCTTCAAGAACGCGAAGGTATTACCGTCAGCAGGGAGACGGTACGTACCTGGCTTATGGAAGCAGGAGAATGGAAGAAACACCGCAGACACAAAGCTCACCGGCAATGGCGGGAGAGAAAGGACTGCTACGGGGAGATGCTCCAGATGGACGGATCCCACCACGACTGGTTCGAGGGTAGAGGGCCCCGTTGTGTCCTGATGGCCTATATCGACGATGCGACCGGCAACGTCTACGGGAGGTTCTACGGCTACGAGGGAACGATCCCTGCCATGGACAGCTTCACGAGATACATCACCAAGTACGGCCTCCCGATGCGCGTCTACCTGGACAAGCATACGACCTACAAGTCGTGGGTACGGAGGGACGACTTCCAGGAAGCCGAACCCATCAGCCAGTTCGGCAGGGCGTTACAGGAACTCGGGGTCAAAATGCTTCATGCCCACTCTCCCCAAGCAAAAGGAAGGATCGAGCGCCTCTTCAATACGTTCCAGGACCGGATGGTCAAGGAGATGCGGCTGCGGGGCGTGAGTACGCTACCGGAGGCAAATAGATTCCTCGCCTCCTATCTGCCTGTCTACAACCGGCGCTTCAGTGTCTCACCGAAGAAGCAAGAAAACCTGCATCGGCCGGTGAACGTTGAGCTCGATACCATTCTTTGTATCAAGACGGAACGGACCCTGAAGAATGACCACACGATCAAGTATAACGGCAAGCTCTACCAGATAGACGACAGGATTCATGCGAAGAGGGTGATGGTTGAGGAACTGGTTGACGGGAGTATGAGAATCCGCCATAAGGGAGTCCAGGTAGCGTTCCATGAGATAGTGCAGAGACCGGTCGCACCGGAGAAAGAGCGCCCGTTCGTCGCCAAGGGCAAAGGCCACCGCCCTCCGATAGATCACGGGTGGAGACCGCCGTGGTTCAGAAAATCCAGAAAAGAAGCGAGGGACGTTTCATGACCAGAAGGATCGGACGAGCACATGCACGAGGAGAGCATGCATACCGGACATTTCTACTTTGCGTTGACAGCCGAAAAAAATTTTACTTGACATTCCATACTAAAATGGTAAAGATAATACAATGAAACTTGAGGGGCATAGTAAGATAATGTGGACGCGCAGCTTTTTTTTCTTCTTTTTTCTAACGGCTCATCCATGCCCCTGAGCCTATCACCATAGTAACAGGGAGCCATGGGTGAGCCGTTCGGCACCCATGGCTTTTTTGTCTCTTCATAATAGAGGCCGTGGGAAATGGTTCCCATGGCCTTTTGATTTTGTGCGAGGAGGTGAAAGGATGGTATGAGCCATGTTAGATCAGCCGTGTACTTGTACGAATGACCTTAAAAGAGCTAACAAAAAAAGAGAGAGGAGGAACACCATATGGAAGCCAACAATCACAAGCCGATTCAAGTAAGTTGTCATCTCTTTCAATTGGGCACACCCGCTTTTCCCGCGTACCTATCCATGGGAGAAGAAGGAATGATCATAGAAGGGGGAACGGGCGCCACGTTCCCTATGATGGTCCATCAGATCAAATCCTTAGGAATTGATATAGAGAAAATAAGGTACATTGTCCTCACCCACACCCACCCGGATCATATCGGGGCTGTGCCTCATTTTCAGCATGCCTGGCCTCACATAAAACTCCTGACAAGCTCTTCCGGCGCCAAGATACTCGGGAAGCAAGAATTGTTCAAGCAATTTCAGCTCATCGATCTTGGCATTGCCCAGCTGATGAAGGCCAAAGCAGAGATTGATGGGTTGCCCAAGCCCATTAAGAACTATGCCTTCAAAGTTGATTCGATCGTGAACGAAGGTGACAGGATTGATCTGGGAGCAGGCATTGCGTGGCACGTCTACGATACCCCAGGCCATTCCCCCTGCCATATTTCGCTTTTTGAGGAAAAGGAAAAAACCCTTGTCCTGGGCGATTCCACGGGATTTTATGTTCCCGACAGGGATGTTTTTTGGCCCAATTATTTTGAGTCTATTGTCAAGTACTGCAGCAGCATCCGGAAGCTGGCTCATCTTCCGGCCGAACGAGCCACCTTAAGCCACAACGGTGTGATCGAAAGCGGAGTTCGCCGGCACCTGGAAAAGGCAATGGCAGCAACAAAGAGATACCATGAAGAGATGGTCGGAAGGGTGAAGGAAGGGGAACCATCCGAAAAGATCGCCATGGATAAAGCACGATTCGTCGACAGCCTGACCGATATCCAACCTTTCAAGGTGATGTATGATCTTTGCGAAGTCATGATAAAAAATTCTTTGGCGAATGGGCACACGATCATGAGGGTTGATTAAGATGAGACTGACCTAGAAGGGCGACGCAGCACACCCGCAAGGGGGTGCCCGCGGATTACCGACAAGTTCTTTATGTGAGTTTCGCATCAGCTTTTGAGCGGGTCTGTGCCTCCAGTTTCCATCGCAGACTCAGCTCGATAGGAACAGCCATAGTCACAATACTTACGAACCCGGTTAGTCCTGCGCCGCCGCCGGGTCACCTTGACATGGATCATGGCGGGGCTTACGTTTTAGCGGACGGAAGGATTAATACTTTCGTACTAAGTACGCTGCACAAAGGGAGGAAAGTACCATGGCAGAAAAAAAAGTGGGAGCCAAAACGGTTCGACTGAAGGTGACGGCCGACCTACTCGAAGCGAAAGGGGCCGAACAGGTCCCCAAAGCGGTTGCTTATGCTTTCACATCCGGGGGAAAACTTCTTGCACGGGAACCTGTTGATCAAAGAGGACATGCCGTTCTCAGTTTCCCCGCGACAACGGCAGCCAGGTCAGTACGCGTAGTGGTAGGTCCGGAAGCGGAACAGGAGAAGGTCCTCGCCGCTGATCTGAAGCGGCGTGGAGCAGAGGAGCGGTTCGTAAGGGTCGACCCGGAGAACTTGGCGCCCTCCCTCCAAATCTCCATCATCCCTGACCGGTGGCGCTGCTGGCTTCTAGGTCTTTGCTTCGTCAGCGGCAACTTACTCAAGCGGGAAGTGAGGAACGGGATCCCTGTCGATTTTCCTGTCTGTAACGCGACTGTGGAAGTCTACGAGGTAGATCCGATCTACATCATCATCCCAAAGTTGCCTGACTACGCCATTGAAGAGCTCCGGCAGCACTTTCTCAACCCGCAGCCCTTACCGCCCGTACGGGAGGAACTCAACCCGCAGCCCTTGCCGCCCGGATTGAGGGCCGCTCTCAACCCGCAGCCCTTGCCGCCGGTACGCGAAGCAACGTTCAACGCGTCGGCCCAGACCGCTGTGCCTGTGGGTGGCGGCGCCATGGATGAAATTCAATTCCTTGCGAAGACGACCAACACAGAGCAGTTCCGGCAGGTTCTCATCAGCAATGTTAACCTCGTGCGCCCGCTCATTTGCTACTTCTTCCCCACGTTTGTGACAACGCGTCTTCTGACAACGACAACGACTGACGAGTGCGGCCACTTCCAGGGACTCTTTTTCAAGAGCTGCCTCAACCCTGATGTACCGGACCTCTATTTCAAGGCGAAGCAGCGGCTCTTCGGGTTTATCTGGGTCTACATCTATGCGCCCACCCCGATCGCATGCTATACCTTCTGGAACTATCAGTGCGGCACCGACGTGACCCTGTACACCACCAGCCCCTTTGCAATGACGTGCCCGCCTTGCCCCTCAGTCAACGCACCGGATGACTGGGTGCTGGTAATGGCCATCGGCAACCTGCCGTTGAGCCGCATTTACGGCAGCAGCGTGCCTCTCCAGGCAACCACGAACAGCACAAACATGGGTCTCACGGACGGCGGAGCGCCTTTTGGCGGGCTGCTCAGGCTCCGCATGGAGTTCGACAACAGTCTGCGCGACACGCTTAACGTGATGTACTACCGCGTCTACTATCGCCAGGGCACGTCCGGAACGTTCACGCCTCTCACGGGCAGCGTGGTACGCCATTACACACTTGAAGTCAGCGGCGACCTCGTGCTGAAGGTCTATCCTCTCGGCCCCGTCGTGGTAGGAAGCCAGGCTAACCTGTTCGAGATCCCACCCGCCTTACCACCTGAAGGGCAGTGGAGTTTCCCTGATCTTCTCGAGGACCTTACGAACGCGAAGTTCCCCACTAACGACCTCGCACCTGCGGCAGACGCCGGCCTCTACCAGCTCAAGGTTGATCTCTTTGATTCGGCTGGAAATCTCGTCGACATCGCCACGACCGGCATCAACTATCGCGTGCCCGCGGTTACTGACCTGTCCGGCGATATAGACACGGACGATGCTTCGACTCTCGGACTCGTCTTCGACGATGACGGTGACGGGAAGGCAAGTTTTATCATGACGGTCCATGTGGACAACAACGTGTGCAGCGCCTCCATCCCAGCGCCGACCCTGGACGGGACACCGGCGGATGATAACTGCGGTGTGCTCCGTTACGATCCGTCAGCTCCCGGTTCCGTGACCATGACGTATACGGCATCTCACCCGAACGGTTTCGCGACGTACAGCTTCACGCTTTACCGGGGCGCGAATCCGCTCACACCCCCGAGCACGAGCGGACCGGTCGATGGAGGAAGCTTTTCAACAACGCAGACTGTGAGCTATTTACTGGGTGCTTGCACGGTAGCGGGCTACTCCGAAAACGTCTACGTTGCCGCATCGGCCACCGACGGATGGGACCGTCTCAGTAACTATGATGCATCAGCAGTCAGAGCCTTTGTGCTTGCGCCACAGGAGTAATACCGATTTGCATTCAAGATGGAGACCGAGGCGGCAGCGAGGAGATGACGCAGGCGTACTCAGACGTACGTCGAGGAAAGCGACGCAGCGACAACGAAGGTATACACTTGAAGGCGAATTGGTATAACATGTAAAAGGGTCCTCTGCCTGGGGCGATTTGGCAGACAAACGGGTACCACAAGGGGTTGCCCATCGGGGCGGCCCCTTGTACCTGGATTTAACGCGTGAGACGCTTGTTTTGTCTTGGTCCCCTGCCGTGCGCCTTTGGCTTTTATCCTGCTTCTCTCCCCCGACACTCGACACATAGCACATAACACGGTCTTAATTAGCTATCTGAGGGCCAGGATGCCGGCGGCTCAGGAGCGTTCCGTCGCTTTCATGATAGACGGGGCGGCAGCGTTTGCAATGGTTTTTGACCGACAAAAGGCTTGACAGGCGGCGGCCCTGCCGATAGAATTGCATCGGCTGACCGTGGAAAGGCGCCAGGGGAAGCCACAAGGAGGATAATCATGGTCATCGATGTTTTCTGCCACCACGTATCGCAGCCGATTCTTGAAAAGGTCCGGAGGGTGCGAGAGGCTAAACCCGTCGGCGCAAGTGGGCCGAGGATCATACGCTGCCCCGTGCAGAATGCCGATCCGGAGGTTCGTCTCAGCCTCATGGCCAAGTATGGCGTGGATATGCAGGCCCTGAGCCTGACGACAGAGCTTCTCGATGACTTTAGCCCTGACGAAGCCCGGGAGATATGCAGGGTTTCCAACGACGCCAATTATGCGCTCTGCAAGGCGTATCCAGATAAATTCGTCAACATTTGCGCCCTCTCCCTTCTCGACGTGAAGGGGGCTTTGGCCGAGCTCCAGCGCGGGATAGACCAGCTTGATTGCCGTGCGGCGATCGTCTCCACAAACCAGAAGGGAAAGGGCCTCGATTCACATGACTATTATCCGTTCTATGAGAAACTGACCGAGCACGACCTGCCCCTCCTTCTCCATCCGACTTACTGGAAATCCTATCCCCTTGCGGAGGAGAGCGAATGGACGCTCATGTCCCGTTTCGGCTGGCCCTTCGACAGCACGCAGGCAGTCTGGAGGCTCATATTCGGCGGCGTTCTCGACCGCTTTCCCACCCTCAAAATTGTGATGCACCACATGGGAGCTATGTTCCCTTTTTTCGCCGGCCGCTTCGAGTCCGGCATGATGCGGCTCAAAGAAAAGCCGCCGAGACCCTTTTCGGAATACTGGAACAATATCTACGGCGACAGTGCGATCAGCGCCGGCTCGCCCGAGGCGTATGCCTGCGGCTACGCGTTCTTCGGCCCCAAAAGGATCGTTTTTGGCTCCGATTACCCCTTCGGTGCCGAGGATGGCGAAAAGCACATCAGGGGAAACCTAGCCGGCCTCAAATCGCTTAATATCACGGACGATGACATGCGGCAAATACTGGAAGGCAACGCCAAGCGCCTTCTCAAAATTAAGTAGGCAGCGCATCTGTGGGCAGGAAGAGGTTCGGCTCCGACCTGATCGTCGATGTGATCAAGCAGTACGAATTTGAGTACGTCACCCTAAATCCCGGCTCATCGTTTCGCGGATTGCATGACTCCCTGGTGAACTACGGGGGCAACGTGAGGCCGGCCATCATCGAGTGCCCACATGAGAACACCGCGATCGGCATGGCCCACGGCTACGCGAAGGTAACGGGGAAACCGCTTCTCGCGATCCTCCATGATCTGGTCGGGCTGCTCCACGCCTGTCTGGCCATCTACTACGCCTACCAGGACAGGGTGCCCATGGTCGTTGCAGGTGCCACGGGGCCGATGGACCTGACGCGAAGGCGCCCCCACATCGATTGGATCCACACAGCCCTCGTCCAGGGCAACGCGGTAAGGGATTACGTCAAGTGGGACGATCAGCCATACGGAGTCCGGGCCGTGCCCGACTCCTTCGCCAGGGCTTACCGCGTGGCCAACACAGAGCCCAAGGGACCGACATACATCTGCTTCGACGTGGACCTCCAGGAAGACCCCTTCGAGGAGGAGGTGCGCCTTCCCGATGTGGGCAAGCTCCTGCCCCCTACGCCTATCCAGGCGGATGCAAGGGCTATCGATACAGCGGCCCGGCTCCTGGTGGGCGCCAAAAACCCCGTGATTGTGGCCGACTATCTCGGACGAAACAGGGAGTCCGTCCGGGAGCTGGTCGATTTGAGCGAGCTCCTCTCGGTCCCTGTCATCGACCTCATGAGCCGCTTCAACTTTCCCGCCGTCCATCCCCTCGATCTGACCGGCTCGGACTGCCTCCATTCGGCTGACCTCCTCCTTGCCCTCGACGTCCGCGACCTGACTAAGGCCACAACCGAGAGGGATATCCACACGAAGCACGTGCGGTCTGTCCTGTCGGGCGACTGCAAGGTTGTAGAGATGGGCCTCTCCGATCTCGGCATATCGAGCTGGTCCGCCCAGTATGGAAAACTAAGCGAGGTAGACCTCTCGGTTCTCTGCGACACCTCAATCGCCCTGCCTGAGCTGACAAGGAAGTGCAGGGAGTTGCTCTCAGAGGCCGGCGGCGAGAGAGACGGCATGACGCGACGCTTCGAGGCCCTTCGGAAGAAACACGAGAGCACCAAGGCCGCATGGCAGGAAGAGGCCCATAGGAACTGGGACGCCCGTCCTATGACGCCGGCGCGCCTCGCCTTCGAGCTTGGAGAGGCGATCTCGGGAGAAGACTGGGTGCTGACGGCCAACACGCTCTATGGATGGGCCAGAAGGCTCTGGCAGTGGGATGAGCCGTACCGCCACGCCGGAGAGAGCCTCGGGACGGCGACGCAGCTCAATATCTCCTTAGGAGTCGCCCTTGCATACAAAGGCACGGGCAAGCTTGTCGTTGACATCCAGCCGGACGGGGACCTCATGTTCGACGCCTCCGCCCTCTGGGTCGCATCCCACTATCGTATACCTTTGCTCGTGGTCATGCTCAACAACAGGGCTTACCGAAATAGCTGGTACCACCAGGCAGCCCTGGCGAGAAAGCGGGGAAATCCCATCGAGAGGGCAAACATCGGCACGGAGCTCACCGGTCCTGCCCCCGATTTCGCCGCCCTTGCGCGCAGCTTCGGCTGGTACGCCGAGGGGCCGATCGAGGACGGCTCGAAGGTCGCAGACGCGGTAAAACGTGCGCTCCAGGTGCTCAAGAACGAGGGCCGACCGGCTCTTGTAGATACGGTCACCGCCCTCGACTAATACCAAGTTGCCTTCATTCATATAGCTTCGTTGCCTGCGCCCTGTCTCACTCCGACGTACTCCAGTACGCCTCCGTTCGCCATGGCTTGAGCGCCTCGCTCTATTTTTGAATGCAACTTGGTATAACCCATATCTCTTTCAGCCCTCCGTCTCGATTGCCTCTTTCCCTATCTTCTCCTTCCTGAATAGCGGGGAGAGCAGAAAGAGAAGCGCACAGACGAGGAACACAGCGGAAAGGGGCCGTGTGAAGAAGATCGCAGGGTTTCCGTCCGACATCAGGAGCGACCTCCTGAGCGATCGCTCCAGCATCGGCCCCAGCACGAGCGCCAGTATAAGAGGCGCCCCTTCGAATTCATACCGCTTCATCATGTAGCCGAAGAGCCCGAAGATATTGACGAGAAGCACGTGGTTTAGATCGTTGCTGACACTGTAGGCCCCTATCTGGCACAGCAGCACGATGAAGACGTAGAGCAGCGAATAAGGAACCTTGAGTATCTGCACCCATAGGCCGATCAGAGGGAGGTTGAGCAGCACGAGCATCACGTTTCCCACGTACATGCTTGCCACCACCCCCCAGAAGAGATCCGGTTTCGTCGTGATCAGGAGCGGCCCGGGCTGGATGTTGAGAATCAGCAGGGCGCCGATGAGGATGGCCGTCGAGGGATTGACGGGGATGCCAAGGCTGAGAAGCGGGATGAACGTGCCGGTGGAGGCAGCGTTGTTGGCCGACTCCGGTCCCGCGACTCCCTCGATCGCGCCTCTTCCGAACCGCTCGGGGTGCTTCGAAAACCTCTTTTCCAGCGCATAGGAGACGAAGGTGGTAATGGACGCGCCGAAACCGGGAAGCATGCCCAGAAAGAAGCCGACAATTGTGCCGCGGGCAATAGGTTTTGCCGAATCCCTCCAGTCCTGGCGCGTCGGCAGAAGGCCCGATATCTTCGTCTCGACAATCTCCGCCTTCAGGGAGCCGCCCAGGTTCACGAGCACCTCGCTCAGCCCGAAAAGACCCATCGCTACGTAGACGAGCTCGAAGCCGTCCATCAGCCCCGAGAGACCGAAAGTGAAGCGGCTGCGAGCGGTGATGGGGTCCATGCCGACCACGCATAGACAGAGACCGAGACAGGCCATAGCGAGGCTGCGGATGAGCGATCCCCTGCTCACATAAGTGACGAGCGTCAGGCTCATGAGTGCCAGGGAAAAGAACTCGGGCGGTCCGAACCGGAGTGCAAAACGGGCCAGGGTGGGGGCGAAGAGCATGAGGCCGACCACACCCGTGGTTCCGGCAATAAAAGAGCCGAAGGCCGCTATTCCGAGCGCGGGACCCGCCCTGCCCTGTTTCGCCATCTGGTACCCGTCGATGCATGTGATGACCGACGAGGCCTCGCCGGGGATGTTGAGCAGGATCGAAGTGGTCGAGCCACCGTACTGGGCGCCGTAACAGATGCCCGCGAGCATGATGATCGAAGAGACGGGCGGTGCGTGGAAGATGAGCGGCAGGAGAAGGGCGATCGTTGCCGAAGGGCCGAGCCCCGGAAGAACGCCAACAAGGGTCCCGACGAGCACTCCGGAGAAGCAATAGAGGAGATTGACCGGCGTCAGGGTGATGGTGAAGCCGTAGATCAGGCTGTGAAGAGTTTCCATTGTGGCCTCAGATGCCGAGGAAACCGCGCGGGAAGTAGACGTGAAGGAGGGCCCCGAAAACGAAATAGGCGGCGAACGTTACGAGGCCACTTACGCCGGCAAGCCACCACCAGCGACGGGACTGGCCGAGTTGGAGGAGGGCCGCGACGAGAAAAAAGGTGGCCGCTACAAATCCCGCTAGCCCGAGGACCAGGCTGTAAGCAAAGAGCGAAGCGAGGGCGAGCAGCACGCGACCCGAGTGGGGCGTTCCCTTCTCCCGGACGCGCCGGCCCCGTCCGACAAGGACTATCGAAAGGCCAAAAAGGACTATCCCCACGCAGAAGGAAAGGAACCCCGGCCCGGGTTCCTTCAGCGTCCCCACATCGACGCGTACCGATTCCCAGATAACGAGAACCGATATGACTAGAAAGAAAATACCTGCTTTCAGCTCGCGGCTCACCCGGCAGTCTTCCCTTTAATCCCCGCCATCGGCTCCTGTCCGGCTATTTGACCATCTCGGTCTCACGGGCCAGCGTCCTCACCGTCTTGAGCCCCGATTCGATAAGCTTCCTGGTCTCAGCGGGACCCATGTAATCGACGGTAATATTGGTCTTCGTCGCCCGCGCGACCACGTCGGGGTTTTTGAAGGCATTCGCCACGGCGGGCACCATGACGTCTACGACCTCTTTGGGCACGCCAGCGGGAGCAAACATGGCCTGCCAGACGACCAGGCTGGCCTCGGGGCATCCAACCTCGGCGGTCGTCGGTATGTTAGGAAATTCAGGGTTGCGCTTCCTGGAGGTAATGGCCAGTGCCCGCAGGGTCCCCGCCTTGAGATGAGGCCCAAGGGAGGCAATCGTATTCGACGACATGTCCACGTGGCCGCCTAGAAGCGGGGGGAGCGCCTCGCCGCCGCTCTCGAAGGGCACTGTCGTGATCTTTATCTTCTCACGGTGGAGGAGCAGCTGCAGGTTGAAGTATGACTCAGTACCCACGCCGCCCGCAGCGTTCTTCAACTTCCCCGGGTTCTTCCTTGCATACTCGACGAGGTCGGATAGCGTCTTGAACGGGGAGTCGCTCCTTACCGCAAAAACGGATGCAACGTACCCGAAATGGCCAAGAGGGATAAAATCCCGGAGGGGGTCATAGGTCACTTCCTTGCTGATCACCGGCATTATGACAAGGGGGGTATCGGACGTCGCGAGGAGCGTGTAGCCGTCCTTCTTGCCCACAACGTATTTCGTTCCCAGTACGCCCGTCGCCCCGGCCCGGTTGACGGCCGTGACGGGGACCTTCAGGACCTTGGCCAGCTCATCCACGTAGGCGCGAGTCCCGAGATCGGGGTTTCCCCCCGGCGCGAAAGGGATCACGAGCTCTATAGGGCGGCTGGGATACCTGTCCGCTCCCTGGCAAAGTCCGAGGAATCCAAGAAGGAACAAGCCCGCGGCAAAAATGGAACCGTAAATTTTCATGGCTGATCTTCCTCCTCTCCGGTCCGTGTGCGCCGTTTGCCTGCCGTAGTCAGGTCCATGTCTTATCGATTCTTGTCTTAGGAATGCTAACAAAGAGCGGGTTCTTGAGTCAAGAAGAATGGCGATGAGGGAGGAGCAGCCCCACTCTTATAGGCGATGGTTCTGCCGCCTGCATGGTCGATCCGATCGCAAGCATGCAGATCAATAACAACCAGCCCATCATACTCCTCTCGGAGCCCAGTCCGGAAGGCAAGAATTAAATCAAGTAATAGTAAGTTTTTTCTCCCGCGTACTTCGTGACAAAATATCAGCAAAGAACAAGTTATCACGATTGCACTGCCAATCATGAGCAAACTTTGAAAACTCAAAATCACCAGTCAACCTATTTCCCCTGCTGCAGGTCCTTCGTCCTTAAGGGTCCACCTCATCGACATCGGTCGGCATTGCGCGAGGTCTTCGCAGCACTCGCATTCGTCTCTGTATTCGCTGGGGACCGAAGACCAGTCCATGGCCGTGAACCCCAAATGGCGATAAAACGGAACGGCATCGCCGCGGGCGATAACGCTGATACTGGAGCAGATGCCAAAGAGTCTTTCCAGTAAATTGCGTCCGAGGCCCGTCCCTCGCGCCTTTGTTGCCACGACTATCGGGCGGAGAAAGGCGTCATCCTTCCTTAACCATGTCAGCCTTGCAGCGCCGAGCAGCTTGCCGTCCACTTCTGCCACCATAAAGTCTACAGGGTCGATGTCCGTCGCCATCTGGTGAGACGCGAGGAGGCGCACAAGGGCAGGCCCGTCCGTGGGTCGGCCCTGCCGGATGTGGGCGTCTTTCAACCTTTCACCCATGATGCCCCTTTTTGTTTCCCTTGTTACAAGGGCAAGTATATCTTGGCCCGGGAGTCGGGAATAGCCTTCTTACCCAGTTCGCCGAGGCCCTGGATGATCCTCGGCATCTCGGCCAGAGGGATACCCACGAACATCAGATCGTCGCTTATATCGGAAGCGCCCCTGCAGCCGTAGCAACCAAGGGAGACGTTGATCTTCCCGGTCGTGAACGGGATGACGGTCGTTTCAACGCACAATGCGTTGTAGCCGCTGACCTTGAAGTCGAAGCGCTGCCCGGAGTAGTACGACGCAGCCATGCAGAGCCACATCATTTGTTCGGGGTTGGCGACAACGATGATTACATCCGGCGTATGGACGGCGTCCTTGAGCGGCGCAACCAGGGTGGCGCCGATGGAGCGGCCGGAAAGGCGCGGACGCTCCTTCACCATCTGACGGGCTGCCTCGATGGAATCGAGCTTGCCAAAGCGCAAGTACAGCTCTCCGCTTGCCAGCTTCGGGGGTATTTCCGTCATACCCAGGATGTGCGTGCCATCGGGACAGGCGTGGCAACGGGGCGTCATCAGGAGCGACCGACCCCTGCGCGCAGCCATGATCGACTGGCAGTGACGCAGTTTTGCCGTGGGCAGTGGCGCGTCCGGCATGGGGGCATCGGCCCCGATGAGCGATACAGCCACCGGGCTCCAGCGAAGGGAGAGGATACGCATGAGCGTTTCGTGCCACTCTTCGTAGCGCAGATGATCATCGTCAGTGATCGGAGCGGCCCTAGTCAGCATTTTTTGGCTGAGCGCGTCGCGCTCCGCATCGGTCTCGATGATACGAATGGCCCCGGCAGGGCACTGGCCCACGCAGGTGTCGCACATCGAGCACCGCTCCTGCCTGGCCGGCCGCGCAATCATCCGCTCTTCGGCCCCGCTTGCGGCCGCGAGCTCCAGGACCTCAAAAGGACAAAAATCGACGCATGAGCCGCAACCGGTGCAGCGGCTTGCGTCTATCTGAATTTCAGGCATCTATCGCCTCCCGTGGGTCGTGATCGATATTTGGCGGAGTGCTGACAACGATGCCCGTTGTATCCGCCCAGGCCAGGAAGCGCTTTGGCGCTATGACCTCCGGTTGAAATTGGCTCACGTAGGCATGCGAGCGGGCGAGCGACAGGGCATGGGCCAGGTCCTCGGCATTGTCTATGTCAGAGACAGGATCGAGCGCGGCCGCCGGGATGGACCGCGCCGCCGAAAGAGCGGTGATAGCGTCGAGGGCAGGTGTGCCGTCCGGGTTGTAGAATACCCCTTCAAAGTCCATAGGCGTCCTTTCAGTAAGGCCAACCAGGGAGACGCCGCACGCCTGGCACGGGCAGAAGACAAGACCGCCCGCCTCGTAAGCGGAGTCGAAATAGGCAAGCCATTGAAAGGCCCGCACGATGTGCGAGACGGGCATGGACGGCAGGTCGCCCCCTATGGAAACGGCCGAATGGTAGCCCAGCTTCCATAACTGTTTGAAGCCGTCGTCGAAATGCTCGTTGAACGTTTTTCCGTTGTCCGTGATGTATTGGATGGGCCAGGGAAACGCCTCATCGAAGATACGCCTCACGCGGTCCACATCAGAGGCCGGGGTTGAGCAGACAATAAAGTCGTATTGGTCCCCCCTTTTGCCGGCGGCCGCGTTGAGCTGTTCCAGTGCTTTGTGTCCGATTTCTGCTACGTCGAGCATGACGGCAGAGTAGAGGTCTGTGGCCTCCTCGGGCGTGAGAAACCCGCCCTTTGCGGAGGTCAGTCTCGTTTTTGTCAAGCCGGGCGTGGGGGCCTTGGTGAAAAACATGAAAGCGTGTTTTTGTGCGCGCAATTGTTTGTTCATGGCGCGACAACCTCCTTGGTCTGCGCTGGACCGATGTCGCTCTCTTCTGCCGGGTAGACCCGGCAGGGCAGGCCGTTATAGACCCATTGGCCCATAAGATTATCATATCCTTGCGCGTCAGCGTTGGTCAGCAGATTTGCGTTCGAGCGCCACACGCCTCCCAGTTCGGGCTCGCCACTCTCAAGCTCAGGCCGCCACCAGCCGTATTCGACGCTGACGACATCGGTCCGCATGGTGGCTATCTTCAGTCTGAAGCATGCCATGCCATGGGGAGACTCGACCCAGACCGCCTGCCCTTCAGCGAGACCCAGTCTTCGGGCGCACTCGGCGCTGATTTGTGCGAACGGTTCAGGATGGAGCCTACGCAGGCTCTCCACCTGACGGAAAGCGGAAGCGTAATAGGGCTGTGTTCTCGCGCCCGTAATGAGCGTCAGAGGATACACTTTCGATTCACCCTCTTTCAATTTACCTTTCGGGGAAGTGTGCACGGGCAAAGGCTGCGCATGCATGCTGTCGAGTAGTTCTGAATAGAGCTCGATTTTGTTGCTTGGTGTGGCAAAGCCGGCCGGAAGACCTGAGCCTTCATCGACATGCTCGAACTTTCCATAGGAACGGGGTGGGCAGTAGAGCCCTGTTTCGCAGAAGCCCTGCCACGATATGCCGGCGGGCGCCAGCATATCTTCGAGGCTCTCCTGAAAGGTCTTCCAGGGCCAATCCTTTTCCTGACCCATCCGGACGGCCAGCCCGCGCCAGAAATCGAAGTTTGCGCGACGCTCGTGCAGGGGATCGATGGCCCTATCGCCTCCGTAGGCGATATTTGCAGTCCCGGCGTTCGTCTGCACGACAGCCCGCTCTAAGCTCCCTGCGGCGGGCAGTACATAATCGGCCAGCATGGCCGTGGGTGTCCGAAAGAGATCGATCACGACCAGGAGGTCGAGGCTCTTCAGCGCCCGATAGACCAGACGGCTGTCGGCTTGCGAGAGCAGAGGGTTGCTCGCCAGAACGATCATGGCGCGAACGGGATAAGGCTTGCCTTCGAGCATGGCGTGCCAGACGAGATTGGGGTGGACCGACGTTAAATACCGTACAGGCAGGCGCTTGCCGTGCTTCCGGATGTAGTCCTCCACGAGACCGTAACCCCGGTAAGACTGGAGCAACCAGCGGTCGCCGCCGAGCTGCCTTTCCCGCATCTGTTCAGACAGGCGATCGCTCAATTCCAGGTCGACCTCCGGCGTGAAATCGGGCATCTGGGCGAGATGCGAGGCCCCGGCAAGGTCGACGTTTCCTGTAACAGCCCGCAAGATGGCCAGGGCGCGGTGCGTCTGGAAGCTGTTTGGCCCGATCTGATCGATACCCCGTCCCGTGATCAGGGCGGCCGGCGCGTGCCCGGCATAGATAGAGGCCGTCTCCACGATGGATGCCGCGCTCAGACCCGTCAGGGCCTCCACAACTGCCGGTGTGTAAGGCGCGACGTGGCGCTCAAGGGCCTCGAAGCCGTGGCACCATTCGTCGACGAACGGCCGGTTGTAGAACTTGTTCGTGACGATGACGTTGAGGAGGCCGAGGGCGAGCGCGCAGTCGGCGCCAGGTTTTATCGCAAGCCAGCGTGAGGTAAGGGCGGCCGTTCTTGTCCGGCGGGGGTCGACCACGATCAGCGGGGCATCGCTTCTGCTATATTCCCTGATGGTGCGCCAGAAAAGCGAGTTGTCCGATTCAGCCGGGTTTACGCCCCAGAGCATGGCGCACGACGTCTTTTCCAGGTCGAGCTCGTTATCGAGGGGCCAGCCAAACGTTATTGCGTCGGCCCAGATGTGAGGGTTCCAGCAGATCTGCCCTATGCCCATGTTGTTCGGACTGCCGAAGAGGTTCATGAAGCGATGGAGCGGCCAGTATGCGGTGTGCGGCCCACCGATAGCCGTCGCCAGCGTCTCCGGCCCGTGCTCCTTCTTCAGCGTCTTGAGCCGCGCTGCAATCTCGTCGAGGGCGTGATCCCACGAGATGCGCTCCCATCGGCCTGAGCCCCGCTCGCCGACACGCCTCATAGGATAGTTGAGGCGCATGGGGTGATCGAGGAACTCCAGGTTGCGACGGCAACGGGCGCACCCCTTGACGATGGCCGCGGCGTAGGGGTACCGGCTAGGGTCCGGCGCGAGCCGGGCGATCCTTCCGTCCGCCATGTGGGCCGTCAAACCGCACAGGTAGCCACAAAGGCTGCAGTTCGTCTTTGTTGTCCGGCTATTCGACACGGCTCTTCTGTCCTTTTCCGGAAGATGCGCGGTACATCTCTTCAACCGACTCGAATTCGATATTATACTACGTTGGCTTTTCTAACCGCTGCAATGGTTTATAAGTGGGCGCTATTCCTTTTACTCGCTTTCCCCTGAAAATAGACCTACCCCGGTCGTGGTTACATAGCTCTTCTCCTTTTCTTCTTGTCATGTGAAAGAGCCAGTCCGGGTTGTAAAATTTCCCCTGCGTGCTCTTTTGGCAACACTGTTTTGTGCTTATGACTAGCCCATGTCAGTTTCACCTTCGGGGTGTACGCCACCAGTAAGCGTCGACCTTTTTTCACATGATGGTGATCTGGTTTTTGTGCTTACGCTACCTCTTTGAGCGTGACGGTATAGCCAAGCGTGGTGAGCCTCTTTACGTAGCTCCGGGCGATACGGTCTTTCTTGCGCTCATCGAGGTAGTTGGCGCCGAGCTCTTTATAGGGCACCCGGTACTTCAGTATGTAGTAGCAGCTGATGAGGATTTTGTGGCCCACCGCGACCAGTGTCTTCTTCTTGCCCTTTCTGCCCACAAGGCTCTGGTATTTCGCACAGAGGTACGTGCCCTTCATTTTCGACGCGATCCATGCGAACTCGGTGAGTATGCTCTTGAGGTAGTGGTTCCCATGGCTGGTCTTTCCGGATTTTTTCTTGCCCGCGCTTTCATGGTTACCGGGGCTCATCCCCGCCCACGAAGCAAGATGGGCCTCGGTAGGGAAGAGATCCATGTTTACCCCCATTTCGGCGATGAGGACCGAGGCGTTGTCTTTCACCGGCGGTATAGTCTTCAGGAGCTCGTATGCTTCCTTGAAGTGGAGCTCGATCTGTTCCTGGATCTTCTGTTCCACCGCAGCAAGTATCTCCTGCATGGCGGTGATGTGGCCGAGGGACGTGCGTATCATCTGTTTGTGGTGTTCCTCCACGCGTCCCACGAGAGCTTCCTTGAGGTCTTCTCTTTTGTTTCTCAATCTTCCCTTGCTCAGTTCCGCCATCTCGTCGGGCCGAAGCTCGCCCTTCAAAAGCTCCTCGATGATCTTTTTCCCGCTAACACCGAAGGGGTCGGAGGCGATGGAAGAGAGCTTGATGTTCGCGTCCTCGAGGATCTTTTCCACCCGCTGCTTTTCTGACGTGATCGTCTGAATCAGTTTTCTCTTGTAGCGGGTGAGATCACGCAATTCCCTGACCTCTTTCGGGGGAATGAAGCTTCCCCGCACCAGACCGCTCCGGAGGAGCTTGCAGAGCCATTCACTGTCCAGGACATCGGTCTTCCTTCCCGGAACATTTTTTACATGGCGTGCATTCACCAGGATCACCTCAAAAGCATCCTCCAGGATGTTGAAGACGGGCTTCCAGTATACCCCTGTGCTCTCCATGGCAACCTGGGTTACGCGGCGTTCTTGCAGCCACGCCTTGAGACGGAAGAGATCGTTTGTCATGGTGCTATACGTCCTGATTTCCTTCTTGATACCTGTGCCCATAACGCAGGCGACGACGACTTTCTTGTGCACGTCAAGACCAGCACCTCTTTCCACGATGATGTCCATGATATGCCCCCCCTTTTTATTGGAATAGTTGCCTCTAAGGGCATACTATGCCAAGGGATCGCCATGGGCAATTTTCATGCTTCCTTGTGCCGACGGGTCGGCATGGGTGTTTCACCTGCAAATCCTCAAGCCCGGCGCTTCGTTTTACTCAAGGATTGCCACTAGAAATAGGTGTTCCGGCTAGAACGAAGCGGATCACTCAGATCAAAGCATTGCCGATGCTCCTACCGAGAAACGTCCGCGGCTGTCAAGCCCTGTTCGCGCAACCGGGCAATGTCCCTGGTTGGCGCACTCCCGAAGAAGCGACCATATTCTCTGCTGAACTGGGAAGCGCTCAGATACCCTACGTGCCGGCTCGCCGCACTCGCATCCATCATCGTGGACAACATGAGGCGCCTTGCCTCTTGAAGGCGCACTACCTTCTGGTACTGCAGAGGACTCATAGAGGTGACCGACTTGAAGTGCTGATGGAAGGAGGAGACACTCATGTGGGCCAACTCAGCCAGCTCTTCGACTTTCATGGGCTGGGAGAAATTGTCGCGCAACCAAGACACTGCTTTCGCCACTCCGTGTACACCGGAATCCGCAAGCCCGATCTGGGCCACCCTGACACCAATGGGACTGCGTAGCACACGGATCAGGATCTCGTCAATCACCAGTGGGGCAATTAGTTCAGCATCCCCGGGCTTCGCCATCAATTCGATCAACCTCGTTGCCGCATTGAAGAGGCTCGCGTCGGCCTGAGCGACGCAGACGGCGCGGCTCTCATGAACCCGGGGCACACCGTGGGGATACACCTTCAACACCAACTCGGCGATCTGCTGCGGATCGAGATCCAACCTGAAAGAGAGGTAAGGCTCTGGGTGGCTGGCTCGCGTGACCTGGGCTGCGAGTGGTATATCGACAGAGTAAATGATCATTTGCGATGCGTCGCACGTATAGATCTCCTGCCCCAGCATCACGCTCTTCCCACCTTGCGCGGCGATGCAATAGCCTGGTTTTTGAACGACATGTATTAATTCCGCATTCGTTCGGGAGGCACGGGTAACGTGCACGCCGGGGATGCGCAGCGCAAAGGTACCGTCGTGAGGGGTATGGGCTCGGATCAAACCGGCCAATTTGACGAGGTCTGGGTTGGTAGGCCTCACGACATTCTCTGATTGCAGTAGATGCAAGTTTCTTTTGCTAGATCTCATGCCAGACTCCCTCCAGACAATATTATTGCGCGATTTTAATTTTTTGCAACCACTCAGCAACCTTGTCTAGCGCGGTTTTCGCATCCCCTCCCCGAATGGCAACACCATCGAGCAGGGCCGATTTCGGGCAGAGCTTTGCGATATCCGTAACGCTTCGCCCCAGACCGGTTCCCTCGTGCGTGCAAAACGGCGCTATGGTTTTTCCCGAGAAATCGTATTCTGACAATAAAGTTCTGACCGGAGCGGGAATGGTCCCCCACCAAATAGGGTACCCTACGAAAACCACATCATACGACGCGATGTTCTCAATTTTTGTTTTCAATGCTGGTTTGTGGCCTGAATTCAATTCTTCCTTCGCTTGTCGTACACAGGCGTCGTAATCATCCGGATACGGCTCCACAGCCTGAATTTCAAAACTATCGCCGCCCGCGTTCTTATGAATGTGATTGGCAATTACACGAGTGTTGCCGCTGTGGGAAAAATAAGCCACCAGAATCTTTTTGCCGCCCATCAACTCCGAACCCTGAATATCAGCTCGCATGCTATTCCTCCTGCCTTGATCTGACAAAGACGTAATACATGACAGCGTCCCAAGCATTGTGAATGCCAATGAAGAGTAAAAGCAGCGCTGCCGCGCCCAGGAGGAACAATGCTGGGCGGGTATGGGAAAGAGCCAGGTACCCCGATAGAGCCAGAGCTATGTAGGCCGCACATGGAAGCAGAACATGAAACAACCAATCTTCGAACACCGGCTGGTAGGCCCTTTGCACGCGCATACGGCGAGCCACGGCGACGACGTATACCGCCCCGCAGAGACCCACTAATCCCCAAAGAACTGCGACAGTTATGACCCCGTTCCATGGAACGTTTGCAATCGCCGACAGCAACAGCACGACTCCGAAATGAACGACGGTTGGGGTTGCAAAGGCGCTGCCGGTTTGCGCGTCAGCTTGTGCTATCGGCCTTGCGGCAATGAGCGTAATGACGACGAACTGCAACCCGATCAGGGCGCCGGCAGGCGAACCGACGATCACGTAAAAGTTTTTCCATCCGTCGAGTACTGTCATGATCGATCGACCTCCTTCGCACAGAGAATTCGCCGGGTTCGTTGATCACTGACCCTATCCATTACCCTGCTGCCTGAGCTATGGAATATAACCTGAATACACATTGTTCGCTCTTTAGAGACCGGTCCTTTTCTCCAGCTCTTCAGGGTACCGCGCCCCCTGGATCGTGATCTTCGAGGCCGCGCTACCGATCTCGCGCAGATCGTTTGGCGTCAGTTCGACCGTAGCTGCCCCGATGTTCTCGTCCAGACGCGCGGGCTTCGTGGTGCCCGGGATGGGAACGATCCATGGCTTCTGGGCAAGGAGCCAAACGAGCGCGATCTGAGCAGCTGTCGCCTTCTTCCGTTCCGCGATCTTCCCAAGCAGATCAACCAGGGCCAGATTCGCCTTCCGGGCCTCCGGCGTAAAGCGGGGAACGATGTTGCGGAAGTCCGAACTGTCGAAGGTCGTGTTCTCATCAATCTTTCCAGTGAGGAAGCCTTTACCGAGAGGACTGAATGGAACGAGCCCTATTCCCAGTTCCTCGAGCGTCGGCAGCAATTCCTCTTCGGGGCGTCTCCACCACAGCGAGTATTCGCTCTGGACCGCGGTGACCGGCTGGACTGCGTGTGCGCGACGGATCGTTTGCACGCCCGCTTCGGACAAGCCGAAGTACTTCACCTTACCTTCCTGGATCAGGTCCTTCATGGTCCCTGCCACGTCCTCGATCGGCACGTTCGTGTCAACGCGGTGCTGATAGTAGAGATCTATGGCATCGACCTTAAGCCGCTTGAGCGAGCCCTCGACGCTCTGCCTGATGCGCTCGGGCCGACTGTCCTGGACCTGCTTCCCGCCGGTATCGAGCTTGATCCCGAACTTGGTGGCGATCACGACTTGCCCGTGGAAAGGAGCCAAGGCTTCGCCCACGAGCTCTTCGTTCGTGAACGGGCCGTAGATTTCGGCGGTGTCGAAGAATGTTATGCCGCGTTCGACGGCTTTATGTATGAGAGCAACCATCTCCTTCTTGTCTGCCGGAGGGCCGTAGCCGTGGCTCATCCCCATGCAACCCAATCCGAGAGCGGAAACTTCTAGGCCACTCTTCCCCAATGTGCGCTTCTGCATCGCTCATCCTCCTTGTTTATTGAGTGCCATGCTTCCCTGCCATAGGTTCTTTTGCAATACTTAATGGCCCCGGCCACTCCACGGTGATGACGCAGGAAAAAAGCATTTGTTGCCCCTTAGCGGTCGATCAGTTGCATATGTTCTTCCGGGAGTCGAGTCCCTTCGACCGTGATCTTTGAGAAGGCGCTATCGATCTCACGGAGGTCGTCGGGAGTAAGTTTGACGTTAAGCGCTCCGAGATTCTCGTCTAGGTGCTCAAGCTTCGTCGTGCCCGGGATCGGAACGATCCACGGCTTCTGGGCGAGAAGCCAGGCGAGCGCTATCTGAACGGGTGTCGCCTTCTTACGTTGTGCGATGGTGCGAAGCAGATCGACCACTGGCTGATTGGCCTTCCTGGCCTCCGGAGTGAAGCGAGGGAAAACGGCCCGGAGGTCGGAACTGCTGTCGAAGGTCACGGTAGCATCCATGTTGCCTGTGAGGAATCCCTGACCCAGAGGGCTCCACGGGACAAAGCCGATCCCGAGTTCCTCGCACGTGGGCAGCACTTCCGCTTCAGGATCTCTCGTCCACAGCGAGTATTCGCTCTGGACCGCGGTGATCGGCTGGACGACGTGTGCGCGACGGATCGTCCGCGCTCCCGCTTCGGAAAGGCCGAAGTGCCTCACCTTGCCTTGTTGTATCAGCTCCTTCACCGCTCCAGCGACGTCTTCGATTGGCACGGCCGGGTCAACCCGATGCTGATAGAACAGGTCGATGACATCGGTCTTGAGCCGCTTGAGAGAGGCCTCGGCGACTTGTTTTATGTGCTCCGGTTTGCTATTGAGACCGGGAGAGCCGACAACGGTGGCGGTAAGGTCGAACCCGAACTTTGAGGCAATCACCACCTGCTTACGGAAGGGAGCCAGAGCCTCGCCCACGACCTCTTCGTTCGTGAACGGGCCGTAGATTTCGGCGGTGTCGAAGAAGGTTATCCCGCGTTCGACGGCCGACCGGATCAGTGAGATTGTCTGTTGCTTGTCTGTAGCCGGACCGTAGCCAAAGTTCATTGCCATGCATCCGAGGCCCGTGGCAGAAACTTCAAGACCGCTTTTCCCCAAGGTGCGTTTTTGCATTGTCTCCTCCTTTTCTCCTGCCCTTCTTTATGATCGAACCACTTGGTTATGGACGCATCCTTTTCGCGCCACTCTACACAGGTGTTTCACTACCCGGAAGAATCCTTTTTCGAGAATAGTTCTTTTGCGACCATGATGGCGTTCATTGCGTTGGGCCAGCCCGAATAGAACGCCAGATGGGTGATTACCTCGATCAATTCTTCCTTTTTGAGACCGTTGTCTAGCGCCTTCTCAAGGTGAAACCGCAGCTGCTCGGGACGATTCAACGCAATCAGCGCAGCCACGGTCACGAGGCTACGATCACGCTTTGATAACTCCGGACGTTCCCAGACATCGCCAAAAAGTACGCGGTCGGTAAGTTCAACGAGCTTGGGCGCGAAATCGCCGATCATCTTCTCTGCTGCTGAAGGTTCTCTGTTCATCGCTACGGCTCCTTTGGTGTGGCTATTTCCAGAATATGTACTGTTGTCCGTCCGTCTTTACTGCAATGCTTCTTCACGTCTTGTCTGGCCGGAGAGCGACATCCCGCGCCGGTGCCATTTTCCATGAGTGTACTCAGCTCTAAGGATGTACGATCACCTGCGGTACTGTTCATCGCTGACCTTTTCCATCCAGTCGGCGGATTTACCGTCAAGTGGCTCCTGAATGGCGATATGCGTCATACCTGTCGTTGCTGTGGCTCCATGCCAGTGCTTCACACCAGGCGGGATCCGGACAACATCACCTTCCCGGATTTCTTCGATTGGACCGCCCCATTGCTGAACCCAACCGGAGCCGGCTGTCACGATCAGTATCTGACCGAACGGGTGGGCGTGCCATGCAGTACGTGCACCGGGCTCGAACGTGACGCGTGCGCCAGAGGCACGCAATGGATCGTTCGCGTTGAACAGAGGATCAATGTGTACAGTGCCGGTGAAATACTGGACTGCCCCTTTGGTGGAAGCCTGTGAACCGCTTCGCATGATGCCTATTTTCGGCAAATCCTCGCTCGATGGGCCCATGGGAGCAGCAGGGCCCGACGCGGCTCCTGCGTGGTTCGCGTAGGTAAACGCCGAAGCAAAAAGAACAAACGACATGACCGTTGCGGCAAGCAGTTTCATCTTAATTCTCCTTTGCATGCAGCGCCTAATGTTATGAATTCTTCAGCGATGCCATATCGCAACTTAACTGCGGACATCGCCGGGAACGTATCTATTATAACAACCACCCGGGAAAATCCTTGCCTAAAGCTCCTAACTTTTTGCACGATCCTATGAATATATAGGGACGGTTCGCCATAAAATCAAGCATCTGCAGATCTCACTGGCGTTTAGCTGTACGAGATTTGACTACGTGCGGTATCCGTATGATTCTGGAGATCGGATCCTGTGAGATCAGGAATCCTCGATTACCACCTCAAAGGCATGAGGGGTAGGAAGGGAGGCACGCTAACCATTGCAGGAAGCACTTCTCCGCAGGACCAAGGCGCTTAGCGCCTTGAAAAAGATAACTTACGGCACTGTGCCAGGTGTTCGCTTTAGGTGGCTTTATCTCATGCTGACGGGGGTTTTTGGCCGAGATGTTACAAATGACCTTTCGAAAGTACGCGCCGAGTATCTCCGGGTCGAATTAGCGATTTCTTGGTGTCGCACACGGAAGCTAACCACCCGATAATTCCCTTACGATGGCCTTTTGTACGAACTCGTTCAAGGATATACCCTCCTTCACCGCCTCCAGTGCCGCCTTCCGGTGGACTTCGGCAGGCACCCGCACATTAAACGTCCCTTTAAACGGTTTTTGCGGCTCGCGACCCAACTCTCGACACGTCCGGATGTAGTCATCCACCGCCTCCCTAAAAGCGTTCTTCAATTCCGCGACACTTTTGCCTTCAAACGTAACAAGGTCATTGATTGCCTCTAGCTTCCCGTAAAAGATTCCATCATCTTCGCTGTAATGCACCGACCCAATAAAAGTCTTGTAAGTCATCGTATCTTTCATGGCAGTAGTCCCCTGTCTTTTAGATGTAATAGTATGTCGTCAAGGTAGCATTGCCTCACGACTGGAGAAGGATGCGGCTTGTGGAGTCGTATCAAGTCGTTGATCTTTTGGTTATAGAATGCCACCCTTGACCCCGAGGTCTTCCCAGGTTTTACCTCTACGTAGCCCATGTCCGCAAGTAGCCTCCTCAATTCACCGAATGTGAAGTCTTTTGGACGGGAGAGGAACCGGTCAAGCAGCTTATGTGCTTTAGTCATCGTGTCTTTATAAGTATAGCCATTGTTCTCGCCATTTGCAACTGGTTTATAGTTGCAATGACAGATAGAACGGATATTTTCCTTTGGCAGGTTTTGCGATCATCGAGAGGGAGATGGGAGGTGATATGCGAGCTGGCCGAAGCGTTGACCGCTTGAAAGAGACCGGGATTCGCATTCAGCCCTTCGCATTCGTCAGGTGGTACGCGCAGAAGGGGACCGTTCGCAGGTCAGCTGTTTTGACCGTCATGCTGCATTCCTGCAGGCGTTCGAAATCGAGGCTCCACGCATCCATATAATTCATGATTACCACGGAAAGCCCTTTGCCTGTATATGCCTCTCTTTTCGCCAAAAGGTCTGCGAAGACAGAGCCCTGGGGGCTGTCGGGGTCGAACTCCCTTACGTACTCCTCACGAGAAAAGAGGCGGGTGGAGGGGAGGAAACCTTTACCTTCGCGTTCGACGAGGTAGACGCCTGCGGAGCATAAGGGATGGGAGCAGCCGAGGGGCCACAGGTCATAGGGTCCTATCAAACCGCCGCTCTGCTCGGCGAGGAGAAAAATGACGTCTCCCATAGAGAGGCGATCCGGCATCTCCACCTCGAACCGGCCGGAGAAGAAGGCGGGCTGGAGCGCGAGTCCCGCAACCACGTCACTATTCCGCAGGGCGAATTCGAGGACCTTGCCGATCTCTGCGTCGTTGATGCCCTTGATGACGGTCATCGCCAGGACGACCTGGGTACCTGCCTCCCGGCAGCGCTCGACGGCCGAGAGCTTTTGCGCCATGAGGTCGGCCCCTCTTATCCGCGCATAGACTTCCGGGGACATGCCGTCGAACTGTAAATAGATCCCGGTCGCACCCGACTCTTTAAGCCTGGGGAGAAGGTCTGGCTGGACTGCGATGGCCAGGCCGTTCGTGTTGATCTCGATAGCGGAAAACCCCAGTCCGTGGCCGAGGCGGACGACCTCCGCTAAATCTTCCCGCACTGTCGGCTCCCCGCCCGTAAGCTGAATAGCAATATCGGGCCCCGCCTCCTCCAGGATTGAAGTGTACAAAGATTGAAGCTCCGTGAGACCCGGATCGGCCGCTTCTCCCGCGCCCATAAAACAGACGGGACAGCGCAGGTTGCAGCGTCTCGTCACCTCGATCTCCATAAGGGTCGGTTTTCTCAGATGACGGCCACACAGCCCGCAGGACGTGAGGCAGCGGCCCGCCGCGTCTTTCCTGAGGCGGGGTGCCACGCGGGGAAAATCAAAAGACCTCATCCATTGATAATGATCGACGTCAGGCCATATCTTCAGCTTCACGCTGCCGTGCTCTGAACAGCTCTTCAGAAGATAGACGGCCCTTCCGTCCGAGACAATCGACCCTCCGACATTCTTGAGGCAGGTCGGACAGAGGCTTTCGATGGAATGGAGCTGTTCCATCACTCCCAGGCTTTAAGGAACGGCGCGTCCGGCCCCGGTAATCTGGAATAGTATTCGGACTCGCCCGGCAGTGGGATGCGCTCGTCTGAGTAGACTACGAGAAAGCGTAAGACCACGCCGCCGATGAGGACCAGAAGCGCCGCCGTCTCGCCTCCCGCCGCAGGGGACAGGACATAGAGTATAGTAGGCAAAGCGAGGCCCAGGCCGACGAGACCGCCCCAGAACAACCACCTCTTAGGGCCGGTCAGCCACTGGGCGGCAATGCGGGCCGTAACCGGACCGGCGGAAAAACGCATCATGCCGACATAGACGAAGACGAGTATGAGTTCGAAGACGAGAAGCGCGAGGTCACAGGACCTCAAGGCAGCGTGCAGCGCACCAAGCTCGCCGGCAGCTACATGGCAAGGCCATGAGCCGGCAAGGAGTGATTGGGCAGCCACCCCTGTCGAAATCCCTGACACGAGAAAGAGCACCGGCAGGAGAGGCGTGTTCCAGAACACACGGGCTCTCAGGCTCCCCAAGAGGATGCCTGTGTAGATGCAGACGCCCACGCCAAGCACGATGTTTATTCCAGCGACAAGGTGCCGCAGACCGATAAGCTGGTGCCAGGGAGAAAAGTCCGGCCAGAAGGAGAAATACGCAAAGCTCGTGACAATCGTAAGAGAGAGCATCCAGGCGCCCGCGGTCATGATCGCCTTCTGGCGTGACAAGACCCTCCAGAACTGAAAAGGACGGCCCAGTTCGAAGATGAGAAGGGCGCTGCCTATGGCGATCGCTATCCCGGCGATGAGGTTACCCAGGCTGAAAAGCTCTCCTTCACCGAAGGCAAGGTCGGCAAGCCCGGCCACGACGATCATTCCGCCCCCGAGACCTCCGAGAAAGAGATAGGAAGCGATGGGCCAGCCCCAGTTATGTTTTTCCTTCATCCCTGACCCCCTGGAGTAACGATATAATAAACTTGAGGATCTGTGCCGATCTCAGGCAGAAGCTGCAACGTGTGCATGCTGTTCACCATTTGCGAGACCTCGCTTTCGGGATCGTCCAGATCGCCGAAGATCCGCGCCCGCTGATGGCATGTTTCAACACAGAAGGGCTCAAGCCCCTCCCGCACCCGCTCCTTGCAGAAATCGCATTTCTGGACCGTACCGGTTTTAGGGTTCTCGTGGCGCGCGCGGTACGGACAGGCTTGAATACAGGCTTTGCAGCCGATGCACGTGTTCTGGTCGACCCAGACGATACCGTCGGCCTCCTGTTGGGATGCCCCGGAGGGACAACAGCCGACGCAGGGCGGGTTCTCGCAGTGCATGCATATGAGCGGATAGTAGGTCATGCTGACATGCGGGAAAACACCGTTCGGCCCGTGAGTAAAGACAGGGTTATAAATCATATCGACGGGCAGCTCATTATTCACCTTACACGCAACCGTGCAGGAATGGCATCCGATGCACCGCCTCGTATCCATTATCATTACAAATCGCGCCATACCACTCACCTTCCGTCCGCTTCCGATTGCTCGACCCTGTAAACGCGGCAGAGAAGCCCGCGGTTGGCCCAGCTCCCTCCTAGGGGATCGCACGCCTCATCCGAGACGTCCGTCAGCACGTTCGTGTTCGACTCTGTGCAGCCCCCAAGCTCGGGCTCGGCGGCCTCGCGCTCCGGATACCACCAGCCGCGCTGCGTCACGACCACCTTTGGATGGACTGCCTGCGTAAGGTTCGCCTTCTGTTTGATCCGGCCCCTTCTCGTCTCGATCCATACCCAGTCGCCCATGGAGATGCCGAGGTCTTTCGCCGTTTCCGGGTTGATGTCCACATACGGCTCATGCTTGAGAAAGCGCAGTTCCTTGATCTGGAAGTGCTCGGAATGATGGAAGGGCATAAAGCCGCTTCCGGAGGTGAGCACGAGGGGGAACTTCCGCGCGAGGTCGGGATCGTCGATTTCGTTCTCGACAGGCGCCGCGTAGGTCGGCATCGCAGGGTAGCCGAGCTCCCGCAATGTGCTTGAGACGAGCTCGATTCTGCGGGAGGGTGTGGCGAAACCGACCCGGCCATACTTGTAGTACTCACGCTCAGGGAAATGAAAACGGTGCTTCTCAACGAACTCGTCGTAACTGCCCACGTCGTCGTAGCCAAGTGGATAGATGCGGTAATAGTTTGCCTCTTCCAGGTTTTCCCACGGCCACATCTCCTCCTGGCCCATCCTCAAGCCCAGGCCGCGCCAGAGCTCGTAGTCGGTCCTCCGCTCGAACATGGGTTGTATGGCCCTCTCCGAGGCGATTAGCGTGTCGGAGCATCCATAGGTGGTCGTAATGGTGGGTCTCTCCAGAGGAGACGCCGCAGGGAAAATGTAGTCGGAAAGCATCGCCGTTGGCGTCATCCAGTATTCCATGGTGACGAGGAAGTCCACCTTGCGCAGGGCTTCGAGCACGAGGTCCGTACGGCCATAAGAATTGATCGGGTTCGTCGCAAGCACGATGAGCGCCTTCACAGGATAGGGCTTCTCCGTCAAAATGGCCCTGAATACGGACGGCGGATGGGCCTCGCACATCCATTCGGCGGTAGGCGCCTTCCCCCAGACTTCTTTCGTAATCGCCGCTATGCGACCATAGCCGGGCCACGTGGTCAGCTTGTAGCGGTCAGACCCGATCTGTTTTGCCTTCTGCTCCTCGGGCAGCCACTCGTTGGCCTCCATCTCCTCGTCAGTGATGAAATCAGGGCTCGGGCCGCACAACAGGTCGCTGCCGGGTGCGTCAAGGTTGCCGGTGACGGCGCGCAAAAGGGCCCTGGCATGAATGCCGGCCCCGGCTGATCTCCCGGACTGGTCGATGGAGACGCCCCACTGAATATTGCCGGGCTTGTTAGCCGCGTACATGCGGGCACCCTTGCGGATAAGCTCGGGATCGAGCCAGGTGAGGGGGGCCGCCCATTCGGGCGTATACTGCCTTACGTGCTCGGCCAATTCCTCGAAGCCGATGCAGCAATTTTCGATAAAGGTCTGGTCGTAGAGGCCTTCCCAGATGATGACGTTGAGCCAGGCGAGCGCTAACGCCACGTCAGAGCCGGGCCGCAACGGCAGCCACAGGTCGGCCTTCGAGGCCGATTCCGTATAGCGCGGATCGATGACGATCACTTTGAGCCCATTCTGCTTCAAGTCGAAGATACCCCGCATCTCCGGCATTCCCGAAGCGCCGGGGTTATGCCCCCAGAGGACAATCAGGCGGCTGTTTGCCAGGTCTATTTCGAAGGGGCACCATCCATAGATCGCTGTCTCGATCATGAACGTGGGGATCCAGCAGAGATGAGCGTTATGGAACCCGTTCGGGCTGCCGAAGAGGTTCATGAACCGCCGACGCGCCCAGTCGTTCGCGCGCTGTGTGCCTCCTGCCGTTGCCACCGTTTCCGCGCCGTACTCCTCCTTCAAAGAGACGAGCCGCGCTGCAATCTCATCCAGGGCCTGGTCCCAGGAGACTCGTTCCCACTGCCCGGAACCCCGTGCGCCAACCCTTTTCAACGGCACGTTAATCCTCGCCGGATGATTGAGATGTTGAAGGGCGATGTTGCCCCTGGTGCACAATCCCCCCCGGCTCACCGGGTGTTCAGGGTCACCCTCGATGGCGAGTACCTTGCCGTCCTTTACGTAGGCCAGGACTCCGCAATTCTGATGGCAGAAGAAACAACAGGATTTCCTTACTGCCGAAGCCTCTCGTTTTAAGTCCTCTTTGCTGCTCAACATTTGCCTCCGGTCAAATACGTATAGAAAGGCCGTCGCGCGCGATACGGAAGGATTCGCCAAAAGGGGCGAGGTATGATTCGAGCTCATGGTTCGTAACAGGCGAGTCATAGTGCATGGACAGGTGCGTCAGGTAGAAGTGCTCGGGCCTGATATCCCTCGCAATGATGAGCGCCTCTTCTACTGAGAGGTGGTCTTCGGGCAGCCTGTTCCTTCCCCAGAAAGAGGCCCCGAGTATGAGCGTTTCGACGCCTCTGATCGCCTCCAAGGTGGCCGGCGGGAGCGGTCCCGTGTCAGGGATATAGGCAACGCGGCCGTGCTTCGTTTTCGCGAGCAGCCCGAAACTCCCCGGGGAATGCGTAACCTCCAGGGCAGTATAGGTCATATCGTCCACGATGAACTCCTCTCCCGTCTCGATCACATGAACGGCCAGGCAATCCGCCATGAAGCCGAAGGTCTGCTCGAGCCAGACAGCACTCTCCCGCGACATGTAGGACGGTATGGGGGAGAGGCCGTCAATCCGCGCATGAAACTCGATATCGCCAAGCCCCCCTGAATGGTCGTAATGCGTATGCGTCAGGATGAAGCCGTCGATCTGTCGCGTACCGGCTGCAAGCAGTTGTCGCCGCAGATCGGGCGGCGCGTCAACGAGGATATTCTTTTTTCCGCTAATCAGCACGGATGAGCGCGTCCGCTGGAGTCGCGGCTCGGACGCAGCTTCCAGACAGGCCGCGCAGGTGCAGAAGAAGGACGGTACGCCTCCTGCAGCGCCCGTCCCGAGAAACTTTAATGTATGCTCCACACCTGCCAAAACTGCCGTGCCGTCTGCTTTCTCGTACACGCTCACTACGGGCTGTTCACCTATGTCTCTTCATCCGGTTCTTTGCCGGGGCCTGGCGGCGGACCGGGCGGGGCCTTTGGCGTCGGCCTGGGCGGAGGCGCTTTCGGCAAAGGGGGCGCCACGCGCCCGGGTGGGGCGGCAGGGGTAGAGGCAGCGAAGTCCTTTTCCTCGGCGCCGCACTTGACGCATTTCTTTGCGTCAGGCAGGTTCACAGCACCGCACCTGGGGCATTTAATCTCCTTCTTACCGGCCGTGGGGGGTCTGAAGCACATATTCTCTCTCTCCTTTTAAAAACCTTGCATCAACTCAATCACCTTTCAGGGCGCCCTCTGAAGGTCGATGTCCCCCAGATTGACATCTTTCTCACCGACGTCAATCGCTTCGATGGTCCGGGTCACAAACCCTTTCTTCTCTATCTTCAGGACATACTGGGCGGTGTCGATCTGATTAAACCAGAAATCCCCGAAGGCGTCCGTCGCCCCTACGAGCGTGACTCCCTTTTTCGGCTGTCCGCCGTGGTCCCCTCTGAAACAATAATCCGCACCTGTTATCTGTGCCCGGGCCGGGGTCGCAACTGAGGTGAGGGTCAACCTGACGTCTTCCAAGCACTCGTCCTCCTTCGGATCCAGGATCGAGCCGGCAATGAAACGTTTGGGTAGGTTCCGGTAGTGGACGAGAGGACGGGCCTTCTCCTCGGGGAGCAGCACGTCCGACCCGTCGATGAGGCTCTTCAGCTCCTCTTCTTCTCCGAACCGGATTGCCCCTGTCGGGCAGACATCGGCGCAGCGCGGCTCTTTCCAGCCCCTGTCCAGAAGGTGGGCGCAGCCCGTGCATTTCTGCGCCAGGTTCATGTCCCTGTTAAAGTAGATCGACCCGTAGGGGCAGACGTCGAGACAGCTCATGCAGCCCGTACACTTGACCGGGTCGATGACGACGAGCCCATCGTCCCGGCGGTAGATCGCACTAGGTGCACATGACGCGATGCATCTCGCATCGCTACAATGCATGCAGGGAGCGGGGACATAGGACATCTTTACTTTGGGGACGCTCCCCCGGACCTTTTCGTGCATCTTCATCCAGAACTGCCCCGTGTCGGGCTGCGGTTTCGCATACGGCGTCCAGTCGTTCCCTACGTGTTCTTCCTTGCAGGCGATCTGGCAGTTGTAGCAGCCGTTGCACTTTGCTATATCGATTACGAAAGATTTCATGATTATTTGCCTCCTTTGATCCAGGCGCGCGTGACCAGTCCGGAGGCCGGATCGTAGGGCTTCTTGAATGCTTCCGGATAGAGCCTGCGCATCTCGTCAAGGTCGACCTTTCCTATATCGACGAGAAAACCGTTCGTGACCTCGCCGCAGCAATTCTTCGAGGTGGTCTTGGATGGGCAGATCATGTTGTTGGCTCCGCCGCGGTCCAATTGACCGGGCACGATCGTATCCACACGCGACCCGTGGTCCTGATAGAGGACGCCCGGCATAATGCGCTCCGTTACGTAGGCGCCTCCCATGACGGCGCCCCGCTCGTTCATGAGCTTGACGATGTCGCCATCCGCGATGCCCAGTCTCGATGCGTCCGAAGGGTGGATCCATACAGGCTCGTACAAATAGCCGTCAGGACCCTTGATCTTGCACGTCGGAATCTCGCGAATCCAGCTTATGTCATCGTGGTTGGCATGGACACGCCATCTCGGGTGGTTGGACATGAGAAGGAAGGGGTACTTTTTCGACCTCTCGTGGAGGAGGCTTTCCTGATGGGTCTCGCCGTGGGGAATAAAGTGCGGGACGCACGGCCGCTCCTCGTCGTCCCAGAAGTGTTCGTGGAGACCGACGGAGTAGAACTCGAGCCTGCCCGTGGGCGTATCGAGCGGATTGGACTCGGGGTCCTTGTAAAAGTTAATGAAGCCGGGAGGATCGGCCTCCCAGTTATCGGCTGTGGGAACGACGAAATATCCCTTTTCCCTGAATTGTTCGTAAGTGAGCATCTTCTGACAGCGCGAGCGGTCGAATCCGTGGTGGATGAGCTGCTCGTAATTCATATTGCCCGTATATTTCTCGTACAGTCCCAGCTTTTTTGCGATCTCGGCAACCGCCTCGTAGCAGCTTTTGCTTTCTCCGATTGGCTTTATGCTCTGCCCCTCATAGAGGAGGGTATTGAACTGTCCGCTGAACTGATCGACCCCGATATCCTCCTGCTCGAATTTTGTGTTTGTGGGAAGCACGATATCGGCAAACAGGCACTCGTTTTCCATCCACGGATGCTGGGCAACAATGAACTCGACCTTGGGATCGCGCAGGGCCTGGTGTACCTTGTTCCCGTTGTTCCAGCACGTATCCAGGCACGGCGCGTCGGTCCAGATCATGTGGATCTCCGAGCAGCCGTCGGCAGGGTATTTGTATTGGACGAACTGGTCTTCGCGCGGCCAGCCCGCAAGGCTCGTGCTCCACCAGGTAAGAGGCGGATTGAGAATCGCTTCGTGGATCAGGGTCTTCGGGATAAACTGGGCCGGAAGTGTGAATTGCCAGCCCTTATAGGTGGACCGCGTCATCGCCGGTATCACCTCGGGTCTCGGCCCGGGTATCTGGCTGTTAAGGCTGAAGAGTCCCCATTCTATCATCTTGAGCTGGTTGCGTCCCGGTTTTCCCAACCCCTGCATCCCGAGGAGCATTACCTCGAGGCGGGCAGGCTCGTGCGAATAGGAGGAGCGGATGTACCCTCCTCCGTTTCCGTGAGCGATGGAGGTTGCCTTCTTGGCCCATTGCCTTGCCAGCGCCTTGATCGTCCGGGAAGGCACCCCGCAAATCTCCGCCGCCCATTTGGGCGTCTTCGGAACGGCATCTTCCTGTCCCATGACATATTTCTCAAATTCTTCGAACCCGTACGTATGGGTCTCGACGTACTCCTTGTCGTAGGTGCCCTCGGTAATCCATGTATAGGCAATGGCAAGCTGCATGGCCGCGTCTGTGTTCGGCCTGATGGGGATCCATTTGTCGGCGTGAACGGCAGCCCCGTAGTTCAGATCGGGGCAGACGTAGACCTGTTTCACGCCTATCTCGGTCCAGAAATAGCAGAGACGGCTCGCCTGTTGTCCCGACCAACCCCAGGGCGTCGTCTCGGGATCGCATCCCCAGAAAAGCAGCATGTCGCCGTTTTCGCAAATGTCTTTCCACAGGTTTGTCTGTGTGCCCTGGCCCACGGGGTCCTGACCCCACACGTGCTTCGCCCCCCAGTACCAGCCTTCCCAGCTGTCAGCGTTTCTCGCTTGCAGCGTGTAGCCGCCCATGAGATCGAGCAGGTGCGTCTGGCAGCCATGGGGCCCGTGAATCGTCATGGTTTCCCCGTGTCCGTCGCCTTGCACAAGGACCGCGGTAGGCCCGTATTTCTGCTGAATGCGCTTTAACTCGTCGGCCACTAACTGGGCTGCCTCGTCCCACGATATCCGTACGAATTTGCTCTTCCCCCGATTCTCGGTATTACGCTCGCCGCTCGGGTCCCAATCGACGCGCTTGAGAGGATAGGGTATCCTGTTTGGCGAATACGCCCTTTTTTTGTAAGCAAGGCTGAACGGCGGGATGAGGGACTTCATGGTCGGCTCGAACGTCTTGCCGCGCGCCTCCAGCTTCCAGGGCTTCATCTCTTCAGGCTTATATTTTTCGTCAAAGTGAAGCGGGCGCACGCGCACGATCCGTCCGTTCTTGACGTCCACGCATGACGCGTTGGCGCCGACAGCAAACCCGCAGAAACCTATGTTCTTATACGTTGTGGTCTCGCCGTCGCCGGACCCGACAGGTGGTGCCTTACCTGCAGCTTCCAAGACATGTGCCTTTTTTTCGTTGCCCATTGTCATCTCCTTATACCGAGAGTATCGCCACGCCCAAGTATCTCACAGGGCAAAACGACGTGTCAATTGTGTCAAATATGGGCATTTTGCTACATGAGGGCCTATCGGCCAGGTCACGGGTCTCTCGAGCGCGCGGTCAACGAGATGAGCCCTGCTGCATCCCTCTGCGTGAGTGGTACGCGTTCGACACCGGTTTTGTGAGCTTCTCCCGGGGCTGGGATCCCCTGCGACAGGGGGACCATGGTCCGTTGTGGGAACACCTCGTACTTGAATATATTCAAGCGCACGTGTACGAATCGCAAATCCAGTACTGGCGCACGGCCGACGGGCGGGAGGTCGACTTCGTTATTCGTAGCGGTCGGGACAAGGTGGACGCGATCGAGTGCAAATGGAGGCGAGACCAGTTCGATCCAGCGGCCCTCAGACTGTTCCGCTCATTTTATCCCAAAGGGACCAACTATCTGATCTGTCCCATCACGGCACCGGGATACCAGAAACGCATCTCCAACATGGATATCTATGTCTGCAACCCCGCAGGCTGGTCCAAAAAGGCCACACAGCCGGCAAAGTGAGAAATGATACTTTATCCGATTTGTTGCCGCAAACGGAACCAAAAAATTTCCGGAAATTGCCCATATTTCTAGGGAGCACAAACATATTGACAAGGCCAAATTCTTGGTTGTATAGGAAAACTAGATAGCATGTGCTAGGCTACTGTTTTGAGGCTTCAAGACAAATTCGGCCGACACACCAATAAGGGGGTTAATCGAATGAAGATTGACATTTTCTCACACATAATACCGCCGAAGTACAAAGAGGGGCTCCACAAGAAAATGCCGGGTGCATGGCAGCTGAAGCTCATGGAGGCCTATCCCGCATTGTTTGATCTTGATGCCAGGTTTCGGATCATGGACAAATACGAGGGCATGGTACAGGTAATCTGTACCGGAGCGCCCGCTCTCGAGGATGCCGCTCCGCCCAAGGACACCATTGAACTGGCCAAGATTGCCAATGATGAGATGGCTGAACTGGTAAGAAAGTATCCGGACAGGTTTGTTGCTGCCGTGGCTTGCCTGCCGATGAATGATCTCGATGCCGCCCTGCAAGAGCTCGATAGATCAGTGCGAGATCTCAATTTCAGGGGTATTCAGCTGCACAGCGATATCAACGGCAAGCCGCTGGACTCACCAGAGTTTGAACCGCTCTTTGCGAAAATGGCTGAATATAACCTTCCTGTCCTGCTGCATCCCGAAATCAGAACAAAAGAGAAGCCTGACTACCCTAATGAGACAGAGTCAAAGTACCTGAGCTTTCTCATTTTCGGCTGGCCGTACCGGACGACGCTGGCAATGACGCGGCTGGCGATGTGTGGAATGTTCGACAGGCACCCGACCCTTAAGGTAATTGCCCATCATTGCGGCGCAATGGTGCCGTTCTTTGAACAGAGATTTCATATGATCTATAATGGTCATCAGATGCGTATGGGTTTTCGGCAGGAGCCGTATCTGAAGAAGGGTCCGCTCGACTACTTCCGCATGTTTTACGCTGATACGGCAATTCAAAGTACGCCCGCACTGATGTGCGGCCATTCATTCTTTGGCGCCGATCGTCTGCTGTTCGGCACAGATATGCCGTACGATGTTCAAGTAGGCGATGTATACAGCAGAGAGACGATACTCAGCATAGAGCGAATGGCGATTCCCGACTCGGAAAAGAAAAAGATATTCGAAGACAACGCCAGGCGGATAATGCGGCTGCCGGTATAGATGCACGGGCTTCAATCACGCGCTGGACAGCGATGTCAGACGAGACACAAAGGAGATGCTGACAGAGTGCAGAGTGGGGGATTGTGCGGCGTGGAGAAGAAACTAAAAAACTACCGAAAGGGGAGGCAAATGAAACATAAGGTTGCATACACGATCTTGATTACGGCGATAGTGGTTGCATGGTTTATCCCGGCAGAAGCTGCGGAAAAAGAAATAAGAATCGGCTTTATGACGGACTTGACCAGTATGCTCAGTATCAACGGCATCTCTATGAAACAGGCTGCGATCCTTGCCATGGAAGAGGTTGACTACAAGGTTGCAGGGAGCCCCGCAAAATTGATCATAGAAGATGAAGCCAGTGACCCTGCCGTAGCGATGGATAGGGCAAGAAAACTGGTTGAGAAGGATAAGGTTTGCGTGGTCGTTGGCACGATCCACGCCGGCTCAGGAGCAGCTACCGCGGAGTACTACGGGAGGACCAGGACTCCGAACGTAGCGCCAACCTACAGTATGCCGGACGAGGCGCAGATCAGGGCCACATGGACATGGGTGCCCTTTGGGACGAACGAGAGTATTGGCTATGCAGGAGGCGCCTACGCGTCGCAGACCCTCGGCTACAAGACGGCAACAACCCTGGCCATGGATTATGTCGCCGGTCGCACCTTCACTGGCGGTTTCGGGACCGCGTTCACCGAGAGGGGAGGCAAGATCGTCCAGAGCCAGTGGATCCCCATGGGAACTAAGGACGTTGCTCCGTACTTGACGGCGCTGAAGGAAGCGGATGTACTGGTCCCATGGTTCGCGGGTGTTACGGTGACTGCGGGCGTGAGGCAGATTAGAGAATTTAACGTGAAGATGCCGATCGTCTTTCCTCAGTGTCAGTTTCCCGCTTTCCCAAAACAGCTTGAGGAGATTGGTGATGCTGGCGTCGGTATGATTGCACCTGAAATGTATACGTGGACGATTGATACTCCGAAGAACAGGAGTTTTGTAGAAGCTTACCGTAAGAGATGGGGGGAACTGCCCACCAGTAACTCGGGGAGCACGTATATGACCATGCAGATCGTCTTCGAGGCACTGAAAAAGACGCGTGGCGACACTTCGGCCAACGCGCTCGCCAAGGCGCTGGACAACACAAACATGGAAGGTTTCGTCGGGCCTATCCACTTCGGCGATGCCCGCATCGGCACGCCCACCTATGTCATCCTCAAAGTTGTGAAGGTGGGCAACGAGTACAGGACGGAAGTTCTGACGAGGTACACCATAAAGACCACCAAAGTGGGGAATAAGCTCACGCACAGTGTGGTCAAGTAACAGGAGGATTCGTGATCGGGCCAGGGGTGCGTATTCAGGCCAGGCAGTTCTGAGATGTCGACGCACCGAAGGTGCCCGAAGACTTTCTGTTTACTATTTTGGTAGCGGCTGAAAACGGTAACGCAGCGACCGTGAGATCATTCTCACACCTGCCATTTCCCCGCGCAATTCAAAGCTTCAGTGCGATGCTCTGTATCTGGGGTTCATCCTTTTGTATCATGTCCACTTCAAACATCACTGCGCAGTCAGGGCAATAATATTCCCTCATGGCGAAAATGTCGCTTTTTACCGCATACGATGCCAGATACGCA
The DNA here is from genome assembly GCA_035315185.1 of Syntrophorhabdales bacterium. Classification (GTDB taxonomy): domain Bacteria; phylum Desulfobacterota; class Syntrophorhabdia; order Syntrophorhabdales; family WCHB1-27; genus JADGQN01. Next base: position 14,170 of record DATFYE010000179.1, on the reverse strand, counting down.
GGCTGTGCTTTGGAAATTGGCACGGTTCTTTTGAAGGCAAAGTTCTTATAATCCTCTTTGGCAGATCCGAGCACATACCCGCACTTTAGGCATCTATACACCTTTTCTTGCTCCCCCGTCACCTCCAGATACTCAAGAACCCTTATCATTTTTTCCTCCACGCGCGTTCAAGACATTCCGTTTGTTTCTCGGCACTCCAATCCTGCACTGTATACTCGGCTCAGGGAATAGATGCCACGCCCTCCCGCAGCCGTTCTTCGTGCATCTCTTTTCGCAACTTCTCGGTGGCCTGTGTATCGAGCGTGAGCAAACGGGGGTCTATCACAACTCCGTATGCCTCTTTCGCATATTCAACCGTTGTCTCCCCATGCTGCACGTCTCTAAGAACCAGTGCTGGCTCACGTTCGAGTGGGTCCCCGTAGCCCCCACCTCCTCCACATAAGTAGACCATAACGTCATCTGAATTGACTTCCCACAGGCTTTTCGGATACGGGTAATCCCTCGAGCCTCTGATGTCGTCCGCGTCCCGCGGAAATTCACCGCGCTTAAATCGCTCCCTTATGTCCGAATCCCTTATGAGGTGCATAGTGATGTTGGGGGCTGGATACCCCCCGGAGGCGCCATTGCCAACCCTCGCATCAAACCCATGGCTCAGCCCAACGTTCGTCAATGGGCTTCCCGCATCCCATGGCATAAAAGCGGTTGCCAAAGCATTTCCTCCCCTGAATTTGCCGATGCCACCGGTATCAGGCAGCTCCTTACGATAGAGAGTAAGTATCGGATAAAGTATCTCATGTATCTCCGCATCGGCGATTTTTGTCTTGGGGCACCACATATTGCCTGCGACATTGTCGCCATCTCTATCGGGTAGTCCTCCCGCACCACCGGCAATCCCCATCATCAGGATCGTCGTGAAGTAGACACCGTCATGGTTTATTCCCCCGGGCTGCGCATCGTGTATGGGCCCACCCGGAACGCCGCAGCATTCCTTCCTGTCTTCTTCACTGGCCTGAAGCATTTTTGACATGACCTCCTGACCCAAACCTTCAATCGCGTAACCACTACCGGAGGGGGTGCTATAAGAACACGCTCCAGGCTTTCTGGGGTTGGCTATCGAGCCTTCGGGTATATTGAACTTGATCGGCCTATGGATGCCGGAACTCCACGGCACGTCATGGCACAGCATTACCACGTACGAACCCAAAAGATTGCCGATTGTCGCTGCGTAACTGGAATTTTCGCAGTTGGGAGACTGAGGGTCTGTTCCCGTCATGTCATAGATGAGCGTATCGCCCTCCTTGATAAGCGTACAGACAAGTTTGTAATGGGTCAGCTTCTCCGGGTTTATGCCTTCGTTATAATGAATCGCCTTCCATTTTCCATCGGGAATCCGTCTCAGTTTGGCCCTAACCATTTCCTCCGAAACATCCTGTATCTGTTCAAAGAGCGTCAGGACGGTATCCAAACCATATCGGTCGCAGAGATTGACTACCCTGGCCTTTATAACGTTGTTTGCTGCCACCTTGGAAGCGATTTCCACGGTTGAAAATACGGGCGTTCTCACTGAGCTCTGGATCAGGTTAACCACATCCTTTCTCCATCGCCCTTTTTCAATAATTTTCATTGCAGGGATCTGGAGGCCCTCTTCATAGCACGACTCGGGCCTCACCATTATCCCACCGGGGTCTCTGCCGCCAACGTCCATCTGATGGGAGTCTGCTGCGGCAAAGCCGACTCGTTGCCCTTGATAGAAAATAGGGGCGACCAGCGCCACATCAGGAGCATGGCTCGCTGCAGTATACGGGTCGTTACATATAAACTGATCATCCTCAAAGATGCCGGGGTCCTCCTCATATTCCCGGACAATGTATTGGCCTGCCAGCGACAGCGACGGTGTCCAGTGTACCAGACCCGCGCCGAAAAGGGCCAAATTCCCTTTGCTATCGAGAATTGCCTCCTGATGATCACCGACTTCCGTCACCACTGCACTGCCCGAAACATGACTGATGGTATAATAGGCTTCGGCGATGATCTGCTCCAGTCTATGTGCCAGTATTTCAAAGGTTACGGGATCCAATTTTTTTCTTGGCACGGCGTTACCTCCATTCACTTGATAATAACGTTGAGATATTCGTCGACTGTCGCCTGCCGCCCTGGCGGAATCACTATCGTGGTCTGCACGGCCTCTATGATGGCCGGACCCAAAATCATATTTCCGGCCCGCAGCTGTGCGTAGTCATAAATGTCTGTTGGCCGATACGTGTTATACGCTCTGAAAAATACTTCCCTTTTCTCTTTCACAGCCTGAGAGGCATCAGGGCTTCTCAAATCATGTTTAGAGAGCACAGGTTTTGGGATCTTACCAATCCCGTCCACCATAAATGAAGTGACAAATCTCCCCGAAAGCAGCGTATACTCAGAGCCCTTTCCATAAAGAGACTCGTACAGATCGTCAAACTGCCTGCAAAGCCCCTCCATAGCCTCAGCATCATAGTTCTTTCTCTCTATGGCCATTCTCAATGCGTAATACTGAGCGCCGTACCTCATGTCTACCGCATAGTTGAAGACTCTGTCGTCCTTCTTGATCCCGTCAGCCTCAAGCTCCTTATTCACCATGCCTTCCAGAGCCTGAAAGTTTTGATTGAAACTGTCTGCATCCATGGGCATGGGGCTGAAGCGGAACATGCGGTGGCTGTGAAGAATATCTGAGGTTGCCGAGCCGAAGGCAGAGAAGGTTGATGCAACCGAGGGTATCACAATGCTGCTCACCCCCAACTCGCCCGCATATACCGCGGCATGCATCGGTCCGTTCCCTCCATAGGCAAAAAGGGCAAATTCGCTCGGGTTGTAACCGCGCTCGATAGTAGCGCTTCGTACCAGGTCTGCCATCTTCGCGTTCACTATGTCGTATATACCCGCAGCAGTGGTGGTGACGTCCCACCCGAGCGAGTCCGCGAGCTTTTTAATGGCGTCACGAGCCCTATCCGAGTGGAGTTTCATTGTACCGCCGAGGAAATAGTCAGGATTCAAGTAGCCTAATACCAAGTCAGCGTCGGTCACGGTTGCTTCTATCCCGCCGAATCCATAGCAAGCAGGTCCCGGGTAAGCACCCGCGCTTCTCGGCCCCACGCGCAGAAGGCCTGTTAGTGGGTCGATCCAGGCGATGCTGCCGCCGCCGGCACCTATAGAAATGACGTCAACCATGGGAAAGGCAACGGGGAATCGTGCAACCACAGGCTCCCGCGCGTACGTTAACAATCCCTTTACAATTAAGCTGATGTCAAAGCTGGTTCCCCCAACATCCGTAGTAATTATATTTTCGTGGCCGAGCAGTTCACCGAGATACTTCGAAGCAATGACGCCCGCGGCAGGCCCCGAACTGAACGTGGTGAACGGCCTGGCCTCACGCCCCACCACGCAACCCCCGTGTGCCTGCATCACGAGCATGGGGTGCTTAAGTCCTTTCCCTGAAAGAAATTTGTCCAACGATGTAAGGAATCTCGTCGTCTCCGGGCCTATGTAGCCGTCTATTATAGTGGTGTTGGCTCTCGCGTACTCGCCCAAACTGGGCGCCAGTTCGTGAGAGATCGAGGAATAGATGTTTGGGTACTCTTCGGACAGGATTTTCCCGAGTTCTTTTTCGTGCGCCGGATTGCTGAACGACCAGAGAAGGCAAACTGCTATGCTTTCAACCCCCTGTTGTACCAAACTCCCGATTGCCTGTTTCGCATCTTCAATGTTGAGGGGACAAACAACGGACCCTTTCCAATCAACACGTTCAACGACACCTTTTGCCAAAGCTTTCGGTAGTAAGGGTTCCACTTTTTTTGTCCTGTAGGCCTCTCTGGTTTCACTTTCTGACAGGCCTGCCCACTTTGAAAGTCCCCCTCTGGCTATATGATGCACGTGCTCGTGTCCCACTGTCGCAACGAGGCCGGTCTTAGCCCCTGAACGATTGATTATGGTGTTTGTAGCGATGGTAGTCCCGAGAACAAACACGTCTGTTTCCCTTAGGAGGCCGTCAACCGATGTCCGCAGGGAACGGGCTGTGTTTTCCAACCCGTTCATTATGCCCTCAGTAAAGGTCGGGGGCGTCGACAACGCCTTTCCCGTGGTCACCGCGCCCTTTCCGCCTATAACGACCACGTCGGTGAAAGTCCCTCCAGTGTCGATTCCAATTGTGTAGCCCATGAACCGCCCCCTTCTCAGCGCTATGCTATTTAACACATAAAAAACAGCGTATGGCTTTCGGCTTCCAGCCCTGAACAAGAGCGAAACGCATTGCGTCTATCGTTATTTGAGAATCACGCGCGCCCTTGAAGCTTCTATCCTTTAGGCCTGTTCCGGTTGTCTCTTTCTTGTGACCTACTTATCCGCCGGCTTGGCATAGAATTGTTGCCGCTGGCAGGCAGCAGAGGATAGATAGCCAAGCCGCTCCTGTCTCAGGCCGGTGTGGCCTACTGGGCTATTTCAAACCTGACGCTCACCTTAGGGAGGCGCCTGTAATTCCCGTCGCGTCAGGTCACGTATCTAAAAAAATCACAAAATCGAAATCTAGTGTAAAAATTTTCAAGTGTCAAGAAAAAACTGGAGAAAAAACTGTAGCAAAATGCGGCCTCTCCGCCTGAAGCTTACAACAAGCACGTGACGCTTCTCATCTACCAGCCACCCTGCCGGCAGGCCCTTCCCCTCCGGTGCTCTCTCTTATACCCCATGATCCCGCGGATGAGAAGTTCGTCGCGTGTGCAGTAGCGGCGAGGGCAGAGTGCGTAGTCTCCGGAGACAAGCACCTGCTGAGCCTCGGCACATTACCCAGCAGGCTCTCAACATTTTTGTGGATAAGCCTTAAATTCTCCGGTAACATGATGATGGCGAGCAGTATGGAAGAGTTTATCAAGCAGTGCTTCCAGATTCTTGAAGTTGCTCCAAATGCTTCCATCGAAGAAGTGACACGTGCTTACAGGGATTTGGTTAAGGTGTGGCATCCTGATCACTTTGCCCATGATGAACGATTGCGGCAGAAAGCTGAAGAAAAGCTGAAAGGTCTAAATCGGGCCTATGAAGCCTTGTCGAGGCACCTTTCCAATGTTACGGATCAGACACACAAACATGCCGGATCCTCGCATGGACGAGACATGGGTTCTCATTACTCACCGACACCTAATCCGCCTGCGGAAGAGAAGTCTTCTCAGTTCAACAGAGGGAACTTCCATAACCTGAAAACAAAAAAATGTCCATTTTGTACCCAAGAAATCCCCATGGAAGCGCAATTTTGCCCCTCTTGCAGGGAATGGGTGGTGTGAGCATTACACGGTGTTCAGGTCGCAGGATAGCAAGAACTGAGTACACCTGCAAAGCCGCAACATGGTCCCGCGCTAATCACTTGAACGTTACCACATGAAAGCGAGCAACGCCTGTGCACGCATCCGAGATGAGACGGATCGACTAGATGACGTTGGATATCACTCAGTCAGAGTGCTGGCAAAAGGACAGAAGCATCCGGAGACCTATCAGATCATCCGTTCCAAAATGGCCGTGATGCCCTGCGTTGCTGCAAGCGCCATTTTTTTGGGGGCGCTTCACCCCTATCTCCCGGGTTCACAGGCATCCGGGGCTGTGTTGCGTTGAGTGCGTTGACTATTCCGTCTGTTATCTGTTCTACTGTTTTTCCCTTCGTATAGAGGAGGTTAAACTGGGGGTGCGTTATTTTCCCCTCCAGATAATCCACACTTATCAATCTGAAAGAGCGTGCGTTATCGCTATCCTTTTGCGGAGGAAACTTCGATAGTGTCTCTTTAACCAGCGCTGACAAACTTTGCCTGTCTAGTGCTCTTGCCATTTCTGTCTTATCCCCTTTCCGGAGCAGTTCGTTTTCTCCGGTTATGTCTGCTCTACGTGCTTGATTCACTCATGAGTAAGGGAAGGGCCATAGAAAGCCTCTTCTTTCCGCTGCCGCCGGATATTTCTAGGAAGGCATCGCTGTCAGGTTCCCATCCCCCGGACCAACCAAATACCAGGGTAGTCGCTACTAGGACCCTGACGCTGCTGCGAGAAGCTTGAAAGAGGGCGACCAAGCCGGTCGCCTCGAGCGTAAAGAGGCCTCGATGGATCGAGGCCTCTTTCTTGTGCTGGTTCTTCGGCTTAGACTGCCACGACGTTGATCGCGCGAAGCCCTTTCGGACCCTTGTCTACGTCAAAACTAACCGCCTGACCTTCGGCCAACGTCTTGAAGCCGTTGCCCTGGATCGCGGTGTGATGAACGAAAACATCTTCGCCATCTTCTCTGGCGATGAACCCGAATCCCTTGGATTCGTTAAACCATTTAACCGTTCCATTTGCCATACCAAACACCTCCTCTCTTCTTAGCGTTAGAAGTTACGAGGTCCCTGGTGACAAAAAAAGCCGCAAAGTCAAAGTCCTTGCGGCCGCATGTACGACAAAAACTTTCGTCAACTTCAATTACTATTATCCCATATTATAGCCTCAAAGTCAAGCCGAAGCCGAACATGGTCGAAGCAAGGACCTTCTGGCTCCTGGTTTGCGCGTGTTAATCGACATAATGTGGGTATGTCATCTTGAGCACATTGCCTTCTGGCCCTGATTGTGGATTACCGCAAGAAACATGGACGTTGGGCCGACAAGTAATGCCTTGAATGGTATCCCCTAATACTTAAACTACGTCCAGAGTGTGAATATATCCCCTGACATTTCGGTCAAAAGAGCGTATACTATACATAATGCAGCCCTGTCTTGTTCTCTTTTTTCCAAGGCTACCTAAAAGATCGGCTGATACGGAGCGGAATCGCCGCTCGATTCCTGACCATACCACTAACTAACTACTTTAAAGGATGTGAACATGAGCAACGTGGCGGAGTTCATTGAGACCAGGCTGCAAATTGAGTCGCTCGTTCAACAAATCGCCCTATCAGCGGAACGGAAAGCCATCCCTCAGTCAAAAAAGAGGCTCGATGAAGCAGCTCAATTATTGGAGACACTCAAGATTATGGCAGACAACGATGTGCAGGAGAGCGCTGTTGGGCGCTTGACGAGCGCACTTGCCGGCCTCGGAACAAAGCTTGAGAAGCTAGAACGCAAGACGCCAGTCAGAAAAAAACAGGCGGTCGTTTAAAAATCCTCGCGTAGCACCCGTATCATTTCTAAAAGGCCAACAAAGCGGATAGTCATGGTCAACTCAAAGGCAGGGTCCATTGGCTCTGCCTTTTTGTCGCCCTTGATCTGGCGATTGCCGCTTCAAATCGTCTATTAAGAATTCATCCTTGAGAGTGAGTCTTCCAGGAAGCACTGGTTGAGGGATTGTCGCCCAGGAACGGGACGAAGAAACGCGGTGATGGTCTGGGGTCAAATCTTCGCTCTCCAGTTAACATCTGGGATCAAATCCTCACGCTTCACGTAACTCCTTTCGAATCCGTCCTATGATGTGATGATCGGGTCCTGGGACGCCTGGTACAAATGCGACTGGGGTCAGGTCTTGTCGGATAATAAAATCGCTTGACAAACCTTATTAGTGTGGCATAAAGTCCAAGATTATACGTACCTGTTTTCACACGGCTACGGGACTTGCGAAGTTTTGAACCCAGCTCGCTCGAATGTGATAGACTGGGATAAGTTCTTGCCTTCACCAAGGCAACACGTCGTTATGTCATGAGCGAGGAGAATTCATCGTAAAACGACAAGGGGGCTTGTTATGAAGAGGTCTATGTTGTGTCTGTTTAGCATCATCTGTGCAATCGTTTTGCTCCATACGTCTTTTTCTCTCGCCGCAGACACCATCAAGATAGGCGTCGTTGATGCCTACACCGGCGGTGCCGCCCCTATGTGCCTCGACAATCTCAACGGGTTCAAGATGGCGGTCGATGCGGTCAATGCAAAGGGAGGGGTGCTCGGCAAGAAGATCGTGTACGTGGTGAGGGATGATAAGTTCAAGCCTGACGTCTCTTTGGCAATGGCGAAGGAACTTGTGATGAAGGAGAAGGTGGATATACTGGTGGGCACGATCAGTAGTGCCGCCGCCCTCGCGGTGTCCGACTTTGCTAAGAAGGAGAAGATTCCCTTCATCTGTACGGGTGCCAAAAGTGAAAAAATCACAGGCGAGAAAGGCCACCGGTATGTTTTTCAGACGGACGAAAATACCGCAATGCCGGGCAAGGCTATGGCACAGGTATTGGCAAAAAAACCATACATCAAGTACTGGATTGCAGGCGACGATATGGAGTACGGCCATGCCATCACCGATGCGGTCTGGAACAATCTGAAGGCCCTTAATCCTAAGGTACAGCTGCTCGGTCAGTCCTGGTGGAAGGTGGGGGAAACGGACTTCGGCCCTTACATTACCGCGATCATGTCTGCCAAGCCGGACTTCCTCATTTTGGGCAACAGCGGTGCCAGTGTGATCGGCTTTCAGAAGGCAGCGAAGGCGACCGGCTTGAGTCAGGCGATACCGTTGTATCAGCACACCGCAATCGACCTCACCATTCTTCTCGGCAATGGCCTTGAGGGTCCGGAGGGTGTCTACGGAACGGCGGGCTATCTCTTCTACTATCCGCAAACTCCGGAAAACAAGGCCTTTATTGCTGAATACCGGAAGGTCTACAACAAGTATCCGACACAGCCTTCATTCTACGGCTACGTGACGGGAGAGTTTATCGCGAAGGCGTATCAAAAAGCAGGCAGCACTAACAGAGAGAAGTTCATCGACGCCCTTGAGGGCATGGTCCTGGAGAACACTGCTGTAGGGAGGCTCGAGCTGCGAAAATGTGATCACCAGATCATGCTCCCTACCTTTGTTGGGGTCACCAAGAAGGTACCTGAGTACAACGAGTTCCTTATAGCTACCGACATCGTCACTGTTTCGGCCCAGGATGGCGTACCCTCCTGTGAGCAGGTCCTGAAGACAAGGGCTGCTGCGAAATAAACCAGGGGTCTCGCCATTACTGCTTGTTGTTTACGTTAGAATTCCTTCATACTTTACACCCTCGTCCTGCGTAATAATTGTGGTATCTGCTTAGCAGAGGCCCCTTGAGCCGATCTTCCCACCAGTGTCGCCAGTTTGCCCGTGATAGATAGATATGAGTTAATCATCACGCCCGGCCAGTCAATGTGTAAGACTCTTTTTGCTGAAGGCTTCTTGACAATGGAGCAAAGAGGGATTACGTGTGTGACAAGATCAAGGGACTGCCCCATACGGCAACCCGGACGCTGTCGCTCGGGAACTGGATTCGAAAATCGAGAACCTTCTTCGGGAGTCAGCGGTTTGACTACAGTGCTGTTACCTGATGGAAAACACGAATATGGTATGGCACGTGATGTTCCTACACAATTCCAAGAGGCAACGGGATCCGCTTCGGCGGCCGCGCGCCAGCTGGGTGAATAAGGAGGGTTGAATGTCATGGAAAAAGGTTTGAACATGATACAGCGGGTGTCAATCTGCTTCACGGCGGGGGTTGTAGGCGCACTGGCCGTAGTCCTTTTTGGCCGCATCCTGTTTGAGTTGGGGCTTAGCGCAATATTCGGAGTAAAGGTCCCCATATCCTTGCACCCTCCGGATATATACAGGCCGCTCTTCTGGGGCGGGCTGTGGGGTATCCTGTTCGGGCTTTTTATAAAGACCGCCTGGAAGCGACTGTACCTCTTCGGTCTTCTATACTTCCTCGCGCCGGTGCTGGCGCTGTTCTTAATTTTCTTGCCGATGGGTGGCGCAGGGTATTTCGGGCTTCGGCGCGGGCCGATGTTCGCAGTATACCTGCTGCTGGTAAATCTGCCGTACGGGATAATAACGGCGTTGTTGGCAAGGGCGATAATAGGGAAGAATCCATAAGCATCCCGAACGAAAGAGAAGAGCCTCCGGGGATTCAGATCCTGGGTGCCTGTGCGGCGTTCGTAAGGTGACGTTATTCGCCGGGCCGGTCTGCCTCCTTTCCGCACGCCCTCCCCTTGAGGCTAAAGAAGAACTTGAGAGCTTTTTTTACCTTTTCCGAAAATATCTTTGTGGCGAAAAGATTTCCTGCCACGCGTTTGTTTATCTCTCCCAAGGTTGGATAAGGATGTACGGCCGATACCAAGGTCGATAGCTTCACCTTCCCGTTCATGATAGCTACCCACTCGCTGAGCAGGTCTCCGGCCTGTGGTCCCAGGATCTGGATTCCGATCGGTTTCTCCTTCTCGTCGAGCAGCATCTTTATCTTTCCGGTGTTTTCCCCCTCCGCGAGACTCCTGTCATTGTTAATAAAATCCTCAGACCAGACGGAATAGTTGATGCCTTTGGCCTTCGCGCTCTTTTCGTTCATACCTATGCTGGCGAGTTCCGGGTCGGTATACGTGACCCAGGGCATGTACGTGTAGTCTGCCTTTCTCGGGAAATGGAAGATGGCGTTGCTCACCACGATGCCGCCCTCATAACCGGCTGCATGCGTGAACTGGTAAACACCGGTCACATCGCCTGCACCAAAGATGTGCTTTTGCGTCGTGCGAAGTCTCTCGTCGAGCTTGAGGCCCCTTTTGTCGAATACGACACCGATGTTCTCAAGGCCCAAGCCTTCCAGATTTACCTTCCTGCCCGTGGCCACAAGCAGGGTTTCTGCACGGATGCTTTGCGTCCCGTCGCCTTTCTGGAAAACCACCTCAATCTCGTTTCCCACAGTTCTTGTGCTCTTGACAGCAGAATCGAGGTAAAATTCTACCCCTTCACTTTTCAGGACGTTCATCGTCAGGTCCGTCATGTCCCTGTCATCGGCGTTGAGGATCTGGCCGAGAAACTCCACCACGAAAACTTTTGTGCCCAACCTCGTGAACGCCTGGGCAACCTCGATCCCTATCGGCCCTCCCCCGACGATGACCATCGACGCGGGAAGTTTGTCGAGCGAGAAAATCTCCTTGTTGGTTATGTAGGGCGTTGCCTTGAGGCCCTCCACAGGCGGAATGGCAGCCGAAGATCCTGTGGCTATTACCCAATACTTCGCCGAGTGGCGTTTCCCGTTGAGGCTTATCGCATGTTCATCGACGAACGAGGCGTTACCGTACTCCACCTTTGCGCCCAACTTGCAGAATCGCTCTTCAGAATCATATTTCTGAATAGTGCTTATAACGGACTGTATCCTCTTTGCGATGTTCCTGTAGTCAGGAATTCCGAGTCCCACCTCGGGAAGGCCGAACTCTTGCGCGTTCCTCATCAGGTGATACACCTGCGCCGTCCTGATCAATGTTTTGCTCGGAACACATCCGTAATAGACGCAGTCGCCTCCGAGCCTTCCCTCTTTTTCCACCAGGAGTGTCTTCGCCCCTGCCTGCGCCGCACCTGCTGCTACGGTCAGGCCCGCCGAGCCTCCGCCAAAGATACCTATATCGAAATCATAGTTTGTCATACCTCACCTCATTCGTTCGTGAATCATTCGCTGCCCGCAGCGCTTCTCCTGTTCCTATAAAGAGCTACCAATTGCTTCGACATAGGGGACGGACCGCGCACTCCATCGAGAACAGCTCTCTGAGTTGGCCATGAGAAGATGCATCGCCGAGACGCGACGCGCGCGGGTCTGATGTGTCGGCATCAGCTATTAGGTACACTGTAAGTAGCGCATATCCTGATGTCAACCAGGTTCGCGCGTCTTAGACCCTTTTCCACTGTCCAGCAAGCTCAACCATCAGTAGATAAAGGCGAGACTGTCTCGTTTTAGAGGACGTTCAGAGACCTTGACACTGGCCTTAAGCGGCACTACATCCCAAACAGGGAGGTAAACCATCTGGGTATTGTCAAGACTTGTATGAAAAATGTGGAGCGCGGCACATAACAGGAGGAGATGCGTATGAGGGCTCTAGCCGGGTTCGTCGGAATTGTGGTCATCGTTGGTATACTTTGGGACGCGTTCGAAGTAATTATTCTGCCGCGCAGGGTGACGAGAAGGTTCCGTTTGGCCCGCTTTTTCTACCGGTCCACCTGGCGGCCCCTGTCGAAACTGATCTGCACAATCACTCCCCACACACGGACAGAGACCCTGCTGAGCTTCTATGGGCCGATATCTGTTCTTCTCCTTCTGATCATCTGGGCAGGCGGGCTCATTTTCGGTTTTGGGCTCCTTCAGTATGCGGCGGGCTCAGCCCTGCATTTCCACGAAGAAACGCCCGGTATCGCGACCGATCTCTATTTTAGCGGCACCAATTTCTTCACCCTCGGCCTCGGGGACGCATACCCGCGCACCCTGCTGGCGCGGATCCTTACGGTGCTGGAAGCCGGCATGGGATTTGGCTTCCTGGCGCTGATTATTAGTTACCTGCCGGCGCTCAACCAGGAGTTTTCGCGTCGTGAGGCCACTATTTCGACGCTCGATGAGCGGGCGGGCTCCCCCGCCACGGCCTCAGAAATGATTCGGCGCAATGTAGTTGAGGGCACCACCGATGAGCTGCAACGGCTTCTTGCCGACTGGGAACAGTGGTCGGCTGAGCTGCTCGAAAGCCATCTCTCCTATCCCCTTCTTGCCTATTTCCGGTCACACCACGACAACCAATCGTGGCTCGGGGCCCTGACAACGATCCTTGATACGAGCGCTCTCGTATGCACCATACATGAAGGAGCGTTACAGCATCAGGCACGGATGACCTTTGCGATTGCCCGCCACGCCGTCGTCGACCTCTCGATCGTCTTCCGCATGCCCCCAGCCGAGCCCGATCTAGATCGACTGCCTCCGGCTGATCTCGCAAAGCTGACCAGTGTGCTTACCGCGAGCGGTTTCAAGCTCCGGACACCACCGGAGGCGAAAGGGGGCCTCGCAGAGTTCCGGCGCCTCTATGAGCCGTATGCTTTCTCGCTGGCGAGGTTCTTTTGCCTCGACCTTCCACCATGGATCGGCGAAGAGAACGCATCTGACAACTGGGAGAGCAGCGCATGGGAGCGGGGCCGGCGCCGGCGCCCTGCGCGCCACGGGCACCATTTTTAGGTAAAGAGTTACTTTCGATTGGCTCGCAACACAATGCCTTTTGCACGAATTGCAACAACGGGCGGTCCCTACGGTTAATTTTACGTATCAGCCAATTACCGTATCAACGTATCAACGGTCTCTTGGTCTGTAACTCGTAACTCGCAACGTTCCCTCCTCCCTCCTCCCTCAACACTCAACACATAACACTGTCTCCCGTTCCCACTGATCACTGATCGGGCGTGAGATACCTCGCTCCTTTCTCTTGCAAAATGGAAGACCGTAATGTAGACTTTATTTAGGTCAATTTGAAAAGGAGGGCGTAGTTGTGAAGTTAAGCGATGCAGTTAAGCCGATCAGTTATATCAAAGCCCATACGTCGGAGGTCATCCGCGATGTAGTTCAGAACCAGGGTACCATAGTTATTACCCTCAACGGCGAGGCAAAGGCGGTGTTACAGGATATTCGTGAGTTCGAAAAGACTCAGGAGAGCCTTGCCCTGCTTAAGATCCTGGCGATGAGTAAGAAGAGCCTTGAAAACGGCAAGTTTCGACCGGCTAGAGAAGCCTTTCGTGATCTGAGAGGCAAGATCAAGGGCTTGGGCGATCGATGAAGTTTACTGTCCATCTTGTAGCTGATGCCGAGCAGGATCTTTTCGATATCTATCAGTACGTTGCACGAAACGACACACCGACGAAAGCCGACAAGCTGCTGGAAAACCTTGAGAGCACCATACTAAGGCTCCAGACGATGCCTTTAAGAGGACATGTTCCTCTCGAATTGGAACGAGTTGGGGTGCTGGAATTTCGCGAGGTGCTATTCAAGCCATACCGGATCATCTACGAAGTAGTTAAGACCCGGGTATACGTTCACTGTGTGCTGGACGGAAGAAGAGATATGCAGGATCTCTTGCAAGAAAGAATTGTCAGAAGGGGATTTTAACGCCCCTCGGTCCCGTCGTTTCCCTCTGGAAACGTAACACATAAGTGAGAAATGCCAATACATCGTGCACCCTGATGTGCCAATACATCGGTTACCCTTAATGCCGGTTTTTGTGCCAATACATCGTGCACCCGAGGCCCCTTTCCGTGCGATAATCGTACCCGTTACCAGAGAGGAGGTTATCGCATGGAAGAAGAGATCAGGAAGCTCGCTATTATGGAGTATGTGAAGGACAAACAGCCGCCGAAGGAAATCTATACCCGGTTGAATCGCTCGAAGAGGTGGTTCTTTAAGTGGTTGGAGCG
>DATFYE010000178.1:0-8952 GCA_035315185.1 Syntrophorhabdales bacterium | reverse complement strand
GCTGTAACCTGTAAGTCTTCATTGGGCTACCTCTCTTTCTTGGATTTGATAGTGGGCAGCGCCACTATCACTTCTCTTCTGAGAAAGAGGGTAGCCTTTCTTTTACCTGCTGTTCAACCAACTTTTCTAGCATAGAGACTGTACCAGAGCATCAAGCTTCTAAAGAAAACGGCCCGGATTGCAAGTGGTAATGATTATCCGACGTAGTGGAACCAAAGAACAAAGTCGGCACGAAAACGTAGCCTGTCCCAGTTGCGTGCGGTCCGTTTTGGTTAAGTGAGATGACAAGGGGGCGATAAAATATCTGTATATCATGTACCGAGGTGTGCACAGAAACGCGTAGGTAACGCCCATGGGTCTGAATATCGATATGGCAGGGGGCGAGTATGGAGAAGATTACGTGCCAGGTGTGTGGGGCGGAGTTCCCTCGCAATAATATTGTGACGATAGAAGGCATCAACGTCTGCCTCGAGTGTAAACCTATATTTCTACAAAAACTCCGCGAAGGGTATGAGCTGGCAGGAAAGACCGTCCAGGATGAATCGCTCGATAAAAGGTTTCGCTCGTTGAGAAATATCTGGTTCACTCTGCTCGGAACGGTGCTTCTTTATCTCGGTGTAGCTCTGGTACTGCCGCTCAAGGGTCGACCAACAGAAGCGAGTAGCCTGGCGATCATGCGACCCGCGCTCTATGCATTCGCATTCATCTGCCTGATTGCCTCTCAGTATGTACGGAAACTGATGCTATCCTACATACGCCGGCAGCTCTCTTCTGAACGTCCCGCTCGGCAAGCGAGTGCGTCGCCGCAAAACAGTGTGTCAGCAAAGTACCAGGGAGCAGTGGTTCTGCCCCTGGTGATGTGTGAGTGGATAGCGATATGCGGTCTCTACCTGTTTGTCCGCGGTAGGAGCGACTGGATCTCTATCTTCTCCTCTTTTTATCTGCGGTAGGGATGGTCATGAACCGTCCGAAGAAGGAGGAGTTGGCGAGCCTCGCAGAAGCCCGTCCTGCTTCAACCTCACCGGAGCTGACTCCGCGTTCGGAGCCGTCTGAGATGGAACCCGAGTTAAAGTTACCGAAACCGCGTACCGTATGTTCTTCCGCGCCGCGCTGGGCGTGGTACGTTGCCACGGCTGTTATATCTCTCGCGATCCTCTTCTTCGCCATCTTTGGATTCCACCTCCACGATCACTTGCTGAGGTTATACATCCTGAACCATGGCGCAGCAGGCGTGGCAACGGTCGAAAGTACCAGACACGTGAGGGCCTATCGCTACAGCGATGACCTGCTCCGTTTTTCTTATACGGTACCTTCCGGACAGGTCTATCGCGCAGAAGCTCATGTCAGTTCGAACCTGGTTGGACTGCCCAGAGGTTTCTTGGTCCGGATTCACTATCTCCCCACTCGTCCAGACCTCGCGGCGCTCGATAACGACGGAGGACCGCTCAAATTCGCATTGATTTTGTTTCCTGGTATTCTTCTCGTGCTTTCATTGCGTTTTTTGCCTCTCGTAATTCGCCGACGAAAAACACGCCGCATCCTCTCCCTCGGCGACGTGGTTCAGGGCGTGGTCGAACGAACGACGCGGATACGTTCTGGTGCCTATCGACTCTTTGTGCGTTTCAGCTACAACAACAGGGAGTGGCAATCCAAAACAATAACTGAAGATGGAAAGGCAAGCTTCGCTCCCGGTGACGTGGTCACGCTTCTCGTTGATCCGGCAGACCCGAAGTCAGTGGTTGCTTATGCTGTTTGCGGCTACCGGGTGATCGGACCGGACCGGACGGGTAAGGTAGAAGTGGGCCGTTCCGGGATGCGCAACGGGTTACTGGCAATAGGTTTTCTCGTCGTGGTACTCGTCGTTTGCTTTACGAATCGCGACAAGCTAATTACATCCTTGGTCCCAGGCAACAGCGCCACAGGTGCGCTTCTTCTTGCGGTCCCTCCGCCCCCGCGCACCACCGACATTTCGGCCAACGGACTTTTAGTTGGTCAGTCCGCGAAGGTTCACGGAAAATATTCGGTACCGGTCAGCCCCATGGAGGAGCTCGATTTCAAGACAAAGCAGCAGATTTACGACCTGAGAAAGGCACACGTACTAGAGCATCAGGAGCTTGCTCCCAAGAACTACGCGCCTTCAGAGGCCGTATTCGGGCAGATCACCGACAGCAGACCGTGGTGGGGGATTTACGGAATCTTTTTTTACGGTAACGGTCAAAGGAGCATTGAAGGGCCGTCGGAACAATCTATCTTCCTGCTTAATCCCTATCTTCTTGTCGGTCTCCGTGAGCCGCATGGGTTTAGGACACAGCTCACCCCTCCCGACGAGCACGTGATCTTTTATCCAAAGCCTCTCAACGTAGAGTGGGAAGCCGAAGCCGGACGGGAGCTCATCACCTACGACGTCCATGACCACTATCAGCATTTGATCACGCACCACTACTATCCGACATCTGAATACCGGCTCGACCTCATGGCCTATAATGCACGGGACTTGGGGTTCCCCTATATGTATGTCGATACCGGTAAGTCAGAAGGTGCGGCACCGTTGCAGCAAATGGAAAAGGCGTTCCCGATCAATCAGTACATCCATTGTGGTGGGAGTTGCGGCTACCCCGGAGGATGCAACAATGTCAGTCCTACAGGTCAACCGGCACTCACCATTGAGATCAACAAGTTTCCCGCCCGGCTGCAGGTAAAATTATGGCGAAACGAACCAAAAAGCGTGAATGATCCCTGCGACATGACGGTAATAATTCAGATGTTATAGCGAAAAAAAACTGGGCATCCGTACTATCCTGCCTCTGGTGGCAGGTAGTATGAAAGCGGATACATGATTTTGATTCATTAAGAAATGACAATGCTATTAAGCGGAAACAAACGAATCGTAGTGCTTCAATTGTTTATACTGCTGCAAGCCAGTTTGGGGTAAGACCGCCAATCCGGCTCTGAGAAGCTTTCAAGGTTATTTTTGGTAATCCTCAACCTTTGCATCGAACCTAAATGTCAACACTTGCAGGTGAAATCTGCCCCTGGGCTTTGTCAAAGCTGTTACCCATTGGTCGGTGGGTAACACAGGTTTTAACTGGTGCTTCCTCCTTACTTTCAAGAACCGACCGCTAATGAATCATTCGACGTAATGATCGACATTTCAGGAGGAAAAAGCTGAGCCATTTCGACTCAAGCCGGTTGGCCTCTTCATTTCTCCTCCCCGCCAGAGTTCAGCCAGCACCACCGCTGATCGTGAACGCTTTTGGAAAGTGCTCCCTTGCGGCTCGCGCACGAAGGTTGCGCATGATCTCCTAGTCCTGCATCAGGGGAGACTAAAGATCCTTTCCCGGTATTTGCAAGGGTTGCGTGTCCGGACCTTTCTGGGCCTGTCAGGCGTGAAAGAACGATTCTCTCCCTATATCCTTGCCCGGAAGACTGTCCGCTATCGATAGAATGGCTTCTGCCCGGGAATCCCATCCATGATTACGTTCAGCTTCTCTTTTCCCCGAAAGGGCAAGCTCCTCCAGGGCCTTGAGGTTTGACAGGTAGGATCGGATCCTGTCTGCCAGCGAACCGAGTTCCTTCCAGCGGAACAAAACTATATTCCGGTCGTTTTCAAAAGCTTCCGAGAAATACCGGTTGGCTTCCGTCACTACGGCGGCACCCCCCAACATACCCGAGAATACCCGCACATGGGAACCGTCGGGAAAGTTTGAATTCATATTCAACACGATCTTCGCCCGTTGCATCATCTCGAGAACGGCTTCGAAGTTTCTGGGAGGGTACACCGTTACCATGTCGGCAAAAGGGGCGGCCTCCCATCCGTTGCCGCACACCGTGACCGGGATGCCTGACCGCGCTAACGTCTCCAGGCAGGCAGTTCTCCGCAATGCACGGATACAGAGATCGGCATATCTCGTGGGCTCCTGTATCTGTCGCATGATGTCTTTGTCCAGGCAAAGGCCCCGGCGGGCAAACGCATCTTCCAGAACTTCGTGCATGCATGCGGTCTCCTCCCATGCACATCGGGCTACCACCTCCTGATACACCTCCCAGAGGGCTGGCGGGCAGATCTGTCCTAACCATTCGGAGAAAACAGCGGGGTCCATATAGGTGCCCGGAAAGAAGACATCTATATCCCGGTGCCGGAAGGCAGGGGGGTGATAATGGAAATTTCGGCAGCCCCCGTGGGGCAGGAAGGCCAGCCGCCTACGGTCCAGATAGCGGAGAACATAGTTGATATGAGAATGGCAGATAAATGCATCGGTGATACTTTTGATTTCTCTCCCGGCGTCGATGGAACCCATCACATGGATGGGATGATCCAGGAAAGAAACGATTAAAGGAATGCCCCGGACATCATAGTCGGGAAGGCCTCCGCCAAGAGGGGGCCGTACGAAGCCTTGGAACGAAAAAACGAGCCGGCAGGGTGTACGAAAGGCGCGATCGAGCTGCTCTTCCAGACGGGACTGCGTCACATCGACAAGCGAGACCTCGAAGCCAAGGTCCTTAAACGCAGCCGACAACTGATCTATCATGACCCTCGTTGAATCATAAGTGGAGGCGCCTTTGTAAAGGACGATTCTTTCCATGCTCGTTCTCTAACTGTCTAGCAATGAGGCGACATGGATAGTGCTGCTCCAGCGCCACGGTTTCATCGCATAGTAGGAAACCACAACTATCATCTTCGTGTTCACAGATTCAAGCAGGGTGAATCCTGCGCTGTTCCTCTTCATGTCTAACACCTCCCTAAGGGTATACACGTGTCATCCAGGCCGCTTCGAGCTCCGGTTGACGGAGAAGCGTGCTACGTAAGAGCGTTTACGATAAAGAGATGGGTGGAGTTAGCAGGACCCCGGAGGTGCCCTGGATGCGTGAGGGACCGAGGACAGCAGGCTCGTGGCGGATGGCTCTTGGTCGCCCGTATACTGGTGGGAAAAAGGCTTGTAAGTATCAAGATTTACGGTCTGTTGAATACCCGTCCCGAGGGACGTTTTTGCCTTACAGATTGGGCAGTCAGAAACGACGCAGTCACCCGGATGAGGATCAAGGGCAATGATAAGGAGTGAAAAGACGAAAAGAATGAGGAAGAAGAAGGCCGTTTTCTTGCGCAGCATAGCAGAACAGGACATCGCGGATCCGTGTTTCCAGCCTAACCTCTGTAAGACCATTTCCTTTCCCTATCTCCATTATCGGCGTATCCATTGATCAGCATAAGGGAACGGTGGACCACTATACTCTGACGATCCGGTTGTTTAGCGAGTTGATAGAATCGCGAAAGCTCGTCACTGGCTTGCTACGACAAAGGCTGAAGGGTAATCTTTAACTATTTTGGAATGTGCTCTATTAGCACGGGACATTGATTGATAGGGCCCAAGTTCCACTCTCCAGTGAATTTCGCCGTCTCTATCTGCCCTGATGACTTTGATTATAGAACGCTTGTAGTTGAGCGATTTCATATCTTCACATAAACACTTAGCCGCTTCCTCGGTTTCGAAAGAGCCAATGTGGATGAAATACTCACCCACGATGTCATTATTTTTCTGGCCGGGCAACGGCTCCGATGTGTGGATAAGGATCCTGGCCAGACCTCTGTCCAGCATACCCAGGTCTTTAGCAGCCGCATAGGACAGGTCAAGAACCCTGCCGTCTATGAATGGTCCCCTGTCATTGACTGCCAGTACCGTGCTTCTCCCGTTCTCGAGGTTAGTGACGGTTACTTTCGTATGCATCGGGAGTAACTTATGAGCCGCCGATATTTTGTACATGTCGAACGTTTCGCCAGACGAGGTTTTGCGCCCATGGAAGGACGGACCGTACCAAGACGCGATGCCCCGTTCCTCGTACCCTTGTTTGCCCAAAAGAGGGTAATAAACCCTCCCATGAGACTGGTAGAGTTCACCTCTCGTATTCTTTCCGCCATGGATCAGCGGTTTTTGTTCCGGTTTTGGCGGTTCAGGAGGAATTGCTTCAGCAGCTTCTTGCTTTGACCCTGCGGAGGCACGGCATGCTTCCGCAGGGCATGATGAGGACTGCCTTTGCTGGTTGAATAAGCCACATCCCCATAGCGATGATAACCCCAAAGCAATGATGTAGCACATGACAAGTCTTTTCAACGCGAGCTTCACCTCCACGGTCTATTATCGTCACGCAAAAGCGAGAGCCTTAGCCGGATCTTACCTCGACTGCTTCTGCAACGGTGATTTTAAGATTTTTTGCTTCTGCAAAAGAATGTTTTTTCGGAGACGCAGGCTGTATCTAAGAGTCGGCCCCTTTGAATGTCTGCAGCATGAGCCAGAGGGCCTGGTTGAGAGGGGATAATCGCCAGTTGAATCGTCGTATCAGAGAACCTGCCGAATAGAATTTCCTGTAAGCGGCCGCCCGCGTAGCTTCGAGCGCCTCTTTATAGCCGTCGTCACCCTTGACCACACAGCACTCGATCCCCATATACTTGGACCAGTCGTACGTCTCGATGCGTCCTGCCTGATGGAGCTTTCTATAGAGTCCGGTGCCGGGAAACGGCGTGGCGAGGGTAAATTGACCGACCGTGAGCCTGTTTTTAATTGCCCACGTGACGGCTTCAAGGTGTTCCTCACGTGTTTCTCGATCAAAACCGAAGATGAACCCCCCGTGAATCATGACGCCCTTCCGGTGAAGCTTCGCTACACCCTCTTCGTACTTCTTACGCCAGGATTTTTTTGCAGGGCTCGCGGACTTCTCGAGGCTGTCGGCATTGAGCGATTCGAAACCAATCAAGGCGAGCCTCATGCCGCTTCTCACCGCGAGGTCAAGAATGTCGTCATCGGCGATGCTTATATCTGTCTGGCTGAGCCATTCTATCTTGAGCGGTATCAGCGCTCTGAACAGCTCTTTCGCATAGTCCTTGTCGGCTACGATATTGTCATCCATGAAGATTAGGAAACGGATTCCTTCCTCTTTGGCCCTCCGTATCTCTTCAATAAGGTAGCCAATGGATCTTTGTCGTACTCGCCGGCCATTGAACTTGGTGACAGAACAGAAGTCGCAATTGTGCGGGCAGCCTCTCTGCGCCTGAATAGCAGCAGCCTTGATCTTGAATGGAATCCATTTGGGGGTCTCAATCTGAAAGGTTTTGCTTACGGGCCGATGAACCCCGAAATTGAGGCTTTTCGGTAGCTTCGGATTATATATCTTTTGAAGCCGGTGGTTCGCGACGTCATCGAGAATGCGCTCCCATACTTCGTCGGCCTCCCACCGCACCACACTGTCAGCATGCATTCCCGCTTCGCGGGGAAGAAAAGAGACATGAGGACCTCCCATGATTACCGTAACCCCACGCTTCCTGAACTCATCGGCAAGGGCATAGGCTCTTGGAATCTGCACCGTGGTCCCGGTTATCCCTACGACGTCGTAGGAATAGCTGAAATCAACGCTCCTCCAGTTTTCATCTGTGATGGTTATCTCATGTTCCCGTGGCGTGAGTGATGCAAGTTGCAGCAAGGCCTGCGGAGGAATGCTCCGGTAAAGGGCCGTGCTGTTGAGGCCGCGCCGCTTATCTCCCCATCCCGGGTTGATCAATCCTATCTTCATGAGCTCAGCTTTCCTCTTGCCTGGAGGTCAAGAAATCGTAGCATAATCAGGCGCCAGACGTTACTGAAATCCGCGATAGGGCCGTCCGGGTCTTCGACCAGACCATTAGGGATAAGCTCGACCAGTGCTTTGCAGGCAGGGAAGCACGCGATGAGGGTTGGATGCGTTTCCCTGCCCTCAGCCGTCGTTACTGCCCTTGAGGTGGAGGCCGGAAAAGTAACCTTGTCATGGCATCGCTTTTGCAGTCCTGAAAGCATTCTCTTATCTGCAAATGAGCCCGGGTTGACCATAAGGCTGACTGATAGGCTTTTCGCTATTGGCTATGCGGTGAGAGTCAAAACACCAGACTTGGAGCGATAGAACGGTGAATCCTCGAGCGCCAGGAGTAGTCGGGACCGTGGAAAAAAAAGGATTGAAGAGTGACGTTGTCCCGGTCAAGAAGGCCGGGAGACTACCTTGGCGAAAGGTAAAAGGAGGGAGAAAGCTCGCAACCGACAATATCCAGAGCCTGGTCGATGAGCTCCAGTCCTGGTTGGCGGCCATTGTAGAGTGTTCTGATGACGCCATCGTCGGCACGACGCGGGACGCTATCGTTCTGAGCTGGAACCGCGCCGCGGCAGCCATGTATGGATACTCAGCCGCTGAAATGCGGGGACAGTCGATTTTCACGCTCGTTCCGCCCGGCTATGCAGACGAGGTCTCCCAGATCTATGAACGGATAGGAAAGGGTGAGCACGTTGATCATCGCGAGATGCTATGGCTGAGAAAGGATGGCACACAGGTCGACGTTTCCCTGACCCTATCCCCGGTCAAGGATGCTGAGGGCGCCATCGTTGGCATATCGATCACCGGCCGCAACATTACCGAAAGCAAGCGGGCACAAGAAAGGCTGCGAGAATACCAGACCCTCGTCGAAGGTTCACGAGACATGATCGCCGTGGTCGACCGAGGTTATCGTTACCTGCTTGCAAACGAGGCGTTCCTCGCTTACCGGGGCATGGACCGGGAGGAAGTTCTCGGACGATCAGTCCCGGAAGTCTTGGGAAGCAACGTTTTTGACGGGATGGTTAAAAAGCATCTGGATGACTGTTTTCAAGGTAAGGTAGTGAGGTATGAAATGAACTACACGTATCCTGGACTCGGGGAAAGGAACCTGCTGGTCTCATACTTCCCCATAGAGGAACCGGATGGTGTCAAGCGGGTGGCGTCCGTTTTACAGGATGTGACCGAGTACAGAAGAGCAGAAGCAGCGCTCAGGGAGAGCGAAGAGGCTCTGAAGTCGCTCCTCAATGCCACAAACGATGCAGCCTGTCTCATGAGTACAGAGGGCACTATCATCGCCGTGAATGCCGTTTTGGCCCAGCGTCTCGGCCAGGACGCCGATGCATTACC
>DATFYE010000177.1:0-7097 GCA_035315185.1 Syntrophorhabdales bacterium | reverse complement strand
ATGTTACAGGGAAAAGCAAGCCCATCTCTTAGCTTGAGCACGGCCGCGAAACTTGAACCGGAGTCGAACCAGACGTCGAGAATATCTTCCTCTTTTACGAAGGTGGTATTGCCGCACGCACAGGTGACACCCAGAGGAGGGAGGAAAGCGGAAGCCTCCTTTTCGAACCAGACGTCAGCGCCGTGCTTGAGAACAGCCTCCGCGATGATTCCGAAAGATTCCTTGCTCCAATACGGCCGCCTGCATTGCTCACAGTAGAAGATCGTTATAGGTACGCCCCAGCTCCTCTGGCGGGAGATGCACCAGTCAGGTCTCTGGGAGAGCATGTTGTAGATACGATCCCTGCCCCACGCCGGGATCCACGTCACCTGATGATCTATGGCTTCCAAAGAACGCTTCCTGAGGCCTTTCACGTCCATTGATATGAACCACTGTTCCGTGGCCCTGAATATCACGGGCTTCTTGCACCGCCAGCAATGCGGATACGAGTGCTCGATGTTCTCCGTGAGGAGGAGCGCCCCGAGTTCCTTGAGCTTTTCTATGATGTGCGCGTTACTCTCGAAAACGTTCATACCTTTGAAGGCTTCAACCTCTTTGGTAAATTCGCCCTTTTCATTTACCGGCGAATAGACATCGAGGCCGTATTCGAGGCCGGTTTCATAGTCCTCCTCGCCGTGGCCGGGCGCAGTGTGGACAGCGCCAGTGCCCACGTCCTTCGTCACATAGTCTGCGAACACGACGACAGATGACCGGTCAATGAACGGATGCTGGAAGGTGAGTTCCTTGAGTGTCTGAACCGGAACATTCCCGATGACCCGGTAATCAGTGATACCTGCCTTCGCCATCGTATCCTTCACAAGGTCCTCGACCATGATGTAAATCTGCTCTTTTGTTTCGACCGCGACATACGTAAAATCGGGATGGATGGCAATCGCCAGATTTGCCGGCAGTGTCCATGGCGTCGTGGTCCAGATGAGCATGAATATGGGCTTTTTCGGGTACTCCTTGAAGGCCTCGTGCGGTGTGCGCAGCGGAAACTTCACGTAGATGGACGGCGAAGCCTTCATCTCGTATTCGATCTCCGCCTCGGCGAGCGCAGTCCTGCAGCTGATGCACCAGTGCACGGGTTTCTTTTGCCTGTAGACCTCTTTGCGGTCGAAGAACTGGGCGAGTTCCTTGATGATGGTTGCCTGGTACGCATAATCCATGGTGATGTAAGGCCGTTCCCAGTCTCCTATACCCCCGAGCCTCTTAAACTCTTCTCTTTGAATATCTATGAATCGTTCGGCGTATTTCCTGCAGTAGCGCCGAAACTGGGCCTTTGGCATAGGCTGTTGTTTTTCCTGGATCTCCTTTTCTACCTGGTTTTCTATGGGAAGGCCGTGGCAGTCCCATCCCGGCACGTAATCGGCGCGCATGCCCGCCATGAATTTTGATTTGACGATAATGTCCTTCAGTATTTTGTTCAGGGCTGTTCCGAGATGTATGTGCCCGTTGGCGTAAGGCGGACCATCATGCAGGATAAAAGCCGGTGCACCGGCCCGCGCAGCGAGGAGCTTCTCGTACAGCTTGATTTCGTTCCAGAACTGGAGAATCTGTTTTTCCTTGACCGGCAGATTCCCCTTCATGGGGAAGGGTGTCCGGGGCAGGTTGAGTGTATCCTTGTAATCCATAAGTACCTTGGCTATCGTCGCTCTCGGCCTTTAACAGACTTGCCGGGCCCATAAAACTAGCATAAAACGGGCCTCCAGGCAACTTGACACCGGGGAGGTTCTGCATTAGAAGGTAGCCTAGAAGGAGAGAATATGGCTTACGAACTCGTGCAGAAGACAAGCAGGCGACTCTCGGCTGGAAAGTTTTATCCGCTCGGCGCAACGCTGACGGATGATGGGGTGAATTTCGCCATCTATTCGCGGAACGCCCAGGAAGTGTTCCTGCTGCTTTTCGACGCTCCTGACGGCGATCCGACGGACATCATTCAACTCACCAACCGAGCACGGTACTGCTGGCATGTCTTCGTTCACGGCGTCAAACCAGGGCAGCTCTACGGATACAAGATCAGGGGTGAGTATAATCCGGCGGGCGGCTTGAGGTTCAACGAGCAGAAACTCGTGATGGACCCGTGCAGTAAGGCGCTCACCGGCAAATTCAGGAACGTTGACAATCTGCTCCTTGGCTATGATGCCTCCTCCTGGGGAAAGGACCTCACCAAGGACGGCCGCGATAATACGCGAATCGTTCCTAAATCGATTGTGGTTGATGATAGCTTCGACTGGCAGCAAGATGCGCCACCAGACATCGCTCCGGAAGATCTGATCATTTACGAGGTTCATGTTAAAGGCTTTACAGCGCATCCTACTTCCGGAGTGAGCAAACCGGGCACGTACCTGGGGTTCATCGAAAAGATCCCGTACCTGAAGGAGCTGGGCATCAATGCGGTGGAGCTTATGCCCATCCAGGAATTCTATATTGATGATTTTCTGCTCGACAAGGGATTGACCAATTACTGGGGTTACAATACCATCGGATTTTTTGCTCCGGAAAGCTCTTACGGGAGCGGCGTGTACCCGGGCTGCCAGGTCAATGAGTTCAAGACGCTGGTACGGGAGCTCCATAAGGCAGGTATCGAGGTGATCCTCGATGTCGTATACAACCATAGCGGTGAAGGCAATGAGCTGGGGCCGACTATCTGCTTCAAGGGTGTGGACAACGGCACGTATTACGCCCTGACCGGCACGAGCGACCAGCCCTTCCGATATTATATGAATTACACGGGCTGCGGAAACAGTCTCAACCTGTCAAACCCCCAGGTCACGCGCTTCGTCATGGATTCACTCCGATACTGGGTGGAGGTGATGCATGTCGATGGTTTCAGGTTCGATCTTGCATCGGTGTTGGGACGGGAAGATGGTTTCTTCCGTACGTCTGCCTCCTTCTTTGATGCTGTCTCGCAGGATCCGCTGCTCAACCGTGTGACACTTATCGCAGAGCCCTGGGACATCGCCACATACCAGGTCGGTAACTTTCCGATCGACTGGTCTGAGTGGAACGGGAAATTCAGAGACACAATCCGGAAGTTCGGCAAGGGCGATGCAGGTCAGGTGAGAGACCTGGGGTGGCGGCTGACCGGCTCGGCTGACCTTTATGGAGATAACGGAAGATCTGCATATAACAGCATTAACTTTGTCACCTGCCACGATGGTTTCACACTCAATGACCTCGTCTCGTACAACGGTAAGCATAATGAGGCCAACCTGGAAAACAACAACGACGGGACCAACGACAATAATTCGTGGAACTGCGGTTACGAGGGCGATACGAACGATCCCGATATCCAGCGGCTCAGAAAACAGCTGATCAAGAACTACATCTGCTATCTTATTCTTTCATCGGGCACGCCCATGATGCTTGGCGGCGACGAATGCATGAGGACGCAACGAGGCAACAACAATGCCTATTGCCAGGACAATGAGATGAGCTGGTTCGACTGGCGGCTTCTCACCCAGCACGCAGACCTGTTTGAATTCGTCAAGAAAACGATTGCCCTCGAAAAAAGATTCAGCGTCCTTCGGAGGAGAAAGTTCCTGCTGGGTGAGGACCTGGACACAGATAGCGTACCGGATATCACGTGGTATGGGTTTAATCTTGATACGCCTGCCTGGGATGATCCGGAGCTTCGCACGCTCTGCTATCGGCTTGAAAACTGCGAAGCCGACTCAAGCGACAGCGAGTACCATATATTCTTAATTTTGAATGGAGACTGGAGACAGCAGGGTGTAAAACTTCCGGTCTTTGCTGGCGCTAAGCGCTGGTGCAGGGTGATTGATACGAGCCTTCCGGCCGGAGAGGACTTCTCGGCCGAAGGCGCCGAGGTCGTGATTGACCCGCCAGGGTATTACCTTGCCAACCCCAGAAGCACCGTGGTACTTTTAGGGAAGTGATTTAAGGAGACTGCGAATTGTGTTGCACACTGCAGAAACCCGTTGGTTCATCCCGGAAAGATTGCCTGACGCAGTGCTCGACTGGTTCAGGGCCGGCCAGCCTATCGACTCGGAAGGAGTTCAGGTTCATGAATATCTGCTCTTTCCTGACTGCGACTCGGTCGGCGTGAAGCTGCGTGATGGAAGGCTCGAAATCAAAGCAATGCGAGGGTCACCTCAAACGCTGATCTTGCGCTCTGGCATTAAGGGCCGAACAGAGCAATGGGTGAAGTGGTCCTTGGTGAGCGAAGCACTGCAAGCCCTCGACCCTGCGCTGCACCAATCCGGTCGCTGGCTGAAAGTGCGCAAGGAGCGTTTTCTTCGCTGGTTCACGCATGAGCAAGGCAGGCTCACAGAGGTTACCGGAAGGCAAGAGCCCTCCGCCGTGGTGGGGTGTCATATCGAAGTGACGCGTATTGATGTGGATGCCGATCCACGATTCTGGTTCTCTCTCGGCTTTGAAGCCTTCGGTCCACCGGCTCTAACGGCGGCGGTCCTTGATGACGCGCTCTTCGCCTTCTTCGATAAACACGGACCGGTGCCGGGAAGGGCACTCAGTGAAAAGGAGTCAGCCAGTTACCCTGTCTGGCTCACAAAGCTTGTCAATACGCCTTCGCGTTAATCGGGGCTCAGCGCGAAATCGCAGCGGGTTGTCCTATCGACGTTTAGAGTTCTTCTTTTTCGCATCCGTTTCCAGAGCGGAGATGTCGGTCTTCTTTCCTTCAAAGAGAATCCACTTCAAGGAAGCCCTCGGTTTTTGTTTTGCTGAAGGCATCTTAAGGCAAACGACCATCCCTTTTTTAAGTGTGAGCGGACGCCCCAAGTCGAGGAGAGTTCCCACCACCTCCCCAAGATCCGGCTCATGACCAACCAGGGCTGTGCTCCGTTTCCCCTTGAAGGGAGCAAGAACTCTCCGGAGGTTGGCCACACCAAATCCCGGGGCCAGTTCCAAAGAGGCGACAAGTTGCCCTCGGAAAGCAAGCGCTTCCGACAGGATATCCGCCGTTTGTACGGCGCGCACCAGAGGACTCGTTATGATGGTATCAGGCATCTCCCCCTTTTTTGCCATTCTCCTGGCCGTCAGTCGAAAAGATTCACGGCCGCGAGGAGTGAGATAACGATGCTCATCAGCAACTTCTCCTTCCCTCTCGATAGCCGCCGCATGCCGGACAACATAAAGTTTCATATCATGACCCTCCTCTGTTTCTCAACAGGCTCCTTGCTTGTTCGTCGCCGCACTGTGCCGCAGTCGTTATATCATCAATCGCCTGCACATGGTTCCCGAGGATTGCATTGACCATCCCCCGATTGCGATAGGCCTCGCCATACCTGGGGTTGATCTCAATGGCCTTGTCAAAGTCTGCAATCGCCTGGGTGTAGTTGCCGAGATTCCAGTAGACAATTCCTCGGTTGACATAGGCCTTCCCGTACCGCGGATTCATCTCGACGGCCTTGGTATAGTCTGCCAGTGCCTGGGCGTACTTGCCAAGCCTGTGGTAAACCACACCGCGGTTATGATAGATGGCGCTGTTGCCATCCGTAACTTCGAGGGTATGATCATACAGGGTGATGCTGTTCCGCCAGTACCCGACCTGTCTCCATGTGACGAAGAACAGGCATAAAAGACAGAGTGCCGGTAGCGTGATGAGTGCCTTCATACGATGAGGCCAGCTCTTCAGGAGGTCCGGGAAACCCCATGCGACGATGATGAACAATCCGATCAGGGGCACATAGGTATACCGGTCTGCCATGGCCTGCATGCCTACGGGCACTATCCCTATGACCGGCACGAGGGTCCCCGCATACCAAAACCAGCCCACCGCCACATAAGGCCATTTTTTTATCGCCCTCACTGCTACCACGGTGATCGTGATAAGGATCACCACAGAACCGAGGACCTTCCAGAGTGGCCACCACCCCGGGTGAGGATAGAGGATGGCAAGATGTGCGGGCCAGAACATCTTGACGATATAGGTGATGTAGGAGACGAAGGCATTGGCGATACGGGCGCCGGGAGTGAGGGTCTCAAGAGCCTGCATTGCCCCTCCGTGCTGCTGGACGAGGTAGGTGACGATGCTTGAGATTGCGCTCAGTGCGAAGAGCGGCATCTTTTCGACAAGGAGAATGCGAATCGATGACCATCGGGTCACTGTTGGTTTTCTGAGCTCCATGCGCCCAAGAGGCCAGTAGTCCAGAAGCAACAGGACAAAGGGAAGTGTGACGAGCATAGGCTTTGCCATCAAGCCCAAGGTAAAGCAGCAAAGCAGCCCGAGGTAGCGCGTGAGTCCTGGCCGGCCAACATAGGAGACATACATCCCCATGGTGAGCATCCAGAAGAAGGTGGAAAGCACGTCCTTACGCTCGGCTACCCAGGCGACCGATTCGACGTGCAGCGGGTGAAGGGCAAAGAGGGCCGCTACAAACGCGCTTTGCCAGAGTGCTTTAGTCATCCGGTGAAAGACGAGAAAGAGCAGAATGGTATTCGCACAATGGAACAAGAGATTGGTGAGTTGGTGCCATCCCGGCCGCAGCCCGAAGAGCTGCACATCCGCCATGTGGGAGATCCAGGTCAAGGGATGCCAGTTTGAGGCGTAACCGGTAGTGAATGCCCACCTGATCCCCTCCAGGGTGAGGCCGTGTTGAACGTGGCTGTTTTCGGTGACGTAGCTCCAGTCATCGTAATTAATGAAATCGGAGCGGATGACCTGCCAGAAGGCTATGAAGGCGGCGAGACCGAGGAGGAGGCAGATAATCAACAGATCCTTCTTTGTTGACATCAAATCATTCCTGTCGGTAGGTGGCAGTCAGGGGTGTTGCACAGGTGAGTTTCTCCGGCTGATTTTTCCTGGTGTGGAAGGGTTCACACATGGGTTCAGGCCTTGGCGTTTTCCAGTATACGTTGGGCCGTAGTTCAAGTCAAACAGACTGTGTGCGCGGCGGTCACATTGCGACACATTCCATGACGTGCTACATTAGTAATGGCAATGGTTGGTTTTGTCTTTATCCGAGGTATTGTCAAAATCCGCGCTGGCTTCAACCATTTCCTTCGCTTGCTGGTGCTCCGTCTCTCACCCGTTCTAAGTTCTCCTTCCGCTTGCCTGTGGAACTCGCGCACGC
>DATFYE010000176.1:0-3601 GCA_035315185.1 Syntrophorhabdales bacterium | reverse complement strand
GACAGATGTCCAGGGAATTGCTTCAAGGCGCTCCACCTCGATTTCTTTTCCACAGACCTCACAGGAGCCGAATTCCCCGAATTCCATCCTCCCCAGTGCCCTGCTTATGGCCTGGATCTCTTTCTGCTCTTGTTCGTCCAGGGTTGCCAGAACATCGGCGATAGCTTCCTTCTGCGCTGTTTCTTCCGATTCGATATCGTGCTCTGACAAGATCAGCCGTGCTTCATCACTGAGCCTATGGGCCTCGAAGACTTCATCACGTTTTTTGATCAACCGCTCGCGAATTTTCCCCATCTGTTCCGATCTACTCATAGAATCTCCTTCGACGCAAGTATCTCATGAGTAAATATAATCGCCGGTCACCACCATTTCAACAATTACTGGGCATTCCGCAGGCAGCTTAGCTGCCTCGCATGGCTTGAAAGTACGAGTGGTCACCCACTCCGGCAAGTACGCATGGAGAACCAAACCGGAGGATTGCCGATGAAATGGCGCATAAGGGGCCAGCGATCTAGAAACAGCATTTCAGCAAGTCCGCCGAAATAGGCCTATTGATACCATCGTATGAACTGTGCAATAAAAAAGGGCAAGGCTGGTAAAAAGGACCAGCCTGTTGCTAACAGCAATAATAATGCTTATATTTAAAGACACAAGGATAGACGGAGACAATAATCAGGGTTTGTCTCCTTATCTCAACTGCCGTTTATTATCAGTATCCAAAGTGTATCAGGGTTATATGGACCGTATGCGGGTGGGCCCTCGTCGAGGACGAGCCCCAGCGCTTCAAGAAGGAGAGGTTCCATAAAGAATGTGTGCATAAGGAGATTGACAGAAGGCTGACACATCTGCCGTGACCCGCGAGTAGCTACATAGTGCACTGCAGGGATGCCGAAAACAGAGAAAGGAGCATGAAACAATGAAGGTCAAACCGTTACAGGACAGAGTGGTTATCAAGAGGCTCGAGGAAGAGGAGAAGACAAAAGGGGGGATCATTATTCCGGATGCCGCCAAGGAGAAACCCCAGGAGGGTCGTGTGGTCGCGGTCGGCAGCGGCAAGATGACGGAGAAGGGGCAGAGAGTGGCGCCTGAAGTGAAGGCGGGCGACAAGATCCTCTTCGGCAAGTACTCGGGAACAGAGATCAAAATTGACGGCGAAGAGCACCTGATCCTCAGGGAAGATGATATTCTCGCCATAATCGAAGATTAAGAGAGAAGGAGATACCATGGCAAAAGATATTCTGTATGACCAGAAAGCAAGGGAATCGCTCCTCAGAGGGGTAAACGGCCTTGCTGATGCTGTAAAGGTTACCTTGGGACCCAGGGGAAGAAACGTAATACTCGACAAATCATTCGGCTCTCCGACCATCACAAAAGACGGGGTGACGGTGGCCAAGGAGATCGAGCTTGAAGACAAGTTCGAGAACATGGGCGCCCAGATGGTCAAAGAGGTGGCGAGCAAGACCTCGGATATTGCCGGTGACGGCACGACCACGGCCACGGTCCTTGCCCAGGCCATTTACCGGGAGGGAACGAAACTGGTGGCTGCCGGAAATAACCCCATGGAGCTGAAGCGGGGTATTGAGAAGGCCGTGGAGGTGGTAGTAGACGAGCTGAAGAGGCTATCCAAGCCGACCAAGGATCAGAAGGAGATCGCTCAGGTAGGAACCATCTCGGCGAATAACGACGAGACGATCGGCAACATTATCGCAGAGGCCATGGGCAAGGTCGGAAAAGAGGGCGTCATCACGGTGGAAGAGGCGAAGAGCATGGAGACCACGCTCGACATCGTCGAGGGTATGCAGTTTGACAAGGGCTATATTTCTCCCTATTTCGTCACGAACCCTGAAAAGATGGAGGCAGTGCTCGAAGAGCCGGTCATTCTCATCAACGAGAAAAAGATCAGCAGCATGAAAGACCTTCTGCCCATGCTGGAGCAGGTTGCCAAGATGGGAAAGACCCTTTTTATTATATCGGAAGACGTGGAAGGCGAAGCCCTGGCAACCCTCGTGGTGAACAAGTTGAGAGGGACCCTAAAGGTCGCCGCGGTCAAGGCGCCGGGGTTTGGCGACAGGAGAAAGGCCATGCTCGAGGATATCGCTATCCTTACCGGCGGGCAGGTGGTATCCGAGGAACTCGGCATTAAGCTCGAGAGCGTCAGCGTAAAGGACCTCGGTTCAGCAAAGAGGATTGTAATCGATAAAGACAACACGACTATCGTAGACGGTGCCGGCAAAAAGAAGGACATCGAAGGCCGGGTCAAGCAGATAAGAACCCAGATCGAGGAGACCACCTCCGACTACGACCGTGAAAAGCTCCAGGAAAGGCTCGCGAAACTGGTGGGTGGCGTTGCCGTTATTAATGTGGGTGCCGCGACCGAGACGGAGATGAAGGAGAAAAAAGCTCGCGTTGAGGACGCGCTCAATGCGACGAAGGCAGCAGTCGAGGAAGGTATCATCCCCGGCGGCGGCGTTGCCTTTATCAGGGCCATTAAGAAGCTGGATACCCTGAAACTCGAGGGGGAGCAGCAGTTCGGCGTGCAGATCGTGAAGAGGGCCCTCGAAGAGCCGACGAGATGGATCGCGCTCAATGCCGGTCATGACGGCTCTATCGTTATTGACAAGGTGAAGAACGGTAAGGGCGGTTTTGGTTTCGACGCAGCCAAGGAGGTTTACGTCGATGACATGCAGGAGGCGGGTATCATCGATCCGACCAAGGTTGCCCGGACTGCGCTGCAGAACGCTGCTTCTGTCGCAGCCCTGCTTTTGACGACGGAAGCCATGATTGCGGAGAAGGCAAAGGAAAACGCTCCAGCTTACCCGCCAATGCCTCAGGGAGGCGGAATGGGAGGTATGGGGGGCATGTACTAACCGGCAAGTCCGATAGAGATAACCAACAAAAGGGGGGTCCAAGGTCCCCCTTTTGCTTCCGGAAGTCTCATCGCTTGACCGGGTTACTTCTCCTTCTTGTGGGTTCCTGAAGCGGCTCAAACGGTGGCCAAAGGAACTCGAGGAGTAGTAAAAAGGAGGCGTGATATGAGAACTGTGTTGATTGTTCCGGACTCAGCAACACGGAAGGCGGCAGGGATCAGGCAGCGGTCACGGTTGATCTGGAGGACGGGTCACTCGCGGTCACATTACGGCCAAGGCGTCCTTCTCTATCATAGCGGGGAGGTCCTCCACGGTTTCGACTTCCGTGGGCTTAGGGATGCTTTCGGGGCAAGGATAGAGACGACCGACCCCAGGCGTGTGTGCGGAGTCCTCGGAGTGCCGAAAAATGAGACCGGCATAGTGGAGGTGAAGCCGTGACGAAGCAAGACTTCGAGAGTAAGATGGCGCAGGCAAGAGCAATGCACGGCTTGAGCGATCGATTTTACTACTACGAGGGGTGTATGCGCGGCATCAGGTTAACCCAACTGTCAAGTAGGGCATCATCGTCTGCTAAATAGGGATCGCCTCAGAAATTCAAAGGCTTTATCAGTCTTCGGACCGTTCAATATCCAAAATTTCCAACCACTCAATCCACTCCGCATCATTCTTGAACTCATTTCGCGCCATCATGATCTTGCCGTAAAATTCTTTGACCGGCTCTTCGCCCTTTACCA
>DATFYE010000175.1:0-5448 GCA_035315185.1 Syntrophorhabdales bacterium | reverse complement strand
GCCCTGCCTTTTCCGTAACGCTCACCACCATGACTCTTTATCACAGCAGCTTACGGTGGTTTGAAGCCAGCTCCTGTAAGCCGACTCCGAGGGACCTACCCTCATCTCTCCTGTACTTTGTCGTGGCACACGTACACCTACCAATGTGGTATGCAAGAATAGCGAAGTGAGTTGCGGATTACCACGCGTAACACAGAGCTCAGCCGGAGCCAGCTTGGTCGGCGATTGGCTGCAGCGATTTATTGGGCAATCTGAGTTACTCACGTTAGTCAACTACGCTCCCCACGCCCTGACTCATCGCATCGATACATGAAACTCTTTCGTCCGTCTCACTTTCCAAAGGGAAGTTCCTTTAAGCGATCCTCCATGATTTTGTCGATCTGCTCTCTTAGCGCAGGGAAATGGGTATAAAGAGAGAAGAAGTTTGCCGGACTCATGCTAAAGACCTCCACCGCTGTGCAGGCCCTGACAGTCGCGTTTCTCCCGGTCTCGCGGAGCAAGCCCATCTCGCCAAAGTGATCGCCAGGGCCCAGGGATTTGACCCGTTCCTCTGTGCCGTCCTGCCGCTTCATCAAGACCGCGACCGTGCCGGACTTAACAATGTAAACCTCCCGTCCTACCTCGCCTTGGCGGACAATCTCCTCTCCGGCGCCATACTGCTCCAGCACCAAGGTGCGCTGGGAAAAAAAGGCGACGATCACGAAGAGAACGATGGCGACGAGGATCAGACCCTGCGCGGCTGCAAACGCCAGCAAAAAGAGGGGACCCCGGACAGCCATGGTTACCAGTCCAAGGAGCGCCACGATCCCGATCGCCACCTGGGCCACCCCGATCAGCCTGGAGCGCCAGTCACCACGCACAACTTTCCATCTTTGAACAGTCATTCCATCGTCCTCCTTGAGGCCTGGGCCTCTCGCTCCACCCGGTGGGCAACCCTGTGGCAATCGAGGCAACGGGTTTTGTCATCGACCAGAGAGGTCGAGACCTTACCGGGGCCGTCCAGGTGCTCATCCCTAGCCATAAAACGCTTCGCGCCGTGGTGGCACTTCAGGCAGAATATGTTGGAATAAGGACTCGAGATGTTCAGTGGGAACTGGTACCGGCCGCTCACGTATTTGAGCGCATGGCCCAGCCCTGCGATTTTCGCCGACACGGAGCCATGGACGCCGTAATTGGTGTGGCAGGAGTAGCACGAGGTACCCGGAGCGAAGCGATGCTGGAAGTGAAGGGCGGCGAGGGAGTCGCTTTTCGTGTTCTGCATGTCCTCCACGTAAGCCTTGAGGGCCAGGTGACACCCACTACAGTTTCGCTCTTCCTTGGCGTACTCAAGCACGGCGAAGTTGCCTACGACCAGGAGAAAAAGGGGCATGACCCCCAAAGTGAGGAGGTGAAACCAGAGGACATCTCCGTCGGTCTGGCGGCCTTGAAAAAGGACGCGCGAGAGCAGGATACCCACAAGAATGAGGACGCAGAGAGCAATGGTCATCGTGATCGCCCAGTCGAGTGTAGTGCCCCAGCGAGGGAGCACGCCTTGAACAGGGTCGATCTGCCCCGCATAGGCAATCCCCCCATTCCCCGCCAGCGAGCCCACCAGGTATTGGAAAAGCCTCGTATATACGTCTTCAGTCATTTTCCCTACAAGTGAAAACAGGTCAACCCCTCTCTCCCATGAACCTCTTTGGTGACGACCAGGTATTTCCCCAATTCACAACAGTTGATCTGGCTTAAACCGACAGCAAGGTTTCGCTCGTCAGCAAATCTTGATTCTTAAGGTATTTAGGCACATTCCGTGTGAAGGCATCACCTTTTTCATCCCTCCAACATTACACCCCCAGCCCGTGATTTGTGGCATTCTGTCCAAGGCGG
The DNA here is from genome assembly GCA_035315185.1 of Syntrophorhabdales bacterium. Classification (GTDB taxonomy): domain Bacteria; phylum Desulfobacterota; class Syntrophorhabdia; order Syntrophorhabdales; family WCHB1-27; genus JADGQN01. The sequence goes on along the minus strand of DATFYE010000175.1, from coordinate 3,582 downwards.
AAAAAATGTTAAGAAGGAGTGTTAAACGAAAATGATAAGTTAGGTTATGACGGGTTGGCAATTGGCCCGTAATATCAGCAAATGACAAGTTGGTCTTTACTGGAATTCCATTAGCATGGACCTGAACGGTATTATTCCTAAGTTCCAGACGGTCTCCCGGGAACAAAGAATAATCCACGAGAAGAGTATATCCTACTGCGCTGTCCGGGTCAGCACATTCCTCAGTTTTGTCAGCCAGAATGCACCAGGGATATCGAGTCTCAGATCGTTGCCTTCAAGGACGCCCGCCCGACGCCTTGTAATGGGCCTCGGCGCATCTGGGCAAAACTTTGGGGACGCCCTTCAGTTTTTGAGTTTCTCTGCCGCACCGCTCCGTGGAAGCCTGTAGGGGACGTTGGTGCAAAGTGAACTTATTTCTGGCGAGGGGGAGATTAGGGGAATAAGTAAATAACTTTTTGTGAAGTTCGCGGAAGATCTGCTTAATGAAACCGTAATAACTGCCCTTGGCCGCGGTGCCGTCGGGGACGGAGAAGGCGCGGCGCGCTATGATCTTGGCGTATTGGTAATAGATCAGATCCTTAATGGTCGTGACATCCCTATCGGGCATGCCCCGTTACTCCCCCCATATGAGTCTGCCACTATTCTGCCGTCTCGGCAAGGATATTTATCGGATGCAGGAAGATTTTGGGGATACGGTATGCTGATGAGTGGCCGTGAACACCTTTTCAACGTGATGGATATCGAGTACACCTACCAATGCATTAGACGTATGTCAACCTGCAGCCTCACCATTTCGGGTTGAAAGAGAGCAGAATGGTTGTAAGCATGGCGAACCGTCAACCGGTGTAATCGGAGCAGTAGCCCCGAGCCTGTTCCTGCGAAGGATATCCCCGCTTGATGAGCCTACCCTTCGTTGCAATCGCTCGCTCCATACACAGCTATAATGTGAGCATCCTGCGACCATCTCTTTTGATCTACCGCTTCAGCAGCCCTGTGAGCCCAGCCACTCCGACTGGCACGAGTATCCAGCCAAAGAGCTTGAGGAAAGTGGCAAAGGTTTCATAGGTCATGCTCAGAGGCCCTTGCCACATGGCCCTTGTCGAAGGCTTCCATCTCGATCCTGCTGGTATCTCGACTGGAAGGAACGTGCGCACGCTGACCCAGAATGCGCTGGCTAACCCGGGCATATCTTTATCTTTGGCGGATGGTTGCAGTTTGACTGAAGTTCCATTAACCACAATGACGCAATCTTCGCCTTTCGGCTCCAACGCTTTGTCCTGCCAAAAAACAAACATCCACAGAAGCACAAGGCCGAGCATGAAGAGTGGCAACCGCCAGAGTTGCACCCCATACCCGGTGAGCCAGTGAAGAAACAGGTCGCCAAGCAACTTGTGAGGTTGTTTCCAGAGGTTGGGCTTTATCCTCTCTTTATACTCACGATGCTTGCGCTCCAAGTACACAGCCTTAGCGAGATGGTCTTCCCCGGACCTACGGAACACCTCTTCAAGTTGTGTGTAGGGTTGCCGGTCATAGGGGTCAAGTCGATCCATGAGATCCTTCCAAGCCGAAGTGGGATGGATACGATCGTAGGTGCATCCCATCCAGTCGATCTTGCTCGTGCGCTGGAAGTAACAGGTTGCCGCCGATTTGTCGGACGGACAAAAAAAGGCAGTACCAAACCGGCTGTTCTGAAAACTGACATCCTTCTCGAAGCTCGCACCATCAAGAAAAAGATCCCCCTCAACGTGCATCCTGACAAATCCCGCGTACTGCCTGAAGGTGGCTTCCGTGAACTGCGCATCGCTTCCTATCCGGGTGCTCACAAAATCCACCTCACCTTCAAAGATGGCGGGGTCGAAGAAGGCGTTCTTCTCGATCCGGGCCCTGTTGAAACTGGCTCCCTGTGAGAACCGCGCTCCCCTGAACACGGCATCGCTTCCCATCCGGGCGCTCACAAAGTCCACCTCACCTTCAAAGATGGCTGGGTCGAAGAAGACAGGACCGTCGATCTGGGCGGTGTTGAAGCTGACGTCCTTTTTGAACTTCGCTTCCGTGAACACGGCATCGCTTCCCATCCGGGCGCTCACAAAGTCCACCTCACCTTCAAAGATGGCGGCGTCGAAGAAGGCGTTCTTCTCGATCCGGGCCCTGTTGAAACTGGCTCCCTGTGAGAACTCCGCTTCCGTGAACACGGCATCGCTTCCCATCCGGGCGCTCACAAAATCCACCTCACCTTCAAAGATGGCGGGGTCGAAGAAGACAGGACCGTCGATCTGGGCGGTGTTGAAGCTGACGTCCTTTTTGAACTCCGCTTCCGTGAACACGGCCTGGCTTCCTATCTGGGCACTTCCAAAGTCGGCCTCACCTTCAAACATAGTTTCGGTGGCTTGGACATTCCCGATCACCTTAACCCAACTGAAGTCTACCTTTTCTTTGAAGGTTGCCTTCTCCAAAAGAATGTCCTTGTCTACGGTGGCCATAGTAAGGTTTACGCCCCTCTCGAATACTGAGGCCCTAAGAGTTAGTGGTTTCTTGAATGTTGCGTAAGAGCAGTCCAAGGGATCAATGAAGCGGGATCGTTCAATGGTGATCTCAGATTCTAGAACCATCGACCTGAGCGTCAGAGGTCCGTGAATAATGGCATTTTTGATCTCGACTGTCTTCCCGGCCTGAAGGCCATCTGCGATTTCTGACGCAGCAATCGCTTGCCGCTCTTTTGTTGTTTCGTCGCAATCGTCCGGAAGAATGCGCCTGAAGACAGAGTTTGCGGGTTCGGCCCAATCTTCTCCGTTCATGAAACATCGCCCATTTACGGTTCGGCCTCAATGAATGATGAAGTCGATGTCGAGAACCGTGAGGTCATGGTGCCCGACCATGTCCCCGATGTGCCGGAACATACGTGATGTCCTTTTTAGGCATCCCGCCGTTACTCCCCTCCTAAGAGTCTGCCACTATTCTGCCGTCTCGGCAAGAAGATTTATCGGATGCGGGAAGATTTTGGGGACACCCTTCAGTGTTCAGAACTTTGTCAGGGCGGTATGCTGATGAGTGCCCGGTGAAGAACTTTCCAACGTGATGGATACCGAGTACACCTGCTACTCTTGCATTCAGCTCGCATTACGATGGTTCGCCATTACCGTATAAAAGAACGTATTCAGGCTTAGCCGCAAAAATCACGAGCCAAGTTTGAACCCATCAGGCTTATCTCCACGAGCTGCGTCCGATGCCGGAGCATGACCTGATCCATTCGATGCTTCGTGCGGCCTACAGGCGAATGCCTCAATGATCCGCGTCGAACTTCATGGTTCCTGTGCTCGGCTAGTTGCTGAATGGAGATTGTTTGGTTTCCATACGGTTCATTTGATGCCGCCGCGCTGGCTCAACAATTCCGCCGTGGCCTTCAGGTCTCCCTTCAGCCCGGGCTTATCGGGAAATACCAAATCATATGCATCTTTGCCCATCAACTTAGATGCCCCCTCGCGGCCCTCAAGAGCAAGGCGCAATGGCGTCGCGCCGCAATTGTCCTTGGCGTTGACCGCGGCATGGTTCGCCAGCAGTAATGCTACCACGTCCTTATGGCCC
>DATFYE010000174.1:0-19014 GCA_035315185.1 Syntrophorhabdales bacterium | reverse complement strand
GGCGCAATGACCTTCGGCACGGGCGTGGCCCTTCTCATGTCGGTCTTCCCCGCCGAGGAGCGGGGACGGGTGCTCGGCCTCGCTGTCGGCGCCGTTTACGTTGGGCTTTCGGTAGGTCCGTTTGTCGGGGGCTTTTTGACGGAACAGTTCGGGTGGAGGAGTATATTTTTTTCAAGTAGCCCGCTGGGCGTGGCCCTTGTGGGCGCGATTTTGTGGAAGCTAAAAGGTGAATGGGCCGAGGTGAGGGGCGAACGCCTTGATGTCATCGGCTCCACTGTCTATTGCCTTGCGCTCATGTCACTTATGTACGGTTTTTATCTGCTGCCAAGCAGCTCAGGGCTGCTCTTTCTCTCCTTCGGAATCGCCGGGCTGTTTCTGTTCGCCAAATGGGAGAAGAGAGTGAAAAACCCCGTGCTTGAGCTGAGTCTTTTCAGACATAACCGGGTCTTCGCGTTGTCGAACGTCGCAATGTTCGTCAACTATGGCGCGACGTACGCCATCGGCTTTCTCATCAGTCTCTACCTGCAGTACGTGAAGCACTTGGCCCCGCAGACTGCCGGCCTGATCATGGTATCCCAACCGGTGGTGCAGGCGGCCTTCTCGCCTTATGCGGGCAAACTCTCAGACAGGGTTGAGCCGCAGATAGTCGCCTCCTGCGGCATGGGCCTCACCGTGATAGGTCTCGTGCTGTTCACGTTCTTAGGCGAGGATACTGGCTTGTGGTTCATCGCCGGCACCCTGGCACTTCACGGTTTTGGATTTGCCCTCTTCTCTGCGCCCAACACGAACGCAGTCATGGGCTCCGTTGAAAAGAGGTTTTACGGTGTAGCCTCTGGAATCGCTTCTACTACACGACTCATGGGTAACACGTTCAGCATGGGTACCGTCATGTTCGTGTTTGCCCTTTACATCGGTACAGTCCAGATAACTCCGCAGTACCATCCGGCCTTTCTCGTGAGTGTGAAAGTCATCTTTATCATTTTCGGTCTGCTCTGTCTGGGGGGAGTGTTCGCATCGCTGGCTAGGGGCAGGATGCGTTGAAACGTGAAGGCCTTTAGAACTGCCTGTATGGCTTGCCCGTGGGAATCTATTAACGAAGCATCCGTATTTCATTCACAGCGTGGCTTCCAGCTAGCGTCGAAAGCACAGGGAACGGGTTCCCCGCTTTCCCATGATCTGATTTCGACACGGTCCAGGTGGCAGCTCAGGTCTTCCATGATTTTTCGATCCGTCTGAGGATCGCACAGCATCACCGAGTAGCCTCCGTCTAGGGGGCGCACCGATACCCGGTAGCCGTTCCGGACGGATTGTACACGGGGCTGGTCAGGATATATCTTCTCCAGCAAAGCAAAGAATTGTGTCGCGTCGAAGTTGTTCGGTATGGGAAGGTTCTGCGACTGATAGTACGCGATGATCTTCATCGAGAAATCAGAAAGCGAGACTGCTGTCGCGGAATATTCCTTTACTTTTTCTTCACTGGGAACCGAGACGGCACCAGTGTGCGCGCACCCGAGAAGGGTGGCAACCAGTAGGGCTATCGCGAGGCTTCTCATAGCACTATCCTCCTCTTACGTCCAGAAATCCTGTTTGTCTTCGTTAACTCCCGTATCGAGGTTCCAGTTCCTGATATAGGCAGCGGCTCCGGCAGGGTTATTATTTTTTATGTCGACAAAGAGACGATTCCAAGTGTCGACAACAGCAGAAACGGCTTTGATGAAAGCGTCCGCCTTGAATGCACCCGTTCTGTTGGCCGGAAGCTTTACCTGGTCGATAAAGCGCTGCCTTTCATCAGGGGTAAGTTCATTCGTTCTTTTGTAGGCAAGATTGGCCTCCTCCTCGAAATGGCGAAAAACGGGCACGGGAGCGGCGGCGGAAGCGATCCTGGAGAGGAAGTTCTTGTGCCAGACGTCGGGATCGATTTTATCGAAGTATTCCGTAGCCGTAGGGTGGCTTGCTTTGAGGGTCTCAATCCAGAATGGGGCGAGGTAAGGATTGACCTTATCCGGATTCCCCGGATCGGAGCACATACGAAAAAGTCCGGCATACTGGGCGTAATTGAGCTCGATGCCCTTGATCTCATGAAATATATAGGCGTCCTGGGTCAGCTCACAGTGGCGATGTTCTGTCTTATTGAAGATGTACGGTCCGACAATGGCCTGAACAACCGGGTGAATCACCGAGTCTGTGACCAGATGGGTCGCAAAGCCTGAGAGCCACGCCAGGCATATGGTAAATGCGTCTCCACTGAGGGAGAGGAGATTGCTGATGCCGTTGCGGACAAACTCCCCGGTGTTCTCGTAATGCATCCGGTCTGCCCAGCTGTGGATTTTCAGGTAATTGCCCAGGAGTTCCGTCAGGTAAGGATAGTCGGGTCCCACCGCGCCGAGGCAGACGAAATGGTTAAGACCGAGAATAGTAGAAAAATACGGGTGCTTTTGGGGAAGACGGTTATAGGTATCCAGGGCTTCTTCCACAACCATCCAATGGGTAAAGGTTCCAGCCATGTTCTCCTCCTTTCTTTCAGAATTATCCGGACACGAAACGAACAGGACGCCGGCGACGGTCGGTCGGCCTCAATCTTGATAAAGTGAAAAACCGACTTTCCCGGTTGGTCCTTTCAGGCAATACTATTGCACGAATTGGTTCACAAAAACAAAGGCAAGGCTTGAACCCGACGAATATTGAGTTCACCTGATTCTACTTTCGGTCTTTGGGACCGAGTGAAGATTTGCGCTTACAAGTGACAAGCATTGATTTTTCACTTGCTCAGTTGTTCACTATTGCCCGCCACATTACCCTGCCAGATTAGTCTTGACAACCACCCGCTTTTCTTTTAGAACTGAGATAGGTAACTCTAAACCTAAGGGGAGGTACTATGAGAACCGTATCCGCAATCTTATTTGCCTTGTTCTTGATTTCCTTCTCATGTGCAGCAAGCGCGCAACAGACCATCACCCTGGGTATCCCGACCTCTCTCAAGCTGATCGAAGGGGCTGAGGGCAACAAAGCAGCCATACTTGCCACGGAGGAGATCAACGCCAAAGGCGGGGTGCAGGTCGGAAAAGAGAAGAGGCTCCTGAAAACCGAATCGCTCGACATTCGCGATGGTGAGCCTGGTGTGCCCACATCAGAGGCGCTCCTCGGCATCGAAAAGCTGATCCTCGACAAGAAGATCTACGCGGCAGTGGTCGGCAACTTCCGGTCTGAAGCCCTTCTTGCGGCCATGGACATATACTCAAAATATAAGGTCATCAATATAGGCACCATAGCGATGGCACCCGCGTTCCAGCAGAAGGTGCTGAGCGACAAGGAAAAGTACAAATACTCGTTCAGGAGCTGCCTCGATTCGGTATACCTTGCAGGATACATACAGAGCATGATGAAGTTCATATCGAAGGAGTTCGGGTACAACAAGGTCTTCATCGCCACACAGGACGTGCTGTGGGCAGCGGGAACAGGTGCCATGATGGAAAAATGGTTCAAAGAGAATGGCTGGACCGTGGCAGGCTTTGATAAGTATCCTGTGGGTGCGTCTGATTTTTCCACGGGCCTTTTGAAAGCAAAATCGGCCGGTGTCCAGGTAATTCTACCCATATTTGATATGCCCACCAGCGGCATTCTCGTAAAACAGTGGCAAAGCATGAAGGTCCCCGCGCTCATGGCCGGTTTCATATCGCCGCTCATGGGCACCAAGGCATGGAAGACGTTTGGGGATGATATCGATGGCCTCATGAATGTTGTCTTCGAAATAGGTTACTTCCCGATTAAGGCATATCCACCGACAGTGAAGTTCAGCGAAGCATACATGAAGAGGTGGAAAGAGGATATCCAGTCAGGTCACGGTGCGGCGCCGGCGTATGACGCAGTCCACCTTCTTGTTGATGCAATCGAAAAGGCGGGAACAATCGATTCTGACAAAGTTGTCAAGGCAATTGAGGAAACCGATGTGTCAGGGGTGGTAGGGAAAATAAAATTCAACAATGGCCATCAGCTTATATTTGGGGATAATCCAAAAAATACGGCATGCGGAGCCGTGATGCAGTGGCAGAAAGGGAAAATGGCCGTTGTGTGGCCCGAATCAATAGCTGACAGTAAAATACAAAAACCGGGCTGGATGAAGTAATACGACGCCAGTCAAAACTAATTCTCGATATAGACGTAGAATTTTGAACAAGGGGGCGACTATGAAGGTCCTGGTAAAGTTACTCTTTTTTTGTATTTTATTTTTTGGCCTTATTAACTCTACTCATGCGGCAGATCCAATTCTCTTAGGTGTCCCGACTTCATTGAAACTCATAGAAGGCTATGAAAGCAACAGGGCTGCAATTCTTGCCGTGGAAGAGATCAATGCGAAAGGCGGTGTCGTTGTAGGGAAAGAAAAGAGATTATTCAAGGTAGAATCGCTTGATATCAGGGATGGGGAACCGGGTGTCCCTGTTTCCGAAGCGCTTCTCGGTATTGAAAAGCTCATTCTCGACAAGAAGATCTACGCTGCCCTTGTAGGGAATTTCAGATCCGAAGCGCTCCTCGCGGCAATGGATATCTATTCCAAGTACAAGGTGATTAATATCGGAAGCATTCCAATGTCACCCAAATTTCAGGAAAAGGTGCTGAGTAATCCGGAAAAATACAAATATTCCTTTAGAGTATGTCTCGAAGCAACGGGTCTTTCCAAGTACATGAGTGGCTTGATGAAATTGATCGGAAAAGATTTTGGCTACAACAAAGTATTCATTGCAACCCAGGACGTATTGTGGGCAACAGCGACAGGCTCTATGATGGAACAATGGTACAAAGATAACGGCTGGACTGTCCTCGGGTTTGAGAAGTATCCCACTGGAGCTTCAGATTTCTCTTCCGCTCTGATGAAGGCAAAATCAGGCGGTGCACAGCTCATACTGGTCGTATTCGATATGCCTACAAGCGGTATTCTCGTAAAGCAGTGGGCAAGCATGAGGATTCCGGCCTTGATGGCGGGATATAACGGACCGCTCATGGGCTCGAAGGCGTGGACTACCTTCGGTGATGAGATTGAAGGTTCATTAAATATCATAGAGGACATAGGTCCTATTCCGGTGAAGGCCTATCCACCGGCAACAAAATTTTACGATGCATACACGAAGAGGTGGAAAGAAAGCCCTCAGGCAGGCCATGGGGTTGGCGCCTCGTACGACGCTGTGTACATGCTTGCTGCCGCCATAGAAAAAGCGGGAACACTAGACCCTGATAAGGTGTCTGCTGCCATTGCCGCAACCGATATGGCAGGAGGAGTTGTGGGCAGACTGAGGTTCGACAAAGGACATCAGCTGATCTACGGAGAGGATCCAAAAACCGGTGGATTAGGTGTCTGGTTCCAGTGGAAGAAGGGGGAAAGGGTCATCGTATATCCTGAATCCGTAGCTGACGGAAAGATAGAGAAACCGGTCTGGACGAAATAACTCCGTGCTTGTCTACGGTCTTATCAATAGTGCCATCCTTGCTCTGATGGCCCTCGGGTTTAACCTCACCTTCGGGATAAGCGGGGTAGCGAACTTCTCATACGGGGCAATATATGTAGTCGCTGGTTTCCTCACATGGAGTCTCATCGACATAGTTCACTTACCCTACGCGGTCTCAGCAATCATTACCATTGTACTGATCGGTATAGGGGGTGTCTATCTTTACAAGTTGATACTCAATCGAATACGGGGGCTCGTCATATCCGAAGTTATCGCCACATTCGGCGTAGCCCTCGTCCTTCTCGAACTTCTCCGTTCCATAGGTTTCATCGGTTTCAAATACTCGTTACCCCCCTTCATAAAAGGATCAGTGGAAATTTTCGGCGCATATGTTGACATTCAGAGACTGCTGATCATCGCATTCGGAATTCTAATCATCCTTGCCATTTATGCATTTACCCACTATACAAAAATAGGGCTGGCGTTCCGCGGCATTGCCCAGGAGGAGCATACGTCTTTATCCCTCGGGATAAATCCTGACCGCATAGCGAGCCTGAGTATGGGTATAGGTTCGGCACTTGGGGCTTTTGCCGCTATAGTTATTCTGCCTCTCGGGACGATTACCGTCGACGGCGGATATGACGTATTGATTAATGCCTTGTCAGTCTGTATTGTGGGCGGATTGGGAAGTACCTTTGGGGTGATTATTGCAAGTTTCATCATAGGCTATGCACAAACAGTAACTGCAATGTATCTTTCCCCGCACTGGACCATGATTGTAAGCCTCTGCGCCATACTGATCATACTTGCCGTCAAACCTTCAGGGCTTCTTGGTCATCAGAAAGAATTGGAGGAAAGGGTTTGAAAGAAAACGTCAGGAAGGAACGCATTGCAAGGGGCGTAAAGGCACGTTCTGATGATATTTATGCCGTCACCTCGTATAGGGAGATGTGGTACCTCCTTTTTCCCAGGGTTATCCCTGTGGTTGGCATTGCGATACTCGCATGTTTTGTGCCGCTCTACTGGAAAAAGGTGATGATCCAGACCTGCATCTTTGCGATGCTTGCAGTTTCGTGGGATTTCCTCTCGACCTGCGGATTGCTGTCACTGGGCCAGGCACTCTTTTTCGGTATCGGTTCTTATACCGCGGGCAGCCTGGACCATTACTTTCACTTCCCCATATTTGCCACCATCCCCATTGCAACGGTTGTGGGTGGTCTTCTCTCCACAATACTACTCCTGCCGGTTATCAGGCTGAGGGGCATCTATTTCGCCATGGTTACGCTCATTTTGCCGCTTATGCTTATACGATTGATAGAGGCAACGAAGATTCTCGGTGGCACCGAGGGCTTGACCGGCTTGAGTCCGTATCCAAACATCTGGGTGGAACTCACCGCAATTATTCTTGGCATGTGGGTCGCACTATTTGCACTGAGAAGATTTATCACGTCAGACTATGGGCTCATTTTTATAAGCATTAACGATAACGACAGGGCGACAATGGCTTCCGGGATCAACATCTATAAATTCAAAGCCCAGGCCCTCTTCATCGGCGCGAGCATCTGCGCCTTCTGTGGTGCCTTTATGACCCATTCCTACATGTTTACCGGAATGCCAGTCTTTGCTTTGGAATTCTCCATTCTACCGATTGCCGCAGCCGCAATTGGTGGTATCGGTACCCTCGCGGGGCCCCTTTTGGGAGCTTTTATACTGGTACCGCTTTCAGAAATTCTGAGAGAGTTTGGCACATTACGTATTGTGTTTTATGGTCTCATTCTTGTCATATGCGTGGTGGCTCTGCCTGAAGGAATATTTCATTACCTTTCAAGGAAATATAACGAAACGGAAAGGTGGGTGAGACTAGAGTAAATGGCGATTCTTGAAGTAAAAGGAGTTACGAAAAGTTTTGGGGGCGTGAAGGCCTTGGAGGATGTAAGTGTGGAAGTAAAGGAAAACACCCTTCTCGGGATCATCGGCCCTAATGGTTCAGGTAAAACAACGCTCGTGAACATCATAACTGGTTTCGTGAAACCCGACCGTGGAAGTGTCCTGTTTAAGGGAAAAGAAGTGATTGGGCTTCCTCCGTACAAGACGGCCAACATTGGGATTGGCAGGGCTTTCCAGATGGTTAAACCTTTTTTCCACCTTCCTGCTTTCAAAAACATGATTGTGCCCCTCTCATCCGACAGGGTCAAAGCCACGTCTGGAGGTGGCTACGGAGACAAGGACGCCATTTCCCTTGACATACTGGAAGAGGTTGGTTTCGAGAGGGATTCTTCAGTACCATATAAGACCGCGAGCGTACTCCCTCACGGATACCTAAAAAGACTTGAACTCGCCAGGCTCATAGCATTGAAAAGCGATGTCTTCATACTCGATGAACTTTTTTCAGGCCTCTCAATCGCAGAGGTAACAAGCATACTTCCCATCATAGAAAAACTTCTCGTTGAGGGAAAAACAATCATCATGGTTGAGCACAGACTTAAAGAACTCTTTAGGATAGCCAACAATGTGATTGTATTGAATTATGGCAAGAAGATTAAAGAAGGACCACCAAAGGAGATACTGGAAGACGAGGAAGTGAAGAAGGCGTATCTGGGAGTGGAAGTGTGAAGACAGTGATCGGTGAACAGTAAGCAGTAAGCGGTAAGCAGAGAGCAGTAACCAGAGAAACGAAAGAAACCGGAGAAACCGGAATAATTAACGGACCAGATAGACGAGATAGACCAAACAGACCAGACAGACGCAAGGTTTCGTAATGGGTGAGGTTATGCTGAAGGTTGATAAACTGATGGTTTTTTACGAAAACGCCCTTGCCATCAATGAACTATCAATCCATGTAAACGAAGGTGAAATCGTCGGAATTATAGGGTCCAACAGCGCAGGGAAGACAACCCTCATGAATACCGTTTCCGGCCTGCTCCTTGATACCAAGCTTAAGGAACAACGGAGGGGTGGTGAAAGAATAACAATATTCGGGAACATGTATCTTTTTGATCAGGATATTACAAATGTCTGGGCAGATGAAAGGGTTAAGCTCGGGATTGTGCTCTCCAGGGAAAGACATCCGGTGTTTGTTGAAAGCGATGTAGAGGAGAATCTTAAAATCGCTTCGTATCTGACGACAAGAAGTACAATGAAAGAGCGAATAAATTTTGTGTATCAACTTTTCCCAGCCCTTGTTCCACTGAAAAAAAGGAAAGCAGGTTTTTTGAGCGGTGGCGAGCAACAGATGCTTGCAATCGGCATGTCACTCATGGTGAAACCCAAACTGCTCTTGCTTGATGAACCACTGCTTGGACTTGCACCGACTATACAGGTAAATCTCATCGATGCCATAGTGAAGATCAGGAGAGAAGCCGGCGTTACAATCCTGATTTGTGAGCAATTCGCAAGGCCCGTGCTTCCTATAATCGACAGGGGCTATGTGCTCGAGAACGGAATGCTGTCGCTCACCGGCACCGGAGACGAACTCTACAGCAACCCGGAAATAAAGGCCGCCTACTTCGGAGTATAGCATGACAGCCGTATACCAATCATTTGTCGAAACGGTTGATCGTTATAAAGGCAGGCCGGCCTATATCTACCTCGGAGAAACGCTCAATTATATCGACTTATTGCGAACAGCTGAACTCTTTTCTACCGGATTGTTGTCGCTGGGTCTTAAGGAGGGAGACAGGGTCATCCTGTACATTCCAAACACACCTCAATGGATAATAAGCTGGCTTGCAATGCAGAAGATCGGCGTCGTGGCAGTTCCTATAGCCCCTATCTACACATCCCGTGACTTAAGATATATGAGCAATGATTCCGGGGCTAAGACTGTGATATGTGCGGATACCAACTTTGGATATGTCAAAGAGCTTAAGGAGGAAGGGCTACTCAAGAATATTATTGTCACGCGCCTCCAAGACCCTTTACCCGGTTATAAAAGACTCATAGGCAAAGCATTTGACCGTTTTCCTAAAGGAAAGATCGAAAAAGGTAGCGGGGTAGTTGAATTTAAAGACCTCATGAAGAAAAGGGCTGATTTTGAGGCGTGCACCGTCGATGAGAATAGCACGCTTGAAATACTCTATACTGGTGGTACGACAAAAAATCCAAAAGGTGTGCCCATAAGTCATGCGTTGTTTCTTGAATCTGCCAGAGCTCAGCTTGAGGTAGGGTATCCCATTGTACCGCCTCCTGGAAACATTATTCTGCAAGGAGGCCCACTCTTTCATATTCTTGGTCAGGTGTTCGGTCTTGGTCCATTCTGTTTAACGGGCGACTGTGTAGTTATCATGCCAAGGGTCAATTTAGATGCCTACCTCGATGCCATTCAACGATACAAGATAAAAACATTGTTTGCCGTCCCAGCCCTGTACAGAATGCTTCTTGAACATGACAGGCTTGATTACTATGACCTTTCTTCTCTCGCATATTGTTTCAGCGGGGGTGATGTGCTGCCCCACGAGATTGCAAAAAGATGGAAGGACAAATTTGGAAAGAACATATTTGAAGGTTACGGGGCTACAGAAACGTGCGGCGGGATCACCCTTTCACCGGTTGTCGGAGAACGACCTGCAGGCACCATTGGTAAATTAGTGCGCACAAAAAAGGTAAAAATTATAGACGAATTGACAATGCAAGAAGTAAAACCCGGAGAAGCGGGAGAGCTTATCGCCTCTTCCGAATACATGGTCAAAGCTTATTTGAATAAAGAGGAGGAAACCAGAGAGGCATTCATCGAAATAGACGGCCTTACATGGTACAGGACAGGTGATGTAATAAGGATGGACGAGAATGGGTTCTTCTATTTTGTTGACAGAACCGCAGATACGATAAAGCACAAAGGATACCGAGTCTCATCTTCTGAGATAGAAGCGGCCTTGCAGGAACACCCTGCTGTCCTTGCGGCTTGCGCGGTAGGTATACCGGACGAGAAGGTTGGCGAGCGCGTCAAGGCATTTGTGGTGTTGAAGGAAGATGTGAAGGGTGTTACAGGATACGATCTTATCAGATGGTGCAGAGACCGCCTCGCATCTTACAAGGTGCCCAATTATATAGAGTTCCGGGATATGCTGCCAAAATCTAAAGTGGGTAAATTATTGCGACGCGAGTTGCGCCAAGAAGAACGCAAGCGCTTCGAACAATAGCCATGCCAGATTGCCTTTCGCGCCTCACTTCGTTGCCATCGTCGTCGTGATCCTCGACGTACCGCAAGGTACGCCTGCGGTCACTCCTCCTTGTCGCCTCGTTATGCATCGAAATTCAATCTGGCATGAACATCAAACCGCTTGCGCCTCACTTCGTTGCCCTTCGGCCTAGCACGCTCCAACGTACCGCAAGGTACGCCTTCGCTCCTCGTGACTCGAGCTTCGACGGGTAGCACCCGTACCTCTGCCGGTAAGGTCACCGGCCAAGGTCACACGTGCAAGAAAAGAGTTCTTTCTTGTTCGGTGAAAACTTTCTTCCCGTTGACCAGACCATAGACATTCTCCTTGACCGTGGGGAGCTGGATGCCGCATTTCCTCCCGACACCGCGCATGGCGTTACGGCGGGCAACACGTCCGTCCTCGACCGCTAAGGTAGAACGATGTCTGGCCCAGCCTCGCCGAAAGCGTGTACTCTCCCTTCATATGCACAGGTGACCGTTTACTGCGCTCCGGCAAACAGTTCCACCTCAATCCGGTCGGCAGGCACATTCATGGTGACGAGAGTCTGCTTCATCGCGTCCGCCATGACAGGCGGTCCCGCAACATAGTAGATGGCCTTTTCCCAAACCGGGCAGCGCTTCTTTATGGTCTCCGCGTCGAGACGTCCCCTGAGGCCGGTCCAGCTTGCCGGATCTTCCGGGGCCCGGGTCATGGTGACGACCACGGCGATCTTCTCGTTCTGCTCCGGTATCCGCAGCAACTCATCGAGGAACGGCGTTTCTTCGAGCGTTCTGCTCGAATAGAAGAGGGTTATCGCATGCCCTGTCTTCGCATCCGCCGCATATCGACACATTGACCGAAACAAGGTGATTCCGAGGCCGCCCGCAAGAAAAACGAGGGGAGTTGTGGTTTGGGCCGGAAGGACAATGGCTCCCATGGGCGAACCAAGGGTGATTGTGGTCCCCGGCTGCATCTCGGCCATGGTGCGCTTGAAGGCACTGTCACTCAGTTTCGTCGCAAAGAGAAGCTCCTTCTCAAGAGGCGACGATGCAATGCTCAAGGGGCGCCGTAGCCCCCGATCGTCCTCGAATCCCGTAGTGGGAAGCGTAAGAAGACACCACTGTCCAGCGACGAACTGAAAACCCTCCGGCTTCTCAAATCTGAATACCGCTACGCCACCCGCAAGTCGCTCTCGATCGATTAACTTCGCCTCATAGTTCATTGCTCCCTCCCTCACGTTCTCTCACTTCGCGACTAACCCCCCGCTTCCTCATAGTATAGTACCTCCTCGCCTTTCTTGTCTGAAATATGGCGAAAAGTGAAACTAATACAAACGTAATAAATAGCTGACATCACCCCCTCCCTAACCCTCCCCCCTTGAGGGGGAGGGAAGGGTGAGGGGTCAAATAAGTTAATGCGTTTGTATTAGTGGATGGGGGAGTTAAGAAAAAGTCTGACAGCAGGGCTCGGATGCATTATGTTAATCCTGGACGCGGAAGAAAAGTCTTTTCGCGTTTCGGCAGTACGGAAGTTTTGGTAGGGGGTCTGAAAGCCATGTTCGATGAGCCTGAAGGAACCGTGCGGAACGGTCTGAGGCTGGAAAGCGACAGCATGGGGAAGATATGGGTGCCTGCAGACCGCCTTTGGGGCGCCGGCACACAACGCGCGCTGGCACACTTTAAGATCGGCGAGGACTTGACCCCAAAGGAACTTATCACGGCCATCGTTATCGTCAAACAGGCCTCGACCAAGGCCAATCATGACCTGGGGAGGCTGGACGAAGAGAAGGCCAATGCCATTCTGCAGGCCGCCGAAGAAGCGGCCGAGGGCAAGCTGGATGACCATTTCCCCTTGTCTGTCTGGCTAGGCGGGAGCGGCACTCAATTGAACATGAACGTCAACGAGGTCATTGCGAACCGGGCCATCCAGATCCTGGGCGGGACCATAGGAACCAAAACCCCGGTTCATCCCAATGATCAGGTCAACATGTCTCAGTCGACGAATGATGTCTTTCCTACGGCTATGAACGTCGCGGTGTCTCTTGCGATTCGCGATCATCTCATACCAATGGCGCGGAAGCTGCGGGACGGCCTTGATGAGAAGGCCAAAGCATGGGCGAATATTACGAAGATCGGTAGGACCCACCTGATGGACGCGGTACCCCTGACCCTGGGCCAGGAGTTTTCCGGTTATGTTGCCATGATTGATGATGACCTGGAGAGACTCGACGCCGTTGTTCCCGGCCTCTATCGCCTCGCCATCGGCGGGACGGCAGTGGGTACCGGCATAGCGGCTGAAAAAGGCTTCGGGGAATTGGCCGTGCGCCACATTGCAGAGATCACGGGCCTCCCCGTGATGGCGGCCCCGAACAGGTTTGCCGTGCAAGGCGCCCACGACGCCATGGTCATGGTGAGCGGTGCGTGTAAGACCATGGCCGTTTCCCTTTACAAAGTAGCCAACGACATCCGGCTTCTGGCTTCCGGACCTGACTGCGGCCTTCATGAGCTGCTCCTTCCTGCCAACGAACCGGGCTCCTCAATCATGCCGGGCAAGGTAAACCCGACCCAATGCGAGGCCATGACCATGGTGGCTGTTCAGGTGATGGGATACGACGCGGCGGTGGCCTTTGCCGGCGCCGGCGGCCACCTGGAGATGAACGACTACAAACCACTTATGGCCTTCAACGTCATCCAGTCGATTCGCCTCCTCTCTGACGCCTGCGGTTCATTTGCGGAGTTTCTGGTTGCCGGCATGGAGCCGAACAGGAAACGGATAGACGACTATTTGAATCGCTCGCTCATGCTCGTCACGGCCCTCGTGCCGATCATCGGCTACGATAGGGCAGCGCAGATCGCCCATCTGGCTGCCGGCGAAGGCCTGACGCTCAAAGAAGCAGCTCTCCGGCTCGGCTACATTTCGGCCGATGAGTTCGATCGCGTTGTCGATCCTTACAAAATGGCGAATCCCGATGGATGACGCAGCGGAGGTGCTCTTCGAATGATCCTTGAACATGACATAGTAATCGTCGGCGCGGGGCTTGCGGGCTTACGAGCCGCGGTGGAGGCCACGGAAACGGCTGACGTCGCGGTCGTATCCAAGGTTCTGCCCACGCGTTCCCATTCAGGGGCAGCTCAGGGAGGGATAACCGCCGCTCTGGGCAATGAAGAGGAGGACCGATGGGAATGGCATCTCTTTGATACGGTCAAGGGCGGCGATTACCTGGGGGATCAGGATGCCGTCGAGATCATGGTAAGAGACGCCCCGAGGGCAATCTACGAACTCGAGCACATGGGGGTTCCCTTCAGCCGCACTCCCGAAGGCCGGATCGCCCAGAGGAACTTTGGAGGCCACACCAGGGAGTACGGTAAGGCACCCGTCAAGCGGGCCTGCCACGCGGCCGATCACACCGGAAGGGTGGTGCTCGATACACTCCACGATCAGGCCATTAGACAGAACGTGAAATTCTATTCGGAACATTACATCCTCTCCCTCGTTTTCGACGAAGGGCGGTGCACGGGGGCCGTGACGTACGACCTTGCCACCGGTGCGTTGGATTTCCTGCGGGCGAAGGCAGTTCTACTCGCGACGGGCGGGTGCGGCAGGGTCTATAGGACGACATCCAACGGTTTTGCCACGACCGGTGAAGCCCTCAGCCTCATTTACCGGGAAGGTATCCCTTTGGAGGACATGGAGTTCATCCAGTTTCACCCGACAGGACTCTTCCCGCTCGGTATCCTCGTGAGCGAGGCCGCCCGCGGCGAAGGGGGAATCTTGCGCAACAACGCAGGGGAACCCTTCATGGAACGCTACGCGCCGAAGATCAAGGACCTTGCGGCGCGCGACATAGTCTCCAGGGCGATCTTGACGGAGGTCCGCGCAGGGCGCGGCATCGGAGGGAAGGGGTACGTTAACCTCGATCTCACCCACCTGGGAGAGCAGAAGATCAACGAAAAGCTGTGGGAGATTACTTCTTTTGCACGAATCTACCTCGGTATCGATGCTGCATCAGAGCCTATTCCCGTGGCACCCACGTGCCACTACGTGATGGGCGGAATCCCTACGGACGGAGACGGACACGTGCTCGCCGACCAGACAGGGAGCGTCGTGCCCGGACTCTACGCCGCGGGTGAATGTGCGTGTGTATCCGTCCACGGCGCAAATCGACTCGGGTGCAACTCGCTCCTTGACCTGCTCGTCTTCGGAAGGCGCAGCGGGAAGGCGATGAAAGAGGAGGCGCCTGGGATCGCACGTTCCGCATCCAGTCTTGATCCGGTGGAGGCGGTGAAAGAACGGCTCGCAGGATTAATGGACCGGATGGGCGGGGAGGGAATGGAGCGATCCTATCTGGTCAGAGAGGAAATGCAGACTATTATGCGGGACCATGGTTCCGTCTTCCGCACGGAAGAAAGCCTGAAACAGGGGATCGACGCTGTGCGCGTCCTGAAGGAGAGGTTTGCCCGTGTGCCGGTGACGAACAAGGGGAGATCGTTCAACTACGATCTCATGGAGACAATCGAGCTCGGCCTT
This sequence comes from Syntrophorhabdales bacterium, assembly GCA_035315185.1. Lineage (GTDB taxonomy): Bacteria > Desulfobacterota > Syntrophorhabdia > Syntrophorhabdales > WCHB1-27 > JADGQN01. The sequence goes on along the minus strand of DATFYE010000174.1, from coordinate 3,911 downwards.
CAGCTTGACCTTTGTGAGGTGATTCTTGCGAGCGCCCTGCACCGAAGGGAAAGCCGGGGCGCCCATTTCCGGGAAGATTTCCCCGAAAGAGATGATCAGAACTATCTGAGGCACACCCTCGTATTCGACACACCTCAGGGACCGCGGATAGACTATAAACCGACGGTGATAACCCGGTTTCAACCGCAGGTGAGGGTGTACTGATGTCAACAATGCTCTGCAATTACGGGAGTTAATCCATGGCTATAAGGTTGAAGGTTTTTCGTTTCGATCCGGAAAAGGATGAGAAGCCGTACTACAAAGTCTATGAGGTAGATGCCGAACCCACAGACCGGCTCCTTGATTGTCTCAACCGTATCCGATGGGAGCAGGACCCCACTGTTGCCTTCCGCATGTCTTGCGGCCATGGCGTCTGCGGTTCGGACGGCATGAGGATCGACGGGGTATGCGGCCTTCCCTGTCAAAGGCTCGTTAAATCACTCGGCCCGGAGGTGCTCGTCGAGCCCTTGCCCGTATTCAGGGTGATCAAGGATCTGGTCGTCGACCTGGAATCCTTTTTTGAAAGATACCGCTCCATCAAACCATACCTTATCGCCGCGTCACCACCGCCGGACGACGAACGCCGGCAGTCCCCGGAAGAGGTCGGCCTGCTGGAAAGCGCGGTGCGTTGCATTCTCTGCGCCTGTTGCACCTCATCGTGTCCGGTAAACCAGAACCCGGAAACCGCAGATTACGTGGGGCCGGCCGCTCTTGTTCGGGCCTTTCGCTATCTCTTCGACTCGCGGGACGAGGGTCTCGCGCAGCGGATCCCCATCCTCGACCGGAAGCAGGGCGCCTGGGGGTGTCAGACCCTGTGGAAATGCACGGAAGTCTGCCCCAAGGAAATCCCGGTAACAAAGCTGATCGGCCAGGTGAAGCGGAAGATCTACGAGGTAAAGAAGGAGACGAAGTGAGTAGATTCCCGCAGTCGACCATGACGCCAGGCCCTCGTGAGCTCGCAGGAGACCCTGACCGTGAATAGAGATGACATCGCCAGGTATTCTGTCGTGGAGCGTCTCAAGGATCAGCGGCCTGTGACGATCCGCGCAGTCCGGCCTGGCGACAAGGGGCTTATCATTGAGGCCCTTCGCGGACTCAGCGCCGATTCGATCTACTTCCGTCTTTTCGCCTCGAAGAAAGAGTTTACTGATGCGGACTTGAAAGAGATCACTGAGGTCGATTTCCTGAACGTCGTCGCTCTGGTTGCTATCCTGGAGCAGAACGGAAGGGACCGGATAGTGGGCGAAGGCCGATACATCCGGAGCGGAGAAGCTGGCACCATACACAAGGCGGAGGTGGCGCTTCTCGTAGTCGATGCATTTCATGGCCTCGGGATCGCAACCCTCCTGCTGAAACATCTCATCGCAATCGGCCGCGAGGCGGGAATCACTCACTTTGAAGCGGAGATACTGCGTTCGAACCAGACAATGCTCAACATCCTAGCCCGAATCGGTCCCCCCGTCGAAATGACGCCGACGCGCGACTTCGTCTATGCGGTGATGGACTTGAGGGCTGAGGGGAGGTTACGAGAATGACGCATCGAGTGACTCTTATTCCCGGCGATGGTATCGGTCCCGAAGTCTCGGAGGCAGTCCTCCGCATCCTCGCCGCCGCCGGTGTCGAGATCGAATGGGAAAGCTTCGTCGTCGGAGAGCGCGCGCAGGAGTCACTGGGTTCTTCACTGCCTGACGACGTGATCGAATCCATCCGGCGAAATGGCGTCGCCCTCAAAGGTCCGGTTGCCACGGCGATGGGAACCGGTTTTGAGAGTATCACGGTGCGATTGCGCAAGGCCCTCGACCTTTATGCCAATCTGCGTCCCGTGCGGAACCTTCCGGGCGTTGAATCGCGGTTTGGCCAAGTGGATCTCGTCATCGTCAGAGAAAACACCGAAGACCTCTACGCAGGCCTCGAACATGAAGTCGTACCGGGAGTCGTCCAGTCGTTGAAGATCATCACGGAAAAGGCGAGCACCCGCATCGCGGTTTTTGCCTTCGACTACGCCAGGGCTTTCGGCCGGAAGAAGGTCACCGCTATTCATAAAGCGAACATTATGAAGAAGTCGGACGGGCTGTTCTTGCAATGCTTCCGCCGCGTGGCAGCCAATTATCCAACCATCGGCCACGATGAAATGGTTGTGGACAATACATGCATGCAGCTGGTCATGAATCCGCATCAATTCGACGTGCTTGTGACGGAGAACCTCTACGGCGACATCATTTCCGATCTTGCCGCCGGTCTGGTGGGAGGCCTCGGTGTCGTCCCCAGCGCCAACCTGGGAGAGAAGGCGGCGCTCTTTGAAGCAGTACATGGCACGGCGCCGGACATTGCCGGAAAGAACCTTGCCAATCCTACGGCGCTCCTCCTGTCTGCCGTCATGATGTTACGACATCTCGGGGAACACCCCAACGCCCTACGCATTGAAGCTGCCCTGAATAAGGTCCTGGAGAAACGGGAGAAGACCACCCGCGATCTTGGCGGCAAGGCTTCCACGACCGAATTCACGGACGCCATCATCGCCGCGCTCTAAGCTGCCGTGGGACTTCCTATTGCCTGCCCCGGGCATTGACAATCACATATTTACGTGCTACACATATTTACGTGATTACAAAGAAAGGGAGGCGCGCACGATGGAGAAACAGAATCTCACCATATCGCTGCCAAAGGCACTTTTAAAGAAAGCCAAGGCTCTTGCCGCAAAGAGAGAGACGTCTCTCAACCAGCTTATCCGTAGGACACTCGAAGAGGAGGTGGGGGAGGCAACCGGCTACGGAAAGGCCAGGGATAGGCAGTTAAGGCTCCTCGACCATGGATTGAATATGGGCAGTCGGGGGCACGTGTCCGCTACCCGGGAGGAACTGCATGCCCGAAGGTAGAATATTCGTCGATACCAACATCCTCATCTATGCGTACGACAAGTCCGCGGCACAGAAGCGGGAGATTGCGAGACGGCGAATAACGGAACTATGGGAGTCGGGGCAGGGGGTCTTGAGTACACAGGTCCTGCAGGAGTTTTTCGTCACAGCCACCCGGAAGATCGAGAAACCGCTACCGATCGACGTGGCAAAAGGTATCGTGAACGACCTCCTTCACTGGCAGGTGATAGTGAACGATGGAGAGGATATTCTCAACGGGATCGACCTGCACGTGAAACACAGCCTGCCGTTCTGGGACGCCATGATCGTTGAGGCAGCCATAAAAGGCAACTGCACCGCGCTTCTGTCCGAAGACCTTGCCCACGGCCAAACCATCGCCGGCGTCACTATAAGGAATCCCTTTCGTGACGCGGACAGCCAGTAAAATATGAGTGTTGAGTGAAACCCCGAACAGTGCTCAAGGGAACGCGAGCCTTTCTCTCGGGAAGTTGTCGAGCGTCCGCTCCGTAGCGTCCCGATACGTTCACGATAGCATGTTACCCGAGGAACCGCCATGCAAGATTTCGTGACATAATAGGGAATAATTCCTAAACGAGGATGATTCACTTTTCCAGCCAACTATACGTACGCTGTTTCACCTAGTAATGGCGCGCCGCAGGGTGAGGGGATTTGTGAAGATTGCCAACCGTACTGGTGCAAACGCAAAGCAATGAGGCCCCGAGTGATCTTCAATTACTTTCCGTGGAGTACATCCATCCAGCGCAAGGCTTCAGCCTCACTCATTTTGCCAAGGTACATCTGCGTGGTCTTGAGATCCTGGTGCCGCAGCAGCACTTTCGAGATGATCTCAAGCGGGATCCTCTACAACGCGGCTATCTCAACCATACGAAAGAACGGGATCATGTGCGACTATTATACCAGCCTCATCGGCAGGGGCATGAAGAGGACTTCAGCACTTATCGTCGTAGCCAAGAAGCTCTTGCGGATCATCCATGC
>DATFYE010000173.1:0-48657 GCA_035315185.1 Syntrophorhabdales bacterium | reverse complement strand
GGCGTCATCAAGGGCTTGACAACAGAACACCTGATGAGGTGTATTGGAGCACGCTGCCCGGGGCGAAGGAAGCGATGTGAACGAGGGCGGCTCACCACCTAAGACCTGCCCTATACTGTCTGGAGAACCTAGACCACCTCTGGGTACCTGAAGTTTTCCATGGGTGCTGAAGTATCATACTTGCTGCCAGAATTGTACGTTCTGATGCTATCGCCAGTTAAAACTTCAATCCGAGTTTATCGCGGGCGGGAACCGCAAGGAAGTCGCCGCCACATCCAAATTTGTGAGAAATGAAAGATAGTTAGAAAAAGTTAAGAAAAAAGCTTGACAACGGGATATAGTAAGGTTGTACTATGGAAAGACGGCTATATCATTAGAGAACCGGTAGACATTCTCTGGGGGGAGAGTGGGAAAGGAGCAGGATATTCACCGAGATACGCCTGTCTCATGCTCTACTCCGGATCAGCTCTTCATGCCTTACACTGATCTGGGCCGCGCTAGGCTCAGTCGCACGTTGCCGGAAGACCATAGGGAAGTTTCCAAACGATCCTCGGCGTGCGCAGTAGCAAGGCCTGGAGGTTTCTCGTGAATGGCGTGGACAAAGCGGGCCAGGAGTTAGGAAGCGAAGGCCAACCCGAGGGCCAGAGGATCACCAAGAAACGGCTCGTCGACAGTCTCAATTGTATCAACTTCCACGAAGATCCTATCATGGTTCACCTTGAACACATCCGGTTCGGTAATCCCCTATTCCTCCGAGCCTATCCGCAACCCTGTTCCGGGGACGTGCTCCATTGCCTTTGGGCCGAGCCCTGTCCTGCCAACATTGCCACATCGTACACTGCCCGAAACTTCATGATTGACAGAGGGTTGGACCTTTTCATTGTGGACCCTCAATCAAGCGAAGTCAGCGAGGCAGGCATAACATTTGTCCTTCCTGAGGAGTGCCGTGGACTCCGCCTGAGGAGGGCAAGGAGATATGCCTCTGAGGGCGTTCAAGTGACCCTTATGCAGGACGCCGCGACTTTTTCGGGGACGCTTGATGATTTCACCGCGCTTTCCTTTCGCGTTCTCGTTTCGATTCAACCGCCTCAGACGTTCGAATGGATTAACGAAAAAGCTCCTTTGTATGTGGTCTTCTCAGTCGGGAGTACCGTAGTCTATACAGGCGAGTGCAAGATAATCAGACAGTCGGAGTCAAGGCGGGAAAGGGCGCTCGTGCTTGAGCCACTCTATGGCAAGCCCCGGCGGGACAGGCTGATCGGTGAGGGGTATACGCTTGTGCCCCGATGGAGTGTTGCCTTCGATCATCCACTGGCCAGAAAAAGAGTAAGTCTCGAAGTAGAAGAGGTCTCTACGCGCTGGTTTTCCGTGATTGAAAATTATGAGAGCGCGGTCCTCTTCCCCGGCCTCGTCATCCCGCGGGTCGAGATAGAGATTGCACCTGGCTTTGCTCTCAACTGCAGCGCGCAGGTCAGCTCCGGGGACGTTCAGGAAGGCGATGGCCAGCAGACGATGAGGTGGTCGGTCGTTGTTCTGGACATGAGCATCGAAGACCAGGGCAGACTTTTTGCTTTGCTCCAGAGAGCTCAGCATCAAAAATCTCATGTGTGCGGCAAGGTCGATCTGGATGACTTGCTCACGTTCTTCTTCGACACGGGCTTTGTCTATCCGAAGAAATACGCGACCCTGCATATGTATAAGGAACGGTTTCGGGAGACGTACAAAAAGCTATATCTCGCGAATCCGTCGATAACAAGGCACTTTATTCAGCTGGACAAAGGCGCTATCCAGGCGCACCTCTCTATGATCCGGTTTTATGAGAATACCTGGTTGCTCCACCATCATGCAGCTACCGGACAGAACGGCGCGGGTCTAAGGGTGCTTAACCAGGTGAGAGACTATGTAACCGATTATCGAAGCCTCTACTCGAGCCACATGGATTACCTCGTCTGCTATTTCAGACCCAACAACAGGTTTCCCAACAGGGTGTTTGGAGGGTTTGCCCGCACTCTCTCCACCCCGAAGCATTGTTCGATCGATTCTTTCGCCTACCTCAGTTTTCACTTCGGCGATCATTGTAACGGAAGCAAAAACCACGATGGCTGGAGACTCGACGTTGCGAGGCCTGAAGATCTTGCTGAGTTCTCTACTTTTTATGAATATGTCTCGGGCGGGCTCATGATTGAGGCTCTAAATCTTGAATCCGATGAAGAAGCGAGTCCCTTGAATGATGAATACAAGAAGATCGGCTTTAAAAGGGAGAAAAGTCTCTTTTCTCTCAAGAAGGATGGTCAGCTGAAGGCTATTGTTCTGGCTGTGGTTTCGGATACGGGTTTGAACCTGTCAAACCTTACCAACTGTGTCCACGTCTTCGTTGTGGATGGCCAAGACCTTCCCGTAGAGGTGCTCTACCGCCATCTTGCTTTACTCTCCTCGCACTATACTGAGGAGGAGATCCCGATACTCCTCTATCCGCTTTCCTACGTGGAAAATCAATCCATCCCTTACGAGAAGGTTTATAATCTCTGGGCGTTTGACACGAGGTATGCAGAAAAGTTCTACCATTTTATGGATCGCCTTTTGAAGGGCAAAAAAGATAACGCGAGAGACGGAGAAGCCGTTCAGGGCGTAGTCAGGCCGCTGGTACATTCCGCGGTTGTGCCTCTCGTGTGAGCCATCAAGACTCGGAAAAACCAAACGAAAGATAAAACCCCACGGGGCATTCCCGTGGGGTTTTATCTAACGAGCACCGCCGGTCAGATACCTGCGAAGCGGGTAGTTTGAATCGAGCAATAGAGTAACAGAGGCCAACCATGGAAGATGTTGCTTACTTGATGGAGAGCGAAGAGGAAAGCATCCGGCTCGAAGCAAAGACAGATCCTGCGGTTGTGGAACAGCAGGCTCTGTGGGCACAAATACGTCCCGGCATGCGTGTGGCAGACCTCGGTTGCGGCTGCGGTAAGACGACGTACGTTCTCCACGGGCTCGTCCAGCCAGGCGGCACGGCTGTCGGCGTCGACGTTTCGGAAAAAAGGCTGCGATATGCGAAAGACAATTACTCGCGGGAGGGTATCGAATTTGTTCGGGAGGATATTTGGCGCCCTTTGGATGCACTGGGGAGCTTCGATTTTGTATGGCTCCGTTTCGTTCTTGAGTACTTCCGCTCGAATGGTTTTGATATTGTAGCTAACGCGTCACGCATCCTGAAGCCTGGAGGCACCTTATGCCTCATAGATCTGGATCACAATTGTCTGAGTCACTTCGGCCTGTCGGAAAGACTCGAACGGGCCATTTCGAAGTGTGCACATGTTTTGGAGGAGGAGTTCAACTTTGATCCTTACGCTGGGAGAAAACTCTATTCCTATCTCTACGATCTCGGTTATGAGAACGTGGCTGTGCATGTAAGTGCCCATCATCTGATTTACGGAGCACTCGGAAACGTGGACGCCTTTAACTGGACGAAGAAGATCGAGATAGTAAGCGAAAAGGCCGGCCTTGCCTTCGCTGAATACACGGGCGGGCGTGACGAGTTTATGGAGGAATTCACGCGATTCTTTTCTAATCCACGCAGATTCAGCTACACGCCTCTCATTTGCGTGCGGGGATGCAAACCCGCTCAGACCCTTATCACCCAAACGTGATCGTAAAGGTGGTGCCCTCTCTTCTGTCAAGTTCGATGGTCCCGCCCAGTTGCTCGACGAGTGAGTTTACCAGGGTCAGCCCCAGAGATGGCGAATTCCGGGGATCTATGTTTTCCGGAAAGCCGCTACCGCTGTCACTGATGGTCAGCACAAATCGGTTTGTGTCCCGCTTTTGCAACTCAATGGTAATCTCTCCTTCCTTACCCTTCGGAAAGGCATGTTTCAGTGCGTTGGAGACAAGCTCATTGATGATGAGACCGCAGGGTATTGCCTCGGTGATGCCGAGCGGGATATCATCAATCTTGACCGTGAGCCGAACGGAATGTTCCTCGCTTCTATAGGCATGCTGAAGATCGGACACAAGATTCCTTGTGTATGCACCCATGTCAACACTGGCAAGGTTAGGCGATTGGTAGAGCCTTTCATGAATGAGAGCCATGGATTTAATGCGGGCCCTGCTTTCCTTGAGCGCCGAGACAGCCCCGGGGTGTTCTGTTTTTGCTGCCTGCATATAGAGAAGACTTGAGACAATCTGCAGGTTATTCTTCACGCGGTGGTGGATCTCCTTCAGAAGCACCTCTTTCTCCTTGAGCGATGCCCGGATCTTCTCCTCTACCTCCAGTAGCTCATTGAACTGTTTTTCTTTCATGTCGGTTACCATTGCATTCTGGATACTGATACCAATCTCCGGGCTCAGTGCCATGAGGAGATCGATGTCACTCTGGAGCAGAGTCCGTTTTGTTTTCACATTGTCGACGGCGAGTACGCCTATGGCATCATCGACACAGATTATGGGGCAGCAGATAAAGGATTTCACTCCCATCTCCTCGGCAAATTCCAAGCTGCGGCGAGAGAGATCGTATTTGATTTCGTCGATGTCGTTGATGAGGAAAGGCCTTCGTTCCCCAAAAGAGACTACCAGAATTCCTTTGGAACCCGGGCTCAGTCTAAAGCTGGTCTGTTGCAGGGTAGAGAGCTGCTCATCCGTGTAGCCGAAACCTGCCCTGAAAGTGAGGGCTGTTTTTTCCTTATCCGCGAGAAGAACCATGCCTCGGTCGAAATCGAGTCGTTTCTCCAATATATGTGCCACGTCCTGGAGGATGCCTTCGATGTGCCTCTGTTTGGTCAGGGTGAGCCCCACTTCGTGTATCAACCGGGCATTGTTGTAACTCAAGTTAAGTTTGTCAAAGAGCGTATCTGTAGAATCGGTCAGATTCTGTACAGCCGTGACCAATTCCTCCTTTTCCATATTCCAGACCTTGTGCGACAAAGCGAGCACCGCCAGAAGGGAGACCACCATCGAAGCGACCCATGCCTGCGCCATGGAAAAATAGAGGAAGCCGAGCGAGAGCGCGAAGAGTGACGCTGCGAGATAATTCCTTGCCTTTCTCCAGACGTCTGACCGGAACGTGTGCCAGGTGATGATATACCGGCAGTATCTTCCTCCCTTGAACGCGCATTCTGTATGCTCAATTTTGGGAAGTTTGTGTTTGAAGAGGGCAAAAATCGATTCGAGATAGCCTATTCTGTTTTCGCACTGGTAGGGTTTTTCATTTGTCCCTGGCTTCGCCGTCACCTTGATCTGCACCTTGTTCGGGCCCGATCTGGTCGCTTCCCACACACAGGATTTCACCAGATTACCAGCAGCCTTACCTATCATCTCGCAGACCTTCGCAGGGTTTACGAAGCCTAGTGCGTAACTCTTCACGACCCCCAGAGAGTCCGTTGATACGGCATACCTGCCTGCTTCCCGTGCAATATTCTGATTCTTCGTGAGCACCACCAGCTTTTCGTGAAAAAGATCCACCTGCTCCTGATTGAACCAGTAGTCCTCGTCCTGGACCTGGTAGGGCTCCATTTTGGCGTAGGAGAGTAACTCATTTATATCGATGTGATCGTAGTACCGTTCGATAAACCTCAAAAAGCTGGCCATAATCCGGCTGTTGTACAAGGGGGCATCCGGTTGGCACGGTTCCATTGCACTACGCGTGGCAGCTCCGGTATCGGCTCCGTCTGGACTACTCTCCCATTGACCAGTGGCCCTCTTTATTGGTGATACATTGCTTTCTACGGGTTGTGAGATTCTCTTGGTGGACGGGGGACTAGACTGAGTGCTTGCGTGGTCTTCAAGGTCTTGACGGCCGAGCTGCCGACCTACAGGCGACGGTCGCCGTCGTCTTCTGGCCTTGCCAAGGAGCCACCTCTCTTTATCTCCTGATCCGTTAATCTTTTTCTCTCTCGCCTCGCTGTTAGCTTTCGGTCTACCGCGCATAAAAAGGCCTTCACGATTCGCTTACTTGGTGAACGACACCGTGAAAAGGATCACCTGGATGGACTGGTCATACGTGCCTTGAGGCGCGCCTACGGTATTACCTACCGAACTCACCTTGTTGAAGAAAGTAGCCTGATATGCAAGATTTGCCTTGAAGGGACCTCTTCTATAGCCAATGCCGCCGGTTACGAGCTGCTTCTGGGCATCCGGAAGGTCAGGAGTCATTGTCCGCTGCGGCACCGGGCTCATGTCATACATGTAGCCCAGCTGCGCCTCAAAAGAAGGGGAGAACTTGTAGTTGGCGCCAATGGCAAAGCTGAAGGCATTCTGCCAGTCTTTGAGATAGGTGACGGGGGGCCTCCCGTCTGAAAAGTGGGCCGTATAATGGTCGATGGTGGACCAGCCAAGATAGGTCACGTCTGTCTCGAGGGTAAGGGGACCGATCTTCTTCGCCAGGCCTGCAGTCATTTGCCATGGCATGACGATCGTGGTCGAGGCGTTCGTGTCTCTGAGTTGGGGCAGCAGTGTTTTGAACAGGGCATCATTGGGCGTATAGAAATCGGCGTTGCCATGGTACTTGATATTCACGGGGCTTCGCGCCGTAAAGGAAAGAGTATAATCCTGCGGCAGCTTCACGGCTATGCCGGCATTCGCACCGACTCCGCTGCCATCTCCGCTGAGCTTGGCTTCACCGTCGGGATAGGGGGTGAACGGGATGGCTCTTTGAATCCTGACAGAACTGTCCACATAAGAGACGCCAAGGCCCACGGAGACGCGGTCGTTGAACTTGTAAGCAACGGTTGGGGTCACGAAGGTGGCTCCCAACTGGGAGAAGGTCGACGAATATCTCCCGACCCAGGTCCTGCCCCAGTCAGCAGACAGACCAAAAGGGGCATAGACGCCGATGCCCAGGGATAACCGGTCACGGGTGTAAGCGGCAAAGAGGCTCGGCACGTTATGGGTCACCGGCTTCAGGTCTGCAGTCGTACCGGTTGTCGCGTCCTTGAAGGTGCGGCTGAGCATAACCATTGTATCGTTTATGCTGACGCCAAATCCGGGCTGATCCGGGAGAAGGGCAGGATTGTAGAAAATTGCGGAAGGATTGTCTATAGACGAGGTAACTGCCGTTGCCATGCCGTTTGCCTTTGCATCCTGGTTATACAGAATGAATCCGGAAGCCAGAAGCTGGCCGGGGTAGAAGAGTACAGCCATCAGGAGGAATAGTGCTAATAATGCTTCTCCTTGGAACAGGGGCGCACGGGTAATGATCGGTTTTTTTGCCTCGTTCACGGTTGCACCTGGTCCTTTCTGTTCGGTATGATCCCGCGCAGGGCCATGACGCCATGGGGGATACACAGGGGTCCAGTGCAACTTGCGTGCCGGGGAAACGCTGCGATCATCCCCGGTCGTAAAGGCTTCCGGGCGTCCGGGAGGCTGCAGATCGTCATGGGGGTGACTATCTGCTGTCAGAATTCCTGCGTTTGGTGCCTTGTCCGATCCAAAATGGAGCGCGAGCATAAAAGGCGTTTAGCAACATCCTGTCACCACATCAGCCTTAGCCACTGAGGTGTTCTCTCGGGCAGAAACCGGCCGACTGCAACAAAGTGCCGGCTCCGGTTCGGAGCTATCAGGATCAAGAAAGCCATGACCACCATTGGCAAGTCCATAAAGATCGTAACCGAGGCAAGTGTCTCGACGATCGCGCCGAAGCAGCCGCAGTCGATGTGACGTCCCTGGGCGACCACGACAGCCTTGGCGATGAAAAAGGCTATGCTCATGAGACCGACACCGAGGGCCGCGAGCCGGGTTAGGACGCCCAAGAGCAGGCCGAGCCCGCAGAGAAGCTCGATGAGGGGCATGACGAGGCCGAAGGGGCGGGCCAGTATCATGGGCAGCACGCCGAAGTTGTATACCGCGTCCACGGAGTAACGTTCGACGTCAACAAGCTTGCCAAATGAAGAGAGAAGAAAGACCACCGCGAGCAGAAGCCGAAGTATCAGGATCAGGAAGCGGTGAGCGTACCAGGCGTTTGCTTTCGGGGCGGGTTCCTGATGTTCTGTGACCGTACGCATCTGCGATCTCTACGGGGGCGGCTGCCACGTGGTGGCGGCCTTGAGCGTGTCGGGGAAGGCGGCATCTGCCTTTTTCCTGATTGCGTCGAGGTTGTGTCCGGCGATGGGATGCTCGACGACGACCAGGGACATGTTCTGAATCCCTTGCTCGTGCATGGTCTTTGCGAAAAGTTCCTCGAAGGCAGACGTGACGATGGTGACTGTAGGGATACCCTTCTTCTCCAGATTGAGCTGGTCAACTACCAGCCACGAGGTGCAGTGGCCTCAGTCAGCCTGTGAGGCGATCACGAGCGCCGGCTTCTGTGCGGCGATCGCATCGGCAATGGCCAGACTGGGAGCAAGACCATCCGAGATGACCGCTGTCTTCGGGTCAACCTCCCACATCCTGACCACCTTGACGCCCTTCTCAGTGAGAAGCTCGCCTATCCGGGTCAAAAGATGATCACCGTTATACTTGCCGTTCCACCTCAGCACCACGATCTTGCCCTCGAGCGTCTTAGGATGGGGATTTATGACGACAGGGCCGACCGATACTTTAGCTTTTTCTTCTACTCTTTGCTCAGGAGCCTTTGAGCACGCGAGAGTAAACAGCAGGAATAGACTCAGTACCGCCGTTACCCTCTTCATCGGCCAAACTTCCTCACGTTCCCTTGCTTTTCTCGATAGGGTAGCCGAGCCTCTGCCAGCCTGACCAGCCTCCTTCGAGCGTCCTGACCTTGGTAAAGCCGAACTTGGTAGTGAGCTGTTGAGCGGCGTCGGTCGAATCCTCCTCATGTGCACAGTCACAGTAGAGAATCAGCACCTTGTTTCGCGGAAGGCTGCCGGCACTTGTGATATCGGACGACCAGGGGAGGTTGATCGCCCCCTTGATATGGCCGAGCGCATAGGCGCCCTTGGGTTGGACGTCCACCACGACGAAGTCGGCCTTCTTGGATTCGATCATCGCCTTCAGCTCATCGGGCTTGATCTGCGGAACGTCCCCGGCATGAGCGAAGACCGCCCACAAAAGGACGAGAATGACGAGGCCGAGACTACCTTTTTTTCCGGCAGGAACAGTGATCATGCCATTTCCTCCTTATCGGAATGCGCCTTGCACAAGACATGCCCATCTGCGTATTTCATACAACACATAAGCAGTCCCTTTCGCCATGCCCTAAATTTCCTGCCCATTTCTAAGGTTGCGCAACCTCGTGAAGACGGCGAGGGGAAATGCATCTTGATGTGCAGCATGGAATTGTAGTAAACTTCTTTCCTTGATCAAGAAACCCGTGCTATACTCGCACCTTTCTTAGTCAAAATCTTCATTTCAGAGGACACAGTATGCAGATCACGAAACACAAGGCGGTCACGGTAGAGTATACCTTGACAGACGACGCAGGTCAGGTTCTCGATAGCTCCAGGAATCGCGCGCCGTTGACGTATATTCAGGGAGTGGGCAACATGATAAATGGGTTTGAAACTGCCCTGGAAGGTAGACAGGATGGGGACAAGTTTTCCTTTGATGTTGCTCCTGCTGATGGTTACGGAGAGAGGGATGAAACCCTTGTCTTTGCGGTGCCGAAGGACAGGTTCCAGGAGACCCCTGATCTGGAAGTAGGCATGCGCTTTCAGGTTCAGACGCCTGAGGGAGCCATGATTATGGCCGTCGACCGGATCGAAGAGAATTCGGTGGTTCTCGACGGTAACCACCCGCTGGCTGGAAATAGACTTCACTTTGACGTGGAGGTTGTTGGAGTGCGTGAGGCGACGGACGGTGAACTGACCGAAGCGCACAACCATGGGCAGGAATGCGGTTGCTCCTGTGATGAGAGTGGTTGCGGAGGATGCCATTAGGGCAGGCGCGCGGCTAAAGCGTACAAGGCACAAGCTTAATGGCAGCCCCAGACTACGATCTTAACGCTGTCGGTTGGGGAAATCGTCCGGAGACGAGGGCAGAGTTCCCTTCGTGATGCTTCTCAGTTTCCTGATCACATCGTGCTTTGCACCTAACAACGGAAGAAGGGATGCGATTGCGCGACCGAGGGTAGCGTCGCACAGATCCTGAAATTCTGCCCTTGTTTCGGAAGGTAGGGCCTCGTAACCCTCTACCACGTGGTCTACCCAGGCAGGCAGATACTGCGGGTCTATTTTCTCCTTCGGATAGACATAGCCTTCAAGCGCTCCTACCTTGGCCGCGAAATCGTAAAGCATTCTGTAAGTACCCATGCCAGCCTCCTTGGAGTCTTCTCACTTTATCTTAGAATAATAGATTTCCCGCGCAAACGGAATAGATTTTTGAATACCTTTCTTTGAGCGGTATGTGGGCCTTCACAGATCCCGGCTAGGTGGTCACTTACCGGGCGTGGGCTGTGAAGGTTGAACTGGCCCCGGTTGCACGGGCGTCGGCTGACCCTTCCGTCCGTCAATGATGACGGGCATGTTTTTGAGCATGTCCCAGGCCCTTTCCCTCTCTCTTTCCTGTAACTGTTTATTCTCATCTTCGCCATCTATGGTATATACAGTTTTGTCTTTATCCCGGCGCACACTGAGATCATCTTGCGCAAGAAGGGGCGACTGCAGCCCTAACACAGGAAAGAGCAGGATGCTAAGGCAGAGGCTAAACGCATACCGTTTAAGATTTGTTTTCCTACGGTTACTCGCTATGACCTGTTTCAAATATGACAACCTCCCCACAGATAGTATCGGCATCCGTTCATTATAGTTAATACCAAGTTACCTTCAGTCACAGACCCGCGTTTACACACGGGTACCCCTCTTCCGAGTATCCACGGGAGCGGGTGTTTCTCGCATCAGCTTCAGAGTTAAGCACTATACGTACGGTCCGCCACCGGACATGAACGTTTCGATGATATTTCCTTTTGTGATGGGCAGAAGCAGTACCGAAGAGTGCTCCGCATCATGATATACCCTGAGGCGTGATGGGGATTGGCGCACAAGGTTTCCACTCGCGATCATTTCCAGCGGGTTCTTGGGCTGGTCATCACAGCAGCTGATCTTGAGCTTGATCCGGGACCCGGCTTTGAAAAGATTCCCTGTTGGCGAGATGGCGATATTAAACTCATAAATCTTGCCCGGTACCAGTGGTTCCGATTTTGTATGGGGATGGAAAGGTGCCCAGGGTTTTGACCGTTGGGGATCGATTTCACGGTGTGAACCTCTCAGCCAGCCGCGCGTGAGTATCTTTTCATTGCCCTGCGCGTCGATTTCGCGCAGACTTACAAACCAGAGCGCCTCAGTATCAGTGCTTGAGGCATAGAGGTTGAGCACGATCGGGCCCATTACCTCCGTATTCTCGACCAGCCTCGGGGTAGTATATTCCAGCGATCCGCGACCCCACGGAGAATCGTTGAACGTATCCCATCCTTCTTCGTCATGCGGTAAATGTTCATGCAACAGCCCATTTTCGTGAAGGAAGAAAGGCGTCCATCGAGTTTGCGGCAACGGCCACTCTTTAGCTTCCTTCCAATCGTTCGAGCCCATGACAAAGAGCCGCATCGGGGCCTCGTCCATGATGCCCGTCTCCATCCCCTTAAGCCAGTAATCAAACCAGCGCAAAGATTCATATTGCAGCTGGTAGAGCGGCCTGTCGAGGTATGCGGGTGGCGCGATGATCATTTTCTTTGGTACGTTCAAATTCTCGAAGCTGCGAAATGCCGCAGGCAGATGCAGCCCGTACATGCCCCAGCATGCGCCGACGTAGCCCGGCACCTTGATGTTCTCATACTTCACCTTTCGCACATCCCAGTACGTCCCGTCGTAAGGGTGGGTCAGAATGTCGACAATTAACGGGTGCGTCAATATGTCCGGGTTTCTCAAGATCTGGATCAGCTCAGGCACGCCGGCGATATCTTCATCCTGAAGCAGTTTGCCAATCTCTTCCGGTGTTGCCGACGATTTTGGAACTCTGCAATTGTGGACCGAGCCCAGGGCCCACATCCTGCAGAATCCGTGTCCCAGGATGCCGCCCCGGTAAATGAAATCCCGATAGCAGTCGGTGGCTGCCCAGGGCCCAAAAAAACATTTGAGGTGGGGAGGATTTAGGGCAGCAATGTACTGTTGAATCCACCCGAAGTAGGAAACCCCGAACATGCCCACATTGCCCGTGCACCATGGCTGACGCGCGATCCATTCTATGACCTCGCACCCGTCCTGAGCTTCGGGCTCAGCAAGGAAGGGATAGAGCCCTCCCGATTTTCCCGTGCCCCGCACATTGGCAATGACGTAAACATAGCCCCGGCGCACGTAAGCATTGGGATCGCCAGCTTCAATAAAGGCATTACCCTTCTCCTGCCCGGGGAGCTTGAAAAAGTTCGTCGAAAGGGAGTTCTTGGTTATCGGCGCTGTCTGGGCCGTCTGATCGTAAGGGTGGTATCCAAAAATAGCCGGAAACTTCTCGGCGCTGTCCGGCCGAAAAATATCGGCATTCAGTTCTATGCCATCGCGCATAGGAATTTTTGCACCGCGCTCTATCAGGACTTTGTACTTCAGCTCCGATGTCTTCCAGGTTTTGCCAAACATAATCGACGCCTCCTTCTAATACCAATTTGCCTTCAAGCGTATACCTTCGTTGCGGCGACCCGGGAAGAGAGTCTTGGGAGCGCCCGGGTACCCCGCACGAGCAATTGGTTCCGTGACGTACCGCCAGGTACGCCTGCGTAGCCCAGGCCTCGGTTCGCCCGGGGTACCCGGCCGTAGGCTGGGTCGTCCATCTTGAATGCAAATTGGTATAGACGATCATGATACCAAGCATCCACGATGGAGATTCAACGCCTCCCATTTACTCCAATCCGGCCGCCGGTAGACAAGCTTCGTCGTGGCCACGCTCTGGGCTAGACAACCTCAATCTGTCCGTTTCAGATCTCATCCTGCAGTTCCCATTGGCTCGACACGTAACAGGTTCGCCCCAGCATGAGCGTGTGCTCACCGCGCGTTATCAAGGCGAGCTCGTCGGGCGTAACCCACTGAAGGGCTCCGCCTATGCAGTGCTGCACGCAGGATGGTTCCAGACCTCCGGATCGACGATGCGCGCACCGGTCACAGTGGCCGGCCGTATCTGTTGCCTCGTTATAAATCATGACACCGTACGGGCACCCATAGACACAGAGCTGACAGCCGGTGCAAAGGCTTTCATCGACCAGCACGATGCCGTCCTCGTCTTTCGATATGGCCCCGCTCGGACAGAGGGCGGCGCACGCCGGCTCGTTGCAGTGAAAGCACATGACAGGTATGAAATCCATGTGGAGTCTGTCGTCTGCTGCTTTGCGCGGCCCTATAGTCTGTATTCGGCACCATCTGGGGCCACCAACAAATGCGAGCCCGTGCTCTTCTCTGCATGCGACCTCACAGGCGTGACAGCGAACGCAGTTATCCAGATCGACAAGAAGAATGTTATCCAAGGCCATTCCCCTTCTTCTTGCGTATCCTGCAGAGCTGGCAGCGGAGCTGGGCGCTTCCGATTATCGGCGCGCAGGCCTTGTTGTCCGTGAGCAGATTCACGTTGTTTTTCTCCGGCCAGTGGCTCGGTACCTGAACGACCCTGGGGTCCATGCCTTCGGTTAGAGACGCCTTTGCTTCCATCTGCCCCCGCGGCGATTCTACGACAATCGAGTCTCCGTCACAAATGCCGAGTAGGCGGGCTGTCTCCGGATGTATGGTCACGAGGAGCTCCGGTACAATCTCCCGCAGCACCGGGATGTTGCGCAGCTCAGAATGGCGAAAAACAGGAACCCTGCCCCCTGTCGTGATGATCAGCGGATATTCCCTGGCGAGCTCAGGGGCGCTGACAGGACTCTCCGTAGGCTCGCGATACCCGGGCAGAGGATCAAACCCAAGTTCCTCGAGGCGGGGATCATAGATCTGGACCTTTCGAGAGGGCGTGTTGAAACCATTTATTTCATATTTTTTGAAGGTATCCGGAATGGAGATGCGACCCTTCTTCTTCAGTTGCTCGTACGTGATACCCGAAGGTCCGAGAAGAAAATCGAAGTAGGCCTCGTCACTCGGGAACATGCGCTCGCCAAAGCCCAGCCTTGCTGCAAGCTCATTGAGGACGGTGTAATCGGTGCGGCACTCGCCGAGCTCGGCAACCTTCTGCTGAAGGTGAATGCCGTTGAACGAAGTCTGATCGTGCAGGGCAACACCGCCCCTCTCCATCCAGCTTGCGCAAGGGAGGATAATGTCGGCAATCCGGGCCGTGTCAGTCATGAAGAGATCGGCCACCACGAAAAAATCGAGGCTCATCAAGGCTTCGGTAACCATAGGGGTGTTCGGATACGCCACCAACATATTGTTACCATGACAATAGAGCGCCCGCACAGGATAGGGCTTGCCCGTCAGTACTGCCTGCCACGTCGTGTAATTATGTGCAGAAGGCGAAGGCATGACGCACGCCTCTCCGGCTAAAAACGGATACTCTTCACTCCCGAACCGTTTTTCGTGGTGCTCCTTCGTCAAATAGTCGAGGCCTGACTCCTCCTTCCTTCCGCGCAGCTTCTTCGGCATGCTGATCACATTGCCGCCGGGCACATCGATGTTCCCCGTGATGGCAGCAAGGATAGAGAGGGAGCGCGTGGTGGAGATGGTATCGGCATTCTGATCGATTGCGAGACATTCCGTTATTGAAGCCGGCTTGGCAAGGGCATAGAGTCTGGCCGCCTCCCTGATAAGACGCTCGGGAACCCACGTGATCTGCGCCACCCTTTCCGGAGGGTACTCTTTTACACGTTCCTTAAACTCATTAAACCCGAAGCACCAGCGGTCCACGAATTCCTTGTCGTAGAGTTCCTCCTCCATGATGACGTGGAGCATACCGAGCGCTAGGGCTGCGTCGGTCCCCGGCCTGAGCTGCAGCCAGAGGTCGGCCTTGGAAGCCGTCTCGCAGAGCAAGGGGTCAACGACGATCATCTTGGCTCCCCTGGAGCGGGCATCCATCATGCTTACAGCCTTGGCCGGCCAGGTGGCTGTCGGATTGACGCCCCAGACGAGAAGGCATTTAGAGCCTTCATAGTAGGGGTTCTCGAGTGCAGGCGAACCGAGCGTGAGTATGCCCGCAGTCATCCTGGGGAACCAGCATTGGGCGATACCCGGACCCATGCACTGCTTGCCATAGGCATTGGCAAACCTTGTGAAGTAGCTGACCCATCCGCGGTTTGTCCCTGTGGCCAGCAGGATGCTGTCAGCGCCGTATTTCTTCTCAATTAACTTCAGGTTTTTGACGACCGTATCGTAGGCCTCATCCCAGGAGATCCGCTCCCATTTCCCCTCCCCGCGCTCTCCTGTGCGTTTCATGGGGTAAAGCAGGCGATCCGCATGGTAGAGTATCCCCTTGGAGGCAAGGCCTTTGGCGCAGAGCGTGCCCTTTGTAACCGGGGAACTGGTATCACCCTCGACCAGCACGACCTTGCCATCCTTTACATGCACGCGGGCATCGCATCCTTGATTGCAGATATAGCATTCAGTCTTGTAGGCTGTTGTCCCGCGCAATGTATCCTGCTTCACCGTCTCCATCTTTTCATGCCTGCGCCTGGCCGTGTGCCTCACCGGCTCCACTTGTTGGAGTCTTTCACCCAGCAAACCTTCCGCGAATCCCTGCCGCCTGCACGCAGGGCAGAGGAGACGGGACGCGCGTTTATCAAGCCTCTTCTCGTTTGCGATAGACGCTATGTTCTTGAATGTCCGGAGAGGGATGATCGGCTTTTCGCAGCGCTGACAAGGACCTTGCTCAGTGTTGATGGGAATAGTAGCTCCTTGCAATAGTTTGAGGGCGCGCCGCCCGCAAATTACGGACCGGATCCCTCTTCTGTCATAGGATCCCTGGCCCATATTTTGTAACCAACGTTACCAAAAGGGAGATGAGGTGTCAAGGGTTAATCAGGGAAGGGAAGAGGTGACTGTGCATTAATTTCTCGCAATTTTTCTTCCGGATATACTACAATGGAGGAGAAGCACGAGGCCGTTCGCGCTTCGTGGAATTCGAGAGCGAGGAGGGAGAGCATGAGCAAGAGGTTTCTGGCTAACGTGCTGATTCTCAGTATCCTTTGCATCCTGGTTGTTCACGCTGCCGCGTTTGCTCAACAGAAGGCATTTCCCACGAGGCAGATAAATTACATGATCTGCTTTGATCCGGGTGGTCAGTCTGACAGGGTAGCCCGTCTCCAGCAGCCGCACCTGGATAAACTTTTCAAGCAAAAGGTGATCATAGACTACAAGGTGGGAGGGGGCGGAGCCCTTGGCTGGAAGGAGCTGGCACACGCAAAGCCAGATGGTTACACGGTCGCAGGATTCAATATCCCGCATATCATTCTTCAGCCGATGCAACAGGAGGTCGGGTACAAGACCGAACAGATCGTGCCCATAGCCCTCTTCCAGAGGACACCTCTCGCCCTTGCTGTTCTTAACACCAGCAGCATCAAGACATTCCAAGAATGGGTCGACTACGCAAAGAAGAACCCGGGTAAAATGACGGTGGGAGGCTCGGGCACATTCTCCGGGTACCACATGGCGGCCCTCCGTCTCGAGAAGCTGACGGGCACAAAGCTGACGTACGTGCCTTTCACGGGATCAGCGCCCCAGATGACCGCATTCCTCGGAGGCCACATCGAGGCCATCATGGGTGCGTCGGATGACCTGACGAGGTATAAGGACAAGGCGCGGATTTTCGCATTTGCCACGGAAGCACGTTTTCCTGAATTCCCGGATGTTCCCACATTCAGGGAGCTGAAAATAGATTTACTCGAGGCGGTTGACCGGGGTGTGGCAGCGCCGCCGAAGACGCCGGACGCGGTCCTGAGGAAGCTGGAAACGGTCTGGCTTGAAGTCTCCAAACTTCCTGACGTGCAGACAGAGATGAAGAAGCAGGGCTTCATCCCCGTTGCCATCGGCCACGACGAGTGCGTGACGTACATCGCAAAGATGACAGCCATATATAAGGAACTGGCCGCGGGGCTCAAGAAATAGATTTCCATGGACGAGCCCCGCTAAAATAGATTTTATATTTATGAAAACACAACGGTCGGCAGATATCGCCAGCGGTCTTTTTCTTGTCTTCTTCGGGTTTGTCGTTCTTTATGCAGCTACAAGCATCACGGGAGGTATGGAGGAGCGACTTCCTCCCCGGACCCTTCCCTATTTCCTCGGGACTACCGTGCTGCTGGCGGGATTGCTACTGGCAATAAAATCGTGGCGCTTTCAGGGGAAGGATCTTGCCATCAAGTGGCCCGACAAGAAAGGCTTCGTCAGGGTCGTCGTTACTTTTGTCAGCCTGATAGTTTACACGTACCTGATAAACCTTCTCGGCATGCCAGTCGCCACGGCCATGTTCATAGCCTTTCTCACCTGGTACCTCTGGCTCGGCCGGCACGCGCTCTTCTATGCACTGTTGACCGGCGTCATTTCGGGCGTCGTCGTCTTCTATCTTTTCATTCAGTTTCTAGAGCTTAACTTCCCTGCGGGTTTCATGGCACCTTAGGAGGTCGTGATGCTCTTCTCGTGGGACTTTCTTCTCAACGGTTTTGCTACCGCCCTCACCCCTGAAAACCTTCTCTGGGCAACCGTCGGCTGCCTGATCGGCACTCTCATCGGCGTGCTTCCGGGCATCGGGCCGTCCTCGGGGATCGCTATACTACTCCCCCTCACGACCGTACTGAAGCCTACATCGGGCATCATCATGATGGCTGCCATTTACTACGGAGCCATGTACGGTGGCTCGACCACGGCAATCGTGGTCAACATCCCCGGCGAAGCCTCGTCGGTGCCAACGGCAATAGACGGTTACCAGATGGCCCGGCAGGGAAGGGCGGGGCCGGCGCTCGCCATTTCCGCGGTCTCGTCTTTCGTAGCGGGCACCTTAAGCCTCGTGGGCCTGACCTTCTTCGCCCCGATCCTTGCACGGTTCGCTCTCGCCTTCGGCCCTCCTGAATATTTTGCGCTCATGTTCATGGGCCTCACGCTGACCATCAGTCTTTCAGGACGTGCGCTCCTCAAAGGGGTAATCGCCACATGTATCGGATTGATCGCATCCCTTATCGGTCAGAACCCGCTCACGGGCGCTGCCCGGCTGACATTCGGTTTTATCGATCTCATGGCGGGCGTCAACTTCATCAGCGTGATCATAGGCCTCTTTGCGATAACCGAAATACTGGTGACCGTGGAAGAAGCGGCCACGCTCATGTACGAGACGAAGAAGATCGACTGGATGCCCAAGTGGGTCGACATACGGCGCTGTATCGGGGCCATGCTCAGGTCAACCGGTGTCGGTTTTTTTCTCGGTCTGCTGCCCGGGTGCGCGCCCGCCGTTACAACGTTCGTGGCCTACGATCTCGAAAAACGCGTGTCGAAGCATCCCGAAGAGTTCGGAAGAGGGGCCATCGAGGGTGTTGCAGCACCGGAGGGTGCGAACAATGCGACAACGAGCGGGGGCTTCGTGCCCCTCTTTGCCTTTGGCCTGCCCACGGGACCAGCGTTAGCAGTGCTCCTCGGCGGTCTCATGATGTACGGGCTGCAACCCGGGCCTATGCTTTTCCAGCAGAACCCGCAGTTCGTCTGGGCTGTCATCGCAAGTATGTACATAGGCAACGTGATCCTGCTGGTACTCAACCTCCCTCTTGTGGGCATGTGGGCCCGTATTGCTCTTATCCCCTTTCCGATTCTCGGTCCCCTCATCATCCTTTTCTCCGTGATCGGCGCCTACTCCATACGCTTCATGATGTTCGACGTCTGGGTCTCTCTGATATTCGGTGTCGTCGGGTACGTGATGCGCAAGCTCGGCTTCCCCATTGCGCCGCTGGTCCTTGCCAGCGTCCTTTCCCAGATGCTGGAGACGTCTCTGCAGCAGTCCCTGCTCATCTCACAGGGCTCGCCCGCTATCTTCTTTACGAGACCTATAGCCCTCGTCTTCATGGTTTTGGGATTGCTTTCGATTGTGCGCGGCGTCTGGAAACAGGCGAAGTCCGGCGAACCGGAAATCGCGCTGGAGGATGATGAAGCGTAAAGAGCCGCGGAAATCCGTTACGGGTTACGAGTTCCGCGTTAACAGCGGAATGCTTTTAACTCGAAACCGGTAGCCCACAGCCGAATGTCGGTCATGGTTGTTTTTCTGCTGATTCATGCAGCTTGGTATCAGCCAGTTGGCATATCATCTGCGTAATCGAATCGAAATCTATTACGCTCGTGTCGACGCAAAAATGATAGTTTGTTGCGTCCGCCCAGCGCACGTGGAGCCTGTCCCATACGAACTTAGATCTTTGCTCGTCTGATTCCTTCAGTTTCGATTCCGCCTGCCGCGCGTCAGTGATGCCTTGCACCTGCATGAGCCGGTTGGTGCGAAACTCCAGGGGTGCGTGCATAAATATCCTTACCGTGCCCGGCAACCCCTTTAGCACCTGGAAGGCCCCCCTCCCGACGATGACCGAGCTTTCCCGCCGGGCAATTTCCTCCATGATTGTACACTCCAAAGAAAACAACTCGCTGTCGCTGATGGGAGGTCCTACGGGTGGAATGACAACGGGCATTGTGCCGTAGGGAAGTGTTCTCAGGAAATTTTCTAAGAACCCGCTCGACTTCTGGTCGCGGTCTGCGAGAAACCTCTCGTCGGTTCCGAGACGTCTTGCTGCTTCATAAAGGATCTCTTTATCGAGATACCTGAAACCGAGGCGTCTCGCTACCAGTCGCCCTATGTAAGACCCACCACTACCCATCTGCCGCGATATGGTTATCGTGACCATCTGTCTTTTTCCCCCTCGGATTCATTCTATCAAATTCTCGCTCTCCTGGAAAGAAAAGGTCGGAATCGTTTCAAGATGCACCCTTTTGTCCCCATGTTCCTTTTCCGGCGGGCATAAGAAAAGCGAGTGGCAGTGAGCACAGGAGTGCAAGACCGAATGAGAGGAAGATAATTCTGAAACCGGCGCCGGGTGAGCCACTCACGTGAAGGATGACCGTAATGATGGATACGCCCAATGCTCCTCCAACCGTTCTGAACATATTGCGCAGGCCGACTATCGTAGCTATCCTCTCGGGCATCAACTCGATGCAAGCGTTATTGGCAGCGGGAAACGCCATTCCCATGCCGATCCCGGAGACCAGGAGCAAAGATGCGAGTAATGCTGCACTTCCCCATCGAAGACCAATCACGTTCCACAACAATAGCCCCGGCGCAAGCAGGACCGTTACACCGGCAATGATACCAAAGCCCCATATCATTGGCCACCGGTAGCCCCATTGCCGGAGCAAGAAGCTCGTGATTGCCGAGGCGACAATCGATCCCAATGATTGGGGCGTCAGGATCACACCGCTCATCAACGTCGAGAGCTCATGCACAGAAGTAGCATAGAGCGGTATGAAAGAAAAAATCCCGAAAACAGCGATGCCTATAATCAGATTCATCAGGTTCGCGGCGAGAAAAGGTTTCGATTGCAGCAAGGTGACATCCAGCATCGGGTTAGATTCTTTCTTCTCATGGCGCAGAAACAGTAAAGCCAAATAAAAGCTCAGGGCCAGGAAGATTGCCGCGAATAGAAAGAATAGGAAAGAAAAAGTCTCAGCGATAAGATTCAGGCCGAACATGAGAAAGAGTATGGCCCCGCTGAAAAGAGAGGCGCCCGCCGCGTCTACGTGACGCCGCGAAAAAACTTTGGAGTCTTTCTTAAGGAGCGCGAGACTCAGGATGATCAGACCAATCCCGATGGGCAGGTTGATATAGAAGACATAACGCCAGGAATAGAGACTGACAATCCACCCCCCCAGGTTTGGTCCGATAATGCCTCCTATGGGGAAGATGCTGCTGAAAAGGCCGATAGCCCTCTCCCTGCTCTCCGGAAAATGGTCGCTCACGATTCCTGATGCGGTCGGAAGGAAGCTTGCTCCTCCAATACCCTGAAGGAACCTGAATGCTATGAGGGAGTAGATGTTCGGCGCAAGGCCGCAGGCGAGGGAACTTGCTGTGAACAGTATGAGGGAGATCAGAAAGACCTTCTTGCGACCGAAGCTGTCGCTCAAGTTTCCTGCTAACGGCATGGCCATGGTAACTGCAATAAAAAAAATTGATATGGTCCACGCTGCCCAGAGGACATTGGTATTCAGGTCTTTGACGAGATTGGGAAAGGCTACGGCCACCACCGTGCCATCGATCGAGTACATGAGCAGGGCAAACCCGGCAATGACAAAAATAAAGTAACGGCGCATTAGATGGAGTCATTCTTGCACGGTGAAAACAATTTTGCAATCCTTCAGAGCGCATCTTCCACACAACTCAGCCCGAAACCACTGGGATCTACAGATACGAGCCATAGTTGCCTCCGGTGTGAATCACATTCCCTCTGTCAACTGATTCAGCCAGGCCATTCGCTTTTTGTGAACCGTAATGTCGTACCAGCGCCTATGGGCCACCACCTTGACAAGGATTGTAACAGGACTTAGGGTTGGGTAGAAAAAGGTATTAATGCTCGTCTACTAAATTCTGTGGCGCTTGACGAGCCACGTAAAAGGACGGCCATGGGTCAGCTCACATGCGACGAGTATCGAAGAACTGACCCGCTCCATTCAGTCAAAACGACAATCTCTAAACCCAAATTATTCTTAGCGGAGTGACCCATGCCTAAGAAAAAAATGTCCGACCGTGAACAGGAAGTATTTAACCTGCTTGCTGATCTGTCCGGCCATCTGGAGGTTTCTTCCCGCCAGGATGACCGCGCTATCCGATCACTCCAGGAGGCGCTGGCCAACACCCTTCCCGACGAGACCATCACGACGATAAAGAACAGTTCCTTCTCCGTCGAGCAATCGGATCTCTTCTTCACCGATGCCATCGCAGAACATGAAGCGACCCATCTGAGGACGCTCGCTGCGAGAGCCGTGAAGGAGGCCGGCCGAGAGAAGCTTCGGGTCTTCGTGCGTGATGTGCCGGTTCGGAGCACGCAGATCGCAGGATCCGTGCCCTTGTGGGCCGGCGGCGCTGCCGTCGACAAAACGTTGGGACCCTTCCTCAACAAGGATGGCAGAAAGCTCTGGTTCGACTTCTACAGGATTGAGGCGCTCGTCGCGCTTTACATTGCAGGGCAGGCCGACCCGGCGATTCTCTTTGATGTTTCCTTGCGCAAGAAGATCATCAACAAGACATTGCCGCCGGTCGTCAATCCTGCCGCGAAATACAAACTGCTGCCTGACAGCGTCTGGATAAATTCCCGGATATTTGCGGTGAGTGCGCCGGCCGGCTTCTTCACCGGTTTGCGCATCAAGGGCGGCGAACTTGCGCTGAGTGCATTGCCGCAGATCGTCAACGGTAAATTGACGATTTCTCCTACAACGGTCGTGACGGTAAAGCTGGACCTGAATCAGCCTGCGGTAACAGGCGCAGACCCTGCAAGCCCTTACGGTCAGGACGCACGCAACGAGACCCTCAACCTGCCGACGCAGCTCTCTTTTCATTTTTCCGGGAGCGCAACCGGTGTGGATGCGATTGCAGGGAATCCGCACTGGAGTGTTTACGGCCATGTTGCCGATTTCAAATGGAACAAGAAGGGCGCCTCCTCGTATGATCCAGTATTGAACCGGGTCCTTCTTCCTTTTACCTGCTCGAAAAAAACGTTTGCCATCCGTGACTGCCGGTCACCTTTCACTACGTTTGCCGAAGAAGCCGATATCCAGTGGGCAGCATGGGCATTGCCGTGCGCGCAGATCGACGCGACCAAGCCGTCGCCGGCCGCGGGTACAGGAGGCATGGCCATTCGCTGCGCACAAGGCGTGACCGTGCAGTGGACCGGGCTTCAGGGTGGTGACATCAACCTTACCAATCCCTACGTGCTCGCCGACATAGGAAGAATCAACGTAACCGATCTTAAGGCGGGGAACCTCTTCTGCACCCAGGAATATAAGCTCTGGAAAGATGACCTGAACCCGTTCGGTTCCACCATCGACCTGCAGTACACTAATCTCTTCCCCTTCGTCTACAACACCTTTGCAAACGGCAACGAGGCGCTGCTGGCGCTCGTCAACACGAATCCCTTGCTGGACAGGCCTGTGACAGTCACCGGGCAGCCCTTCGATATCCACTCGAAAAACTCCGTGCTGATCCTCGCCGTTAATAAGGCATTCAAGCTGATCTATCTGTACGACGACAACATACTCTTCGATAATTACGATCCGAGCAAGCCGAAAGAGACCTTGCCGAAACCTGCAGCCGTGGCGTTGCAAAATGCATTGTTCAAAGTGAGCCCTGTCAATGGCTGCCTGCTCTTCGGCCTGCTGGCCGATGACATGGTGCAGGTGGAAAAAGGAGTTCTCTTTCTCACCTTCGGCATGTACGCATATCTTCCGACGCTGCCTGACCCGTATGCTGCAAACCTCAACAGGTTGAAATACCAGTTCGGCGGGCGCGCAGTGTTCGGAAATACCGTGATTACCGGGCAGACGATCTGGCTCTGGCTGGTCTGCGAGATCGCGTGGCAGCCGCTCTCACCCGACACGGATACCGTAGACGTCTCCTTTCATTTCGCACCGCTGCAGAATCAGTTCCAAGTGAGCACGCTGGCCGCAGGCCCGGTGCAGCCCGTCAGCCAGCCCACTCCGGCCCCGGTGATCCTGACGGACCTGAGCAACCATCCATTCGTGAGGCTTTTCAGCGCGCAAGCAATCGAGACGGCAACGAAGCCGGCAGCGCAGTCGGCGCCGGCGGCTGTTTCACCGAGTGAAGTGAAGCCGATGATGTTTCTGCCGGGGCTCCCTGATTACCAGGCCATATGGGATCGGCAGTTCTCCTTTCTCGAAGGTGATGTCTTTGCCCTGCTTGACGTGAGCAGTAATGCCGACCAGATGGGTGTCAGTTTCGCATGGTTCGGCGATAAGCGGATGGCCATGCTGCAGACGTTCGCCGTGGTGACGAAGGACGCGGCTGCAGCGGCGCCTGCAGATCAGTTCCCGGTGCAGGTGAAGGGTCTCGACGTGGTGGCGCGGGGTTATTTTGTACGTGCTTTCACCGTGCCGCTGATCTCCTGGGAGCCGGTCCTCAACCTGACTGCTCCGGAAAAACCGGGCGACCCACCGGTACCGCTCAACTACTATCCTGATGACGGCGGGCCCACAAAGATCATGAACAACAGCGCGCAGTTCGTTCCCATAGCACCTATCCCCGTATCGGACTTCCTGATCCAGGCCTACAAGACAGAGCCGAACAATATTACGGCCGCTTACTCTACCTTGCCCTTCGGGCTGAGGTCGCTCGCATTCCTTTACAAGACCAACAAGAGCCAGACGCAGAAGCCGGATCTCCAACCCGCCAGCCCGTCATTTGCGGATGATCTGAAAGGAGGGATCCAGCTGCAGTTGACCGCAGGCTCCGGTTTTAACAGCGACGAAGGAAACATGTTCCGCGGCTACACCCTGCAGATCAACAACGTGCTCGACCTGGCAGGGCAAAAGACGGATGCGAGCACCTTGGGCTACGATGTCTCCGTGATATTCAACGGAGAATTTTTCGAGCCCGCCCAATCGACGCTCGATAACCAGCGGGGCGTGCCCGTCACACGGATGGACGTGAGCGGCTACGGCGGAAGCATCTTCAGCAACTGGGTCAATACCAAGGCGCAGTTTGCCAGCACGAGCCAGGCAAAGTTCGATGTGTTCGTTGGTAGATGCGCCCACGAGGTGATCCAGGTAAAGAGCATTCTCTATCCATGGGGCATCAAGGTTGTGCGCACGATCACCCTGTTCCGGGTGGGCAGCGGTTATGTCTACCGCTATGACAGCGGCTGGAG
The DNA here is from genome assembly GCA_035315185.1 of Syntrophorhabdales bacterium. Lineage (GTDB taxonomy): Bacteria > Desulfobacterota > Syntrophorhabdia > Syntrophorhabdales > WCHB1-27 > JADGQN01. The sequence continues at coordinate 23,927 of DATFYE010000173.1, read as the reverse complement.
AGCTGAAAGCGACGGGAAGTTCGACTTCACGTTCCAATATTACCTGAATCCGAGCGATCCCAACGACACCCCGAAAACAGCCGTGCCCTATCATATACATCCGGGCGTAGTGCAGGGGCTCTTCAATGTGCAGAACATAAAATCCGCGGTTAACGATATCGCACCCCTCTTGACCACCATGGATATCACCGGTTTCTACCAGGTGGATCCGGCGACCAACAGGATCACGCCCTATGTCAACGCGACAACGCCCGTCGGGGTTGATCTGGAGCCTGTCTATTTCGACGCAGACCTGCAGATTGAAAATGTGGTGCAGGGTCAATTCGGCGGACTCGTGCCCGGCAAGAAGATCGTAGGATTTGTTCAGCTCGCTCCCCGCGGCATACCGCTCACGCCACAGGGCTTCCAGGCTTTGCTTGCGCGTCAGTTCGGTTCCATCGGAGGGCCCGTCGACTGCATCGTTGACATCGGCAAGAATGGTCAGACGATGCGTATCAACTGGGTCGACGTGAATGATTCGACTGATGCAACCAACACGCAACCCGTATTTGTCGCAGCGATCCGTGGTAACGTGATTTTACCCAAGGACGGCTCCTGGAGCATGGTGACACATGCGCAGGCCACAGGCGACGTGACCCCGTTGCCGGACGCCGTGACCGTACCGCTCATACGGATCGGTGAACTGGCCGCGGATCTGACGTATCCGGATACCGATCTGCTGCGCATTGCCAACCCGACCGAGTTGCTGCGCGCACCGATGAATGATACGGTCAACTTAGGTTTCCTGCAAAGCACCAATACGCAGAAGGTACTCTTCCTCACGCCATCTTTCGCGAAGCAATTAACGGACACTGTTCCGGGCAAGCTCCTGAGCAAGACGCCGCCGCTCTTTGCCGATGCCTATCGGATCATCAGCTCCAAGGGTATCTTTCCCAATATCGGGGATGCAGTGACCGGTTTCGGCGACGCGATCGCACTGACCAAGGACTTCGTGCAGAATCCTCTGACGGACGGCGGCAAGCAGGTGCTGGAGCTGATGGGCATCAACACAGCAGATGGTATCACGAGGCTTCAGCAGGACGGCTACAAACTGCTGAACGCCGCGAAAGATTTCGACCTGCCCAGCACGCCATGGTACCTCATCAACGAGGACTACCTGAAAGTCTACGTGGAATACCAGGCGGATACGCAGAACAGGGATGGCTCTACGCAGGCGAGGACCGGCAGCCTCAACTACGACGTCGATTCCTTTGCATCGAGCGTCGCAGACCGGTGGAAGAGTCGACTCAATAATATTGCAATGGTGGTCGATCTGGGGCCGTTCAGCCGTCTCATGCTCGTCAAGGGGAACTTCAATGCCAATGACGGTGCAGAGGCCAGCTACGAAGGCGACGCTTCCGATCCAGATTTTCCTTCGCCCCAGCTCTCATTCAGCAAAGACCTTCAGCCCATCATTGATATCCTGCAAATATTGGAGGATCTGCAGGGTGAAAACTATGCCGATGCAGTAAAGAAGGGCTTGGAGATCGCCATGAGCAACGACGCTGACAGCTGGGAATATAAATTCGAAGCGTCAAAAGAGATACCGGTCGTAAAATTCCCGGTCCCTGACATTGTCTATAATGATCCCAACACGCCCTTTAAACTGGAAGCATCGCTTAAGGTAAGCCTTTATTTTAATGCGGCGCTCTCTACTGCTGCCATTGGAGATCCCAAGAAACTGCTGCCAACCGCAGGCGCGTCTCTCGATTTCTACGCGCGCCTCTCGGTCATGTGCGTATCGATCAGCATCGCGACCATCTACGCAGTGGGACAGGTCAATCTGGGCATTGCCGCTGATACGAAAGTGGGTCCTTCGCTCACCATGAAATTCGGGTTCGGCGCGCAGATCGTGGTGGGCCTGCCGGTCGTCGGCAACGTGAGCGTGCTCTACATGGTTGGCGTGGAGATCTATGCTGACTCGACGAAGTTGAATGTCTCAGCATTCCTCCTGTTCCAGGGACAGGCAGAGCTGCTCGGAGGGCTCGTGGGCGTGACCATAACGATCGAGGCGAAGGGAACGATTTCGCGGAGCAGTGACAGGACCGATTGCGCGGCACAGGTGACGTTCGGATTGGACATCAGCATATTCCTGGTGATCGACATCAGCTTCAGCCAATCGTGGCAGGAGCAAAGGCAGATAGCATGACCCATGACCCTATCTTTTCAAGGAGCTTCTCATGGAACCGAACAGAAGATTTGCCATACTGACCTTTCCCCAGTTTTTTGATGGGAACGTGCTGAACGTCAACATCGTCTTCCTGCCTCGCAACCAGAATCCGCTCACGGCCGCCATTACAGGGGCACCTCCGATTCCGGATGCGCCGGCCTTCGCAGATGCAAAACTTTCGTTCGTGGCGAAGATCGTCACCGGGCTTTCGGGTTTGCCGGGTACCGTGCCCAGTCTTGCTCCCGTTGCATTGACAACCACGCAGCCGACTCAGGCGCGGCCCATCTTCGAAGCGCTTGCCGATCAGTTTCAGATCAGCAACCTTGGCGTGCAGAACACGAATCTGAACGTCAACACCTTCCCGGGCAAAGCGCCTGATCCGGTTGACCAGGATCATTCTGTCAAGAAATACCTGCCCCTCTCGTATCGGCAATCTTTCAACTTCGTTGCTCCGAAGACGCGTAACGCCGTGATCGATGACACATACCATTGCGCGGTGCGCGGCGCAGGGCCAAACTCCGGTTTCACGCAATCGCCCGATGCCATAAGCTGGGGACAGGTCTTCGCGCATATCATGCGGCAGCCTCTCCTCGCAGAATCGGTCGGCATGATTTATCAGACGCAACTCACGATCGATGCAAGCTATTTCCCGAAAGGCGGGTGGCTCTACATCGATCTTGCAGACGCGAGTGACTACAAGGCGCAGCAGAAGGTAGACGATACGTTCATCAGGAAATATACGGCCCGCATCCCGGCGCTGACGACGGGCAATCAGCGGAGTGTCTTCGCAGCCGTGCTCTTTCCGGTGCTGCCGGTTGTGCCTCCCGGCAATTACGACAACCTCTTCATCGAAGCCGCAGAGTACGATGACGGGTTTGCGAAGATCGTACACGGCTTTCAGCCGGTGAGCGACAACCTTCTTCTGGAGCAGAGCGATGGTTTTCATCCCACAAAAGAGATAGGCATACGTCTTGGCTGGGATGACGAGCAGATCCTCATCTGGTACATGCGCCAGCTGATGGAGGATCCGAGCGTCGGTCCGAACCAGCGGATCGATGCGCCGATCGGCGCATCAGGCTACAGAATCGATGTGAGAGAGCAACCTGTGCCGCCTGCGCCTCCCGGGCCGTGGCAGTCGTTGAACGAGGTAAGCAGCAAAGCTCCGCTCGTTGTGGTCGACCCGGTGACGAACAATGTTGTCACGCTCGGCGATTTTACTAATAAGGAGATCAATTACCAGGTATATCCCATCCAGCTGGATGGCGACACCACCAAGAACTACTGGCTGCCTATGTATTTCGCTAACTGGGCCGGCAAATCAATGGTGCTGCCTGATGGCGATGCGACGGCTATCTACCAGAACCAGGACGTGAAACCCGATCCGTCCACGAACGTAAAAGGCGGACCAGCCAATAACCTGAACAAACTATATGCAGCAGCCCCTATCGCTACGCCGCTCCAATACGGCAACATGTATCAGTTCCGCGTGCGCATGGGTGACATGAGCGGCGGCGGACCCGAGCCGGACGAGGACCCGGCATACCAATCCGTATCACAGGTAGCAACCGTCCATTTCAAGCGCTTCGTGGCCCCGACTACCGTGCAGATCGACAATCTGCCCGTGAACACCGATCAACAGTATTTCTCAGGCGCAAGCCTGACGATTAAAAGGCCGCTCCTCGGCTATCCTGCGGTTGTCTTCACCGGCAAGTATGTTGACCCAATTACCCTGCTGAAACAAGCATCCATCGATATGGCGGGCAAGGAAGCGTTCGGCATATCAGACCCTGACGTGGGGAGCGTTGAGATCACGGTAGAGCTTCAGACGCTGAAGATGGATAACCTGATGAGCGTGTCAGGCAAGGAAGCTTACATTAAGTTCTACACGACCACCAGGAAATTCCCGAACCTCTCGCCCACTTTCGATGATCAACTGATCGTTCCTCTCGATTACAGGGACTGTCATGTGCTCAATTTCGGCGACCCGAGCGACCTGGGCGATCTGGGAGTGACCCAGGCCCAGATAGATGCCATGGATGAGCTGCCTCTGCCCACTGCCAGGACCATACGCCTGACGATACGCGCGCTCTGCGACGAGAAGGTCGGCTATTACGGACTGGAAGAACCCGACCCGAACTTCAATAGCCGTTACGGCAGAACGATCGAGTTCCAACTCTATAAGGAATCGACTGACGAACGCGCGTTGTTTCTCAATACCGGCGCAGCAACACAGATTCAGGGGATCTACTTGCAGCCCGACCCGCCCGCGATCTTTGACGGCAAGCTCACCAGCATCCTCTTCGGGAACGAAGTAGCTAAACCGCCTGATATGATCCAGCGATTGGCCCAGCAGCTGGGGCTGGGAAACAACGGGCTGACGCTGGTCGGCAAGAAAGGCACGCGCGTACAGTTCGGCTGCTCGCAAAGGATCCGCCATACACTCTCTCCTGACAATTCATCCATCACCTTTGCCGGCAAGGGCGATCTCATAAACCACTGGCTCTCCTGTATCATCCTGGAACTCGGCAGGGATTGGACCTGGGACGCGCTTCAAGACTATAGCCTCGTGATTCAAAGAAAGAAACGGTTCAGAGATGATCCGGTGAGCGACACGGAAAACCTGGAAGTCGGTGCAATAGAGATCAAGAGGACCGCTTCGCTCAATGCACTGCAGACGCCGGACCGCAGCAACACTACTATATTCTTCATCGATGCCGTGGAGCCGAAAGCGACGCTCATGCAGCCGGCGCCGCATGGCAATGATCCACGCTTCCCTGACCTGATCGAGCTGGAGTATAAGATCCAGGTCCAGTTCAAGCAGAACCATGGCTCGCAGAATGATGGCGACCTGGTACTGCCGCTGGAGTTGCCTATCACGCTTCCGCCGGCGCAGGTGCCGACGATAGTCTCCGCAGGCATTGCGCTCTCTCCCTACACACGCAACCAGAAATATTCCACAACCCAGCCGCGCAGACGATTCCTCTGGATCGAATTCGACCAGCCGGTGAACGACCCGAAAGATACGTACTATGCACGGGTGCTCGCCTATGCACCGGATCAACTGATCAGCAACAACAACCCTTCGCTGCTCGTGGTGCCTGATGAGCCTGCGCTGCCGATAGATCCTGAATATATCCGGGTGATCACGCCCGGTCAGTCAAACGACGAGGCAGGACTCGATGCGATGCAGCCGATGGAGAAAGCGACCGACTCAGACACCTATTACCTGCTGCCCCTTCCCCCGGGACTCAACGCGGAATCACCCGAGATGTTCGGCTTCTTCACGTATGAGGTGAGGCTTGGGCACTATCAATACACCGATACGAGCGGCCAGCATACGGACGGGGAAAGCGTCTGGACAACCGCGCAGGGACGCTTCGGAAGGCCCCTGAGAGCAACGGGCATCCAGCATCCCGCGCCGACGCTCACCTGCACCGTGAACCGGGACGAGGAGAAATTGTACGTAACCGCGCCTTATGCAGTGGCGGTACAAAACGGAAAGAACGTCACTGCCGACCCGCCGAGGACCGAGCTCTGGGGACTGCTCTACGCACAGGTGAAGCAGGCGGATAACAAGGATTTTCGCAATATCCTGCTCGACGACAAGCTGCTCCATTCGAATCTGCGGGTAGAGTATCAGGCGAACGTAAACTGGAACTTCGCATACAGTGATGCGCAGATTGCTGCGCTGAAGCGCGTCGTGATCCAGGACTGGAAAACGGAAACCGATATCGGCGAACTCGCGCATCTTTACAAGCTGGCCAGCCCTGCCGGCGTCAACGTGGACGCGACAAAGTACGGCACAGCGATCTGGACCAACACCGAAGCCAGTGATCTTCTGGCCTTGTACGGCCTGCCACCAGACTCCTCGTTAAGCGTGCTCGTCGTGGAGATCTTGCCGCACATCACCAATATCTATGACCATGTCAGTGGGCTGGATCGCCAGGATATACGGAACAACCTGAGGAGCACGGTGTCGAATGTGGATTTTCCATCGGACGCGGTGCTCCAGGAAGGCTTCACAGCGCGCACTGTGGCCGCGCAATCGATCAGCTTCACTGAGGACAGGCCGCTCAGTGACCAGCTGGGCCAGTATCGCATCCTACGAACGTCTCCCCTTGCGGAAGTGCCGTTCGTCTGCGTCTCGTGATGTTGAGCTGGCAGAGACCTAGGAAGAAGTAATTCCCCTACCTTTCTTGGGGGAGTGATTTGGGCAAGAGGCCGTTAGGACCCGCCTGCGCTCGCCCGTCTGCACATTTCGCTTTCTGTATTGCCATAAAGCAGAAGGGATCGTTGTGGAAGAGACCCGTGCTCCCGTAAGACATGGCCGAGCAACCACCCTTGCACTGTTCGGCTCTGTCGCAGAAGTTACAGTTTGACCCCATGCGGTCGAGGGAAAATTCCCTGGTGTACGCAAACGAATCGGAATGAAACCAGATATCCCAGAGATTCTTCTTCCGCACATCGCCTTCGACAACTTCGTCCGGAAGAGATAGGCAGCCCTTAACAAGGCCATGACTGGTGATGCCGCAGGAATAAAGGCCTGCTGGGCACCCGCGCCACGGGGGTTCCCGGTTGTCGAGTTCAGTGAAGTAGCCAAAGCTGTCACCGGGCAGGATCTCCAGTCCGTTCTTGCGCATCTCTGATTCATAGCGCTGATAGAAAAGCCCCAGGTCCAGATACTGTTGTTCCGTGAGGCACAGATCGGTAGCATCTTTGCCTCTACCTGTCGGGAAGATGGGCTGGATCTGCCATTGACGGATCCCGATCCGCTTCAGAAGTGACATCATCTCGGGAAGCTCACGAATATTGAGAGCGTTGGCTGTGGTTATGACCGTGGCGGGAATGCCGGCCTTCATCAATGACTCGAGGCCCGCCAGGACTTTCTGAAAGAGCCCGTCGTATCCCCTGATGTAATCATGGGTTTTTGCCAGACCGTCAAGGCTGACACCAACACCTGCAATCCCGGCATCCGCTATTTTGCGTGTCGTGTCAGGAGTGAGGGAAAGACCATTCGTAATAACCTTGGTCTTGATGTCATGGCCTGCCAGTCGGTTCGCTATTAGCACCCAGTCGGAACGGAGCAGGGGTTCCCCACCCGTAAAGTTCACCTCCTGCACCAGAAGCTCCGGAAACTGACCACACAGAGACAAGGCTTCCTCCGTGCTCAATTCATTCTCCCGGGGGTTCCCGGCAGTGGAGCCGCAGTGGCGACAGCGCAGATTACACGTGAGCGTGAGCTCCCAACCGATGATGAATGGAAATCCTTCAAAACCCATGCGCCATCACCTCCCGAAGATTTGAATCGAGGGAGGACACGGACTGTCCTCCCTCGCGGAAACTGGAGCGACGATACCCGAATTATTTTTTGCCCTGGCGCATGAAACCCTGGATGGCGATATAATCGCCCGCGCGAATCGTCATCTCTCTACCCGCTGCGAAGTCGTCAGCGAGATTCATTATGGCCGGTGCGATTTCCGCCGGCGGCATTTTGTTTTCGTTGACGTAAGCCTGAAGGTACGTCGTGACGAGCTCGTTGAATTTCGCGTCAATAGGGTTCTTGAACTTATTGGCAATGCCCCCGATCCCATCGTTTATGATCAGGTAGGCAACCTTCCACCAAAACGGCACGATCCAGTCTACGGCCACAAACTTTACATTAAATCTGCTGATCGGATTACCCATAAATTACCTCCTCTTAACGAGCTGCATTGTTTTCGGTGTCGCTCACACAAGTTCACCGGATCGATTCATCACCTCCCTTCGGGACATCGATCAGGACCCCGATTCAGCCGCAATGGACAAATCAGGTTTTTTCCGTGCCATCAGGAAAACTAGGCGATTTTCCCCAGCGCTCGCGCTGTCTCTTCCGTTACATGCCCACCTTTTTCAACGCTGCGACCAGCTCTTTGAGCAACTGCACTGTCTCTTCCTTCTCGAGGATCTCGGCGAGCTGCCTGAAATGGGCCGGCTCTCGCACCCCTGGGCCAAGGATGGAACGGGTTTGAACCATTTCTTCGAGCAACTGCCTGAAATGGGCCGGTTCCCGGATGCCCGGTACGCGAAAGCGCGTAGCCTGACGGGCCGCCGTGACTCGATCCGCCAGTTTCAGCTCCGGATAAACCTCGTCAATAGCGGAAATGAGGACTTCCTCTTGCTTCCCGAGCGCGATGCCCGCGTCGAACCAGTGAGCCGGCTCCTGCACCTCAGGGGGAACGCGCATGGTCAGCTGTTCGATAATTTCGGGCCTGATACCCCGCCCCGGAAGATGTGCGGGTTCCATCCAGTGAAAATGTGCAGGCTCCATCCATTCGGTCTTGAGCTTGAGCTTCAATGCCTCAAACCAGAGAATCTGAAGACTGTAATCACCGGCTTTCACCTTGCCCACCGACTTGCCCGACATCTCCTTGAAGGTAGGTGCGAATTCGCGCTCAAAGAGAGTTCCTTCCAGATTCTTGGCAGCGAAAGCCATTTTAGTGATCTTGCCTCCCGCTCCGATCTGCACGGTGACCGGAAGTGTCGTGGTGACCACAAAACCGATCTGGCGTGACGCAGAGTCGAAGATTGCGTCAATCCGCTCCTGGAAGGTTTCACGGATGGCGCGGTAAATATTGACGAGGTCATCGAACTGCTCCACGATAACCGGATGGGCCGGCTCGACCCAATCCCTGTTCTTCACTGTCATAACACGTCCTCCTTTCTTTGATTTGTGAGGTAACCCGCACGCAGAAAAGAAAGTCTCAGCATTCTTTTCCGGCGTGTCACCTCCTTGTTACCGCTTGCTGTCCAGCTGTCTCCGAAATTCCTCATACGGGATGGGCTGCCTGAGCATGCCAAAGATGCTGTGCCGGTCATTCGATGCCGAACCCATCCGACCTTCACCTCCACCATACGGCGCGAGCGCGCTCTCCAAAAATGGTATGGTCGGTGCATCCTTCCAGAAGACGACCTCTCTGCCTCCCGCCTCCCGCTCCGCGTAAGCGCGCCGCAGACGCTGCAGGATCCATTCGCCTCTGGAACGGAGTTCCGCGCTCCCCTGGTCTACCCTCTGTCGCATGGCAGCCATCGCCCCCCTGATCGCTTTCTCGTCATCGGGTTGAACGGCGGTGACAATGTCGTAGATCTGGCAGAGGCAACGGTACGTATCAATGTTCGTCTCCTTTATGAAAGAGCGAACTTCGCTCCGCAGCTCCTGGCTCAAGATCTCGGGATAGAAGCGTCTGAGGAGCTGAAAGGAAAAGTCGACCTCCATGTTAAAGTAGTGGAGACCGAAGTCGCTGAAGTTCCGGTCAAAGAAGGCGTAGTTCGCTATCCTGTGAAGCGTCTCTACCTTCGGGTCTTTAATCCGGTAGTCGAAACCGAAATAATCTCCGATCAGGATCCCGTCGTTACGCAGCTTTCTCTCGAGCCCGGTAGCGGCGTAGGCTTCGGCTCTGCAGAAGTTGAACGGATTGTCCATGTGACGTTCCATGAACCGCAGGTTAATGAGGATGTCGTCAAGAGAAGTGTCCGGCTCGAACATGAGAAGGTTGTATGCGATATGAATGTCGAAATCATTCAGGATGGTGAGGGCGTTCTCGATCTCGGCCCGGGTGCACTTTCGGTTGAGGTTTGCGAGAGCCTTCTCCGAAGCATTTTCCACGCCGAGGAACACACGGAAGATACCGAGGTCATCCAGCACGGACAGAGCTGCGCGATTGATGCTGTCAGGGCGCGCCTTGACCGCAATGGCGATATCCTTCACTCCGGCTGCGAAGAGCTGATCACGTAGTTCCGTAAAGCGGGCGAGGGCCTGCTCGGGCTTGGGCAGAAAGAAGTTGTCGTCCTGAAAATTGTATATACGCACGCCGTACTTGAAATAGAGCTCTTTCATTTCTGCCACAATGTTCTCGATACTTCGAACACGAAACTTCGGCCCGCCTCCGCTGCGGTACCAGGCGTCGATGCTGCAGAACGCGCAGCTCCGCCAGCAACCACGGCTCGACAGGATGCTGGCAATCGGCTGACCGAAATACGAGTGGAAGTTGCCGCGCCGTGGAAAGGGGATCAAATCAAGGTTGGCCGGGTTACCCGGAGAAGCGTTCACGCGAGGAGAGCCGTTTGTGTCGCGGTAGCAGAAGCCTGCCACTCCGGAAGGTTCGCTCAGATGCTCCGCCAATTCACAGATGAGATCTTCTCCCTCGCCGAGGGCTACCGAATCGAACGCAGGGAAATCAGTCAGGAGCTGTGTGCAGTTGAGTGCGGCGAAGTGCCCTCCGGCAGTCACGTGCCCCGTGAATCCCGCTGTACGGAGAGCCTTTGCGAGGCGACAGAATTCCTTCGCGCGCCCTGTGAAGACCATCGAAAGGCCGGCAATATCGGGTGCCAGCTTGATCACCTGACTGACCACATTGGGGATCTCGGCCTCTTCGTTAAAGGGCACAATAGTTGCGGTGTGGCCTCTTTGTTCCAGAGCCGACGCCATGTAGCGGAGCCCGAGATTCTCTTCCAGTTCGGCGCCAATCAATACAACGTGCATACACCCTCCTATTCGTTGAAACCGTCTTGCCGCTCCCATTCGGAGTTATGGATCGGCGCACCATCGATCGATATCGAGCTCAGGTGTCGATCCGATCCGTGATAAGCATCCGTAGACCATTTTCCCTTTCCACTCCACGTTCCGATGCCGCGCCTTCGAAACACCGACTACGGATCGCTGTGGACATGGTAATATGGCCAAGAGTATTAATACCGCTTTACTAGAGGGTAAGGTCGGGTGCAGCTCTTGTCAAGGCAAGCCGAGCATTTCGATCATCATCACATTGGACTGCAAGGATCTACCGAAGAGACCTACAACTGGTGAAGATTATATCAGAGGAAATGGGTTTGATAACACTCCTTAATCCAGTTCAGGGTGCCTGGATGTCTGCTCTCAATTCTCCATCAAGGCTTGCAACCGAAATGGCATCGCTGCTTTTTATATCTTCCCTTGCTTCCACAATTATCTGGCTCTTGCCCTTGTGATCAGGGATCACGGTTGCCGGGTTGCCCGCAACAGTACCCTGTATCTCATCGGGGTAAAAACCTTTCAGTGTCAGCTTGACCTGCTTTACGTTCGGAAGACGCTCTATCTTCTCAATCTTGGCATCCACGACTTCAAGTACATCTCTGAGGACAAGACTGCCTCCTCCAGCTGGCGGAACGAGCACTATATCCTTAGACCCCGCCTTACCAAATTTCAACGGCTTCAAGGACAAATAGTTTTCGTTGTGCCGTTCCGGGTCTAAGAGTTCCGCATAATCCTCAACCAGGATTTTAGTTTTATCATCAAAGCCACTTCCAATAATGCTCAACTCTACATCCTTGTTTATCAGGAAGCGTCTGGGCAAAACATAGTTAACTGACATGCGGCCACTAACCAATTTGCCGCCAAGATATCCTCCTTGACTGATTCCCAACAATCCAAGTAATGTCGGAGGTATGTCCGGCAACCCCTTTGATAAGAAGTCTGCACCCGACAAGTTGTAGAGATAGATTATGATAGCGGTAATGGTAAAGCCTACTAGCTGGAGTCGAGGGAGACTTATCTCACCTCCCTCTGAGATTAAGTTAATTAAACGAGGCGGGGGTGGGGTCAGGTCCTTCTTGGGAAAGAAGCGATTTAATTGTCCGGCAGCTAATGAGCCTCCGTAGCTGATCCCCATCAATACGAGTAATGATGCGTTGAAATCCGGGATTGCCCCTTTGCCGAAAATTAGTGACTTGCCCACCGCAAGATAAAAATAGCTTCCGATTAGAACAAATGTCCATACGAATGCCTGGCACTTAGACAGGCTGTACGTATTAGTTCTATGATCCAGAATTACTGATTTCAGAAAATTTATCTTTTTGATTGCAAAGGCTTGGAATATTAAGAGCACTATAAGTAAGAGTATCGTAAGAAATGCTATTTTATATTCCCAGTTCACGGTGACGAGGGTAAAAGTCATGTAGTTTGATGGTTGATCACTGACAATGATGTTGATCGGTACAGACCTTTTCAACCAGTGGTTGTCCAGCAGCCGCCGCTCTTCTGTGATAAATCTTGTTTCAAATTCCTCCTTGTCCGGAACTTTAGCCAGGAAAACAGGTTCTATTGGTTTTATCTCCTTGTTATTTTTCGTTTCAAGGTCAATAAACTGAATCTTTATTTTTTTCCTATCATCCCCAAAATTTTTGCCGTATATCGTGACAGTGTCTCCTACTTTGCCTCCAAGAGGCTCAATTCTTGTTATTTCAGGCTGTTCGCTATGCTCAGATGACGGGGGTGAAATTGTTACCAATGCGCTTTCGCCGTGGGCTCTCGGACTCCAGAACACGATCATTAGTAATAACAGACACCAAAATATGCGTGACGTCATATCGGGCCTCCCCATCTGCTCCAATGCACGCAGGGCCGCCTGCCGCGCGAAACGCAGCTAGGCAGCCCTGCCAGTATAGACCTATCGTCGATCGAGCATTACGGTCAGTTTACTCCCCCTTTCCCGCACGGACGGTCCAGAAGTCGTCCGAAAGGTTCCTGTTCCCCAGATAGTCGTAGGGAATCGTGAAGTAACCCTTCATGCCCCAGCCGTCGCCCCAGGAATTCCTCACGATGAATCGTTTCTGGGAGTCGTCATAGCCAACCCCTACCACTGCGTGGCCACCCAGTACCTGCTCATTCGGGCCCGGCATGGGGACGACACCGGTCTTTGCGACGTCCTGCGATTCAAAGCTATCGTAAACCGTAAACCCGAAGACGAACGGGAATCCGTCCGCCAGGCAGGAACGCATCTCATCGACCGTGTCGATTCTCTGGTAGGAGGTAATTTCATAGTTCAGGGCCTCCTTATAGCAAGCCGGGGTCGGCTTTTGCGTAAATTGCTTGATGTCGTAAGGCCAAAGCTTCTCCGTGCACGCCCCCTGCTTGGCAAGTGTCTTGATGCCGTCACGGATCTGTGCACCGGAATCCTGGTTCACCGAGTGCTCGATCGCCCGCTCGTTGTAATAGATAAAGAGCCGGCTCATATCCGCATACGGCTTCTTGTCCTTGATCATCAGGAACTCCAGCGCCCCGGCCAGCGCGTTCGCCGTGCAGCTGCCAAGCTGCCCCTGGTCCGCCACCGGCGGGCACTGCGGCCGCAGATCGACCGAAGGAGGTAACGTTGCAGGAATTCTGTAAACCTTCCTGAACATGATATCACGGTTGTCAGGAATATCCGGTGACCACCCATAACGCGCTATCTTCCGTATACTGATTATCGGTGCATCTGCCATGTCAACCTCCTCTTGTAATAAATTTGTGCTTCTCCCTTTCCCTGCCTCTGGCGTCCGGTACATCTCATCCGGGGACGCCAACGGGATTAATCCCCAAGTACTAACATAAACATCTGCGCGAGATATGCAAGGGGTAAAGCAAACGGCCCGCCTGGAACGGTCCCACACCGATCGTGGGCAAATAATCTCCGTGGCCCCGGCGCCGAAAGCCCCAGGGTCGTTGGGTCACGCCTGAGTTGTCGTTTCAGGCCAAGGTTTTTTCTTTGAGAATGGACAGGAGGGTTTCGTTTATTTCGTTTGTCAGCGCAAGCCCGTTCTGCTGCTGAAAGGCATTCAGTGCCGAATAGGTGAGTTTTCCGGGCACGCCATCGATGGAGCCCGGTTGATAATCAAGGTACGTGAGGTATACCTGCGCAGCGCGCAGATCGATATCAGGCAGCGGACCTGCCGTATATTTCTGGTATGCGGCAGCAAGTCGCGTATCGTATTTGTTTTTTGCATACTCCAGTCCATTATACCCGCGGGCAAAAGCAGGCCAGTCGTGCGCGCTTAGCGCTTTATGAAGGCCGTTGTGGATAATTTCTCCTGTCATGGCCCGCAACTGCTCGTCTTCAGAGACAGTCATCGCGTTGACGAGCGTTTCTGCATCACTGTATCCTGCAATTTCTGCGTTGAAGCCCATTATTTGCCCTATACCCCAGGAGGTACTTCTGAGGGCCGCTAGGCGGTCAAGAGCCAGCGCCTGTTCCAGACGATTGTATTGATTAGCTCCGGCCGCTCCGTATCCACCGGGTGTTCCGTTACTGATATCCGGATTAGACGCGTCGAACCGGCTTCCGGTTTCACGGCTGAAGATGTGGCGCTCGAAAAGAATCTTTGGGCGGCGGTCCGGAAGAAATCCGCAGCCGCTCGTCTCAACAGTGAGCACTGCCCATAATTCGGCGGCCTTTATGCCCATGCGATCACATACGTCAGCTATACCTTCCCGGTCCAGAGGTAAAGCGGTTCCTTTGAAAGCGGTTGTCATGGCAATTCTCTCTTTCTCGAACAAGTCTGGCTAGCGCTCTTTCACGAACACGGAATCTGGAACTACCTTTTTTTGCGGTACTCGTATTCGCGCTCCCTTCTCGTATGGAGCAATGGCCCTGGCACCCGACACTCGTGCTGCGTAGAAACTAAAGTATACCAATTAATTAAAGCTAGTTTCGGGTAGAGCGGTAGTCAAGGTGGGGCACGCTTTATTTTCCGAAGCGGTAATGCACATGTACGGGTTGCTCTGTCGATGATCCCGTGAGCGCAGTGAGATTACCCCAAGTGCGATGATTTGTATTGACGACCCCCTCCGGTCGGTCATAGACTTGTGCTATGTGCCGGCTGCCTGTAGCAACCTGACGTTTTGCACTGGATGACGGTTTTTGCGCCATACGAAGAGAGGCTTGTACGGTATTGGTCATGAGACCCAAAAATGCAACGACAAGGAGGCACCATGCGAGCACGGCGTTCGAGAGGTTCTGTAATCGGTTTCTTCATCCTGTCTCTTTTCTTTCTCCCGACAGCCGGGTGGTGTGAATTTCCCGACCGAGCGATCACGATCCTCGTGGGCAATGAGGCCGGCGGCACGGCTGACATCATTACACGTGGCCTGGTCGTGGGAGCGGAGAAATACCTCGGCAAACCGATCCTCGTGGAAGCACGAGGAGGCGGCGGCGGCGCGGTCGCGCTCGGCGCTATTTTGACGGCGAAAGCTGACGGCTATACCCTCGCAGCCGTTCCCAATGACACCCTCGTCAATACCGCCCTGATGCAGAAAGTCCCTTTTAAACCTCTCAAAGACTTCGTTCCGATCATTGGCCACAGTTCCTCGGAAAACACGGCTCTGCTGGTAAAGCCCGACGCGCAATGGACGACCTTCGCGGAATTCATCGACTACGCAAAGAAGAATCCGGGTAAAATCAAGTATAGTACCGCCGGCATAGGCACGGGCATGCATACGGCGATGGCCTATATCGCCATGAAGGACAACATCAAGTGGGTTCACGTGCCCTTCAAGGGGACAGCGCCGGCCCGAACTGCGCTCATGGGCGGACACGTTGATGCGTGTTCTTCCGGTATGGATTGGGTGGGTTTTGCCCAGGCAGGCCAGGTTCGGGTTCTGGTGACCCACGGCAGGGTGCGGATGGCGGCCTTTCCGAACGTGCCCACCCTCAGAGAATCGGGATATGACTTCGTGAGCGAGACCATTCACTCAATCGTCGGTCCGGCGGGTATTCCAGCCGATGTTGTGAAGAAGCTTGAAACGGCGTTCCTTGAAGGAACGAAGACGCCGGAGTTCAAAAATGCCCAGGACAAACTGGCGCTCACGCCGGTCATGTACCTGAGCAAGGACTACGAGCGTCACTTGAGGGAGCATTGGGTAAAGATTGAGAAGATCTTCAAGGAAGCAGGCATAATAAAGGAGGCGGCATCGCAGCCCTACTGACAGGACAAGGAGCTGTTACAACGAAGAAGCTGCGACAGTAGCGATAGAGGAGAGAACTATGTTTAACGATCTGAGGGAGTTCATTGAAGAGGCTAGAAATGCGGGCGAGCTAAAGGTGATTGAAGGTGCGGACTGGGACCTGGAGCTCGGAACGATCACGCATCTGGCAGGGGACAAGGGCAATTCCCCGATGCTGCTTTTTGACCGCATCAAAGACTATCCCGCCGGTTACCGGGTGGTGACCAACATGTTCGCAACGGCGAGACGGACAGCCCTTACCCTCGGCCTGCCTTTGCAAGCCCGCGGGCTCGATCTCGTCAGGGCCCTGCGCGACCGGATAAAGAACATTCCGCTCATTCCACCCGTCGAGGTGGATGATAGCCCGGTGAAGGAAAACATTCTCACCGGAGACGACGTCGACATTTTCCGGTTCCCCACGCCCAAATGGCACGAGCATGACGGCGGCAGATATATCGGCACCGGCAGCGTTGGCGTGATCCGGGACCCTGACGAAGGCTGGCTCAACCTTGGGACCTACCGGACGCAGATCCACGATAAGAACACCGTGACGATGAGCATGGTGCCCGGCCATAGGGGTGAGTCGATACGGAGAAAGTGGTGGGCGCGCGGCCTCGCGTGCCCGGTAGCCATCGCCTGTGGTCAGGAGCCGACCCTCTGGGCTGCCTCCCAGTGGGACGGCTTGCAGCGCGGTATTTCGGAGTACGACTTCGCCGGGGGCTTGCGCGGCGAGCCAGTGAAAGTGACGAAAGGGATCATCACCGGCCTTCCCATTCCGGCAACGGCAGAGATCGTGCTCGAAGGAGAGATCCTGCCGATGGAGGTGGAGACCAGGCAGGAGGGGCCATTCGGCGAGTGGTGCGGGTACTATGCAGGCGGGGTCCGTACCATGCCGGCGATAAGGATCAAAGCGATTCTCCACCGGAACGATCCCATCCTCCAGGGAAACCCTCCGCATCGCTATCCTTCGATCTGGTCAGTAGGCAAGCACATCCAGAAGGCCGCGTATCTCTGGAATGAACTTGACCGCCAGGTCCCGGACGTCAAGGGTGTCTGGGTCATGGAGGAGGGAGCGCTCCACAGTATCATCGTCGTCTCCATCAAGCAGGGCCATCCCGGCCATGCCAAACAGGCAGGGCTCCTCTCCGCGGTCTCGAGTGCTACTAACTTCCAGAACAGGTTCGTGATTGTGGTTGACGATGATATCGATCCGTCCAACATATCGCAGGTGCTCTGGGCTCTCGGTACCCGTGTTGACCTTGACAATTCGATCGACATCGTAAAAAACTGCCTGAGCGGAACGTCTAACCCCATGCTATCGCCCGAAGCCAAAAGACTAGGGACTAACGAGATGTCGAGGGGAATCATAACAGCGTGCAAGCCGTTTGCGTGGAAGGACAACTTCCCCCAGTCGGTCGAGCCGAGCGCTGAGCTTGCGGCAAGGATCCGTGAAAAATGGAAAGAGATCTTAGGCTGACACCCCGGAAAGAGTAAGCGCTCTTCTGCTTTTTCCGTCATCGAAAGAGAAAGGAGAATCGCACGTGAAACGTTTTTTAGCATCTATTGCAGCAGTTGTTTTTGTAAGCTTCTTCGCAGGCCCGGCGTGGTGCGAATATCCCGACCGGCCGATCACTATCCTGGTGACCATGGACGCGGGAGGGGTAACTGATCTGGCCACGCGGGCGCTCGGCGTCGGCCTGGAAAAGTACCTGGGCAAGAGCATCATCGTGGAGAACCGGGGAGGAGGAGGCGGCGCCGTGGGTCTCGGTGTGCTGGCAAACGCGAAGCCCGATGGGTACACGCTCGCCACGACCCAGAATGTGTCGATCATCGACACAGCCCTCATGCAGAAGGTACCGTACAAGCCGCTCAAGAGCTTCACGCCCATCGCGGTCTTCGGCTACTCCGAGCATACGGCTGTTCTGGTGAAGGCGGATGCCCCGTGGAAGAGCTTCAAGGAACTTGTCGATTACGCGAAAAAGAATCCGGGAAAGATCAAGTACAGCAGCGCCGGTGTTGGCTCCGGCATGCATGTGGCCATGGAGTATGTTGCGCATAAGGAAGGCATCAAATGGGTCCATGTACCCTACAAGGGAACCAACCCGTCACGAACCGCTGTCCTCGGCGGCCATGTGGACGCCTGTTCCAGCGGCATGGGCTGGGCCCCTTTCGTCCTGTCTGGCCAGCTGAGGGTGCTCGCGACCCAGGGGCAGAGTCGTTCACCACAGTTTCCTAATGTGCCGACGTTCAAGGAACTGGGCTACGAGTTCGTTAGTGAAACGTACCACACCATGGTTGGTCCTGCGGACCTTCCACCAGACGTGGTGAAGAAGCTGGAGACCGCCGTGAAGAAGGCGATGGAAGCCCAGGAGTTCAAGACAACCGCTGAGAACCAGGAGGTGACTATCCTCTACATGGACAGCAGGCAGTACGACCGTCACCTGAAGGAGAAGTGGCTGCGCACGGAAAAAGACTTCAAGATGATGGGGATCATCAAAGAGGCGGCGACGCAACCTTACTGACTGCAGGCTGTAACAGGTTCTACTTTTTCAGGGGTGACCCACGGAGTCAATCCTGGTAAGAAGAGAGGATGACAAAGCCATGAGGCTCGAGATCGATTCCGTAAAGATAGAAGAGCTAACGCTTGACGAGAGAACATATCTTGACCAGCGGACGTTGCATATTGACCCGTCGGATCTCGAAAAAAGGCTGCTGGAGGATAACAGGATCAAGTCCGTTGCGTTCGATGTCGTGCGGCCGGGCGATTGGACGCGCGTTGTGAACCTGATTGATGTAATACAGCCCCGGTGCAAGATTTCGCCGCTGCTATCAGATTTTCCCGGTTGGGTGGGAAAGCGGAGAATTGCGGGAAGCGGCCAGACGACCTCCCTGGAAGGATGCACAGTTGCTCTCTGCAACCATTTTTCTCGTAGACCATATGCAGGCATTATGGATAGTTTCGGGAGGGGAGCCGAGTTGAGTAGATACGGAAAAATGGTGCATCTGGTTCTCGACCCCGAACCCAACGAAAATGTAAGTGAACGCGATTTCGAGCTGGCTGCGAAAACAGCTGGCTTGAGGGCAGCGGTATATCTTGCGCGAGCAGCGGAAAATCATCGCGCCGATTCTACCGAGCTCTATGACCTGGAATCAATCACCTACGCAAAGAGTAAACTTCCGCGCGTCGCATACTGCAGCATGCTCTATACGCCCCAGCATGATTACCGAGGTATATCCGATCCGATTCTCTACGGAGGACCGGTGACTGAAATGTTGCCGACTATCATCCATCCCAATGAGATCTTGGATGGGGCTCTGGTGAATGCGCTGACCATACGAGGTATGGAGACATATTCGCTCCAGAACCATGCTCTAATAAAAGAATTGTACAAAAGGCACGGCCGGGATCTCATCTTTGCCGGAGTGATCATATATGCAGCCAGCCTCGACCCGTCAAAGCGAGACAGAAATGCGCTCATCGCGAGTTCGCTGGCCTCAAATGTATTGCATGCAGATGGCATTCTTCTCACCAAGTTACACGGAGGCATGCCGAGCGTCGACCAGGCGCTCGTTGCAGAGGCCTGCGAGAACCTGGGTATCAAATCCACCATCTTCGTTCACCTCTTCAACAGAGGAGGTTCTCTCATGGAGGCTGCGTCCCTTGCGAGCCTGCCCACCTTGCATGCAGTTATTAATGTGGGCCACACACTGGATAGGATGCATCTTTCGCGCGCGGAGAAGATCCTGGGTGGAAACGCCCAGACGCCTATCTATTGCGCGGATTTTAAACAGTACGCCGGTGACCGGCAAATCGATATTGAGCAGTACTTGATTGCCGGAGTGCATGATCATATAGGAGGCAGCCGGATTGTGGCAGTGGATTATTGATGAGCTCGAATGAACGGGGATCGGGAGGTATGAGGGTGAGCGGAAAAACTCTGAGAGTCGTCCATTATATCAACCAGTTTTTTGGCCAACAGGGTGGCGAGGAGAAGGCCGGGATACAGTTCCTCGTAAAAGATGGAGCGGTCGGATCTGCAGTCGCTCTGCAAAAGATTCTCGGTGAGAGGGCTGAGATAGTGGCAACATTGATCTGTGGCGATAATTACTTTGCTGAGAACACGGACAAAGCTTCCGAGGAAGGCACGAGGCTCGCAGCGCAGTACAAACCGGATCTATTTTTTGCGGGACCCGCATTCGGAGCCGGTCGCTACGGATTGGCATGCGGCGCGCTCTGCAAAGCGGTAGAGTCACACTTGAGAATACCCGCTGTTACAGCGATGTCTGACGAGAACCCCGGAGTCGACCTCTATAGCCGCGATACCTACATCGTGAGAACGGAGCGAACCACACTCAAGATGGCGGAGAGCCTCAATACCATGGTGAAACTCGCGTTCAAGCTGTTGTCGAAGGACGTAACATCAAAGTTGGTGTCACAGGAAGCTCTGGGCCGCCCTTCTGAAGATGGCTATTTTCCTCGAGGTGTCGTGAGGAATGAATTTGTCGAAAAGACCGCAGCCGAACGCGGGGTCGACATGCTGCTGGCAAGGCTGCGTGGCGAAGAGGTGCAGTCGGAAGTGCCGTCTCCGGATGACCGCAACCCGGTACCTGCGCCTGCGATGAAGAAGCCGCTCCATCTCTGTGAGATAGCGTTGGTAAGCGATGGAGGGCTGGTGCCCAAGGATAATCCTCATGGATTGCGCGGTCGAGGTAACACGGTCTGGGCCGCATACGAGATCGACAAGTTTTTTCCTCAGCACTTTTCTTCTGATGATTATGCTGTTGCACATACAGGTTACTTCTCTCTGCACGTGCTTCAGAATCCCAACAGGTTGATCCCCTTTGATGCAATGCGCGAACTCGCGCAGAAGGGAGTGGTGAAGCTTCACCCCTTTTTCTATTCCACATCAGGCAATGCAACCGCTCAAAAAACATGCAGGGAAATGGGTCTCGACATTGCCCGGAGCCTCAAAGAAAAAGGGGGAGTGGACGGAGTTATACTCACTTCGACCTGAGGGACAAGCACTCGTTGCGGTGCAACGATGGCGGCAGCAATAGAGGAATCAGGATTCCCGGTTACGCACATTACGGCGGTGCCATCCGTCAGCACCATGATCGGCGTAACGCGAGTGCTGAGAGGAGCAAGCGTGACAAACGTGTTAGGAAATGAACATCTCTCTGCCGAGGAAGAAAAGAACCTGATACACAGATACGCTGCTCGAGCACTTGAAATACTGCAAACAGAGCTGGAACAGAAACAAATCTTTACAGTATCAGGGGGGGTATAGCTCCCCAAGGCGTCCGGCCTCGGTGGATGAAGGGGCGGCTGAGTGAACCTGGAGTAACGGCTTACACGTTCTCCTCACCTAAGTACATTTTCTGCACTTCACTGTTTTGAAGGAGTTTGGAGGACTCATCGTCCATCGTCACTTTCCCGTTCTGCAGGACGTATCCCCTGTTCGCCGCTTCCAGTGCGGATTTCACGTTCTGTTCGATCAGCAAGACCGATGTGCCTTCTTGATTCAGCTTCTTTATCACGGAAAATATCTCCCGCACAAAAAGGGGTGCGAGACCCATCGACGGCTCGTCAAGGAGAAGAAGCGATGGGCTGGACATGAGGGCGCGCCCGACCGCCAGCATCTGCTGCTCTCCGCCCGAGAGCGTGCCCCCGAGCTGTTTCTTTCTCTCCGCGAGCCGGGGGAAGATGGAAAAGACGGAGTCGAACCGCGCGGTCAGCTCGCCACGCCTGATCTTCCTCAGGTGACAGGTCGCGCCGAGAAGCAGGTTGTCTTCCACGGTGAGATCTGTGAAGATCTCCCTTCCTTCGGGGACAAGCGAGATGCCCATGCCCGCGAGCGATTCGGTTTTTCCGTTCGTGATATCTCTGTCGTTGAAAGTGATCTTGCCCTCTCTGACCTCGATGAATCCGCAGATTGCCTTGAGAAGGGTTGACTTACCCGCGCCGTTGGCACCCACGATCGTAACGATCTCGCCTTTCTCGACCGTGACCGAGATCCCCTTCAACGCATGAAGCTTCCCATAATAGGCATTCACATCTTTCAGTGCAAGTATCGCGGCCATATCACCCCAGGTAAGCCTGAATCACACGCTCATCTTTCTGTATCTCGGACGGTGTTCCCTCGGCGATCTTGATGCCGTAATTGAGCACGGCTATCCTGTCCGAAACGTTCATTACCAATCCCATGTTGTGTTCCACAAGGATCAATGTTATATCGAGGGTCCTGATCTTGCCGAGAGTCTTTCCAAGCTCTTTTGTTTCGAAATCATTGAGCCCCGCAGCCGGCTCATCGAGGAGAAGAACCTTGGGGCCCGATGCGAGGGAGCGAGCTATCTCTATCATCCTCTGGTGGCCGTAGGGCAGGTTTGTCACCCTTTCGCGCTCGTCTATCCGCCCCAAATCGAGAAACTCCAGTATCTCGCGGGCGCGCCGTTGCATCCATCTCTCCTCTTTTCTGAAGCCCGGAAGTCTCAGTCCCGCGATGAAACAATCGGACCTTGTCACGGGATGAAAGCCTACCATGATGTTTTCGATGACGTTGATGCTTGAGAAGAGCTGAGGGCTCTGGAACGTCCTCGCGAGGCCCAGCTTACAGATTTTGTGGGAAGGCAGACGGGAGACGTCTCTGCCGTCCAGCAGGATCTGCCCCGAGGTGAGAGGGAAGATACCGCTGATCAGGTTGAAGAGTGTCGTCTTGCCGGAACCGTTCGGACCAATGAGGCCGAGAAGCTGTCCCGCCCGGAGATCGAGCGTAACCTGATTCACGGCGGTAAGGCCCCCGAAGCTCTTGGACACTTCTCTAACTTCAAGCAACGTCGGGCTCATTTTTCTCCTGTTTGTTCGGTCTTTCGAAAAAACCTGCGATCCCCCTTGGTATGAAGATCGCGAACATGAGCAGAAAAAAGCCGTACAGCAGTAAGTGATAGGAGTATTCGGCGAGCACCGTCTTGATCGGCTGCGGAAGGAGCGCGAGCTTTGCCGCATAGCGGATCGATTCGGAGAGCAGCACGAGGACAGCGGTGCCTATGATGCTTCCGAGCGGGCTTCCCAGACCGCCTATGACAACCATGCACAGCAGGGTCACAGAGAAGAAGAAAGTAAAGGACTCCTCGCTGATGTAAGTGGCGTAGTGGGCGTAAAGGCTGCCGGCCAGTCCCGCGTATACGGCGCTGATCGTGAATACCTTCAGCTTGTACCGCGTGGCGCTGATGCCGATCACGCCCGCAGCCGTTTCGTTCTCATTGATGGCATAGAGGGCTCTGCCAACACGGGAACGGACCAGGTTTCGCGTGCAGATGAATATGGCGAGCACGAAAGCCCATACCAGGTAGAAATATTTGAATTCCGTGTCTAGCTTGAACGACCCTATTTCGGGCCTCGGTATATTTTCGGGATAGCCGCCGGCGCCCCCCGTTAACCCTGTCCATTCGAGAACGATGATGCTGAAGATAACGCCGAAGCTCAGCGTCGCCATGGCGAGATAGCTTCCCTTGAAGCGCACGGAGGTGAAACCGAGGAAATACCCCACGAGACCCGCGATAAGCCCTGAGCACGGCAAAGCCAGCCAGAAGGACAGGCCGACCTTCACAACAAGGATGGCCGAGGCATAGGCGCCGATACCGTAAAATGCGGCCTGACCTATGGAGACCTGGCCCGTGTTTCCGAGGAGAAGGTTCAGACCGATCGCGATTATGCTGTAGCAGGCCACCATGATACCTACGTTCAGATGGTACCTGTTGCCGTCAAGCAGCGGAAAAATGGCGACCAGGAAAAAGAGAGCAAGTGTCGCGTAAACTTCGGCCTTGTGGGTCTTCATTTCAGGTACCTCTCCGCTCAGACGTGCGTGACGAGAAGAGGCCGCCCGGTCTTATGATCAGGAAGATAAGAAGCACAATGAGTGCGATAGCGTCTCTGTAACCTGACGAAAT
>DATFYE010000172.1:0-24812 GCA_035315185.1 Syntrophorhabdales bacterium | reverse complement strand
GTGGCCAGGACGGCCTTCTTGTATATGAGCCCCTCTTTTCTTCTTTTGAAGTAGTAGGTGCGAAAGACCTCGTTGGAGATAATCACTTTGGTTGTCATGAGCCAGATAACCCTGCGGAGATGACGATTTCCTCTCTTGCTGATTTTGCTCTGCCCTTTGTACTTGCCTGATTCATACGTAGTCGGATCGAGCCCTGCAGCAGCGATCAGCTTCCTATCATGCTCGAAAGCCTTTATATCTCCGCCCATCTCAATCAAGAAGTTGAAGGCGGTCTTGTCACCGATGCCCCGCATGGAGGTGAGAATCTCTGCGTCTCGTTGCATTGTCTCATCCGCAAGGCTGCGGATGAGCTGCATGATCTCTTCGGCTTGTTCCTCAAGCGCAAGAAGCAGGGAGGCTTCCTGTTTCAGGATCATATCTTTTGCCGGACTCGCTACACCCACCGATGCCGTGGCAGTATCCATGAGAACCTTAACCGAAGCTGAAGGTTTTCTTCCCCTGGAGCGGGAGGTGACGATCGGGGCGACGGTGTCATAACCAGCTTGTGCCAGGGCGTGGGCCGATGGAAACTCAGTGAGAAGACGAAGCGTTGATTTGGTAAAGATCCCGGTTATGGTCTCAAGCTCAGGGAAGGTCACAGACAGGATCCGCTTCATGTCGTTCTTCAGAGCAGTCATCTCGTCAACAAGCCGCTCCCTTCTGCGGGAAAGATCCTTAAGTTCGGTAAGGCGAGGAGACCCGGTTGCCAGGGCCTCCTTCCTCAGGAGTAAGAACTGTGCGATGGTAAAGGCATCCTTTTTGTCCGTCTTCGTTTTTCTTAAAGAAAGCTTTGCGAAGTTTGCGATCAGCAGAGGGTTGATAATGGCAACGCGATAGCCTTTTGCGGTAAGATAGGAAAACAGGGCGATATGGTAACTGGCCGTAGATTCCATACCGAGGAGCAGGGATGCCGTGCTCACCGCCGCCAACCGTGTTACAAGCTTGTCAAATCCTTCTCTATTCATCGGACAGGAGAGGGAGAACAGTTTGTTTCCCCCATCGCCAATCCCGCATGCATCAAACTTCTCTTTCGACACATCGATTCCAACATACATAGAGCAACCTCCTTAAACGTAGCAGAAAAGCAGGGATTGCCTCCGGCCAATCCTCCTCGGTCACAAGGGCTCTTTACGGCCCAATCAACTTATCATGGCTCCAAGAGGCAGGGGACAGACTGAAATAAGGGTTCGGCGACCCAGGAAGCATTATAAGTCCCCCTGCCTTCCTTGGGGCTAATCTTACTGCCTCTCAAAACATACTTATACAGGAATTAATGGTAGGAGGAAGTACTCAACAACCCGATGCACCAAAATATTGAAAGTGATTTTCAAATGGTCACTATTTGGTCACCGGACAGAATGAAAGGAACTAATGAGGGGTCTAATCTATTGAAATTAAGAGCGTCCCCATCGGGATTTGAACCCGAGTTGCCGGCTTGAAAGACCGGTGTCCTAGGCCGAACTAGACGATAGGGACGTGCATGTGGGCCGTGCAAGATTCGAACTTGCGACTCTCTGCTTAAAAGGCAGATACTCTGCCGCCTGAGTTAACGGCCCGAAGGTTATAAGGATAGTAAAATTAAGCGGTAATGTCAATAAAACAGCGCGTGTCTACAATGGCGTGTTTACGCGTTGCGCCTTGTCCCGGTGCTCTTGTGAACGACGTGCATTGCAAACGGAAGAACTGCCGCGAGCAGGATCACGATCCACATCGCTATGCAGAGCGGTGACTCCCAGAGACCCGAAAGACTTCCCTTGGAAATGATGAGCGCCTGCCGGAGCGACCTCTCCATGACCGGCCCCAGTACCAGGCCAACGATCAGCGGGGCTGGTGCATAATCATACTTCCGCATCACATAGCCGACGACCCCGGCACCCAACATGACCCACACGTCGAAAAGGCTGCTATTGTCCCCATACGCTCCGATCACGCAGAGCACCAGCACGGTCGGCATGAGATACTTGGGTGCAACCCTGACGATCTTCGCAAAGATGCCCACAAGCGGCAGATTCAGGATAAGGAGCATCATATTGCCCAGGTAGAAACTGCCGACCACCCCCCAGAAAACATCAGGCCGATCGCGCAGCAGAAAAGGACCGGGCGTGATGCCGTGAAGCAGCATGCCTCCCAGCAGCACTGCGGTAGCGGGCGTAAACGGCAGTCCCAGCGAGAGCAGCGGGATCATGGCTCCGCCTGCCGCGGCATTGTTGGCCGACTCGGGACCGGCGACCCCTTCAATCGCGCCCTTGCCGAACTCCTCTCTGTGCTTCGAAATACGCCGCTCCAGGCCGTAGGATGCGAACGACGCCATGGTAGCAGCGGGTCCGGGCAGAAGTCCGATCAGGAAGCCGAGGACAGAACCCCTTGCCATGGGCGCTACAGAACGCCTGATCTCCTCCCGGTTTGGATAGAGTTCACGAAACCGCACCGGCAAAAGCTTGATCTGCTCTTCTCCTTCGGCCATGACTGCAAAGACCTCCGCCACGCCGAAGAGACCGGTCGTCAACGCTATAAAACTGACGCCTCCCTGTGCAGCTTCCAGCCCGAAAGAGAAGCGCTCCATGCCGCCCACAGGGTCCGTACCGACAGTCGAGAGGAGTAAGCCGACCATGATCATGATCAACGATCTGGCACGCGATTTACCGGTCAGGTTGGAGAGCATGATAACGCCCAACACCGTTAGCGTGAAGTATTCGGCGGGGCCGAAGGCAAGGGCGGACCGTGCGAGAAGAGGCGCAAAGAATTGCAGGGCTATCACGCTGAATGTTCCGGCGACAAATGATCCGATGGCTGCAACCGCCAGAGCAGCACCGGCTCTGCCTTTTCGCGCCATCGCATAACCATCGATTGTGGTCACGACACTCGCGGGCTCCCCGGGGACATTGACCAGAATTGATGTGGTGGAGCCTCCGTACATCGAGCCGTAATAGATCCCCGCGAGCATGATCAAGCCTGCGGTAGGCCCGAGTTTCAGCGTGAGAGGTATGACGAGAGCCATGGCAGCAGCGGGACCCAGACCCGGCAGCACGCCCACCAGCGTGCCGACAACCGCACCTATGAAACAGGAGAGAAAGTTGACCGGTTGAAATGTTGTGAGAAGAGATGACAAGATGCCGTGGTCAGCCATCGGCAAGGCCTCGCTTCAAAACAACACTCCTCTCGGAAAGGATAGTTTGAGCCAGAGATCAAACAGGGCATAACAGAAAAGGTTGATGCCCGCAGAAAGGGCAACCGGCGCCCCCCAGCTTCTAGCACCTATGAGCCGGCTGGCAAGGATCACGAAGAAGAAATTGGAGACGAAGAATCCGATCCACTTGATCATCAAAATGTAGAGGACAAAAACGGCGATCATCAAAAAGATCCTTCTCTCGCCTTGAGTGATCCGGAAAGTTTCCTTCAGCGGTGTGCACTGCGCATTGCTTTCCCCGCCCTCCCTGGACGCGGGCTTCAGGATGTCCCGGCCCAACACCCAGGCGGCCAGAACCACGAGCACCGTTCCTGCCATAAGAGGAAAAACACCGGGTCCCGGATTGCCCCATGTATCTAAAGGGTATTTCAAGTTATAAAGGAGAGAGCCGGCCCCGAACAGCATCACGACAAGGCCGCTCAGACGCTCTTTTCGAGTCGCCATACCACCCACTCCCGCCCGAGGCCTATTTTGTGAGCCCCGCGCTGGTCATGATCTCCTTGGTGATCGTATCCTGCTCGGCCACGAACTTCGCAAAAGTCGCCGGATCAGAGTAGTACGGTGTGCTCCCCACAAAGGCGGCAAAATCCTTCCATTCCTTGCCCTCCACCACCTTCTTGATTATTGCGCTCATCTTGTCGATTACTGCCTTTGGCGTCTTGGCCGGGGCTGCGACTCCCCTCCACTGGTCAAACACAAGGTCAATGCCCGATTCCTTCATTGTCGGCACATTCGGCCAGAGGCTGATCCGCTTCTCGCTGCTCACTGCGAGGACACGCACCTCTCCTGCCTTCACCTGGCTGAGGATCTCAGCAGGATGCTGACTCGACGCATCGATCTTACCACCCATCAGCGTGGCCACTGCGAGGCCCGTGCCAAAGGGTACGTGCACGACTTGTATACCTGCCTTTGCAGCCATTGCGACCGGCACCATGTGCGTCACGCTGCCCATGCCCGAGTTGCCTATCGTCACCTTTCCTGGATTCTGTTTAGCGTAAGCGATAAATTCCTTGAAGTCCTTCCACGGGGCTGTCTTGTTGACGGCGATGGCGACGGTTTCAAAGCCGACACCGGCGATGGGCTCGAACGCGGTGTAGTCATACGAGATCTGCTTTCGGGCAGCCAGAGTATTGACGGCACCGGAATACCAGATCATGGTGTAGCCGTCCGGTTTGGCCCTGTGCACTTCGTTATACGCTATCGCGCCGCCCGCTCCTGTTACATTGCGCACTACCATCGGCTGACCCAGGTCTTTGGAAACAAGCTCTGCAAGTTTACGGGCCTGGACATCGGCCGCTCCACCCGCGCCAAACGGATTCACCAGATCAACCGGCTTTACAGGCCAGTCCGCTGCGACACTATGCGCGCCCCATCCCACGCACAACATAAACGCGACAGTAGGAATCATTACCCAAGCCTTCCACAACGTTTTCTTTTTCATCACGCCCCTCCTTGCCTCTTGTTCTCTGTCACTCGACACTCGCCACTGTCTACTGGCCACTGATTACTGGCCACTCGTCACTCGACACTCGACACTTTCTTCACACCATCGCCCATGCTTCTTTAATCACGCGCTTCGTGTTCGCGATAACAACCTCGGATGTGTCCTCCGCGAGCAGCGGCCGTACTTCTGCACTGAGCACAGGCCTCTTGTCCGGATTGAGGAGCTTCAGTTCGAGCAGGAGCCTGAAATAGTCCCTCACCTGGGGTGTATCAATTTCTCCGCCTTCCATACCGAAACGAGGTTGCAGGTCTCCGTAGCCCGGGTGTCTCTTGTCCCGGAAAGCGCAATTCCCGATGTGGAAATGCATGGGATACTTCGCTACGAGTGGCATCACCTTCTCAGGGCTTTCCCTCAGCAGCGGGAAATGTGAGAGATCTGAAAGCACCCCGAAATTACTGAATTCTTTGTGGAGAACTGCAGCCACATCTGCCGCATCCTGGAAATGGCCGATGAGATAGCACTTGTCAATGTCATAGTCAAAAATCTTCATGTAGATTTCCATCGGCCCCTGTTCATTCGTGTACTGGCACACCTCCCGCAACGAATCGATCAGGATCTTCTTCGCTTCTTCCTTCTTATCCTCACCGGGATGCTTCCCTGAGAAGACCCTCATGCACGTTGCCCCGAGCTGGAACGCCTCGTCAACCCCGTTCTTCATCGCATTGATCGCTTTCTTTCTTTCTTTCGGATCAAACGAGTTGAGGTCGAGCTTGTTGGTAAATATCCTCGGCTGGTTCGCATAACAGACTTCCATATGCGAGGTCTCAAGGAGCTTACGCGCCTCGTGCCTGACCTTCGGGTCCTTCATCCACCCAACCTCGACAGCGGTCCAGAAATCATCTTCCACGATTTTGCGCAATGTTTCCACAATCGGTCCTTCTCCCGTCGTTGCCTCCGGATAGGCCTTGAAATGCACAATTCCCAGTTTCATGTAGCGATAAATCGAGAAGTTCTCCATCGTATGTGTCTCCTTTCTTTTCACGCACCGGTCCCGTGGGCCGGGTGTCTATCAGTTTACCTGCACCACTACCTTAATAGCATCCTCGATCCTTTCGCGAAAATAGCGGAAGGCAGTCGGAACTTCGTCCAGCGTGAATGTGTGCGTATGTATCAGCTTTGCGTCGAAGCGTTTTTGCGCCATCAATGCGGCTGCGCGGTGGGTCGCGCTCTTGCCTTCGCCCCTGATACCGAAGACGTAAATATTGTTGCGCACCAGTTTAGCCAGATCAACAGGTACCGGCTCTCCGGGAAACGCTGCGAGACAGATCCGGCCGCCTCGATTTACCATGTCCATGGCTTCGTTGAGCGCATTGGGGGCACCGGAGCATTCCATCACGTAATGGACGCCTCTGCCCCCGGTAATGCGTCTTACGGCCTCGACCGCATTTTCCTTCCGGACGTTTACCACGTGATCCGCACCAAGCTTCTTTCCCAGGTTCAGCCTGGCATCACGGGTTCCTGTCAGGATCACGGGCTCCGCCCCCAGAGCTTTCCCCACCGCCACGCTCATGAGACCAATCGGCCCCGGACCGGTGACCACAAGACGCTCACCTGCGATGAGACCGCCCAGCACATCAAGGCCGTACATGGCAGTACCGGCTGTCACGATGAGCGTCGCCTCTGCGTCACTCATCTCATCGGGTACGTGCACGAGCGTATTGATGTGATTGACAGCATACTCTGCGAATCCGCCGTCAGTCGTGAAGCCATTCGCGCGGTGACCCTTCTTATGCTCGCCGTAATTGAGACCATAATTGAGGCACGCCGTGTACATGCCCATACGGCATCGTTCACAGCGTCCGCAGCCCGCGTGTATCTCCACAGCAACACGATCGCCTACCGCGTATTCATCCACACCCGTCCCCAGTTTAACCACGGTCCCCATGTATTCATGGCCGGGCGTGAAATTCTTGTTGAACGGGAGCCCGCCTTCGATCCACGCGGGCAGTCCCTTGGTGATGATCTCCACGTCCGTGCCGCAAATGGCAACCGCATCGATGCGCACCAGTACCTCGGCAGGCCCCGGCTCCGGCACGCGCTTCTCCACCAATCGCATCTGCTCCGGGCCATCCAGGACCCATGCCTTCATCACTCTTGGAATCGACAAGCCCTTTTTCTTTTTATCCGATGCCTCCATATTTTGACCTCACCTCTTACGATTTTTCACTCGACACTCGCCACTTCTTTCTCCCCTTCCCCGTGTCTCCGTGTCTCACCCTTCCCTCGACACTCTCTTAACGTTTTTCACTCGGCACTCGACCCTCGACCCTCTTTTACTTGCTTCTAATATTCTCAGTTAAAAATGCGATCTTCGCAGTGTCCTCGACGAGATCAGCAATATAGTAGGCCGTTTTGAGGTCCGGCCCGAGTGCCAGTATCCCGTGCTCCTTCATCAGCAACGCCTTGGCAAAGGGATACTGCTTAACGCCCCCATGCACGAAGTCGCAGAGATCCTGCGAGCCCGGGGCTGCGCAATCGATACAAGGAACCTCCTGGAGGATGATCCGGCTATTCACTGTCACCAAAGGGAGGGGCTTCTCTTTGTTGGAATAGGCGGTTGCGTATGGAGGGTGGACATGAGAGACAGCTCCGACATCAGGACGAAGCTGATAGACCACAAGATGGAAACCCGTTTCTTTTGAGGGTTTGAGCCCAAAAGGGTTTTCGAGCATCGTTCCATCCAGTCGCACAAGGAGATTAACCTCAGGGTCGACGTCACCCAGAGAGACATTCGTGGGAGTAATCAGCACCTGGTCCGTATCAGGTATTCTGACACTGATGTTTCCTCCGGCCCCGCTGACCAGCCCCCGGTTATAGGAGCGCCTCGAAAACTCGGCCAGTTCTTTTCTCAAACGGGTTACTGCGTCTTTTTCATTACCCATTGCTTCTCCCTTGTTTCTCTTTATTCATAAAGTCGATCAACTGTTCGACGCATCGCTTCACAAAAACGGCGTCATTAATGTGAGCGTTAACCTCCTCCAGCTTCACATGGCTCTTCAGATCGCGCTTGAGGCGATTAAGGAAAAGATCGTAGCCTTTTTGGTCGTGCAGAGGACCGCCCTTTGCTCCGTAAATAGACCATCCCTGCAGCGGGATCATTACTGCTGCAGGTCCTCTAGCCGCGTTCAAGCGCTCAGCCATGGTCGCAGCCACCCGCACCAATTCGGTCCTGGAAATCTTTACATTTGCGTTATACGGATTGTGCATATAGATTTTTCTTCTTCGCAGACGCTCGGGGATCGACGCTCTCGGTCCGAAAGCGAGGTATTCCATGCCCCCTGTTGATACGACCTGCGGGATACCCTTTTCCCCTGCCGCTTTCAATCTCCCCGCATTCACCGGGACGTACGCGCCTACGCCAAGCACCTCTTCCGTGAGCTCATGAGGCGTGAGATCAAGCACCGCGTGGATGATGCCGTCCGCGATAAGCTCTTCCATTGCGGACCCGCCCGCACCCGAGGCGTGAAACGGGATCACCTGAAAGCCCTTACCATGGAGGAGTCTTACAGCCTCCCTCACTGCGGGTTCGGTGTTTCCCAGAGCTGTGACTGCGACAGTCCTCTCTTCGGGTGTGACCGCTATCCTTGCACCATGCTCCACCATTCCAATGACTGCTGCAACGCCATTTGCCAGGACAGACCGGGTCACTGCGTTGGGTCCGCCCAGCAGATCACCAACGGAGAAAACCATGCCGATGTCCTTACACCCCACGTAGGGACGGATATTTCCGGAGGCTACGGTGGAGACAAGGTATTTGGGGAACCCGAAGGGCAAAGCCCTCATCGCCATCGACGCAATTGCAGTTCCCTGGTTCCCGCCTATACCAATGATCCCCTGAATCTTATTATCATGATACAGCCTGGTGACAAGCTTCGCGGCCCCCGTGCCCATCGCTTCCATCACCCGTTCCCGCTCCTGCATCTTGACCAGAGCCGCTAGCTCACACCCGCCCCATCGGGCAACGTCTTCACTCGAGACATCCGGAGCCACACCCGGAGGGCCGAGGGGTCCGACGTCGATAATCATCGCGTCGTACCCTCGTGCCTCCAACATGCCTTTCATGTAGGCGACTTCTTCGCCTTTCGTGTCCAGAGTTGCGAGTATGGCAATAGTCGCCCTTTTCATTCCAGAGACCACTTCTTTATCGCAGATAAACGCGGATAAATGCTTGTGATAAAGGCGGATAATTCATTTCTTGCCCGCCTGTGTGATAAACCGCCACAGCCGGTCAACCTGCAGCAGCTACGCTGCAGTAAGCCCATTCGCGGAGCGATGATGTGTGGACAGCATTGCCGTCGTATCATGATGCTGGACACGGACATACTCATCTGTGAACATCTTTCATTGCTTCTATCTGCGTACATCTGTGATAAAGATTTCGTCCTTTCTTTCTAGCCTTTCCAGAAACGACCGGGCCAATCCCTCTTCTCAGGTGCGACCTTGAAATCAAACTTTTTTACCTCTTCGAGGAACGCAGCCAAGTGGTCACTTATGCGCTCGAAGACCGCCACACCTTGCTCCACGCTGGACCGGCGCGGGTTGCCGATGGTGGCCGTGTCAGAATATTCGTGGTGCAGCATCGGCACAAATATGTTTTCAGAATTCTGAAAGATGACGGTATTGGTGCCGTCCTTCTTGGAGAAAGCCGGACCCATCCATTTGGGGGCGTGCGCGCGGTCCGCCTTTCCGCGTTCCATGAAGATAGATCCTTCGTAGATGCCTTTCTCCTTCATATACGCCATGCAGGTTGAAGTTTCCAATTCTCCGGCGTGCCAGCCCGGCGTCTCCTCCGGAGGCCCTGTCATGAGGTCTGCTACGACCGCGCAGTCCCTCTCCGTCGGCGTCTTATAGTAAGCGCAGAAGCAACCCGTCTCCGCTCGTAAGGTGCGCAGCACCTCTCCCTGGGCACCCATGTTGGTGCCGTGATGGGAC
This sequence comes from Syntrophorhabdales bacterium, assembly GCA_035315185.1. Taxonomy (GTDB): domain Bacteria; phylum Desulfobacterota; class Syntrophorhabdia; order Syntrophorhabdales; family WCHB1-27; genus JADGQN01. The sequence continues at coordinate 15,150 of DATFYE010000172.1, read as the reverse complement.
ACGTAGACCAGCTTGTTGAAGCCCGAATAGATGAGGCTCCGGCCGATCGCATAGAGCACCTGCCGATAGACCTCGGCGGGGAAGGAGATTGTGCCTGTTCCCCAACCGGGCTCGCCCATATGGTGAGGAGAGAGTCCGAAGGGGAGCGAAGGTGTATAGAGCACCTTGGCTTTTACTGCCGCTCGTTCCACGCTTCCCATGGTGGTGTACGTATCAACACCCAAAGGCACATGACTGCCATGTTTCTCGCAGCTGCCGACGGGGACCATAACTACGTCGTTGCCCGCCTTGATATACTCGGCGATATCGGTCCAGGGCAATTCCAACAGATCGTACTTTTTAAGTGTTGCCATGCTGATTCTCCTTTCTTCTGTTCTTATTTTATGGTAAACGTTTTCCCTACTCTGGTTTCAAGCCGACAATTCTCTGCAATTCTTTCATTTCTTTTTTGTGATGTCCTTCTCGCGGTTGACGCCCTCACCAGGAGATTAGTACCGAAGGAACGCAACTTCTCCCCGTTTTTTCCTGATATCACGTTAACCAGCATTTCCATAGCCGCCGCGCCGATTTGATACATGGGGATCTCCACTGTGGTCAATGGAGGATCGAAGAACGAGCCGAAGGGAATATTATCAAATCCCACGACGCTGAGGTCATCAGGCACGCGCAGACCCAATTCGTTGCTCGCATGGATTACGCCGAACGCCATCTGATCGTTGGCAGCAAAGATCGCGGTCGGCCGAGCCTTCCCGATCAGATCTTTTGCCGAAATATAACCACTCATCGGGGTAAAATCCCCCTTTCCTATGAGATTCTTGTCGACAGGATACCCATAGTGCATCAGCCTGCTTCTATACCCTGCGTAGCGGTCCCTGGCTGAGGCCGATTTATCAGGACCGCCTATGAAACCAATCCGCTTGTGTCCGAGATCGATCAGATGCTGGACAGCCTTTGTCGCGCCGCCGACATTATCGATCATAACAGCGGAAGATTCCAGCTTGTGGCGTCCGATAACCACGGTCCGTTCTCGAAACCCCTCTAAAGAGGAGAGTACCTTCTCGCCGTGGATTGCACCACCGCTGAATATGATTCCGTCTGCCGATTTTTCTCTGAGGAAATTGATATGCTTGGTTATCCGCTCCTGGGTCCTGTCTGTATTGAGGAGAATAACCGCGTACCCGCACTGGTCCGCCATATCCTGAACGCCCCTCACGATCTCGGCATAGTAGGGATTGGAAATATCGGGGATTATAATCCCTACGGTCATCGTCTTTTTGGTGAGAAGACCTTTTGCCAGGGCATTGGGGCGATAGTCCAATTCCTCGACAGCGTCCAAGACCTTTTTCCGCGTGACTGCGTTAACCTTGTGGGTACTGTTGTTGACGACCCTGGAAACCGTGGCGATGGAGACGTTCGCTTTCTGTGCTACATCTACTATATTTGACATGAAGACGCTCAATGGATGGTAAACGTTTACCATACATAATAGCCTTCTCCGCCATCGCTGTCAACAAAATGTGTGTCAGATGGACTGGGGCTTCGCTTCAGAGGTCAAGAAGGAGTTCGTCTTAACTCGAAACACGCAAACTCGCAACCCGGAACCCGGAACGATGCTGACCTAATGCCGACTTGTATTCAAAGTGGAGACCGAGGCGCTCAAGCCGTGGCGAACGGAGGCGTACTAAAGTACGTCGGAGTGAGACAGGGCGCAGGCAACGAAAGTATACATTTGAAGACAAATCGGCATCGTCAGAGAACGGTTTCGCGGATGACTTCCTCCATCGTAGTAATACCCGCTTTGATCTTAATCAGTCCGCTCTGCCGCAGTGTGATCATGCCCTCTTCGATAGCCGCCTTCTTGAGATCGGCAAGCGTGCAACCTTCCAGGATAATCTGACGTAGGCTGTCGGTCAGCGGCATGACCTCATAGAGCCCTATCCTCCCTTTGTACCCCGTGTGGCCGCACTTCTCACACCCTCTGCCTGTGTAAGCTTTTACGCATTCAGCTTCTTCGGGCACAAAGCCGATGTTAAGCAGCGCCTTACGCGGAATTTCAACCTCTTCCTTGCACTCCTGACATATACGGCGGACGAGACGCTGCCCTGCAATGAGAATCACGGAACTCGTGACCAGAAGAGGCTCTATACCCATGTTGACCAGGCGGGTGACTGCAGACGGTGCGTCGTTGGTATGGAGTGTCGAGAGAACCAGGTGCCCTGTCAGAGAAGCTTTGACCGCGATTTCCGCAGTCTCCATATCCCGGATCTCTCCCACCAGGATAATATTCGGGTCCTGTCTCAAAAAAGAGCGCAGAGCCGATGCGAAGGTAAGGCCTATCGTGTCGTGCATCTGGACCTGGTTGATACCCTGAAGGTTAAATTCTATAGGGTCCTCTGCAGTTATTATGTTGACCTCAGGAGTATTAATTCTATTTATGGCGCTGTACAAGGTGCTCGTCTTTCCTGATCCTGTGGGACCGGTCACGAGTACCATGCCCCATGGCTTAAAGATAGCCTCCTCAAAACGCACTAAACCCTCCGGCTCGAATCCAAGCCGATGCATGTCGAGCATGAGGTTATCTTTGTCGAGGAGTCGCATTACCACTTTTTCTCCAAAAAGCGTGGGCAGGATGGATACCCGCAAATCGATGGTCTTGGATATGTTATCCAGTTTCATCTGTATCTTTATCCGTCCGTCCTGGGGCAGACGCTTTTCAGCAATATCGAGCCTCGAGAGCACCTTGATTCTGGATACCACGGCCTCCTTGTATTTCATGGGTAACTTGATGATGTCGTACAGAACACCGTCCACGCGCATGCGCACCCTGAACTCGGTCTCGTACGGCTCGATGTGGATGTCACTCGCGTTCTTTCGCGCAGCCTCTGCGATCATGAGGTTGACAATGTTGACAACGGGTGGTTGTTTGGCGTCCGCTTCCAGGGTCGCCACATCCATCTTGTCTTCGTCTTCGAGTACCTGGAGTGACGAAGCTTCCTGGATGACTCCCATGTCTTCTATTACTTTCCTGAGCCCTGTTTGCGCACCTCCGTAGTATCTTTCGATCGCGCTGGTGATGGCCGACTCCCTGGCAATCACCGGCTCGACGTGATAGCCGGTAAAAAACTTTATGTCACTTATCGTGTTGATACTGGTGGGATCTGCCATAGCGATCGTCAGCGTTGTGCGCTTTTTCATCACAGGCATGATGTGATACCTGCGCGCATAGTGGGAAGGGATGATTTTGACGACGCTTTCTTCTATCTCAGTTGATTCCAGGTCGATAAGCGGAATGTTGAACTTCTTTGACAGGGCCTCCAGGATGTCATCTTCGGCAAGGATGCCCATTGTGACCAGTACTTCTCCCAGTTTTCCGCCGAGCTGTCTTTGCACCTTCAGCGCTTCATCCAGTTGGCGCTGGGTGATCAACGACATGCGAACGAGCAGTTCTCCAAGAAGTGGACCTGAGAGCGCCACTATACGTTCCTGACCTTACAGATTTGGTCGGGTAAGCCGGGTTGCCGTGGTGTTTTTCCACGGTCAGTATTTCACTGCATAGACGCCGCCTTCCCTGATAAACTATCGGCCATTTTTGAGTAAACCTTAAGCCACCAGGTCCTGGGCGCCGCTCACTACCCTATCCCGGCTCATTCTGTACAGTACCCTTTACAGACCGGGAATCCTGTGCTACTTTTAGAAATAATTCTACAGGAAACGCCACCATGAACAAACCCAGGAGGCAGCTATGATGAGGAAATTAGGACCCGACGAACTCTTTCGCCGCTGCGACACCGACCAGTTCACCTTTGCTACCACAGAAGATATAGCGGGTCTGGAGGGAACCATCGGACAGGAAAAGGCCTTGAGGTCCCTGGACTTTGGTCTCGGGGTAGCTAGTAAGGGGTTTAACATCTTTGCCCTCGGCGAATCGGGCACCGGCAGGACGGTGACGGTCAAGACTTTACTCTCGGATAAGGCAGCCAAGGAAAAGGTGCCTCCTGATTGGTGCTACGTTTACAACTTCAAAAATCCTGACGCCGCCGTGGCGATTTCCATGGAGCCCGGACAGGGCAGGATCTTCCAGAAGGACATGGAAGACTTTCTCAAGGCCCTCAAGGTTGATATTCCCAAGGCTTTCGAATCAAAAGAGTATGAGAAGCAAAGGAGCCGTATCGTTGAGGAGTTTCAGCAGAAGCAGAATGAACTCTTTTCAAAGCTGGACGATGAGGCGCACCAGAAAGGGTTTACCGTGCGGAGAGGCATGGCGGGCGTCATGTTACTTCCTCTCAAGGAAGATGGCGAACCGCTCACGCCTGAAGAGTTCGGCAAGCTGGACGAGCAGAAGAAAAAAGACTTGGAAAAGACCGGCAGGATGTTCCAGGAGCGCTTGAATGAGGTCTTCAGAGCCATGAGGGAGACGGAGAAGTTCGTCCAGGATATGCTGGCAAAGCTGGAGCGCGCCATCGCATTCGACGCTGTGAACCCGTTGATAGAGAGGCTGAAGGCACGCTACAAAGGGCATGAAAAGATAGGCAGTTATCTGGACGATGCCAGGGAGGACATACTGACGCATCTGGAGGACTTCCGCCCCACGGAAGAGCAGCCGTCTCCTGTGCCCTTCCTCAAAATGCCGAAGCAGGAGGTTTCTTTTGCCAGGTTCACGGTGAACGTGATCGTGGACAATTCGGAGACGAAAGGGGCCCCCGTGGTATTTGACAGCAACCCGACTTACCTGAATCTGTTTGGAAGGATCGAGTACAAAATACTCTACGGCATGGCATTGACCGACTTCACCATGATTAGAGGCGGATCGGTCCACAAGGCAAACGGCGGATACCTTGTCCTTGACGCACTCGACGTACTCAGGAACCCTTTCTCGTACGATGCCCTGAAAAGAGCCATAAAACATGAAGAAATCAAGGTGGAAGATATTCTTGAGCAGTACCGGTTGATGAGCACGGCCACCCTGAAGCCTGAAGCCATCCCACTCGACATCAAAGTGGTTCTCGTTGGTAATCCCTATCTCTACTATCTGCTTTCCAGTATGGACCCTGATTACAACGAACTTTTCAAGGTTAAAGCCGATTTTGACAACCGGATGGAGCGTACGCCGGAAAACATTGAGAAATATGCAGCCTTTATCGCGAGCTGTCAAAAGGCGGAAAAGCTTTTACCCTTCGACCGAAGCGGCGTTGCCAGGATTGTCGAACACGGCTCGCGCCTTGCTGACCACCAGGAGAGGCTGTCGGTGCGCTTCAGCACCATTGCCGATCTTATGCGCGAAGCCCACTACTGGGCAAAAAAAGATGGAGTCAGTTTTGTCAGCTCGACTCACGTGGATCAGGCGATAACCGAAAAAATTTACAGGGTCAACAGGATCGAGGAACGTCTTCGTGAAGCGACCCTGGAGGACGTGCTCATCGTCAACACGGAAGGGGGAAAAATCGGGCAGGTAAACGGTCTCGCCGTACTCGACCAGGGAGACTACAGTTTCGGCAGGCCTTCGCGCATATCGGCCCGCACGTATGTGGGTAAGGCAGGTATCGTCAACATAGAGCGCGAAACAAAGATGAGCGGCAAGATACATGAGAAGGCCATATTCATCATTGCGAGCTATCTGGGAGCCAAGTATGCTTCGCGGAAACCGATCAGTCTGTCAGCATCGATCACCTTTGAGCAGCTTTACGACATGGTCGAAGGTGACAGCGCAACCTGCGCGGAGATGTATGCGCTTCTTTCAAGCATCGCTGGAGTACCCCTCAAGCAGCAGTATGCTGTGACCGGATCCATGGACCAGAATGGCGATGTGCAGCCCATAGGAGGGGTCAACCAGAAGGTTGAAGGCTTCTTTGACCTGTGCAAGGCAAGGGGCCTCGATGGAAGCCACGGGGTCATCGTACCGAGCAGGAACGTGAAGAACCTGATGCTCAAGCAGGAAATCACGGATGCGGCCAGGGACGGCAAGTTCACTATCTATGCCATCGAAAAAATGGAAGATGGCCTCGAGATCCTCACCGGCATGCCGTCAGGCACGCCGGGCGACGATGGGGTCTATCCGGAGAACAGCGTGAATTACCTTGTCATGAACAGGCTGACCGAGATCGCCGAGGCACTTGAAAAGAAAAAGGAAGAGAACGGGGGCGCACAGCTCACCCCCAAGTCCGAGAAATCGGAGAACTGATAGATTTCCGCGGGCGGAAGGACCGTGGAAATCTACACAATTATGACGCAGTTCTCGCAGCCGAAGTCGTTAGCGCGGCGATCCAGTGCCCTCGGATCATCCCACCATTCCCCGTCGACAACGAAGCGGTACTCATGCTCACCAGGCTCGAGCATGAGCGTGCACATCCATGTGCCGCCCTCAATCTGTGTCAAGGGGTCTGCGGTGGGATCCCAGTCGTTGAAGCAACCTGCAACGAACACCTGAGTCGCTTCGGGTGCGTGAAGCTTGAACGCAGTTTTCTTTTTCGCCGGCTTTGCAGCTGTCTTTGCCTTCGTTGGTTTGCTCTCCGCCTTTGCCTTGGCGCTCTTGGCCGCTGCCTTGGTACCGGCAGTCTTCGCCGACGTCTTAGCTTTGTTACTTTTCTCAGCCATCTGATACCCCCTTATTTAACGCCTCAATGGGCGTTGTCGGCCCATGCACATCATTGTACCACGGACTGTACCCAATCTACGCTTATAGCGTAGGCTTCATGTCACCACTTGTCAATACCCCAAAAAGAGCCCTTGTGCAAACGGAAGATTTAAGATTTAATATTTACAATGAGCGTGGCAGGTAGCGCATTCCCAAAGGAGCCGTCGTGAAGGCAACCTATGAAAAGCGACTCGTATGGTCCATCGTCGTTACGCTTGTTATCCTGGCGGGGGAGATAGTCGGAGGTCTCCTCAGCAATAGCCTCGCTCTTCTGAGCGACGCTGGTCACGTTGTCACAGATGTTTTCGCACTGGCTCTCAGCCTTATTGCGCTAAACATTTCGCGTCGTCCGTCTGATTACCGCGCTACTTACGGATATCAACGAATAGGCATCCTTGCGGCGCTGCTGAATGGCTGCAGTCTTGTCGTTATTTCAATCTTTATATTCTTCGAGACGTACCACAGGCTGCTCACGCCTCCAGAGGTTAACTCCGGTTTGATGCTCATTGTTGCCGTGGCAGGCCTTCTGGGTAACCTGGTCATGGCATGGATCCTGGGCCACAAGCATACTGACCTCAACGTCAAGAGTGCCTTTCTCCACGTTGTTGGAGATACGTTAGCCTCTGGCGGTGTTATCATAGCTTCCCTCATCATAATGTTCACGGGTTGGCAGCTTGCCGATCCTGTAACCTCCGGTATTGTGGGCGTGATCATTATCTTCGGGGGCGGGCGCGTCATCAAAGAGGCTCTCTGGGTTTTTCTTGAACTGAGTCCCCTCGGCTTGCACGCCGGTGAGATCTCGACGATCCTCTGTGGAATGGCTGACGTGGTGGGCGTCCACGATGTGCATGTCTGGTCTATCGGCCATGGCATTCCCGCCTTCTCCGCCCACGTGCTCATCAGTGACCGGAAGATCAGTGAAACCGACGCGATCAGAAAAATTATAGAAGAAAAGCTTTCCGACCTTGGCATCAAGCATACGGTTCTGCAGATGGAATGTGCGGAGTGTGAGACTGACGCTCTTTACTGTCAGATCGCAGCAACAGAAGAACCGGAGCATCACCACCATTAAGACAGGGCACGGGGTCTCGAAAGACCCCTGTTGCGGGTTACGCGTTTCGGGTTACGTATTAGTTACAGGTTGAGAACAAGAACTGTTACAAGTTAAGTACAAAAACTGTTGCAGGTTACAAACAAAAGCCTGCTACAAGTTACAAACAACGCCCGTGCGTGTAGCAAGCCTCTGCCTGTAACTAGTAACTGCGTTATGTGGCATGTAACGATCCCCTGCTCGTAACAGATCTTTCTTGTAACTTGTAACAGGCCCTTTCCGGTAACCTGGAACTCCGAACGCGCAACACGGAACTCGCAACTCGCAACTCGGAACAGACTCTCGCCAAGTACGCCTTGACAAATGCCCGTGTGGAGCGATATATTAATAATATTGAGCGGTTAAGAACAGCTTCTTAAACAAGAAAATCAAGGGGAGAGCATATATGAACCAGGCCAAGACGTTTTTCTTGATGGTCCTTCTTACGATCATATTCGTCGCGCTGGGGAGCATGATCGGCGGAAAGAATGGTGCGATGGTAGCATTCGTCATCGCCCTCGTGATGAATATGGTGAGCTACTGGTTCAGTGATCGCATAGTGCTTGCCATGTACAGTGCCCGGGAGGTAAGTGAAAGTGAAGCCCCGGAGCTTTACGCTGTGGTGGCTTCATTGGCGCAGAAAGCATCCATTCCCATGCCCAGAGTGTACATCGTCGAAGAGGACAGCCCCAACGCTTTTGCAACAGGCAGGGACCCCTCGCACGCTGTTGTTGCGGTGACAACCGGCATTCTCAGGCTGCTCAACCGACACGAACTCGAAGGCGTTTTGGGGCATGAGTTATCTCATGTAAAGCACCGCGACATCCTGGTGCAGACCGTTGCAGCCGCCATGGCAGGCGCCATCACCATGCTGGCCAATTGGGCGAGGTTCGCAGCCCTTTTTGGTGGAGGCAGGGACAGTGACGAGGAGGGCGGCGGCAACATTTTCAGTGTGATCATCTTCTCGATGATAGCAGCCTTTGCAGCCATGCTTATCCAGTTGGCGATCTCCCGATCCCGCGAGTATTACGCGGACGAGGGCGGGGCACAACTTTCGGGAAATCCTCTATACCTTGCGAATGCACTTCGCAAACTCCAGACGGGTATCGCTCGCGTGCCTATGCAAGACGCAAACCCTTCAACAGCCCACATGTTTATACTCAATCCCTTTAGCGCCAAGGGCGTGATGGCCCTTTTCAGTACGCACCCTCCGATTGAAGAACGCATAGCGAGATTGGAGGGTATGGCACATAGAGCCTAACGTACCAGTTTGTATTCAAAAATAGAGCAAGGCGACCAGGAGGAGAGCGACGGAGGCGTACTGATAGTACGTCGGAGTCGTGCCGACGCAGGCAATGAAGCTATATGAATGAAGACAAACTGGTATAAGGGATACCTCCTCCGGTCATCATCCGCCAACATCATACGCCAGGTGGAGCAAGGCCGACCGCTGGATGAGACCATCGATCGGGCCTTCACGCGGCCCACCATCCCCGAAGCCCTGAAGCCGCTGCTCTATGAGATAACCGCCGGCGTCGTCCGCTGGAAGGGTTACCTGGACTGGGTCCTGTCCCATTACATGCAAAGGCCTCTTAAGAAGGATGTGCGGTATTCCCTGTGGATAGCGCTCTACCAGTCCTTCTTCATGAAAAAGGGTATCCACCATGTGGTCAATGAAACAGTCGAATACATCAAGAAAGAAAAAGGCGTTGCTGTTGCCAAATTCGTCAACGCTGTCCTGAGGAAAGCTCTCGCGGAAGGCAGGAGCCTTCCCCTGCCCGGAATTCCCGATCAGCGTTTATCTATTAGCTACTCGTTTCCGGAGTGGCTGGTACGCCGTTGGGTGAATCGGCTTGGCGAACAGGAGACCGAAGCTCTACTTACCCTGATGAACACCATCCCCGAGTTCAGCCTTCGCGTCGATGAGAACAAAATTGGACGCGACCTGGCAATAGAAAAGATTCGTCGGAAAGGAGTGACGGCGTACAAGGGCAAGCTCCTGGAGTCTGCCATCACAGTTGACAGGCTGGGACCTCTGCTGAAAGACGAGCTTTTTACGTCACATGCCATTCATGTTCAGGATGAGGCTTCGCAACTGGTGGGTCAAGCCATGGCACCTGAACCCGGTCAACTCGTGCTGGACGCCTGCGCAGGCCTCGGCACGAAAACTGAGCAGATGATCGAACTCTATCCCGAGACCCGTTTCGTAGCCATTGATCTCCACCAGGCGCAGTTGTCATCGCATGCAGAAAGATTGAGCTCTGTCAGAGGGGATATCCTGCACCTGCCTTTCAAGAAGAACGTCTTTGACGCCATTCTCCTGGATGCACCCTGCTCTTCTCTCGGCATTATCCGTAAGCACCCGGAAATAAAATGGCGAAGAAAGGAAGATGAGATACCGCGCTTCGGTACTTACCAGCGTGCGCTGCTCAGCGCGGTCTGGCACAGCCTGAAACCAGGGGGATACTGTGTCTACAGCGTCTGTTCATTTGAACCGGAAGAGACCGTTGACGTTATCAGCGCTTTTGCAGGAGACGAACAGTTTGTGCTTGATAATCCCCTGCCCTTCCTGTTTAATAAGGAGTATTTTCTTTCTTTGCCCCACAAGACGGGTGTTGATGGTTTCTTTATTGCGAAATTGAGGAAGGCATGAGCTGGCTCAAGATCCTCTTTTATTGCTGCATATCTGTCGTAGTCTTCGCGGTCTCGAGTTACTTCGCCATGAGTATCCTCCTCAGAGAACAGGGTACGATCACCTGTCCTGACATCGTGGGAAAGGAACTATCGGATGCGAAGAGACTTGCACATGGAAAGGATCTTTTCGTCGTTATCTCGAAGTATGAGAAGCGAAAGGATGTCCCGTACAACTACATCATCTCTCAAAGACCGGAACCTAATATGCCGGTGAGGAAAGGGCGGACTCTGTCGGTCATCGTCTCTGAAGGGCCGCTTCTTATCGACATCCCCCTTGTGACCGATCACACCCTGACGTACGCAGAAGAAACGCTGAAGGAACGATTCATTCCGGTGAAGCAGGTAATCAATGTGCCCGATGGTAGTGTCGGAACGGTTGTGGCGCAGGCGCCGAAGAGCGGTCAAAATATAGTCGACGAGGAGGGCGTAACCCTCTTCTTGGGCAGTAAGCAGAGGAGATTTTTTCTGATGCCTGATCTGATCGGAAAATCTGTTGTAGAGGTCGTGAGTGAGTTGGAGACGAAACAGATAAAATATAACGTGACATACGTGGACAAACCCGGCAGGCCGTTGAAAACTATTCTGGAGACATCGATCCCCTCGAGAACCTTGTTTGGAGAGGATGAAATTCTGGAAATAAAAGCAGTGGGAGGATAGCATGACGGTATTGATAGCGCCCTCGATTCTGTCTGCTGACTTTCGGAAGCTGGAAAGCGAGATAACAGCCGTAGAGGAGGCAGGTGCCGACCTCTTGCACGTTGACGTGATGGATGGTCATTTCGTCCCCAACATCACGATCGGCCCAATGATTGTGGAGGCAGTGCGCAAAGCAGCCACGCGTGAACTGGATGCGCACCTTATGATCGATAACCCGGCTGCGTTCGTGGAGAGCTTTGCTCATGCAGGCGCAGATATCATTACGATCCATGCGGAAACGGATAATCATCTCTTCAGAACGGTTGATGCTATAAAATCGCTCGGCAAAAAGGCCGGCATCGCTCTCAATCCGTCGACATCGCTCTCATCCGTGGAGTATTTGATCGGCGAAATCGACCTCCTGCTCATTATGACGGTCAATCCGGGCTTCGGAGGCCAGAGCTACATAACCGCGATGAATGACAAGATCAAGGCAGCGGCTAACATAATTGCAGCATCGGGAAGATCGATCCTTCTCGCGGTGGACGGAGGTATCAAGGCGCGTAACGCACGGCTGGTAGCTGAGCTCGGGGCCAACATGCTCGTGATGGGAACGGAAATATTCCACAGCGGGAATTATCAGGAGAAGATGAGAGAGGTTCGAGAGCAGCTGAAGGGCGTGGGGTGACCGCCCGTTCTGAGTTCCGAGTTGCAAGTTCCGAGTTAAAGGTTACCGGAAAGAGCCTGTTACAAGTTACGAGAAAGAACTGTTACGAGCAGGGGATCGTTACACGCCATATAAGGCAGTTACTGGTTACAGGCAGAGGCTTGCTACACGCAAGGACGTTGTTTGTAACTTGCAACAGTTTTTGTTCTTAACTTGTAACAGTTCTTGTTCTTAACCTGCAACTAACGCGTAACCCGGAACTCGTAACTCGTAACCTGTTTTGGGGATTCAACGTGGCGCTGGAAAAACAGAAGACCTACAAAAAAGTGTTCGACCTGGCGTGCGAAGAGTTGCGTAATTCAGATCTTGCCGAACGGCTCCGTAAGGCCTCTGTTGCGTACAGAGTGGAAAACGGCCAGTATGTGGTCGAGTCTCCTTTCTTCGAAGAAACCATTATCACGGAGATTCCCCGGTTCGCATTCCGAAGCATGCAGGGAAGCAACGTGACGCTTGCTACGAGAATTCTTATTCTCCACTATTTCCTCGAGGCGTCCGGTGAACCTCTCGGCCAGGATAAGATACCTTACGAAGATGTTCCCGGCTGCAGGCCCTATTCACCCGTGTTTGAACGCAGAGTCGTGCGGCCTCTGCTCTCTGCTTTCGGCTTTGATAGAGATCTGTTCCGGTCCGCCGGGGAGAGTCTCAGAGGCACTCCGGAACCTTATGGCGATGTGTCGTTTACCCTCTATGCTTTGCCGATGGTTCCCCTGACGTTCATTCTCTGGGAAGGGGATCAAGAATTCCCTCCATCGGTCAAGGTACTCTTTGATCCCACAATCGACAAGTACCTTCCGCTCGAGGACATCACGGTCCTCTCGAAGCTTGCCACTGTTCGCATCATCAAAGCAGCGAGAAAGACGTACCTGGAAGAAGCTGGAGAATAGGGCGGAGGGACGAGGGTCTTCTTTTTTCTTTGATGATGCACAGAGACAAGGTATAAAGATAGATGCATCGGGTAAGCATAATTCCTCGCAGTAGAATGAAATGACGAAGGAGAAAGCATGAGAACAAAGTGTGGGTGGGTGCTTGCCTTACTGGTATTATTTAGTAGTTCTTTGGTTTTTGCGGCTTCAGATCCAAAGTTCCTGGCCATTGGAACAGCCGGTTCCGGCGGCGCGTACTATCCGATGGGCATTGCCCTGGCCGACATTATCACCAACAAGGTGGGCATTCAAACCACCGCTCAAATCACCGGCGGGGCTATTGAAAACAACATCTTGATCAACAACGGCAGCAATGATATTGCCATTACCATTGGTTTCATGGCGTATTTTGCCCGGAATGCAATGCCGCCGTATAAAGCAAAGCTAGAGAAGGTCGAAGGGTTATTCTCCGGATTGTCGAAAGGCATGTTCCAAGTGGTCGTCGACAAAAATTCACCGATCAAATCGATCAAAGACCTGAAAGGCAAAAAAGTGTCCCTGGGTCCGGCCGGCGGTGGGGCGATCACCTTGTTCATGCAGGTCATCCAGTCTTATGGTTTTACCGAAAAAGAGTTCAAGCCGATGTACACGTCGTATGAGCAGTCCGCCGATGCCTTGGCGGATGGAAACCTTGATGCCATCCTGGTCCATGCGGCGGCCCCCACCCCGGCATTAATCCAGTTGGCCGCCACCAAGAAACCGATCCGCTATCTTTCGATTGACGATCAAACAATGCAACAATTGATAAAGAAGTATCCCTACATGATCCCAATCACCTTATCGAAAGAGATGTATAAAACCGACGAACCGGTGAAAATCTTCTACACGACAAACGTCGTCGTAGTCAACAAGGACCTTGGAACGGACCTGGTCTATCGTATCACCAAGGCATTCTTCGAAAATATTGATAAAATAAGAGCTTCTCATCCTTCCTGCAAAGATTTGGATCTGGCCTCCGCAGTGCAGGGCCTGCCGATTCCCTACCATCCTGGCGCGGTGAAATATTTCAAAGAAAAAGGGCTCACTATAAAATGAACCTTAGTTTGGCTAAAATTCAGAAAGCCTGTATTTCTGCACTCTTGATCTTCACTTCCGCCATGTTCTTATACACGGCTGGTTTTGGCACATTTTCCTCTATGACGCAGAGGGCCTTGTTGATGGCCCTCCTGGGTCCGGTTGCATTTTTCAACCTCAAAAAAGCGGACGACGCTATATGGAAGAATTTCTTCAACATCACACTGGCCCTCCTGATGATGGCCGTTAATATCTACGTCATGGTCGTATGGGAAGACCGGGTGTTCAAGTCAGGCGAAATCATCATGGACGATGTGGTAATAGGCACTATTTTTATACTTCTGATACTCATCGCAACCTATCGGACTAACGGCTGGTCCTTGACGATCACGGCGGGGCTGTTTGTGCTCTATGCCGTCTTCGGTCCAATTTTCCCATCTTTCATGGCGCATCGCGGAGAATCCTGGCCAAGACTGGTCAACTTCCTGATGATGAGCACCGACGGCATCTACGGGATCCCCATGGATGTGGCCTCCACCTACATCATCGTTTTCATTGTCTTCGGGGCGTTTATGGAGGCCCTCGGAGGCGGCCAATGGTTTGTCGAGGTCGCCTATGCAATCGCCGGCCGTTTTCGGGGCGGTCCGGCCAAGGCTGCTATCTTCGGCAGTGCCTGCATGGGCGCAATTACCGGCTCTCCTCCTGCCAGCGTGGCGACGATCGGCACCTTCACCATCCCTCTTATGAAAAAGGTTGGATATCCGCCGATGGTGGCGGCTGCCATTGAGGCTGTGGCTTCGACTGGAGGCTTGTTCACTCCACCTGTCATGGGCGCCGGCGCTTTCATCATGGCCCAGTACCTCAACATACCCTACTGGAATGTCTGCATTGCGGCGATCATTCCAGCTGCCTTATATTACTTGTCCCTGATGTTCATTGCGGACGCACGAGCAGTCAAAGGGAATCTGGTCGGACTGGCCAGGGAAGAATTACCTTCCTTCTGGAAGGCCATGAAAGACCGGGGGCACCTCGGAATCCCTGTCCTTTTTCTGGTTATTTCAATCGCCTCGGGGTTTTCACCCATGCGCGCGGCCTTCTGGTCAATCGTGATCATGGTGGTGGTCAGCTGTTTCAGTAAGCTGACCCGCCCCACGCCTGCCAAAATCCTGGGAGCGCTTGAAGCGGGCTCAAAACAGGCGGTCCAGATCGTGATGACCTGTGCGGCGGCCGGTCTCATTGTGGGTGTTTTCCTCATCACCGGTTTGGGCGCGAAACTAACCTACACATTGATTGCCTTTGCGCAAGGCAACCTGTTCTGGGCCGCGTTCTGGTCGATGATCATTGCCAACATACTTGGTTTGCCGTTGCCTGCAACCGCGGTCTACCTCATCCTGGTCACGATTCTCGTGCCGGTCCTCGTAAAAGTGGGCGCAGC
>DATFYE010000171.1:0-13087 GCA_035315185.1 Syntrophorhabdales bacterium | reverse complement strand
TTGCTCCTTTAGCAATACCTGAGAGCTTGCCGGAAGAGAGGGTGAGAAACCTGACGATCTTGTCCGATTCTCCGAAAAGCCTTGTTGAAAGTATGATCGCCTCGTCCTTTACCAGAGCCATCAGCGTTCCATGATCTCTTTTTTTCCGGGGTTGAAGATAAAGAGTGCATCATCAAGCTCTTTATTGACCTTAACAGATGAGAAGGAGAGCGTATTGATATTTCCCGTAATCTCGGTTACCTCGATCTGCCTGACAAGGTACTTCGTGTCAACCCACATGCGGGCCTGCTTGAGCATCCCCTCTTTCTTCGGCAAGAGGAGAAACATGAAGCCCTCTTTATCCTGAGCAACCTCCTGGATGGTAAAATACTCATCCAGTTTCGATACGTCTTCGACAAGGTCGAGGAAGCTTCCCTGCACCTTTCCCTTGTCCACCCTTTCCTTGATGACAAAAGGCTGTTCTTCATCCGCCTGCCACAGGGCCTTCCCGTCGTACAGGAAGACCTTCCGGTTGGGGCCTGTATATCTCCATAGAAACCCTTTGCCCCGTTTGTAGTAGAAATCGCCTTTCGATTCTCTCTCGCGTTTTAAGGTGGCTATGAGAATCTTCTGGTTGAAACGGGCCTCCACCGTCTGTATCCCGGCATAGGTTTTTTTCAACACGTCGATTGCATCAGCACGGGCGGGCGCTGGCTGAAGAAGGATAGCCAGGCACATAAGTAAACCTGTCACCGCGCCAGCAGTGACCAGTGACCAGTGACCAGTGACCGGCGAGTACGGACTGCAGATTACCGTAGCGGCTTTGTGTGCCGTGTTTGCCTTCCTCGACACTCGACACTCGACACTCGACACTGTTTTCCTCACTTTCTCTTCAGCACCTCTCTCGGCTTGACACCCGTGGCAGGGCCAACCACGCCCTCCTGCTCCATGCGCTCCACGATGCGGGCTGCCCTGTTATAACCGATGCGGAATCGTCTCTGAACCATGCTGATCGAAGCTTCGCCCCGCTCGCAGACAAAGTCGACCGCCTCTCTATATTTTTCATCGTCTATCTCATCTTCACCGCCTGACTCATCTTTTTCCTCGAGGATCTCGTGATGATATGCCGGTGTTCCTTGCGTTTTCAAGAACTCCACGATCCTCTTTATCTCCCCTTCTGACACATAGGGCGCATGGATGCGCTGCAGCCGGCCGAGTCCGGGGCTCAAGAAGAGCATGTCCCCGTAACCGAGCAGGCTCTCCGCGCCATTTGAATCGAGGATGGTGCGAGAGTCGACCTTAGACGAAACTTGAAAAGAGATGCGGGCAGGGAAGTTGGCTTTGATGATACCGGTGAGAACATCAACCGACGGTCTCTGAGTCGCCAGGATCAGATGTATGCCCGAGGCCCGTGCCATTTGTGCCAGGCGTGCTATATACTCTTCGACTTCCCTCGACGAGACCATCATCAGGTCAGCGAGCTCGTCAATGACAACGACTATGTAAGGGAAGCCGCCTGTCTCCTGGCGCCCGACTTTTTGGTTATATTTTTCAATGTTGCGCACGCCCTGTTCTGCCATGACCGCATACCGTCTCTCCATCTCATCGATAAGCCAGCGCAGTGCGGTTTTGGCGTTCTTAGCGTTAGTGACAACGGGCAGAAGAAGATGCGGGATACCTTCGTAAAAAGAGAGCTCCAGCATCTTAAGGTCTATCATGAGAAACCGCACTGCCATGGGTGTTGCCCTGAAGAGCACGCTGCAGATCATTGAATTGAGCGACACGCTCTTACCTGAGCCGGTGGAGCCGGCAACAAGCAGATGGGGCATTTTAGTCAGTTCCGCCACAAAGGGCTCGCCTGCTATTGTCTTGCCCAGGGCCAGGGCAAGAAACATCTTTGACGCGGAGAAAAGGTCGGACTCTATGATCTCTCGGAGATACACAGTCTGGCGGACCTTGTTCGGGATCTCTATACCTACTACCGATTTTCCCGGAATCGGTGCCACGATCCTGATCGAGACAGCGCTCAAGGCCATGGCGAGGTCATCCGACAGGTTCGCTATCCTGCTTACCTTGATGCCGGGAGCAGGCTCGAATTCATACATAGTGACCACAGGACCGGGCCTTACTTCCGTCACTTTGCCATCGATCCCGTAGTCCTTCAGTTTCTTTTCAAGGATGCGTGCGTTGGCCTGGATACTCTCCTTGTCCACCTTCACTTCCCGTTTCTCAACCTCATCCATAAGTGAGACGGAGGGCAGTTTATAGGGCCCTATATCCTTTACAAACTCAAAGGCCTCCTGGACCACTTTGCGCTCTTCCTTCGCCGGTGGCGGTGGTTTCGGCTCTTCCACAACCTTTATTTCTTTGGCACGTTCGACAGACTTTCTTCGTGCGATCCTCTCCTCAATGATAGAGAGCATAGGCACCTGTACGATAAGAAAGAGGGATATGACGAAAATGATGACGGAGATAAGGATACTGCCGAACCTGCTGAAGACGTTAAGAAGCGTCCTCTCGAGAAGAAGCCCGACCAGGCCGGAAAAAGGTATTGAAACTGTTCTGATCTGTAACTTTCCGAAAAGTACCTGCAGCAACATCGATAAGGAAATAAAAAGAAGAACAAGTCCCGAGGCTAGAAGGAGCGGATGAGGAAGACTCTTCTTTTTAACGTGGACACCCGCAAAGAAAAGGATACAAGCCGCAAGCAGGTAACTCATAAAGCCGAATAGCTGCATCAGGGCGTCCGACGTGTAGGATCCTGCTTTGCCGCACAGATTTTTCACGGGGGCAGAGGAGATGGTGTTGATGGACTGGTCAAAAGGATGGTAAGAGACAAGGCTTGCCATGACGAAAAGAAAGAGCCCGAGCAAGCCTATTCCGAGAATCTCTTTTTTCAGCTCTTCTGACATGCAGTCAACCGTGTAATCGCCGCCCGGACTTCGTCCACGACCTCTGCCTTGTATGAGACGCCTCGACCTGCGACGGGGATAGGATCACCGAGATGTATCGAGACAGTACCCCCTTGAACCGGAACCTGGTATCCT
Organism: Syntrophorhabdales bacterium; assembly: GCA_035315185.1. Classification (GTDB taxonomy): domain Bacteria; phylum Desulfobacterota; class Syntrophorhabdia; order Syntrophorhabdales; family WCHB1-27; genus JADGQN01. The sequence continues at coordinate 10,061 of DATFYE010000171.1, read as the reverse complement.
TCCGGCTGCAAGAGAGAAGTGCCGCAGATACCCACAGGAACTATCGGGACACGTGCTTTCATGGCCAGGGAAAAGACACCCTTCTTGAAGGGCAGAAGCTTACCGTCCACACTCCGTGTGCCTTCCGGGAAGAGAAGTATGTTTGTGCCGTCCTGTATCTTCTGAGCTGCTTCATCCATGGCCTTCAGCGCCTTTCTGGGATTCTCCCGGTCAAGGCTTATATGGCCGGCTCTTTTCATGGCCCAACCGAGGAACGGAATTAAAAAGAGCGACCTCTTCGCGATGAACCTGAATGAGAAGGGAAGGTAAGCGAGCAGCACGTGTATATCGAGCGCACTCTGATGGTTGCACATGAAGATATAGGGCGGGGTCGCCGCCTTCTCGACCCCGGTTACGGAGACCTTGATGCCCGCAATGCGGAGATATATGTGTGCCCACAGGCGTGAGAGCTTGCGGGAAACTTCGCCTCCTCTGTCGAAGGGAGAGGCGCAGAGGGCGACGGAGGAAAGGACGATCGTGGTGACGACCAGGTTAAGGAAAGAAAGAACTCTCCTCATTTCATTTCTTGGTCATTTCTTTAGAAAGGGCCTCGATGATCCTTGACACCTCCGACCTTATTTTGTCATCCAGATCATAAGGAGAAACACCGAGTTTATCCGCTTCAAGGATCTTTTCATTCTGGCTCATGTAGCCAAGGAAGGGCAAGCCTTCGAGATGCTCTTTTATCATAGTAACGTCGGGCTCAGCTACCACCTTGTTCCCTACTATGTAAACCCTCTTGACCCCAAGGTCGTCAGCGAGGCTTTTCACCTGACGTGCTGTTTGCATGCTCCGTTGGCCCGGCTCAACCACCACAATCAGGGCGTCCATATACGCCGTAGTGCCTCTCCCGAGGTGTTCCAGCCCAGCCTCCATGTCGACCACCACGTACTCATCCCGCTCTACAAAAAGGTGCGAAAGAAGGCTCTTGAGCAATACGTTCTCCCCGCAGAAGCAGCCCCCACCACCCTGCGGTATGGTTCCAAGAACGAGCAGCCTGACCCCATCCTTGGAAACTGAGAATTTCTCCGGAATATCATCCACCTTCGGGTTCATCTTGAAAAACGAACCGTAAGCTCCCCGCTTTGAGCCGGTCCTCTCTTCAATAAATTCCTTCATCTGCGCAAGAGGGTGGATATCTTTCAGCTTATCCGGCTCTATGCCGACGGCGCTCGCGAGATTTGAGTCAGGGTCAGCGTCGATGGAAAGGACCTTGTATCCCTGGTCGGCCAGTATGCGTGACATGACGCCGGCCAAAGTTGTTTTCCCTACGCCGCCTTTACCAGAAATTGCTACTTTCATGCGAGAAAACCTACCATTTCACCTGTGCGCTGTCAAGGCTACAAACGACCGCTTCGCTTGAGGACCACTGCGTTTGAAGACCGCCGGCAAGCCGGCTTGAGGACCATCAAGCCTGCGGCTTGATTCGAGGACCGCTTCGCTTGAGGACCGCCACCTGCGGTGGCTTAAGGACCGGCCTTCGGCCTTGAGGTACTTGCCTTAAGCGAAGCGATCCTCAAGGGCGAAGCCCGCTCCTTAAGCGAAGCGGTCGGTTTTCTCGCCCGCGAGCAGATCCTTCATTAAGTCTCTCTCCTCGGGAGTTGCCAGGATGATCAGGTGCATCTCTCTTTCGAGGACGACATTCGGGGTGGGGTTGTAGATCCACTCCCCTTGTTCCTTTCTTATTGCGATGATCAGGATATTACCTACCGCCCTGAAATCGGCCTCCTCGAGCGACTTGCCGACGTACGGCGAGCGTTCTGGTATCTGAAGCTCTTCGACCTTCACTTCCGATGATCTGTCTCTCAGCATTGCATCGATCAGTGTTACGACGTGCGGTCGCAACATTTCGGAGGTCATGCGCAAGCCGCCTATGTAATTGAGGGCTACGACCGCATCGGCCCCGGCACGGCGTATCTTGTCAATGTTTTTCGTGTCGTTGCAACGTGCGATCACGCGGAGTTCCGGGTTGAGTTGTTTCGCGGTCAGCGAGATTACCACGTTGTCATTGTCTGAATTGGTGGTGGCAAAAAGCCCCTTAGCATGGCGGACCATCGCCATCTCGAGAATCTCGTTTTCGGTTGCATCTCCAACCACCAGATCTATGTTGAGGTTGTGTGCTTTCAGGATTTCTGTTTTTCCTCCGTCGCTATCCACGGCGACCTGCTGATACTTGCTCTGATACAGCTCGTGCACGATGTAGAGCCCTACCATGCCGATGCCGCACACGACGTAATGGTTCTTCATCTTTGCGATCCTCCTCTCCATGGACCTTTGTCTGAAAACCGTTTTAAGCTCCCCTTCGATGATGTAAGCAGCCAGGCTCGTGAAAACGTACAGGATTGTGCCGGTTGAAAAGAGGACATAGAAAATGGTGAAAACCTTTCCTGCCGGCTTGTCATCGAGCCCTATCACGTCTCCGTATCCGACGGTGGTGATGGTAGTCGCGGTCATGAAGAGGGCATCGAGCCAGCTTGTCTTGTTTCCTCCTACCATCTTGAAGCCTACAGTTCCGACGAGAATGATCAAGAGTACGAGATAGAAGATGTGCAGGATTTTGCGAGGAATAATGCCCTTTCTCAGCATACCGGCTCAGTATAGCATGTGCAACTGTGCCGTGCCAGCGCGTGGCCGACCACTGCGTTCGAGGACCGGGCCTCTGGCCCTTGAGGACCGGGAGCTACACTCCCTCAAGGAGCGTCGCCTCCGGCGACTTGAGGTAAAAGGTCCATTCGCTTGCCTCAAGCGAAGTGGTCCTCGAATCAGGCCATAGGCCTGATGGTCCTCAAGCGAAGCGGTCCTCGAACGTAGTGATCCTCAAGCAGCGAAAGGCTGCGGTCCTCAAGCGTTAGCGTACCTTAAGGGCGAAGCCCGGTCCTCAAGCCGGCTATACCGGCGGTCCTAAAGCGTGGCGATCGGCTGGTCCAAGTTCAGCTGACTTCAGGCGATAGCGTTCGCTATCGCTGCCTGACCGAGGGAGATACCGCCGTCATTACACGGAACCTGGCTGTGGAGCAGAACCTCAAGACCGGCTTCTCGAAGGAGGGGAAGCGCGCGGCGCAGAAGGAGCCTGTTCTGAAAGCAGCCGCCGCTCAATGCAACGCGAGAGATGCCTGTCTCTGCGGCAACACGCGCGGATACGTCCTTGATGACGTGAGCGATCGTTTCGTGAAACCTTAGTCCGATCTCGTGAACGGGAACTCCCGACCTGACATCATTGAGAACCTCCTCGAGGAGCTGCCCGACACGCACCTCTTGCATGCCGTCATGTTCTGCCAGGCCGTAGGCATAGCTCTGCACGTCTCCCTCCTGTCTTGACAGCATCTCAAGCTCGATGGCAGCCTGGCCTTCAAAGGTGATTGCTTCGCGAACGTTAAGCAATGCGCTCACCGCATCGAAGAGGCGCCCGCACGAGGAAGTCAGAGGCGTGTTGATGCCCTTCTCAAGCTGCTGGATGATGATACCCTTTTCCTCTTCGGAGACCTCCCGGGCGAAAGGCAAGTCGGGTATGCTGCCGAGGAGATGGTAAAGGTAGGCTATGGCGAGGCGGTACGGTTTCTTGATCGCAAGTTCACCTCCGGGCATGGGAAGTGGTTCTATGCGTGCTACCCGTTCGAACCCATCAAGACGGGCGATGATGAACTCTCCACCCCACACAGTCCCGTCAAGACCGAATCCCGAACCATCGAAGGCAACACCGATCACCGGCTCTGTTATGCCGTTGTCCGCCATACATGAAGCGATGTGCGCATGGTGGTGCTGTACCCCGACGATAGGTATCTCCCCCTTCATTTCAAGTGCATACCGCGTGGAAAGGTAGTCCGGATGGAGGTCATGGGTAATCAACTCAGGCTTGATCCTGAAGAGCTTTTTGTAAAGCTCGATAGTTGCCGCAAAATGTTCTAGCGTCTCAATGTTATCAAGATCACCGATATGCTGGCTCACAAACGCGTATTGGTCGCGCGTGAGGCAGAAGCTATTCTTTTCCTGGGCGCCCACAGCCAGGAGAGGGGTGCTCCCGAAGGGCAGTGTGATAGGGAAGGGCGCGTAGCTTCTTGCTCTCCTGATGGACTGCGGTTTATTTTCCGTGACGATATATACGCTGTCGTCATAACGGGAATGAATATCCCGGTCGTGAAGGAGAAAAAAGTCAGCGAGGCCCTTAAGTCGTTGCTTAGCCTCTTCGTTATCCTTAGCTATGGGTTCTTCAGTAATATTGCCGCTCGTCATGACGAGGGGCCGAGCGAAGTCGGCCAGAAGAAGAAGGTGCAGGGGCGTGTAGGCAAGCATGGCACCGAGGTAGTTGTTGCCCGGCGCCACATTGCGCGCTATGCGTGACTCCTCCCTCTGTATGAGAAGCACTATGGGCGCGTGAGGAGAGGAGAGAAGCGCCTCCTCTTCTTCGTCGCAAAAGCACTCCCTTCTCACCTCATCAAGGTCTCTCACCATAACGGCGAGAGGTTTATCCGGACGCCCCTTTCGTTTCCGCAAGGAATCCACAGCCTTTTCATCATAAGCGTCGCACGCGAGGTGAACCCCCCCAAGGCCCTTGATGGCGAGGATGGCGCCGGTGGCGAGCAGCCGAGCCGCCTCCGTGATTACATCGTTGCAATCTACCTTCTCTCCGGCCGCATTCTCCAGCCACACTCTGGGGCCGCACACCGGGCACGCGTTGGGCTGCGCATGGAAACGGCGGTTGAGCGGATCTTCATACTCTTTACTGCAGGCCTCGCACATCTGGAATTTTGACATGGTTGTATTGGGTCGATCGTACGGGATGTCCGCAATGATCGTGAAGCGAGGGCCGCAATTGGTGCAGTTCGTGAAAGGGTAACGGTATCTCCGGTCACGCGGAAGGAAGATCTCAGCCGCGCATTCATGGCACGTGGCTATGTCGGGCGAGATCAGCTGATAACCTGCGTCTTGAAGGCTTTCTCTGATCTCAAAGGAGACGTAGCCGGCGGGGTTCGCTCTTGTAACCTGGACCCCTTCGATGTGCGCGAGGGGCGGGGCATCATTGACAAGGCGGTCAAGAAACCGGCTGATCGACTCGCCGATCCCTTCGACCTCTATCTCGACGCCGCTGCTTGTGTTGAGGACCCAGCCGGCGAGGTTGTATTCGTGGGCTAACCTGAATATGAAAGGGCGGAAGCCGACGCCCTGGACAACGCCCTGGACGGATATATGCCTCAGCTGGCGAGCTTCCGGAGCCACTCTATCCAACTATCCAGACCCTGCCCTGTTTTGCAGGAGACCTCGAATATGGGCGCACCGGCATTGACCGCATGCACTCCTTTCTTAAACCGCCGCACGTCAAAGTCGATGACAGGGAGGGTGTCCATCTTATTGAGCACGACAGCTGTTGCAGCAGAGAACATGCCGGGATACTTATAGGGCTTGTCATCTCCTTCGGGGACCGACGCTACCACCACCCTTGCACTCTCTCCCAGCTTGAACTCTGCCGGACAGACAAGGTTCCCCACGTTTTCCACGAACAGGACACGCGCACCTTTGAGGCTCAGTCTCTTGACGGCCTTTCGAATCATAGCCGCGTCGAGGTGGCACGCGCCGCCGGTGTTGATCTGGACCACCGGCACTTTTTTTGCGCCCACCTTTTCCGCGTCGAAGGTCGATGCGATATCCCCCTCGACCACGGCCACAGGCAAGCCAAGGAGATCAATCGTTTTAAGTATGAGGCTCGTCTTGCCTGCGCCCGGAGACGCCATAATGTTAATGGCAACCACTCCAGCCCCGTCAAAGAGCTTTTTGTTCTCCAGAGCCATCTGATCATTGGCATCAAGGATGTTCTTAACGATCTTGATCTTCATCATTAATCCTCCACGTCGATACTTTCTATGTAGCACTCCCGCCCCTGCATGACCTGGCCGCCCAGATGGCCGCACTGGGGACAAGCCCAGTCCCCGTTGTCCAGCTTAAACTCAAAGGCGCATTTGGTACAGCGGACGTGGGCCGGAACCCTGCGGAACGTCAGAGCTGCCCCCTTAGCCGCTGTGTCTGCGGCTACGACGTCGAAACAGAAGCGCACGGAATCCTCGACAATGCCCGAGAGTTCCCCGAGCACAATCGTAATGCCCTTTACCTGTCGTTCAGGAGCGCTCCTCAGGGCGATGTCAACTATGTTCTGTGTAATGGCTAGTTCGTGCACGGCGTTCAGTCGCCTTCCTATTCGATCCCCTGTGGCTGATTTAAGACAGAAAGAAGCACCAGCGGCTCGCAAAAATTATAGCATTTTGGCGCTTGGGCCGCAACCGTGCTGCAAACCGTGCTGCAAAGCGTCCTGCTTGCATTTGCATGGTGAGCGTGCTTATGTTTAAAGTACTGATTTACGGCAGACATCTGTAACTATATGCCAAGAAATCCATGAAGGAGGCGCACGCCATGAAAGACATGACAACGCTGCACTTGCAAGTACAGGACCTTTGTAACTGCTATGCACAGACCGATCCTTTAAAGGAAATGTCGCTGTTGAAGAAGGATGCGGATAAGGACGAGGCAGCCCTCAAGTGGATTGCTCTGGCCGTGCTTCACGGCGTGAACATGGGAGCGAAACAGATCTCCATCTCGAAGGAGGCTGATGGTAAAGTAAAGGTAATAGCCGAATACAGGGAGGCCGAGCTACCATCTCCTGGCTCAGATATCGGAAAGAGGGCGATGAAGGCCCTGAGGGAGATTACGCACATTGAGGGTAAGAAAGGAGAATTGCCCCTGGCGCTGGGTATCCGTGACAGTAGCCTCGAGGTGAAGGTTAAAGTCAAGCAGCAGGACAACGCAGAGACTGTTACGCTGAGGTTTGGGAAGTAGGTTTTTCATGAAGGTCGTTGTTTTTAACGGAAGCCCGAGAATAGGGGGTAATATAGACGTGCTTCTTGCCGAGGCGGAAAAGGCCGTCAGGGAAGCGGGCCATGGGGGCCATGAATGGAAGAGGTTTGATCTCAACGGGATGAACATACGGCCCTGCCAGGACTGCGGAGGCTGCGAGAAAACCGGGGAGTGCGTCATCAAGGACGATATGGTCCAGATACATCAGGCTATACGTGACGCCGATAGAATCATTCTTGCTTCTCCGGTCTTCTTCTTCGGCCTCTCTGCTCAGACCAAAGCCGTGATCGATCGCTGTCAGTCTTTCTGGTGTGAAAAGTATCTCTTGAAAAGACCGCTTCCAGAAGGTCCCTATGGAAGGAAAGCGCTGCTTCTGCTCGTCGGTGGAATGAAGAAAGAGGTAGGGATCCAGTGTTCAGAAACGACAGCGCGGGCCTTTTTCAGGACAATCAGTGTTCCGAAGGATGAGACCGTGGGATTTCTGGGCGTGGATGAAAAAGGTGCCATAGTCAAGCATGCGACAGCCCTCGGGGACGTGTATCGGGCCGCAAAAGGGCTTGTCAGTGTCGAAGACCGGTAGATGCATGGGGGCGGAGAAGAACTTCAGCGCCATCAAAGACGTCCACATAGAGATTTGTCTTAACGAAGCCGTAGAGTCTGCACAGACAACCGGCCTCGAAGAAATGACTCTGAAGGCCGGGTTTCCCGATTTTTCCGCATCAGAGATAGAGACCGGCGTTCGCTTTGTGGGGAAGCCTGTCTCTTTGCCGCTTCTGATCTCTCCACTGACGGGTGGCGGTCAATCATCGGGAAGGATCAACAGACACCTTGCGCTGGCTGCGAACCAGCTCGGAATCGGGATGGCCGTAGGATCGCAGAAGCCGATGCTGGAGGGTAATGCCGAGCCCGAATCTTACCTGGTCCGGCAATATGCTCCATCCATTCCTCTTTTAGCTAACCTCAGCATTGCTCACGTGAAAAAGGGCAGGGCATATCTTCTTCGCGCAGTCGAGTCCATAAGGGCTGACGCTATCATCCTCTATGTGAATCCGCTGCAGGAAATACTGCAGGACGGCGGAGATGCCGATTATACCGGTGTCCTGGAAAAACTTGACGAGGTCCTTAAAGACTTTCCATACCCGGTATTGCTCAAGGAAGTCGGGTTTGGTTTGCCTGATGCTCTGCTCGCATGGGCAGGTTCCCGGAAGATAACCGGGATTGATACAGCAGGACTGGGAGGCACCAACTGGGCGCGTATCGAGGGAAGGATCAAGGGCCGCGACTTCAGCCTCTTCGAAAGTTTAGGGAGAAAGACGAAGGATGTGCTTCTGGCGGGTAAACAGTACCTTAGAACAGACCAGCTCCTCATAGCGTCCGGTGGCATCAGGACAGGACTTGACATGGCCAGGACGCTGGCTATGGGCGCACACATGGTTTCCATGGCCCTCCCTTTCCTTCGGTGGGCTAACGTTTCCGTCGATGAGATCGTGCGCAACGTGGAGCAGTTGCAAGAGGAGCTTCGCGTAGCAATGTGGTACACGGGCTCGAAAGACATCGCCGCACTGAAAGGCAAGACCGAACAGCGGTCTATCTCGTCGTCTGGTCTATCTGGTCTCTAGACGAAACAGACTAAATAGACCAGACAGACTAAATAGACGAGTTCCTCGTTGTCTCTCTCACCGCACCTCTTGAGTCAGCTTGTAATATCGGTCCTGATACCAGGCCACCGGAGAAGCCTTTTCTGAAATTGTATAATCGATTGCTTCGGCCACGTAGACCGTGTAGCGGTTCACGGGGAAAGAAGTGATCACCTTGCACTCTATAGTCGCAAGAGCGCCCTTTATCGCAGGAGCTTTCACCTTCGCCCCCTGCTGCGTGCCGATGGCCAAGGATTTGAATTTGTCGACTTTTTTTCCGTGGAGCGCTCCGAGCTTCTTCGCAAGGCCCACCTGATCCGAGGACGCTATATTCAGGGTGAACTCCCCGGTGTCTTCAATGAAGTCGTGGGTCATGCTATGCTTGTCGACACTGACAACGAGAAGCGGCGGCTCTTCAGAAATAAACATACAGGTTGCAGTCATCGCATCGCTTTTCCCCGCAGAAGCGGCGGTGAGCAGCACAACGGAGCAGGGCATTACATGGCTTACTCTGGGCTTGCGTTTTTCCATAGAGGGCCTCCTTGAGCGAAAACTAATTTTTAGAATAGTAAGGCTGCTCGGTGATGATGTCAATTGTCAGGCGAGTCATCGTGATTGAGTAGCTTAACGTTACCTGTCAGATTCAGGCTATTTGTTAGACAATAGAAATTTGTAGTATTCCCAGGCCCGGCCATAAACTGAGGCTGTTCCGCCCCTTTTCTCGAGGGGTTTTAAGAAACTGATAAGCTGGTTCTTCTCTTTCTTGGTAAAAGGTATCAGTGGTTTTAAGGAGGCGGCCATTACCTGCAGTTTGGCAGCTTCTTCCAGATTTATTGCAACAGCGGTTGTTTCCTCGATACTTTTCGTGGCGATCATAGCGCCGTGAGCCTTAAGGATGACAACCCTGTTTTCTCCTAACAGGTCTGCAACGTCAAAGCATGCTTGCGGATGAATGTTTGAAAGGTGCCATATCTCCTTATAGAAACCTATTTTCTCCGGTTCAAATGATACCTTCATGATCTCAAAGGAGACCGGCAGAAGAGGAGTTTCTGTTATGCTCAGAACCCTTACGTAAAGAGAATGGGTATGTGCGACACTCGCAATGTCTTTGCGTTTCTGGTAGATTGCCGCATGCGCCAGAACCTCCCCATACGTGGAAGTATATTTGCCCGAGATGACTTTTGCGTCACGCGCATTGACAACCACGATGTCATCGATGGTGGCCATACCGGGAGCAATGGCCCTTGTGATGAGAAAGGTATCTGTTCCCGGAATACGGACGCTGATGTGACCCTGTGGCCTTATAAGGTCTTCCATGTCAAGAATCTTATTAGCGGTGATCAGTTTCTCCTTTAACTCAGCGATCGTGCGTTCGTCAGCTGGTGTCATTAAGTAGCTCCTTTCCCGGTATGGTCCGGGTACATGGGTTACACGTTATTCCAGGGACATAGGTAACACTTTTCTTCTCGTTTTGGGGTTGCCGCATTCAACGAGGGTCTGTCGTACCGGCACCCGTTCAATCACGTCCTCGATCTTCATAGTCTC
>DATFYE010000170.1:0-4788 GCA_035315185.1 Syntrophorhabdales bacterium | reverse complement strand
ACTATAGACAGATGCCTACGGAGTCGGCTGCAGTTTAACATGGAGTCCAATTATTAATTCAAGCCGAAGCCGCTTAGCGGCGATAGCGTCATAGAGTCCCTGCGCAAAGTGGGATTGAAGTGATGGTGATGGACCTGCAATAAAGTCTCTCCCTAGTTAATTATGCACATTTCGTATAAGCGTCATTCTGTTGCGAAGTTGCAGAATAACGCTTGAAGAACGGAGCCGCTGCGCGGGGGCTATGGCGATTCAATCATGTCTTCGTAGTTTTTCCTTACAGAAGAGTATGTGAGTCAGGGTGACTGTTGTCCGGTCTGGACTGAAACTGGTAAGTTATGGTCGCCAACAACGGGGCAGATTGGTCTATTGGTGATCGGTCTTTAAGGGGCTGTAAGATTTTAGGCAATAGTAGGACATGGCGAAACAGGTTGTTCTTTTCGCAGGAAGCAGGAGATATAGTTTTTACATTGCGAAGGGTACCCATCTAAATACCTTGGGTGGACTGTTGCATCTATAGGGTAGCACAAGCTCCACCCTGGACATCCTGCCTTTTTTACAGATGGGGCAGGTGGTGACATCGATTCCGCAGATCCTGAGCAACTGTTCCTGCCATGTTTCCTGTCTGTCATTTTCTTTTGTCACGGTTTTGCCAGTTCCGAGGAACTCATGGCATGACGCGATGTTGTCTTTGCGGTTTCTGTTTGCCAGCAGGCCGAAGTGGCGTATCCGCACATAGCGAGAGGGCAATACATGAAGCAGGAACCTTCTGATAAACTCGTCAGCCTTGAGCGTCATGGTCTTTTGACGGTTATTGTCTGCATAATCCCGCCATAAGAAGGAAACATCGCCATTACGGATGTTGAGGATGCGGTTATTGCTGATGGCGATCCTATGGGTATATCTGCCGAGGTACTGAAGGACACCCTTGACGCCAGCGAAGGGCGGTTTGCAATAGACGACCCACTTCTTATGATAGAGATGTCTCCTGAAGGGTTCGAAGGTTCCGGGTTCCTTGAGATGGTTGATGCTGCCGGGGAAAACGAGATCGCCCTCTGCGAAGTTTTTTTTGAGAAGGTCAAGGAACTTACCTCTGAACAACGCCGACATGACCCTTACGGGAATGAAGAAACCTTTGCGGCATGGCACCCATCGGCCTCCGTCAGGGGACAGCCCACCGCCGGTGACAACGCAGTGGACGTGGGGATGATCCATGAGGTTCTGACCCCAGGTGTGCAGAATGCATATGACCCCTATCTTTGCGCCGAGATGCTTTGGGTCATTTGCGAGTTCCGTGAGTGTCTCGGATGCGGAGCGGAAAAGCAGATCGCACATGACCTTACTGTTCATTGATACCAGAGGATTCAGTTCCGAGGGGATGGTGAAGACCACATGGAAATACTGAATGGGAAGGAGGTCATCGCTGCGGGCCTCGATCCATTTTTCTTTCTGTAAGGTCTGGCATTTGGGGCAGTGCCGGTTCCGGCAGGAGTTATAAGATATCTCCAGATGGCCGCAGCTGTCGCACTTATCCTTATGGCCGCCGAGGGCAGCGGTCCTGCATATCTCGATGGCATGCATGACCCGCAAATGATTGCGGGGCATCCTATGGGATTCTCTATAAGCAAGGCCGTACTGACGGAAGATGTCCGCCACCTCAAGGCCGCCAGATGTTCGCATCCGCTTTCCGGATTACGAAATCTGTTTGGCTGATCTATCGAGGGGAGACGTTACCTGCGCCAGATTCAGACGGCTGACATGCAGGTAGACAGTGGTCGTTGTGGGAGACCTGTGGCCCAGAAGAAGCTGGACATGATGGAGACTTGTGCCTGTTTCAACCAGATGGGTGGCAAAGCTATGCCTCAACGTATGCACGCTGGCCGGCTTTGTAATGCCGGCACGCTTTTTTGCCGCGTGAAAAACACACTGTATCGTACGTGTGGCTATGTGGTCCTTATTTTCTGCCCCCTCAAACAACCAAACAGCGGGGCGATATTCTCTCCAGTATTGTCGCAAATGATCGAGGGTCGTCCGGGACAATATGGAGTAACGGTCATTACTGTCGAGGGCGGTGCAATAATGTACCAGAGATGGCGGTGAAAAATGTACCACTTGGAAGATTAACCGATGGTAACATCTTTCTCGAGAGAGGAGGTGTTACCGATGATCTCCACGGAGGTATTTATGAACATCGTAGCCATGCACCGCAACGGGAACAGCATCCGGGGAATTGCCAAGACCCTCGGAATCCATCGACAGACAGTGAAGAAGCACATCGAGAGCAATACCTTTCCCCAATACCGCAAGAGAAAGCGGCGTTCATCCATTTTGGATCCCTACTTCCAGATAATTAAAGATTTTCTGGAAGAAGACGATTACCGGGCCACCTGGATTCTTGAGCGGTTGAAACGGGCGGGGTATCAAGGCGGATACACCACCGTCAAGGACTATGTCCGGTCTATCAAAGAACAAAAGACGCGCCTGGCCTTCATCCGGTTCGAGACGGAGCCGGGACTTCAGGCCCAGTGCGACTGGGGCGACTTCCAGGTCCGGGAACCCGACGGTCGATCAACCACCCTCTATGCTTTTTTGATGGCCCTGGGCTTTTCCCGGGCTCTTTATGCCGAGTTTGTCGAACGCTGCACCCTTCAGGTCTTCATGGACTGCCATATCCGGGCCTTCCGGTATCTTCAGGGGATTCCCTCGGAAATCCTCTATGACAATATGAAGAACGTCGTCGCCGGCAGAGAAGATGGAAAGGCGATCTTTAATCTTGAGTTTCTTCACTTTGCCCATCACTACGGCTTTCAGCCCAAGGCAGCGCCTCCTTACAGTCCCTGGGTGAAGGGGAAGGTCGAGCGCCCCATGGACTACATCCGTGAGCGGTTCTGGCGGGGCTATGCCTTCAGTTCTCTTGAGAACGCCAATCGCGATATTCTTCAATGGCTCAATGAAACAGCCAACCTGAGGATCCACGGTACCCATCACCGCCCCGTGCAGGATCGGTGGCAGGAAGAGATTCCACACCTGGAGCGGCTTCCGTTCGCGGATTACGACACCTCGCTCAAAGTCTTCCGCAAGGTCTACCGGGACTGCCAGATCTCCTATAACACGAACCACTATGTGGTCCCCCATCGGGCCGTCGGCAAGCGGGTGATGCTCAAAGTAAAAGACGGCGTCATCCATGTTTATCATGACCAGGAACGCCTGGCGACCTACCATGAACCGCAGGGGAGGTACAACCTCGTCTCCCATCCCTGGTTCTACGAGGATCTCCAGCGTGACAAAGAGCAGTTGAACCGCAAATACGGAAAATCCAAGGGCCGAGCCACCCGCGGACTGGTGAATAGCAGCCTCTACATCGATGTGGCCGCAAGGCCTCTCTCTGAATACGAACAATACGCCCAAGGAGGTGCTCTATGGAACAGCTGACCTATGAACGCCTCCAGGACAATCTGAAACGACTGAAGTTGACCCGGGCGGCGGAAGTGTTGGATGCCGTCGCCGCCCGCTCCGAGGACGGCAAGGTCTCTTACCTCTCCTTCCTGGACCACCTGCTGGAAGAAGAGGTCGCGGCCAAGGAAAAAAGACGGATCCAGACAGCCATGAAGATCGCCGGGCTGCCCTTTGCCAAGACCATCGAAGAGTATAACTTCTCCTTCCATCCCCACCTGGACAAGAAGGCCGTCATGGAACTCTTCGATCTTACCTTCCTGGCCAAACACGAAAACGTGATCTTTCTGGGACCTCCCGGGGTGGGAAAGACCCATCTGGCCGTCTCTCTCGCCATCAAGGCCTGCAGCCACGGCTTCAAGGTCTACTTCACCACTCTGAATACCCTGATCGGGAAACTCAAGGAAAGCCAGATCAAAGGGAAGGCCTATCTGAACTCCAGCATGGTCATCGTTGATGAAGTGGGCTATCTGCCCGTAGACAGCCGGGAAGCCTGTCTCTTCTTCCAGTTCATTTCCTGCCGCTATGAGAAGAACTCGACGATCATCACCTCGAACAAGAGCTTCATCGACTGGCAGGAACTCTTCGGAGATCCCGTCATCGCCTCGGCCATCCTCGACCGGCTTCTTCACCATTCCAGGGTGATCAACATCAAGGGCCACAGCTATCGTCTCAAAGAACATGCCTTCAGCAAACAGGTCATTCCAGACCAAGTAGGTGATTCCATGTCATCATAAATCACAATAGGCATAGGTGGGTGGTACACTTTTACTTCGCCAGAATTGGTACACTTTTAAATCGCCATTGACACCGCCTATGTAACTATACCTTATGCAGCCTTTTTTATCACCTGCCCTTTCACAGACTCGTAATCGACAATGTATTCCCCTTCATCCCTTAGAATCGCATGTATTATCCTCAAGAGCTTCCTGGAAACTGCAACGAGCGCCATCATGCTTTTCATACCCCTGCCGGTGAGTCTTGTATAATACTCATGTAGGATGCCATTCTTTCTTATTGCCTGCATTGCCGCATAATAGAGTATCTTCCGGAGCAGACTCCTTCCCCTTTTCGATATCCTCCTTCGCCCTTTCCATTTTCCCGAACTTACCTCGTACAGGTCAAGGCCGGCAAGCTTCATGATCTCTGACTGTGTCCTGAACTTTTTAAAATCCCCAACCTCCCCGATGAGACCTGCCACCGTCACTGTTCCCAGCCCCTTTATTGAAAGCAACTTTGAACTATCGGGTATCCTCCCAAGGGTTATCTCCATCTCTCCCTCTATTTCCGCAATGAGTCTGTTTACCAGCTCCAATTGAATGAGAATATGCCTTATAT
>DATFYE010000169.1:0-4723 GCA_035315185.1 Syntrophorhabdales bacterium | reverse complement strand
ATCACCCTCTTGACTTCTGTTGCGTTATCCATCTTGTAGACTCCTCCTTTCACTTGACGTTTTGTTTCGCATAACTCGAGCCGCGACAAATCTTCCACTGAATCTCAGATTTCAGCCGCAGCAATCCCAGCAACCTCTGATTGCTCTCTCCTTTCTTTACAGGTTGAACGGCACGACACAACACGCCCGTGAACAAATCACAGGATACCTCTTCCCGCAAGATTTTACCATAGATCACCAATACAATAATAAGAACTTACTTTGGTTGCGTTCGATAAAGAAGGGAATAGTTTGTCAAGAAAGATTCACCACAAGATATGCTAGCGCCCTCTTCATCTGTTCGTGCTACAATGCAACAATGACTAGAGATACGGAGCACCGATGATTACCAATGCAAAGGTTGTACAGACGAAGTCGCTTCAAGGTTAAGGATTCCAGGAAGCAATTCTCACCCTTGCTTCCCTTGAAGAATAGCTTTTTGCTCGTTGGTTAATTCTCTCCTGAAGTTCTTGCGCCCTTGGTGGCCGTGGCAAGCGGATCGAGCGGCAACGAGTTGCTATCACCGCCGGCGGCTAAAAATCAGATGCTCCAGTACAAGCACCGCAACAACTCCCACCAGGAAACCGTTGCCGACGATGGGACGCAAGAGCGGCGGAAAGGACTGCACCACTGCTGCCGGCATGAACGCGACAATGGTCCCGAGAAGGAGGGGCAGGCCCATCACCAGGCCATCCTCTATTTGAAATGTCCCCGTTTCTTCGGCCGCCATAACGAGGCCCGCAGCGATCTGATACGACGAGAGGTACAGAAAGACGCTCCCCACCACAACTGACGGTACCGCTCCGATAAGCGCGAAGGCCCTCGACGAGCATGCAAGGCAGCCCATGAGAAGCGCCGTGGGCAGCAACGTGAACCTCGACGCACAGCCCGTCGCCGCGATAACACCCGGGCTCAAAGAATAGTTGACCGGCCCGACCACTGCCAGAAATCCAGCCAGTATGTTGGCCATGCCGCTGACGGTAATGCCGCGGTTGACGCGCCGGTCGAGGTTTGGGGTCTTGGTCAGCTCGCCGACCGATTCGATGGAGCCAAGGTCGTTTATCGAGAGGCCGAGATAACAGACGAGAAAAGAGAAAAGAACGCCTGGTTCGAGCGACAGACCGGCTGTCATGTGCGTGAAGAAAGAGGAGAAGATGGGGACCGAGCTGCTTTGCCGCACCTGGACGGAGCCCGGAAAAAGTAAAGCGCATGCGCAGGTGCCCACCGCGAATGCCCAGAGGATGAGCGTCGATTTCCAGACGCCCTTCAGGTACCGAGATCCAAAGAACATGAGCAGCGTCATGATCGTCGCGAAGCCGGCACGGGACAGCGCATGGGGCCCGAGGCCGGCAATCAGGCCTATGATTGCGGGCGCAAGGGTGAACGCGATCAAAAGGAGGATGACGGCTACCACACGGGGTGTGAAGAGCTTGCGAATATGTGCGAAAAGTCCTGTCGCGGCGGTTGCGGTGAGAACCAGCCCGCCGACCATTATCGAGGTATAGACGGCGCTCCGGGAAAATCCCTGGCTGGCGGCCAACCCAACCACGAGCACCGCAGCGGGTCCTGCGACTAACGGCAGCCGATGGCCGAGCAGGACCTGACCTGCTACCGTCACCGCAATAAGAAAAGCAGTCTTCTGCATGAAGAGGGTCTCGTCCGCAGGCGAACCCGGTTGTACCTCGCCGACAACCTTGCCGATGACGACGACGATAGGGATAACGATTGCCATCCACTGGATACCGAGAAGAAGGAGCTCCAGAAAGGGAGGGCGTTCGTCGACACTATAGGTGACTCGCATGGACATGCCTTACGTCGCCGTATTCTTGATCTGTGTCCGGCTCGATAGTAAGGATACCATCAGCGAGACCCGATTTGCGACATGTTCCCGCGCCATTCTTTTCACAATGATTCACTATTACGTGGAAGTAGCTACGCCATGAAGTTGGTAGGCCTGAACCCCCTCCAACTCCTTTGGGTAAGCCGATAGCATTAAGTCGCTCCACCGAATCGAACTATACCGTTGGCCGATTGTTATTCCCAAGTATCCCCGCTACGCTTTTAGGGAAAGTCGGTGAAAAGGAGGAAGGGAAATGAAAAAAGTTCTCGTGGTTGCGTGTGTTATGGTTATGGCAGCAGCGGCAAACGCGTACGCATCACCTGCGGTGGATAGCTATATACAAGCGATAGCAAACCTGGTATGGCCGCTGTCAGCGATACCCACCGCCCCGAAAGGCTGCGGTGCTCTAAGGGATGAACGAACTGGAGACTTTCTGGTACTGATTCCACGGGAGTATTGCGGAACGAACGCTCCAGGTAACAAGGTATTTTTAGGGTACACCACGTACGGTAGTCAGATTACCGGCTATTGCCAAGAATTCTAAACCACTCATGGCTGGCCAAAGCTGATGGGTTTCACCTATAGAGTGACGTCGGGCACAATCGAAGAGTGAGTTGCTTTCCCCCTCCAAGGCTCGTATAGTGTTAGGGTCGTCAGCATCGTTACGCTCTACGAGAACCTATGCTCTTCCTTAGACGCGTTGTACCACTTCTCGCCCTCCTGTTCTTGTTCCCTATCCTGACGCAGGCCAAAGAACCCCTCCGCACCGAAGCAGGCGTTGTCCGTCACGTAGCCGATGGCGATACCGTGACCGTGATAACCCATGAAGGCACCAAGCTCAAGATCCGCCTCTACGGCATCGACGCTCCGGAGATCCAACATAGCAACAAAAGAACCGGAATCGTATCAAGGCCTGGTCAACCGTATGGTGAAGAAGCCTATAGAGCCTTGGAGAGCAAGGTCTTGCGCAAGATAGTAAGGGTTCAGACCATGGACATAGACCGTTATCGCCGGTTGGTGGCCGTTCTGTACCTCGGTGATCGAGATGTTAATCGCGAGATGGTACGGCAGGGCTATGCGTGGGCTTACAGAGAGTATCTCCACGGCCCCTATGCCTCTGAGTATATTGAGGCTGAACGAGAAGCCAGAAGCAGCCACCTGGGGCTATGGCAACAGATGAACCCCCAGCCGCCGTGGGAGTTCCGAAGGCTTATGAGAACGGGGCGATAGATATGACTGCTGCTGAGTACTTCGAGATTGGCCTAAAATCACTTTTTGCGGGCGATTATGAGATAGCACTCGACGCTCTGAGTCAGGCCATCCGGCTCGACCCTGACTTCGGTGAAGCATATGCGTACAGGGGCCTTGCTCAGTATCGGCTAGGCAACTATGACGCCGCGATGGCGCATTACGACAGGGCCGCGGAGCTATCGCCTACCATCGGCGAATCTTATTACTTTCGCGCTATCGTGCATGGAGAACGGAAGGAGTATGAGAAGGCGATTAGAGATTATACGAAGGCAATCGAGCTAAAACCGAAGCTGATAGAAGCGCATTATTTCCGGGCGCTCAATTACGGGGCGGTGGGTAGGTATGAGGAAGCCATCAAGGATATGAAAACTGCCGCAGAGGCTGGTTATGAGCCTGCGGAAAGGTTCCTGGAGACTCATAAGGTCAAGCCGGAGTGGAACTGAGGCCGTTGCCGAGACGTAATTATCTTGAATTTCGTAGAGCCCCTTCTCCAGCCTGCCTCGCGGACCCCTTCTGGCTCCTCTGCAGGGCAAGGTGCTTCTTAAAGCTCTTCTGCATCAGCTCCTCTGCCTCCCTGTCTGAAAGCGATAAGTCAACCTGCGTGTACGTCCACCCACTGCAGGGGCACTGAGCCCCAAGCCCATCAACAACCTCAATCATGTGCTCCATCCCCACCCTCCTCGGAGAAGTTATCCCTTTCTTTTCGGATATCAGCTCCAGTATCTTAAGAAATTAAACACCCCCATCCTCAATTCAGTCTCCATACCTGCCTTTTTTAGGATCTCAGCAGGATTGCCAAACAATGGCCTGATGTCGCTGAGCCATCTCAAACCAATCACATAATGCTTGTGGTGCCTCGTAACCAAGAAGGTCCAGTTCACAGGCGGTGATAGGGAAGATATCCACATTGGCGTTTGACAATCAGCTTTGGTTTCCGGATCTTCTTCGGGAAAGGTTAGCCATGAGCTTATCTCTTGAACTGCTTGGTAACCATTTCAAGAAGACGTTATAATACACACAATGATGCGGCGAGCGGAAATATTGCTCACGGGCCATGTCCAGGGGATCTTATTCCGTTACTACACTGAGATGAGGGCGGAGGAGTTGGGCCTTGGAGGTACTGTGAGAAACCTCAGGGATGGCGGGGTGCACATTGTCTGTGAAGGAGACGAGGAAAGGATCAAGGAGCTGATTGAATGGTGCGAGCGTGGCCCTGAGAGAGCAATCGTCAAGAGCGTAGATGTTACCTGGAAGGAATATACCGGCGAGTTCAGATACTTTCGTGTCCTTTACTGAAGGCTCTTTGAACGGGATAGATCAATGCCCTTGACAGCTTGTGGGCTGCTTACGGCATCGCCTGTTTATCCCCCGCCCCAGGAAAATGTTGATGACGCGAAGGGTGAGGCTAACACCTACTACTCCTCAATGTCAGGTAATCCTGAATGTTGACGGGTAGAGTAGACTACGGGCGCCGTGCAGCCTCTCAACCGCCGGTTGTCCCCGTAGTCTCTCACCGAACCGGACGTACACGTTTCCCTATGTATCCGGCTCTCCGGAGATCACGGCAAAACTCAGCTAATCCGCTGAGAGCGT
>DATFYE010000168.1:0-15629 GCA_035315185.1 Syntrophorhabdales bacterium | reverse complement strand
AATATCGCCAGGCAATGAAGAGGTGGTATCCGGAAAAGAGGCTCAACAGGTACAGCCTGTACGGGTACATCTTTGGAAAACTGACGATCGAAGGGTTAAAAAGGGCGGGCAAGAACTTGACGCGAGAAGGGTTTATCGAGGCGATGGAGTCGATCAGGCGCTGGGACAGCGGCGGCGTCATTCCGGCCGTGAGCTTTTCACCGACAAAACATCATGCCCAGACAGTGGGCTTCATCGCCGAACTCAAGGGAAGGAAGTTTCGCCCCATCACAGAATGGATTGAAACGGAATAGCATGATCCCACACGTGAGGAGTATCGCGCCAACGGTTAATACGGCTGTGTGGCGGCTTCCTTGATAATGCCGATCTCCTTAAAGACTTTCTCAGAAGTGACCCAGAATTCCTTGAGATGCTGCGCATACTCCTTGCTGTTCAAGTGTATCGGGGTGTAGTAGAGGCTTTCCTCGCTCTTCTTGAACTCGGCTGTTTCCATCCCTCTGGAGAAAGCCGCCTCCAGCTTTGCCGCTATGTCGGGCGGAAGGTTGGCGGGCCCGAAGATGGAATGTATCGTCTCAGACGCGAATCCGTAACCCAAGTCCTTCATGGTAGGCGTATTGGGGAACTTGGCCATGCGTGCGCGGCCGTGCGTCACCAGTACCCGCAACTGTCCGCTTTCGACAAAGGGAGGCCAATCGACACCGCTCGAGCAGGCGTCAACGTGCCCTCCGAGCAGCGCAAGCCGTGCGGCTCCTGTGCCCTTGTAAGGAATATGCACCCACTTTATCCCCTCCTTGTGGGCAATGTATTCCATGGCCACGTGCATGCCCGAGCCGACGCCTGAAGAGCTGTATTTCACTTTGCCGGGATTCTTTCGTGCGTACTCAAGCAACTCCTTGAAGGTTTTCCATGGAGCATCGCTCCTGACGAGTAGCGCGCTGTTTTCAGATGAAGCAAAACCCAGGATCGGCGTGAAGCTGCTAAGCGGTTTATAGGGGACCTTCTGCATGAGTGGAGTGTTCGCGACGGCGACGTTGGGTGCACAGCACAGCGTATAGCCGTCGGGCTTAGCAGTCGCGAGGATTGCCAGGCCCACGGTACTGGCCCCTCCTCCCTTGTTTTCTATGACCATGGGCTTACCTAACTGTTTCTCGGTACCGGGAACGAGCGCCCTGAGAATCATGTCCTGAGGGCTGCTCGTATCGACGGAACTGATGACGGTGATGGGCCGGTCAGGGTATTCCGGATGCGCCACACCCGCAACAAAAAGCGTGCTCACGAATAAAAGAAAGGAGACAACCGGAATCGTTGCGCACTTCAGTATTCCTTGTTTCATGCTCCTACCTCCAAAGAACGGACGGTCATCCTATTTTTATTCATGCCTGCTCTACAGCACGCAGTGTCTTAACGCCAACTCCTCACTTCTTTTTGTCATCCAAAGATTTCAATAGAATTGACATGAAGTCGCACTACCTTGTTATAATGATTCACCACTTATAACGTGATGAAAACAGGCATGTCAAGGAGAAAAGCGTGATACAACGTGTCGATCAATCCAAGTGCATCGGGTGCGGGACCTGCCAGAGGATATGCCCCCTCGACGTCTTCAGACTGGACGTCAAACAGGACGTGACGTCCCCCTGTTCCGCCGCATGCCCGATACCGAATGACATCAGAAGCATGCACTACCAACTCCAGACGGGAAGTATCGAGGGCGCCGTCCGGATGATGCTCGATAACAATCCCCTGGCCTCGGTGACCGGGAGGGTCTGTCCCCGTTTCTGTGAGTCGGAGTGCACCAGAAAGAATATTGACGCCGCAGTAAACATAAGCGCCATCGAGCAGTACCTGGGCGATCATGTTATCCAGGATTGGGTAGACAAGGTTCCCAGGCGGCATGCTGCGCCGGTCGCCGTGGTGGGCGCCGGGCCCGCGGGACTCTCCTGTGCCTATTTTCTGGCCGCAGACGGATTCCAGGTCACGCTTTTCGAGGCAAAGGATGAACCTGGCGGTATGCTGCGTTACGCCATTCCTGAGTATCGCCTGCCCTCCGCTGTTATCGCCCCTATCATATCAAGGCTCGAAAAAATGGGCGTGATAATAAAATACAACCATGCGTTGAATGATGCTTTTTCACTCGATGACCTGCAGGCCCAGGGGTTTCGCACCGTGTTCCTGGGGCTCGGTGCGGGCAAAGCAAAAAAATTGGAAGTCGAAGGCGTGGCGGGCGAAGCCATATTTTCCGGCCTCGACTTTCTCAAAGGCGTAAGGACCGGTCGTATCGCAAGTATCGGCTCCAGTGTGGCTGTGGTAGGTGGGGGCGACGTCGCAATGGATGCGGCGCAGACCGCCAGGCGAATGGGCGCCCGATCCGTCACTTTGATCGCACTCGAGGGGGAGAAAGATCTCCCTGCATACCGGCACAATATAGAGGCCGCCAGGGCGGAAGGAATCGATTTTTTCTGCTCACTTGGCGTAGGCAGGATCGCGCACCATGGGAGCGGGACGAAAGTCATCGACCTGGTAAAGTGCGTCTGCGTCTACGATGAGAAGGGTAATTTTGCACCACAATTGGACGCTTCAGCCTGCAGCCAAGTAACCGCGAATACTCTCATCCTCGCCATCGGCCAGGAGGTCGATCCAGCTTCGGTGCCCGCCGGACTCGCCAGCCCGGAAGGTCTCATTAAAGCAGGCTCCGATACATGCCAGACCTCGGCTCCCGGCGTCTTCGCCGCAGGGGATGCCGTCACGGGCCCGGCCTCGGTGGCACAGGCCATCGGAGGCGGAAAGAGGGCTGCCCAAGCCATCATGCTCCATCTGCGCGGGATCGAGCTGGTGCACCTGCCGCCCAGGATGGGGCCGGTTTTCGAAGGTCTTCCTGAAGAGGCGGCGATAGAACGGTCCATGCGCCATGAGAGACAACCCTTTTATCGGCCTGGCGCGGGCGGGTTTACCGAGCTTTACCGAGGTTTCGACGTGGTGGAGGCGATGGCAGAAGCCGATCGTTGCCTGACCTGCGGTGCCAAATCCATCCCCTCCTACCTGGACGACTGCATGACCTGCTTCAACTGCGAGATCAACTGTCCCACCAACGCCATCTTCGTCCATCCGTTCAAAGAGATTCTGCCCCGCTCCCTTCGACCCATCGAATGGTAAGGGCACCGAATAAAAGAGGAGGGAGTTAAGGATGAATCCGGAATATATGGACCTCGACCGGCAGGGAAACGTGCTTGAGACCGGAGTACTGGTGCTCGGCGGCGGGCTGGCCGGCCTGTGGGCCTCGATCAAAGCGCGCGCGCTCATTGATGACGTGCTCATAGTGGACAAAGGGCCTCTTAACTGGGGCGGTCTTGGAAGCATGTGCGGCGGGGACATGGACGTCTGGGACCCCAACGATGATGTGATGAGCTGGGTCGACGATCTTGTTTACTATTTTGATGGTCTTATTGAGCAGGACGTGATTGAACTGCTCATGCGAAAATCATACGAGCGCTTTCTCGACTATGAAGAGATGGGACACAGGTTCGCGCGGGACGATCGTGGAAATCTGCGGCGGGTCAAGCAACGCGGGCTCGACCATGTGAGCGCGCTGCTCTCAAGGCCTTTTGGAACCGGAGGCCACAACCTCGTCAGCGTTCTCGTCAACAGAACAAACCAATTGGGCGTGCGGCGCCTGGGCCGGATACAAATCACAAACATCATCAAAGACGGCGAGGGGGTCGCAGGGGTGGTAGGCTTCCACACGCGAAGCGGCGAGTTCTACATCATCAAGGCCAAGGTTATCATTGTAGCCACAGGTAATGCCAACTGGAAGTCAAGCTATGGCACCAACACCTGCGCGGGTGAGGGCTTCGCTATTGCCCTGGACGCGGGCGTGCGCATGCGGAATTTCGAGTACCTGAAGGTCTGGAACGTACCAAAGGATTTTGCCTGGGAAGGTCAGACCATGCTCCTTCCCCTCGGTGCCCGCTTTGTCAACGCCCTTGGTGAAGACTTCATGAACAAATACAGCCCGAAACTGGGCGCCAAGATGGACCCGCACTACAACACGCGGGCCATGGCGGAGGAGTACCTGGCGGGTCGCGGTCCTATCTATTTCGACGCGAGCGCCATGCGCGATGAGGATGTGGAACTGCTTACTCCCACGGGCGGCTGGATGGGCGTCAACTACACACGTCTCAGGCAGATGGGAATGGATTTCTTCAAAGACAAGCTGGAATGGATCCCCCAGATCAACTACGCTATCGGCGGCATCGACGCGGACATTGAAGGCCAATCGAACGTAAAAGGAATATTTGCCGCAGGAAGAGCCAGAAACCTTGAGCCCGGCGTGTATCTGGGCGGCTGGGCTGTTTCGGGAACGGCGACTACGGGGGCCATCGCGGGCGAAAACGGCGCGAAGATGGCCCTCTCCTTCGCCTATCAACCCCGGATCGATCCGGCACTGACGGCGAAGATTAAGCACGAGGTCCTCGCGCCGTTGGGAAAGGCGGGAATCCACCCGAAGGAGGTGCTTAACGAGCTGCGCGAGGTAGTGGCCCCTTATGACGTCAGCATCCTGAAGAGTGAAAAGGGGCTTTCCCGTGCGCTCAACCGTCTGAAGGAGATTCAGGAGGAGCTATTGCCTCTGATGGCAGCCGAATCGCCGCATTACCTGATGAAAGCCAACGAAGTACGGGCCATGGCACAGGTGACCGAGATGTACCTGACGAGCAGCCTGCTGCGCAAGGAGACGCGCGGTGGCCATTATCGCGTGGACTATCCCGGCCGGGACGATCATTATTTTGGCTGGTTCCTCATCTCGAAGGAGCGGGGTAAGCTGTCCTGGAGCTTCAGACGGGTTCCGGTGGAGAACTACAAAGTCAAGCCTAACCGCTACTACATGGACCTCTTTCAGTCGCCGGGCAATCCTATTATCGGAGGGCAAGATGCGACTTAGGGAGAAGGTAGCTGTTGTAACGGGCGGTTCCATGGGCATCGGTCAGGCAACTGCCTTAAGGTTCGTTCAGGAAGGGGCGAAGGTCATACTTATGGATGTCGCCGAGAAGGAAGGCTATGAGACTTTGGACATGCTCCGGCAGTACAACCCCGGATGCCTCTTCATTCCTGGTGACGTCACGCGTGAAGAGCATTGGCAAAAGGTCATGGACATAGTGGAGAAGTCTTATGGGACGCTCGATATCCTGTTCAACAACGCGGGCACCAACCTCTTTAAAAAAGCCACGGATATAAAGGAAGAGGAATGGGACCGGATTATCTCCATCAACCTCAAAGGTATCTTTTTTGGCGCCAAGCATGCACTGGGCATGATGCTGAAGTCAGGAGGAGGGTCCATCATTAATACCTGCTCCACGTCCGCGTTGATCGCCTTACCTAACATGTCTGTCTACAGCGCATCAAAGGGCGCCATTCTGGCGCTCACGCGTCAGCTCGCTTCCGACTACGGGCCCTATAACATCCGCATAAATTGCATCTGCCCGGGGGCTACGCTGACCCCCCTGGTTCAAAAGGAAATCGATCTCGGATTGGTTACCCCAGAGGTTCTGGTCCACGGCGTGCCGCTCGGCCGGCTTGGCAAGGCCTCGGAGATCGCTGCAACAGTTCTTTTCCTCGCGTCTGATGACGCGTCATACGTAACTGGAGCAGCCCTAGTCGTTGACGGAGGAAGGACGGTACATTAACATCTAATACCAATTTGCCTTCAAGTGTATACCTTCCGGGTATCCACCGCCGGTGGGTGTGCTGCGTCGCTCTCCTCCTGCCACCCGTGTGGACTCGTTTGTGGCCGCCGGAAAGGGCGCTGCTCACGGGTACCCGGCTAAAGCAGTCCTCGCTGCCGTCCCCACTGTTATTCACGTTCCCAAACGGTTAAAGCGTTTGTCTTTTGAAACTCTTCGGTATAAAGACTTCTTCCATCCAGGCACTGCTTATGATCTGGCCGATCTTTTCTTGATAATTTTCTTTTATTGTTTGCTTTACGGTGGCATCTTTGTATATCCTCAGGCAAGCCTGACAATGATGCGCGTACATGTCTTCCCATCTGATAGCCGGATTCTTTCTTGCTGCCCAGGCCAGTATTTTCATAGGTCCTTCATAGCGGAGCCATAATTTCATGAAATCATTTTCTGTATTCTCGATAGCGGCTGCCAGGAAGTCCGGCTCATTTATGTTTGAGACAACGAGTTCCGGAATGAGCCTGGTTCCGAAGCCGCAGCACGTTGAAATGTTTCCATCTGACAGTATCGTGAGCGATTGCAAAATGGGATCGCAACCGATGAAGGAATCCAGATTGTCATGGTTGGCGGTGACGCTGCTTCGATAGTGCACTACTTCAAATGGATCAAGCGGCATCCATGGATTGTCCGCCAGTGCCAGGCAATATTGATCTCTTGAAATAAATTTCTTGATCTCGGGACAACTTAAGATATCTTCCTTGGTAATTATTCTTTCACTCCGATCTTCTATCATGACCGCCGGTTTAAATCCACTCGCGAGTGATGCGATAATGGCGTTCATTATATGCGGTGTCGGAACAAACTTGGCATGTTCGTCGCCGGTACTGAAGTTTATTTCATCAAGACCTGCATCCTTTAAGGTCTGAATCTTCTTTAATGCTCTGTTTGGCGTTGTTGCCCAGTAGGCATTTGTCACCAGTCTGGTCATCAACCCCAGTTTTCT
The DNA here is from genome assembly GCA_035315185.1 of Syntrophorhabdales bacterium. Taxonomy (GTDB): domain Bacteria; phylum Desulfobacterota; class Syntrophorhabdia; order Syntrophorhabdales; family WCHB1-27; genus JADGQN01. The sequence continues at coordinate 8,954 of DATFYE010000168.1, read as the reverse complement.
GGTTTCTTTGATGGCTTCCAGAAGGTTCCTCCAGCACAGGGTGGGTTCCCCTCCTGTAAATACTATGTTGGCAAAATTGAGGCGGCTGGCTTCATGAATGCACGTCAGAATCGCTTGAAGGCTCAGGCTGGTCTTATCGTGAGGGGTACTCAACGTCCCGCACGATGCGCAATGAGATACGCATCTGAAGGTCGGCATTATAGACAGGGTTCGCGGACCCCGGAATATCCCCCTTACTCTTTCCACGCTTTAACCTGTGCCGAGCTTCAAGAATTACTTTTCAGGAGTCTTCTCTTTGCGCTCACGCATTTGCTTAGCGTACTTCACCATTTGTTCCGCAAGAGATCTGAGCTCCTTAGGAGAGATCATCACCATGTGCTGTTTTTCGTCAAATAGGCTTATCTTGTCCGCATTAGCAAAAGCGTAAAGGAAGATAAAGAAGATGTAAATATAGGCCCAAGCATAATATTCTACGTAATACCAAACATGTCGAAAACCGAAAGCTTCCGTTGGTGTGGTGGATGTTTGCGATAGCTCCAAGAGATCAGTAAGAATTTTGGGGTCACCATGTTCAATAATACCTCTTGCCAATCCCTGTAACAGCTCCTTCTTATCAGGAATTTTCCCGGTCTTGTTATAACGATCCATCAGACTCTTTTGGTACTTCTCAGTCCACTTCGTAAATTTTTCGTTGGTCAGCACGGAGAATAAAAGTTGATTTGCCGCACTGACCGATTCCTCATCGGTAGCAGGAAATTCTGGAAATATCTTAGATTGCAAGACAACAGTTGGATTTTGAATAAACACCTTTGCCAGTTCACGATCTTGTTCCAATTGATCGAATAGTTCAGACACTCGTTTTCTTAAACTTACGCCATTTGCAATGAGATAGTCATTGAGATAAAAGCCCATAGTACACCTCCTCTTACTTATTCTTTTCTGTGCCTCAGTTAACCAGTGAATTTTGTTGTGTCAAGTCCACTGGTTAATTGTCCTCTCGTTAATTGTTGTGAGTACAAAACGGAACCGGATGTTTGCCGGCGGATCGCTGAGCGACACGGACCTGCTTCAACATTACAACTTGGTAACAATCCCGTCATCTTCCCGTTAGGTACGATCTGTATAATGGACGCAGATTGAGAGGCTGGGCCCAGTCGACAATCCAAAACATTTATTAAGAGAAGGAGGTACGAGTGATGAAGAAAAGTCTAGTTGTTCTGGTTGTGATGTTTACCATGGTTGTCTTTGCCAGCGTGAGCATGGCTCAGGCGCCAGCGAAGCCGTCTGACAAGCCAGCTGCGGCTGCGCCCGAAAAACCAGCAGCCCCGGCGGCTGAGAAAGCCAAGAAGGAAACTCCGAAAGCCGAGAAGAAGACTGAGGAGAAAAAGACCGACGAGAAGAAACCAGAAGAGAACAAATCGACGCCTGCCGAGAAGAAGGGCTAATACTTGCTCAGTTCGTGGCAAGAGGGCATGACCCTGCGGATAGGGGAAGTTCCCGGATATCCTCGCCGATTCTTGGCCGGGTGCACCGGGGACCCCCCATCCTGTCCTGAGCTTCGCTGCAAGCTTTCAAAACACAGGAGAACAGCTCATTAGCTGAGTTACATGAAGGAGGACAGTATGAGTCTACAATCGACAGAGAAACAGCGCATACGCACGACCCTGATCTGCGGCAAATGCGGATCGAAGGCAATCGTAAGCGAGAACGGCAATAATGATTCAATGCCACAGAGAATCCGTGCTTTGAAATGTCTGATCTGTGGAAACCGTCAGGAGCAAGAGGCCCCTTGCCGCTGGCCTTTTTTTCAGGAAGAGACCGGCAATTCCTCCGAGCAAAGGAATACCCGGCACAAAGTTTTAGATAAGGGGCCGGATCTTGACACCGCCAAAGCTAAACAGGCCCGCAGGAGAGGAAAAGCAAAGACTCAAGCTGTTGAAGGGTGGCCTTCGCTCTCCCTTTAATAGCATGGGGGGCACGCAAGTTGACAGACTGCTATTCGACTTAGGGGCGTTTCCTCCGTTCTTGAGAATACGCCAACGCCAGGGCTGACACCAAGTCCAAGCGAGAAAGTCGTGAAAGCTCCACAGGATTGATCTCCTTAACAGACGGTCGGTGTAGCCAGCGAGTGGTCAGCCATTGACCCTAAGGTCTCGCATGAAAACCAGGTCATCCACCGTCATCGCACACGTGAAGCGGTAACCTGCAATGACGTTGATAGGACGCAGATCAGGAAGCTCCAAATACGGGTGATCAAAGATCCTGAGTGTGGCCTCCCCTTTCCAGATGGGTGAAATCTTGACGTCGCGCGACTTCAACTGCACCAGCTCGTGGACAGCCGGCGAAGCATGCCGGCCTGCTACAAGCTCGGGAAAATAGCGCACATTGACCGCCCCTGCAAAGCTCGGAGAAGGCATTTGCGTGGTCTGCTCCCGAAGCGTAACAAGCGCTTCCACAAGGCGACGATCTTTTATCGCGAGTGTAGCACCAAATTTTCCGCCGGGCCCGACAACGGGTCCGGCTTTCGAGGAGAGGTCGTATGCCCGCGTGATCCAGGTGGAGCCGATCTGCTTGGGCCACCCCTGAGCAAATCCGCGCATCAGCGCCACATCCTGGTCGACCCAGATGAACGGACAGTAAGCCAGGGGCGTGCCTTCGTGACCGGCAGATATTAGGAAGATTGTCTCGCGATACTGGCTGCGTACTGGATCAAGGTATTCTTCTCCGGATTCGCTGGCATATTGCCAGTCCACAAAGTAGACCGCGCAACGTGGCGAATGGAAATCAAGCCCGGGCGGGAGGAAGGATTCAACCGCTTTGGGATCGGCTTCATATTCGACAGCAAGACAGGTGCCGACATAGTGCCATGGAGGCGTCGGTGCCAAGCTTGAGGTGCCCTTCGGAGTGCGGGGAGCTGTATAACCTTTGAGCATTTTGTCCTCCTTTTGGCGATAACGTGCTTTCTCCTCAATGCTACCAATAGGTAGGATGTCTGTCAATAGGACTCGGATCCTATTTGAGGATGAGAGGGCATTGTTCGTGGGAGGAACCCGACGAGCCATCGAGCCGCATGGCGATGCGCGATGCTATGTCGGGGAAATCAATAATTCAACGAGCTCGTCTCTTACAACACTTCCACGCCTAGAGTAACCGACAATTTAATGGATGTCCCCCAATCCCTACGTTTGCTAAGTTCTGCAATCCACGAAAATAGAACGAAGAAGTATTGACAAGAAGGAATACGCCTTTTATAATCGAAAATAAAGACGTGAGCCCAGTCGGAATCTTGCAGACGTTGTGGCATACGGAGCTTTGGAGGAACGGCGGTCTTCTCCAGATTGATGAGTCGGCGACCGCCAGTACCGAATCGCTTAGCGAAGGAGGCAAACCATGGCAACGTTTATTGGTCTTGTGAACTTCACTGATCAGGGAATCCGGAATGTTAAGGACTCGCCGGATCGCTACGAAGCATTCAAGGCGATGGCTGAAAAGGTGGGCGTAACGGTAAAGGGCGTCTACTACACCATCGGGCATTACGATATGGTGCTGATCCTGGAAGGGAGCGATGAAGCGGCTGTGACCGCAATGCTAAAGGTCGGCTCTCTCGGCAACGTGCGGACAGAAACGTTGCGTGGCTTCTCTTTGGAGGAAATGAGGAAGATCGTCGGGAAGCTGCCGTAACTCCGTTCAACACGTTCCCAGCCAAGTCAGCCGCGAGCTTTAAATCCAAAGCATTGTTGAGCGAAGAGACGTTTGCCAAGTCAGGGACCTTTGAATGCTGATGCTCGCCTAAAACAGAATCAAATGCTATACTCTGTCCACCCAAAATGGACCTCGGATTAACGGACAAGACAGCGATTGTCACGGGCGCGAGTCGCGGTATCGGCCGCGCCATCGCGTGCCAGCTTGCGGCTGAAGGCATGCGGCTCGTGGTGGTAGCCCGTACCCGGGAACAACTCGATGAACTTGCCGAAAAGTGTCCTACCGAGTGTCTCGTGCAGTCAATCGACCTGCGTGAGCCAGGCGCCGCCGCTATCTTGGTAGATGCGGCTTTAGCGAGGTTCGGCATGATCGATCTCCTCGTCAATAATGCGGGCGCAACGAAGCGTGGCGATTTCCTCACGCTATCGGACGCAGATTGGAGCGACGGATTTGCCCTTAAGTTCTTCGGAGCGATGCGTCTCTGTCGCGCTGCCTGGCCGTATCTCCAGTCAAGCAGGGGCTCCATCGTCAACATTGCAGGGACGGGCGGCCGGACCGCCAGTGCGGAGTTCACTATCGGCGGTGCCGTTAATGCCGCAGTACTCAATCTTACCAAAGCCCTCGCCGACCGTGGAATGAAAGACGGCGTGCGCGTCAACGCGATCAACCCGGGCCTCGTTACGACCGATCGCTTGCGAATCAGGATAAGAGATTATGCTCGTCGACACGGAATCGACGAGAGCGAAGCTGCCAGTCGCATGGCCGAGGAAAGGGGCATAGAGCGCTTCGGAACCCCGGAAGAGATTGCGCGTCTGGTGGCGTTCCTCGCCTCACCTGCAGCAGGCTATTGTCAGGGCAGCATAGTTGATGCCGACGGCGGCGAAACCCACACCTTGTAACAGGAAACAAACGACAGAGGTACGGGGCATGGGTCACGTGAGCAGAGCACGGGAGTGAACGGTTGCGAACCGGAAAAGAGGGCAACAAACCACGACAGACCGAGAAAATTAAATTGTGGGATTCCAAGGGACCGGATTTTCCCGATAGCCGCCAGCGGTTTTTTCCACATGTGCGAGTGACGGGAACGGATAGTGAAAGGCCTGCACCAGCATCCTCTCGGCTACCAGCATGTCGTATGCCTTGCGGCGTTGGGCTTCCGCCTTTACTGGATCGTGATCGAAGAAGGCATGCCAGCCCGGATTGCGTGCAAACAGAAAAGGCGTATTAGTGAGGTCAGCCTGGACATAGACCTTGCTTGTGCCGGATGCAATGACGTGGCAGGTGTGACCCGGCGAATGGCCCGGTGTGCCGATTGCCGTGACACCGGGGATGACCTCCTGGCCCCACTCATATGTGCGTAGGTGCTTGAGCACCTCACCCTGCATCACGCGGCGAGCATTCTTGAACAGGCCCTGGATGCGAAGCGTAGAGGCCCTGCTCATTTCGCCGTCATCCATCCAGTATTTATGTTCAGGCGCCGGCACCAAAATTTCCGCATTAGGGAAGGCGAGCGAATTGTCAGCTTTAAGTACGCCATTGAGGTGGTCAGTGTGATAGTGCGAGATGATCACGGCATCGACTGCCTTAGCGTCGATGCCCGCCGCGGCGAGATTAATCAGGAGCTGGCCATTGGCGCCTTTACTGGTCCCGTAGGCAGCTTCGCCATTACCTGTGTCAATAATTGCAAGCTTCGCGCCGGTGTTGACGACAACCGGATTGTATGGACCGACGAATATGTCCTTTTCCAAAAACGCGGAGACGAGGGCGGCATTGATCTCGTCCCTGGTGGCATTCAAGACAAAGCCATCGGGGATGGGCATCCGGTTGACGCCGTCGGTGACGACGGTCACCTCGATACTGCCGACCTTGTAGCGGTAGAAGCCCTCTGCCTGCTTGCCTATGGCCGGGGCGGAAGCGCCTGCGGGTCTTGGTGCGACGAACGACATAACCGAGGCACACGCTGCTGCAGCAGTGCCGATCAGCATCTGGCGACGAGTGAGTTGGGTCATCGGTGACCTCCTTGGTGGGTTGTTGAGTTCAGGATACCACAAGTGACCTTTTTGTCAACATCAAAAGGGAATCATCACAAAGGAATTCAGGTCAAGGCTTCACCCGCGTGGCGAAGGGCAGATCAGGGTCCGGCATCGGTACAATAAACGAGAGGTGTACTGTCGGTTCCTTGCTTCTATTCCAGTTGCGGTGCGCCACTCCAGCCGGGAAGATGACCAGCGTTCCAGGGCCGGCCTCATATTCGTTGCCGTTGATCTCGACGGTCATGGTGCCCTTGAGGATATAAAAGATTTGATCGACCCGATGGGTGTGAAGGCCTTCGGGAGAGCCACCTCCTGCGGGTGTTTTGATGCATTCGATTCTGCAGGTCTTCGCACCCGAGCTGCGATCGAACAGCACCTGCGTGAGACGATCGCCAGGTCCACTTTTCTCGATTGCGGCGAAATCAACCTTACGCACGTAATTCATGAGATCGGTGCTGCCCTGTGCTTCTTTCGTTTTTTCTGTTCCACTCTTTTCTCCCTGCCCGAATAGGACCGGGCACAGAACAAACATTGCCAAGAAAGCGCATAGGAAGTACGTTCTTTTCATCAACCTCTCCTTTGATCTCTGACACGTGTTATTGACGAACGGTGCCCGCACTGAGATCCAGGTTCCTGAACCCAGTCCTGACTTCTATGTTATAATATAGCTTAGTACCATTAAAGAAGCCAGGAGGAAACAGTGAAGGAAAAGAGCATTAAGAAAGACGAGAAGAAGAAGCCCCAGAAAACATTAAAAGAGAAGAGGAAGGCAAAGAGGGAAAAAGAGAAGAAGTAAATGCCGGTCTCCTGACGTCGACTGCCGCTTTGTAACACAACGCCTCGGAGCCTCTTTCGGGAGCATAGAGTTGTTTCAGCAAGAAGCGGTGTTCGGAGTATTCCTCGTTTTAGTCTCTGCCCTCGACCGGCGCCAGAAGGTGACAGTCGAGCCGTTGTGCGATTTACTCGCCAATACTGGCGGGTCAGGTGACCATTTAAATACATACGTGTTTGTGTTAGGTTTTTCTAAGAGAGGGGTGCCACATGGGAATAAGGAGAGAGGTTACCGAAGATGAACTGCTGAACATATTGAATTCGGAGGTTTACAAACACGCGGAGTTAAAAAAGTGCAGCTTCATTTCCATTCAGCGGACAAAACCTGATGCCACGGGTTGTAACTGGTCAGCGGAGGTCAGAAACAGGGGAGTTCCTCATCATGTTTCAGCGCCGATAACCGGTAAAATAGCTGTCGAGGCCAAGAAAAAATATAATCTAAAATGAAACATTTCCATTTCCCCCCCCTCAAAAAAACCACCTTACTGTTCTCCTGCCCCTCGCCCCTTCACCCTTCCCACCTCTCCATTTTCCAAACGCACTTTTATTCCATGGGGATGTTGGGGAGAGTTGGTCAGGATATCTTTTACTACGCCTTCCGTGAGTTTACCTGTGCATTGATCCTTCTTTAAAACAATTGAAACTCTCATTCCCGGTTTTATATCAGACCGTTTTGTGCCGTCCATGTAAGTTTTCCCCAAACTGCTTCAACTCTCCAATTCCTCTTCAAATTCACTTCGCTGAAGAGGCTTCGCCCCGGAGTGGACGGATTGATCCTCCTTCCCTTCAACAAGCACACGCAATAGTTCAGAAACAGCATCTTTGTGTTCCGCCATGATGACTTTGATCTGCCTCTCCTTGCCCGTAATCACGCTGCCCAGCGCGCTGCCGTCCATGTCGAGCATACAGCTGAGGAGTCTGGGGGCATGGAGTTGCAAAAGGTGTTCAATGTGCCGGTAAAAACGCTGAGAGCCATCGCTGGAGATGAGGAGCAGCCTGGAGACCCTGTCGCCGGTGGGTAGACCCCTGCCTTCCCGAAGGTGTGCAATCCCCCTCCGTTCCCCTTCCAACTTCTCGGAGATCGCCTCCAATCCGCACCGAACGTGACCGTTACTGTTTGCCCTCTGCAGCACCTTTTTCAAAGTATCACTCACGGTGATCATGGGGACAGAAAGATCGCTGCCGGACCAGAGCTGGACGGTACAGGCCATCAGGACCTGACGGATGGTTCCGGCCGTGCCGTCGGCCTCTAACTCTCTCGGCAATCTCATGTCTGAAAGATTCATCTCATCTGCCTGCCGTCACGGAGTTGATCGCGCGATCTGCCCGGCAAGAACAATCTCGCCGTATTCATCGAATGCATTGCAAGCTTCACGGGGACACAGCTCTTGGCAACAGTATAGCAGCGTATACGGAGAGGGTAAAATATGTTTTTGGGGCGCTTTAGAAATTCACATTCACCGTCAGGCCCTGAGTCCTGAAAACTGAAAAACTAAAGGACGTCCCCAAACACCAAATCACATAGCTGCCTTGACACGCCGATCTATGTGGATTATAATAGCTACAATAATCCATATAGTGAGGTGAGCCTCGCCGTGAAAACCATCCAGATGACGCTGGACGAAGACCTCGTCCATGCGGTAGACCGCGTTACCAGACAGATGAAAACCAGCCGATCCGCTTTTACCCGGTCAGCCCTCCGTGAAGCAATCCAGAGATACGAGGTCCGCCGCCTCGAAGAAAAACATCGCAAAGGGTACGAGCGCCACCCCGCGAAACCAGATGAATTCCTGGTATGGGAGGATGAGCAGGCGTGGGAGGACAGATGAACAGGGGAGAAGTCCGATGGTACCGATTCAAAGCACCGGATAAGAAACGCCCCGTCTTGATCCTCACAAGGGATTCCGTGATTAAGTATCTTAGCGAAATCACTGTTGCCCCCATCACCTCCACTATCCGGGATATACCAAGTGAAGTTTATCTTGGGAAGGAAGATGGCATGGCCAAAGACTGCGCGATCAATTTCGACCACATTCAGACTGTCTCCAAGGCCAGAATCGGGACTCTGGTCACGAAGCTTTCCCGCGACAAACTGCTCCAAGTGCGGAACGCCATACGCTTCGCCTTGGATTTGTGACAGCGTGCGGGGCGTTGCCCTTCCCTACTTCCCTCACACATCTGTAACGCATCCGATAAATATTCTTGCCGAGACGGCAGAATAGTGGCAGACTCTGCTCCCCATACAAATGCTGTTAAGTGAAGAGTGAACAGCCTGTTGAAAAACTACATTCGCACATAACCCAACCAAGGTGCAGCACGTAGCCATCCGACACGGTGCATGGCCCATTGCACACTGTGGCGCGCAGCAATGTGGGTTGCTACTATAGG
>DATFYE010000167.1:0-6145 GCA_035315185.1 Syntrophorhabdales bacterium | reverse complement strand
AAAGCTTACGTATATGCGAGCGATCGCCATCGATGAGATTTACATGGGCAAGCGGCATCGTTTTCGGACCCTCGTGATGGACTTGGAAACCGGTGCGGTCGTCTTTGTAGGTGAAGGCAAGGGAACAGCCGCTCTCGATCCTTTCTGGAAGAGGCTTGGCAGGACAAAGGCCAAGATTCGGGCAGTGGCGGCGGACATGTCTGCGGCCTACATGCAAGCAGTGAGAGAGAATCTCCCCAGGGCTGTGATGGTGCTTGATCGTTTCCACGTCATCAAGCTGTTCAACGGGAAGCTGACCCAGCTCAGACGAGACATCTACCGGGAGACAACCGATCTTCTCCATCGAGAGGTGCTCAAAGGAACTCGCTGGCTCCTGGTCAAGAACTGGGAAAATCTCAACGACAAGCGCAATGAAAAGCAACGTCTTCTCGAAGCCTTGAACATCAACCAGCCACTGGCAACTGCGTACTACCTGAAGGAGGAATTGGGGCTACTCTGGAAACAGCAGGACAAGTCATCGGCAGATACCTTTCTCAAAGACTGGATCGCCAGAGCCCAAGTCTCCGGTGTCCGAATACTCCAGAAATTCGCCCAGACTCTTGCTGCTCATCGGGCCGCACTCCTCGCCTACTACGACTATCCCATCTCCACAGGACCTCTGGAGGCCACCAACAACAAGATCAAAACCATGCAACGCAAGGCTTATGGATATCGAGATCTTGAATTCTTCACCCTCAAGATCTATGCCTCTCACACCATGAAATACGCACTTGTCGGATGAGCCATTATATCTCAGCCTTTTGCCATTTTGACCTATCTGCACGCTACATTCGCGGGTTACATCGTCGCCGGTTTCTTTGTCATGGGAGTAAGCGCTTATCATATACTGCACAAGAGCAACGTCTCATTTTTCTCCAAATCTTTCAGGATAGCGCTGATTTTTGCCCTGATTTTTTCCATCGGGGAAGTTATCGTGGGAGATTTTCACGGTAAGGTAATGGGCAAGACCCAGCCCGTGAAGCTCGCCGCGGTAGAATCCCAGTGGGAAACCGCCAAGGGGGTGCCCTTTTCTATGCTGCTGATTCCGGATGAGGCAAACGAGCGAAACAGCTTGGAGATGTTCCAGATACCGAAGTTCATGAGTTGGCTGGTGTACGAGCACTGGGATGCGGAGATCAAAGGCCTGAAGGACTGGCCCAAAGAGGATAGACCACCGGTTACGTTGACATTCTGGTCATTCAGACTCATGGTGGGGCTGGGCTTTTTGTTCGCTCTTCTCACGGTCATCGGCTGGTTCAAGAGAAACAAACTGGAGACAGTCCGCTGGTATTTGAGGATTATGGTGTACGCGATCCCACTCCCGTATCTTGCTGCGGAGTTGGGATGGATGGTGACAGAGGTGGGGCGCCAGCCCTGGATAGTCTACAACGTGATGAGAACCGCGGATGCGGTTTCACCGATACCGGCTTCGCATGTCGCTGTCTCGTTGGCCGCTTTTGTAATGCTTTATTCACTGCTCGGATTTATTGCATTTGCTCTAATAGTGAGAGTAGCTCGTCAGGGCCCCCCCGACCTTCCTGCCGGGTTGCCGGCCAGGAGAGGAGGCTGAACCGTGCTGGAAACTATATGGTTTTTGCTATGGGGCCTGTTGTGGGCCATATACTTCATGTTGGACGGCTTTGATCTCGGTCTGGGAACTCTACGGCCGTTTATAGCCCGCAACGATACGGAGAGCAGAATCATCTACAACGTGATGGGCCCGTTTTGGGACGGCAACGAGGTCTGGCTGATCACCGCGGGCGGCGTCACATTCGCTGCCTTTCCCACCACGTATGCAGTGATGTTCAGCACGCTGTATGCGCCCCTCCTCCTCATTCTGTTTGGCTTGATCATTCGCGCGGTCTCCTTCGAATTCAGAGGCCAGCTCGACAGCCCTGGGTGGAGAAAGATCTGGGATTCATGCCTGTTCGTAGGGAGCTTTGTGCCCGCGCTTCTTTTCGGTGTCGCCTTTGCAAACATATTCCAAGGCATCCCTTTTGATGACAAAGGGGTCTTTCACGGAACTCTGTTCACTCTTTTGAACCCCTACGGGATTCTCGGAGGCGTGCTCTTTGTCCTCCTCTTCCTGTTGCATGGCTCCTTGTGGCTGGCCGTAAAGGCCGAAGAGTCTCTTTATGACAGGGCCGCAGCACTTTCGTCGAAGCTTTGGGTGCTGCTTCTGGTCGTGGCGGTGGTCTTCCTCGTGCACACCTGGTTTGCGACACCTCTATACAAGAATTACCTCAGTCGGCCTCTCCTTTTTGTCATTCCACTAGCCACAGTTATAGCTCTGCTGATCACGAGATTATTTATTGCCAAAAAAGCGTGGTGGAATGCCTGGTTTGCGTCTTGTCTGACCATAGTGGGCGCTACGCTGTTCGGAGTTGTGGGGCTCTATCCGAACCTGTATCCATCAAGCCTGAACCCGGCTTTCAGCCTCACCGCGTTCAATTCGTCATCCAGTCCTTTGACGCTGAAGATTATGCTGGCCGTGGCCCTGATATTTGTGCCGATCGTAATTCTATATCAGGGGTGGGTTTACTACCTCTTCAAAGACAAGGTTACCCTCGAACACCTTGAGTCAGACGAGGCTTACTGATCGGGTAGGAAGTTCAACACAAGCGCATATATAGAAACAAAAGGCACGAGTGGACATCCGTTGCGAACAGGTCCATTCTGCAGAAAGGAAACCTACAATGAGAGAACGTACCGGTCAGGTGACCATGAGAGGCAATCCTGTGACTCTCCTCGGGGAAGAGCTTAAAGTGGGCGATGTTGCGCCAGATTTCGTTGTTCTGGCAAATGATCTCAAACCCGTACAATTCTCGTCTTTTCGCGGCAAAATATGTGTAATTTCGGCTGTGCCATCCCTGGATACGCCCGTGTGCCATGCTACCACCGTGAGATTCAACCAGGAAGCGAGCCGTCTTGACCCGGGAGTGGAAATCCTTATTATCAGCATGGATCTGCCTTTTGCACAGGGGCGCTGGTGCAGTGCAACGGGGGTAAGGGACGTGAAAACCTTCTCCGACCACAGGGATGGCTCCTTTGGGGCATCCTATGGCGTGTTGATCAAGGATTTGCGTCTATTGGCTCGGGCGGTTTTTGTCGTTGATCGAGAAGGGATAGTGCGCCACGCCGAACTGGTGAAAGAGATCGCGAATGAACCCGATTTCGATGCCGCGTTGGAAACGGTGACGAAATTGGTGTCGCAAAAATAATATTAACGGAGGTTGATCATGCAGCAATGGAAGTCGGTAGATGAGATCCTGGACTTTGCGATCGGGCAGGAAGAACAGGCAGCCCAATTCTACACTGGCCTGGCTGGCCGGATGGACAGGCCGTGGATGAGTCAAATATTCAAAGATTTCGCCAAGGAAGAGATGTGGCACAAAAGCAAGTTGTTGGAGGTCAAATCAGGCAAGCGCCTGATGGCCGCGGAGCAGAAGGTCCTGGACCTCAAAATCGGCGATTATCTTGTTGACGTGGAGCCTACAGACCACATGGACTATCAGGAAGCCCTGGTCGTGGCGATGAAGAAGGAGAAGAAGGCGTTCAAAATGTATATCGACCTTGCTGGAGCCACCGACGACGCCAACCTTCAGACTGTATTCATGTCCCTCGCGCAAGAAGAAGCAAAGCACAAACTACGCTTTGAAATCGAGTATGACGATTTTGTCATGACCGAGAACTAAGAGAGGTTACCGCGGCAGGTGATCGGGGCGGCAATGAACAGAAAGAAGATAGTGACCGCGGCAATCGCCCTGGCTGCGCTGGTTTTTATCCTCGTATGGATGCAAGGCGGCTTCCACTCAAAGGTACCCGGAGGTACAACCGTATTCCCCGGCGAAAAGACGCCGCGGGTAAAAACTGTTAAGGCGGCAATCAGCCTTGCTGAAGGTGACGTCACGGTCTCGGGCACGGTGGTTGCGCGGGAGATTGCTCGCGTGGCTTCCCGTGTCCTGGGCTACGTGGTTGAATTGAAGGTGGATGCAGGAGATCGCGTGAAAAAGGACCAGGTGCTCCTGCGCATTGACTCCAAGGAGATGGCGGAACGAGAAGCCCAGGCCAAAGCGGCTTTGGAAAGTGCCAAGGCTGACCTGGTAAAGTCGCGGAACGACTTTGAGCGCTACAAAGCTCTCTTTGAAAAGGAATCTGTAGCAAAAAAGGACTACGACGATGCTCTGGCTCGGTACGAGGTGGCTCAGGCAGCCGAAGCGAGAGCACAAGCGGGCCTTGATGAGGCGAAGACGCAACTGGCGTACGCGATTGTAACCGCCCCCTTTGACGGGGTTGTTGGGGAGAGAAACGTCAACCTGGGCGACTTGGCCACGCCGGGACGTCAACTCTTGACCATATTCATACCGCGCTCGGTCGAACTTGTAGCCTCGGTGGGGGAGCAATATGCCTCTTATCTTAGGGGGGGCACGTCCGTGACGGTGGCGGTTCCGTCAGCCGAAGTGAAACAGGCCTCATCAATACGGGAAGTGGTGCCTCAGCGCGAGGAGAAGACCCGGACGATTACGGTCAAGGCGCCTCTAGCGGAGGAGCCGGGGCTGGCTCCCGGCCTTTACGGAACGCTCACGTTCCACACCCGTCCCTCACAAGTTATCGTGATTCCGTCTGAAGCCGTCAAGATAGTCGGTCAGTTGGAGACAGTGAGAGTCGCCCAAGACGGGACTGTAAACGTTCGGCATGTCAAAACCGGCCGCAAGATGGCCGATGGCAAGGTGGAAATTCTGTCAGGGCTGAATGCGGGGGAAGAAGTGATTATCAGCTCAGGTTCTTGATGCTTGCCTTAAATCCTATGCGTCTAACAAACGGTTATTATCCCGCACGTCTAGCTTAAAACTAACGACGGAATGAATGACTTTCTCGGATGCGGAAAAGTCGAGGCAAACAGGATTCATTCAGCCCCTTAACTCATGTTCCGCACCCGCTACAGAAGAATTCGTCGGAAATAGCTCTATCACGCTCCTCGTTCAGCGCGTCTTCTATTTCAGCCAACTTCCCCGGATAGTAGTTCATGCATAGCGCCTCGTCCAATTCGACGCCAAAACACTCCGCGGGTTCAACAAACTCCTGTTGGATTTCTCCTTCGACGGCCATTGTCCTTTCTCCTTTTCAAAAAATCTCTTTCACTCACAATGATGCAGGAAAAGTTCATAGGGTGCACAAAATTTACCAATTGCCGGAAAATACACCTGGCTTTGCACCGGAAGATCAAACCTTTCGGCAACCCTCCTGCAATCCTCTGGGGTTCCAGGGCCTCTACTCTCCAATCGCCTTGTACACAAACACGTAATCTTCGTTGTTGATATCCACAGAAATATCGGCCCCCCGTGATTCCGCGTACACCAGCCAGGTCGGTTTTTCGCTCCCGCAGCAGATTACGTCAGGAGAGAATTTCCCCCTTTTCCTGTCGAACCATGCCAAAAGCATGGGGTCGGACGAAAGCTCTCTGGCCTTGTGGTCGGCTATCGTCTTGGCACCCATTAGGTCTAGAGGGTTATCATCTACCCGTACCATTACTGGATGACTCAGCATGTCTTGAGTCAGGAACCTGCAGTCCATCATGGCGGCCTCCTCGCGTATTCTCTGAAACCTTTTATCTTCTACGTCGAACGAACGACGAAGCTTGATCGGTTTACAAGCCTTACCTTCTCTTAATCACAAAATCACCGATTTCAAGGTCAGTCCACGTGCTGACACGATGCAGCGGCAACTGGTGTGGAAGTCTTTGGTCGCAATTCTCCAGCCCAACTTCACGCGTCCGCATGTTATAGTCATTCTCTAAAGTTCTGTCGGAATGGCGCAGGTTTTTGTGTTTTCATCTTTCCTTACGATGAGCCATCTGAGGGCTTGGGTCAGCCTGTCAATGAGTTGATCTTTAGTTTTTGCATAAAAACCGGAAAACCATTCGGCCTTCATGATGAGCCAGAGCCGTTCAATCGGGTTAAGATCCGGTGAGTAGGGGGGCAAAAAGACCGGCTCAAATTTGCCCCAATTCAACGATTTGCTCTTATGCCAAGATGCGTTATCCAAGATGAGTAGGTTGCGGGGGCGCTCCAACGAGATATCTCGGTTGGCGTGGTCCAGGAAGATC
>DATFYE010000166.1:0-18591 GCA_035315185.1 Syntrophorhabdales bacterium | reverse complement strand
CATGGGAAGCATCATAGGGGCCTTCGTAGCGGCCTTTATAATCGGACTCTCAGACAGCTTCGGCGCCTCGTTTATTGGAAGATACCACCACTTACTAAGTTTCGGGACAGTCATGATCATCCTCTTGTTCAAACCGACAGGCCTGCTGGGAACCCGCGTTGAGGCGAAAGGAAAGGGATAGCAACGCTTAGGTTGAGGTTAAGAGGAAACAAAACCTTCACGGACATGATGCGAAAAGAAAATCCTCAGAACTACGCGTGTAGGGCCTAATGCGTCCTGTCAGGATCGGCGGTGCTGCCAAATTTTTTCTGGCTGTCGTACTGTTGGGCTGCATCGCTTTTGCTCTCGGTTTTCTTCCAAACAGATGGCAGCAGATCTGCATCATGTGGGCCATCTGGAGCACCGTCGGCATGAGCTGGCTGGTCATACTGAGAGTCGGGGAATTCAGCGTGGGCCAGGCAGGTTTCCTGTGTATCGGAGGCTACTCAGCCGCTGTGCTCATGCTGAAATTCGACTGTCCTTTCTGGCTGGCCCTGATAGTATCGGCAGCTACCTGCGGCTTCGTCGCCCTGGTCGTGGGTGTCATCATCCTGAGACTGAAGGGGCTCTACTTTCTGGTGATAAGCCTCGTCTTTGCGGAGATCGTCAGGCTTACGATAGCGGCAAGCGATTACCTGGGCGCGAGTGAGGGCTTGTTCGGCATACCCATCCCGAACAATCTATGGTTTATCAAGTTCTCCACAAAGCAGGGATGGCTTTATCTCTTTATCTTCATCCTGGCTCTGGCAGGGTTTACCTTCCGGAGAATGGAAAAATCGCGGATCGGCAGGATATATTCGTACATCGGAGCTTCATCGGATCTTGCCCAGAGCTTCGGCATCTATTACATGAAATACAGGGTCCAGGCTTTTGTGATCAGCGCTTTCTTTACCGGCCTGGTCGGCGCAGCGATGGGCGTTTATCTGGGCGCGGTCGGCCCCGAGGGCTTTACCTTTTACTACTCGCTCATAGCCCAAATAGTTGCAATCCTGGGTGGCGTGGGTTCCATAGTCCTGGGACCGCTGCTAGGTTCGGCCCTCTATACGGTATTTGACGAGTATCTGGTGTACGTACCCGGGGCGCGGTCCTTGATAATGGGGGCACTGCTGCTCACAGTGATATTCTTCCTCCCTGCAGGCTTGGTAAGCGTGCGAAAGAAACTCTTTAAAAAGAAGGAACAAGGAGCATCTTCCATTGGCACTGATTGAGATAACCAACCTGGGCAAGAGTTTCGGAGGAAACAGGGCCGTTGACGGTATTGATATAGAACTCCATCCGGGAGAGATCGTCGGGCTGGTGGGCCCCAACGGCGCAGGCAAGAGCACGATCTTCAACCTTGTCACCGGATTCCTCCGTCCCAACAGCGGCACCATCAAGTTCAAGGGCAACAACATAACAGGTTTAAGGCCCGACCAGATAGCGAGGAAGGGCATAGGGAGAACTTTCCAGATAACCTTGTTGTTCCACGGCCAGACCGTGCTCGAGAGCATGCTGGCAGGTCATGTGAGGCAGGAGAGAACGGGATTCTGGCCCGCATTGTTTGATACCAGCTCCTATAGAAAGGAGCGGAACCAAGCGTTTGAGAAGAGCCTCGATACCTTGAAATTCATGGGCCTGACCCATTGGAAAGATACGCTTGTTAATGCACTGCCGTGCGGTCTGCAGCGGTTCCTCGGCATCGCCCAGGTAATTATGTCCCCCGTGGAAATATTGTTACTCGATGAACCGCTCACAGGATTGAACGAGGAAGAAATATCGATGCTGTTGGGCAAGCTCAGGCAACTCCGGTCACAGGGCATAAGCATATTTCTCATCGAACATCACATGAAAGCTGTGATGAGCTTCTGCGACCGTATTATTGTCATAAATTTTGGTCAGAAGATTGCAGAGGGCACGCCTGAGCAGATCAGCACAAATCCCGCGGTCATTGAAGCTTATCTCGGATGCAAGAGAGGGACCCGCCGTGTTCCTTGAGATACGAAACATGAAAGTGGGGTACGGAGGTGTAGAAGTCTTGAAAGGCATCTCTCTTCAGGTCGAGAAAGGGCGAGTGGTCTGCCTCCTCGGAGCTAATGGCGCAGGCAAGAGCACCGCCTTGAAAGCCCTGAGCGGCCTGGTCAGCTTGACCAGCGGCGAGATTCACTTCGATGGCCAGAGGGTAGACGCTCTTCCCCCGCACCATATCGTTCGCAGGGGCATTATACATGTGCCGGAAGAGAGAAGACTCTTTCCCGAGATGGGTGTTCAGGAGAACCTGGAAATGGGAGCCTACCTGGAAAAAGATCGAAGGAAATTGAAGGAGAATCTCGAAGAGGTTCTTACCATTTTTCCGCGCCTGAAGCAAAAGCTGAAACAGCAGGCAGGCACGTTAAGTGGAGGCGAGCAGCAGATGGCTGCCATCGGAAGGGCACTCATGAGCAGGCCGCGCCTCCTGCTCATGGATGAACCAACCCTGGGCTTAAGCCCTCTCCTTTGCGAAACGGTGATGGAGTCGATCGTTCAAATCAAGGAACGCGGTACCAGTCTCCTTCTGTCTGAGCAAAACTCGGAACTGGCCCTTGAAGTGAGCGATGAAGGATACATCATGAGGCTGGGCGAAATCGTATTGCACGGTACCTCTGAACAGCTTATGACGGATGAGCGGGTGCGCAAGGCGTACCTCGGGATGTAGCAAAGGCAGTGTTTAGTGTTAAGTGTTTAGTGTTAAGTGTTAAGGTGAAATTCCAAGCACCACCACCCGCAGGCGGGTACCCGGAAAATTGTTTAGGATTTCGATATTGTGATTTAGAATTTGAGGCGACGAGAGGCATCCCTCTAGCGGATGCTCTCCAGTAGCCGCCTGACTGTGGCCTCGTCATACTTCTTGGGGTTGGCCATCATTGGCGGGTCTTTCAGAATGGCCGCGACCATTTCGGGCGGCACTTCGAGCCTGATCCCCATAGGCGTGAGGCTGGTTGGTAATTCCAGTTTCTTTATGAATTCCGTGAGCACAGCGATAAGTCTCTCGGCGCACTCCTGCCCGGATAAACCCGTTGTGTTGTATCCCAGGCCTTCAAGGAACGTCCCGTATTTTTCCAGCGACGCATCCATATTTTCCCGCAGCACCGCTGCCATGACCAGACCGCAGGCGAGGCCGTGCGCCACATGATAATGGCTGCCGATGGCATGGGCCAAAGCGTGCATGGCGCCGACGCCGCCATTGCCGAAAGCGATGCCTGCCAGACAGCTCCCGTAAAGCATTTTTGAAGCCAGATCTATATTCTTTGGATTCTCTTTGAAGGGAATGAGGGAATGATAGACCATCTTAGCGGCAGACAGCGAAAAAGACTGTGTAAAGGCATTGCTTCGAATGGACATGAAGGATTCCAGGGCATGCGTAAACGCATCGAGACCGGTGGCTGCGATTAACCTGGGAGGTAGTGACGTCAATAGCGTGGGGTCAAGTATAGCCATAGCAGGCACGAGCTGCGGTCCCTTCATGCCGAGCTTTACCTGATTGGCTTTGTCGGTCAACACAGCAACAGATGTCACCTCGCTACCCGTTCCAGCTGTCGTAGGTATCGCAATCACAAGAAGAGGATCATTCTTGTAAACCGCCCCGATCCCTACATAGTCCTTAGCTCCTCCTTCGTTGGTCGCCAGCACACTTATGGCTTTAGCAGCATCAATCGAGCTGCCGCCGCCCAGAGCAATGATGATATCGTGATTTCCCTCCCGGCATACCTTATTCCCTTTTTCGATGATTGCGATCTCAGGGTCAGGCTCAACACCTGAAAAGACCGTATGCCTGATGCGGCCGGCATCAAGTGCAGAGAGCAGCCGGTTCAAAATGCCTGCTTCTGCGACTCCGGCATCGGTCACAACAAGCGGGTTGGTTTTCTTGAAGCCGTTGATCTCCGCTGGTACGGACTCAATCGCATTTTCTCCCATGACCATTTTTTTCGGCACCAGGAATTCGTACGGCATAGCAATCCACCTCACTCAGTGTTATGTGTTACGCGTTATGTGTTACTAAGGAGTTCATAAGTAAAGCCCCCTCGCCCTCTCCCTCCAGGGGAGAGGGGTGTAACATTTCCCCGCCCTTGAGGGGAGGGGATGAAGGGGAGGGTGATGTATGTGGCTTTACTAATGACCGCATTAGTAAGTGTGAAGTCAAGTGTTAAGGCGAAATTCTAGGCACCAGTGACCCATGTTTAGCGATCACCGTCTAAAGCGAGTGTTTTGGCTCACACACTGGACACTTAACACTTAACACCGATCTCAGTAAGGCTGTGTCGCCGGCTCCTTGATTAACCCGGTCTCTTTCATCGATTTCTCCAGAGAAACCCAGAGTTCTTTCAGGTGCCGGTCATAATCTTTGCTGTTGTAATAAGCAGGGATGAGGTTGAGCTTTTCACAGACCGACTTGAACTGGGGTGTCTCCATCCCTTTCGTGAACGCGGTCTCCAGCTTTGTCACGATGTCAGGAGAAAGGCCGGCAGGACCGAAGACAGAAAAGACGGTTTCATTCACAAAATCATATCCCTGTTCTCTGAACGTGGGGATATTAGGAAAAGCAGCAGACCGCTTGTACTCATGCGTGCCGAGGACACGGAACTGGCCTGCCTGTGCGAACGGCACCCATTCAGGCCCTACGGAGCCCGCATCCAGGTGTCCGCCAAGCACCGCGGTCATTGCCGGTGCGCTCCCCGTGTATGGCACATGCACCCACTTTATGCCCTCCTTATAGGCAAGGTATTCCATAGCGTGGTGAGGCGCAGTGCCGACGCCGGGGGTACCGTACTTTATTTTTCCGGGATTCTTCTTTGCGTACTCGATAAACTCTTTCATCGTCTTCCAGGGGGCATCGGTTCTTACAACAAGTCCCGAATTGAAGGCGCCAACATAAGCCATAATGGGCGTGAAACTCCTGAGCGGTTTATACGTGACTTTCTGCAGCTGGGGAGTCCGCACAATGCCGGTGCTCCCTGCCTGGCAGATCGTGTATCCATCGGGCTTTGCATTGGCCACGTTTGCGAGTCCCAGCGTGCCGCCTCCACCACCTTTGTTGTCCATGATGATCGGCTGGCCCAGATACTTCTCGGCTCCCACCACTAGACCGCGGAAACTCATGTCCGAGCTGCCGCCGGGCGCGTACGAAATGAAGGCCGTAATCGGTTTGTCGGGGTATTCAGCACGTGCCGGAGATGGCGCACAAAAAGCAGATGCAATAAGAAGCGCGAAGCTCAATAACGTTATTAGCTCGTTGCGCCGTTTCATGGCTTTCCTCCCTTGAGGAGTGCGTGTTGAGTGTTATGTGCTAAGCGTTAAGCGCAAAACCTCTTACGTGTTACGAGTTACATGTTAACTGCTCAACGGCACGTCTCGTCTCTTTTTCTTCAGCCTGTAACTCGCAACACGTAACAAGTCCCTTGCTTGTAACGGTCCTATTTCAGTTTCAGCAGCTTTCTCGCGTTGCCCTCGTAGATCGCTTTCCGTTCAGCGTCCGATATCTCCAGCTGATCGATGATATCGATCGTCCAGCGGATGTAGGCCGAGCCTTTTTCGGGGTCGAACGGCGAGTCGGAAGCGAAGAGCACTTTGTCTGCGCCAAAGAAGTTGAGGCCGCAGATTGTTGCCGATTTAGATCCGAAAACCGCGGAGTCCGCGTAGAACATATGGAAATAGTCGATCGGCCGTTTTTTCAGCTTCTTGAGAAGAAGCGAGTAATCCTCGTCCGACGTACGGGTACCGAGCTGGTCCCAGCCCGGCCCAACACGACCCTCAAAGTAAGGGATCATTGCACCCAGGTGGTGCGTAATGATCTTGAGGTTGGGATGTTTATCGAAAAGTCCTGCAAATACCAGATGAGCCATGGCAACGCTGGTCTCATAAGGCCATCCGAACGTCCACCAGATCTCGTAGTGACTCTTCTTCTCGCCTTTGTAGTCAGGAAAGTCGGCACCACGGGCAGGATGTAACCAGATGGGCAGATCGAGCTCGGCCATCAGGTCGAAGAGCGGCATCGTCTCCGGCTTATCCAGAGGGCGGCCCAGTACGTTACTGAATATCTGCACACCGACCGCACCTAAATCCTTTACCGCACGCCGCGCTTCGGCAAGCAAGCCCGCAGGGTCGTTCATAGGCAGAGACGCGATAAATCCGGGAAAACGGTCAGGGTAACGCCGGACCAGGTCCGCCATTCCATCGTTGGCTATTTTAGCCATTTCCGTGGCAAGGGGCGGAGCACCGTACACTTCGATGGGCGGTGCACCGAGACACAGAATCTGCACGTAGTCGCCGAATTTGTCCATGATACGAAACCGCTCGTTGAGGTCAACGATACATGGAATAGCGCGCACACGCTTGTGCATATCCTTCCCGCCGGGCAACACTTCAACCATCTTGTCAAAATACGCCTTGGGAAAGATGTGGTTAAAAATATCGATCTTCATGCAATCTCCTTTCACGTGATAGTCCAAAGTCCCCGCCGGAACCCGGTTCGACCCTTATCCGATTGTCAGACAATTGGGACAGCCCTATTCTGCTATAGCTTTCTCAACTCTGTCAAGCGAATTGTTGAGCGCGAAAGTGGCGCTCAACGACCGCAGCCTACGGCCGCTTGAGGACTATCAGGCCTAATGCCTGATTCGAGGACCGGAAGCTTGCG
The DNA here is from genome assembly GCA_035315185.1 of Syntrophorhabdales bacterium. Taxonomy (GTDB): domain Bacteria; phylum Desulfobacterota; class Syntrophorhabdia; order Syntrophorhabdales; family WCHB1-27; genus JADGQN01. The sequence continues at coordinate 11,903 of DATFYE010000166.1, read as the reverse complement.
CTCCCTTAAGGAGCGTCGCCTCCAGCTACTTGAGGTAATTGCCTCAAGGCCGAAGGCCGCTCCTCAAGCGAAGCGGTCCTCAAGGCCCTTAAGGGCCGCTCCTCAAGCCGGCTTGCCGGCGATCATTGTTTTAAAGGTGCCGTCTGGGTTACTATTTTCCGTGGCCTCAACCGAGCAGTATAGAACATTCCTCGTGACATGCTATGCTGAGCCTGTGCCAGCTTCGGAGCTCGTGGAGAAGATGCTCAGATCCAGCGCTCTTGAGCATGAAGGGCGTGTCGGGATCCGGATTTTCGACGTAGCAGGCAAGAAACTGGCCTGCAGAAAATACGCTCATGGAGGCTTGTTCAGGGCCTTTACACGGGATGTCTTTTTTTCTGCCAGGCGGAATGCTCAGGAAGCAGAGGTAATGCTTTTCCTGAAGCGGAGCGGCTTTCCTGTTGTCACGCCTTTTGCCACAATCACAGAACTGGGAACGCTCAGAAAGAGGCTGTACCTCTGTACGCTTTTCGAAGAGGCGGCGACGAACCTGCTCGAATATCTGAAGCGGTCAGGGAAAAAGGCCAGGCTGCGGGTTGCGAAAAGGTTCGGCGAACTGCTGTGGGAGCTCGAGAAGACGGGAATCTACCATCCGGACCTCCACCTCAGGAATGTGGTGCTTACTCCTGACGGGAGCATGCTCTTTCTTGATTTCGACAGGGCCTCCAAAAAATTGATCGGGCAGAGGGATGCAGAATCAATGCTATGGAGGCTGGCCCGTTACGTAGACAAGATGCAAAAACAGGGAGAACTGCGGGTGGATGAGCGAGAGAAAATGCTTTGCCTGAGAACGTACGAACGCCTCTCCAAACGGCGCATCATCGAAAGCATGCAGAAGCAGATGCGAAGAAAAACCTGGCTGCACAGAGCGGGCTGGTTTTTCGAATCAATGCTTTACGGATCGCCTTCCTGAGACAACGCCAGGTCAGCAATAAAACGTACCCCTGAAGAGAGAGACCAGAAGATGGATAGACCTGCAATGGAGCACAGCCAACACAGAGCCGTAATACTCGTCCTCGCCGCCCTGTCAGCCCTGGGGCCATTTTCGGTCGATATGTATCTGCCCGGCTTTCCCGCGATTGCTGCAGGCCTGAAGACAAATATCGCCCACGTCGCGCTTTCGCTCACGAGCTACTTCATCGGGATGTCCGTTGGACAGCTGGCTTATGGCCCGGTGATGGACCGCTATGGGCGAAGGAGACCGCTGATCGTCGGACTCGTTATGTACGTTGTGGCTGCTCTGGGCTGTGCTTTTTCACCATCCATATACTTTCTGATCGCACTTCGCCTATTTCAGGCACTGGGCGGCTGCGTCGGCCTGGCAGGAAGCAGAGCGGTGGTACGCGATCTCTTTTCCGCGAACGAGATAGCGCGCGTGCTTTCCATGCTGATGATGGTCTTCGGCATTGCGCCGATCGTTGCTCCGACGATAGGCGGCCTGGTGGTAGCTACACTCGGCTGGCGATTTATTTTTCTAATCCTTGCGGGGATTGCCGCACTCATTCTTCTGGCGGTGAACAGGTTCCTTCCGGAGAGCAAGGGTGCTGATAGTTCCATCTCGCTGTATCCGAAAAGCGTTCTGCTCGAATATCTCAATGTTTACAGAGAACCTACTTTTTTAAGACACACGCTGGCGAGCGCCGCTGCAATGGCCGGTTTTTTTTCCTACATTGCAGGCTCACCCTTCGTCTATATGAAGCTGTTCGGCCTTTCAGAAACACAATTTGCGTGGATGTACGGGACAAACGTGCTTGGCTTGATTATTGCCAGCCAGATCAACAGGGTTTGGCTGAGGAGGCGCAGCGCTGCCGAGGTGTTGTTCATGGCCAACGCGGCTCAAGTCTTTGTCGCGCTGATGCTCGTGACCGGCGTCCACTTCAGGCTCATCGGCACCATCGCGACCATTGGCCTCATTTTCTCCTACCTCTTCTTCTTCGGATTTGTCAGCCCGAATGCCGTGGCACTGGCGTTGCAGCCGTTCGCTAGGAATGCAGGGAGCGCTGCCGCGCTCATCGGAAGCATTCAGATGGTCGCGGCAGCCTCCTCATCGGGACTGGTAAGTTACCTGCATAACGGCACAGCCCTGCCGATGCTCTCGCTGATGGCCGGTTGCGCGAGCGTCTGCCTGGTGCTCCTCTCTGTTGGTTCCGATCATTCACGCGAACCGGGCTAAACCGCCAGATACCCATCAGGATCAAGGCAAGTCGCGAGCATTACCATGTTAATGTCGCGATGCTCGGTCCAGCTTGCTGCTTTTTGATGTTCCGGCTCAAGCCAGAACCTCTCGATAACATCTGCGACCGATTCATATTCTTTCAAGGAATCCATGGGCTCTTTCAGCTCACCTTCCTTAGCGAATGTCTGCTGATTTCCTTCAACAAGCCCGCGCAACGGTTCCGCGGCCTTCAAGCCGATCGACAATCCCAGTTCCCGGAACGCAAGGCGCGAGTCCGCGGGAAGGCCTAACCCATCTTCCCCGCCAAATGCTTCGAGGCCCGCAAGGGAAGATTCCAGTAACGTTACAAGCAGGCCTGTCCCAGTGAAATAGCCTTTTGTCATTAGTTGGGCTACTCTGAAGGTATCGGACAGCAGACCGCCGATACCGAGGGGATCATCGGTAGCCCAGCTTCTCCCCTTGCACATACCTGCCATGTCAGCAATCTCAGCACTCAAGTCTCCTCTTGACGGTTGGCTATCTTCCGCGGCTGTTGCTTGAACCTGGGTATACGTGATCAATCCGTCGAGAGGGTCATGCAACCCCATTGACCGCACAAGAGGATGCGATAGATCGATGCTCATCTTCCAGTACATGCGCTTATTCCCGCCGGAGGAGGGTGTGTAGACAAAAGCCGCGTGGGCCGTCTTGGCGAGTTCCAGAGCCCACCTATTGTACGTGAAATCTCCGGTGACCCTCGTGACGCAATTGAGGGCGTGCATCCACTTGGTCAGGTAATGATAATATTGGCCGTCCCGATCCCATTCCATGCGTTCGTTAAGGGGATCCTTCGGTTTCCGTTCCTTCAACTTTTTGCCTATCCTCAACCCGCCTACAGTGGGATGGAGCTCTCCCTCGCGCTCATCGAGCCCGCTGAGCGAACCGGTGCGGGAGTCGTCGGGCCGGTGCCTTCCGAGCACGTTGTGCACCTGACTCACGAGTTGCAGGGCCAGGTCCTTGAATTTCACTTCTCCGGTTTGCCTGTAAAGTCCTAAGAAGTTACAAACCGCGAAAGCGTCGGTCCACAGGTAGCGCCGGGGCGAGCCGCTCACCGGCGACAATCCGGTCAGAGATGCAAACTCCGTCATAACTCTCCCGGAGAGTACTATCGCTTTCTCTAGCGTCATGACGATTAGCTTAACATAGCGCGGAGGGTAAATCTTCCCACTACCTGGCCGTTGTGAGAAGACAGTTGGGCGATCTCCAGCTCCAGTGCGAAGCCGCGCGGAAACAATGAGGTCACAATAGGGCGCCAACAGCACCGTGAGTCGCACCCGGCCTGCTGCGCAATTTCTCCAGGTAATAATCCCATTGCATCCCTAACTGGGCAGCGGTGTAATTATTGGCAGCCATTTTTTTTGCCTCACCGGGCGACATCCCGCTTGGCTTCCCGAATAAGTTTGCGAGGAGATGATCCTTTGCTGCCTGCTCAAAATGCATTGCCAGGATGACTGCCTCTTCGATCGAGTTTCCCGCGGTCGTAATTCCGTGGTTCTTCATCAGCACGACCGGCTTATCGCCGAACAATTCAGCAAGCTCTGCCCCCATTTCTTTTGTCTGGATGAGACCTGCGGAGGGGTGGAAGGGAATCTTCCCGACAAATCTCGCACCATGCTGGCTGACGATAGTAACCTTTCCCTTGAACACGGAAGAGAGAAGAATCGAATAGTAGGGATGGACATGAACAACACTGGCCACATCCCTCCTTCTCCGATATATCTCAAGATGCAGAAATCGTTCCGAATGCATCTTCCCATGGCCCTCCTTAAGATTCCCGTCCGGATCGACCCCCTGGAGCTCCTCTGCCTTCACGCTCTCAAAACCTACGCCCCAGGGCTTGATGTACATTAGGCCATCTTCACCGCGGGCGGTCACGTGCCCGCGACTCGAATCCTCTGCGAGGCCTTCCATGTGAAGTATCTTGTGGGCCTGTTCTAATCTGACTCTCAACGCTTCGTTCATTGATGCACCCCCCTCTATACATTCTCGATGTTGTCGGAATCTTCGGCGGCTTCAACCATTATCAGGAATAGCTTATGTACTATATACAACATTAACCTTTTTGACAATATCAAGCGTGATGTCATATGGATTTCAATTGTTATACCTGACTTGTATTGATTGTACTGCCGATAGCGCGTGGCTGATCGAGCCTGCTCCCTCGAAACTATTCCCATGGTAACTAAATTGTTTTATAATGTCTATGAAGCAACCAGTAGGAACAAAAAGGATTTCTGCGGGAGGAATCATACGTGAGAATCGGAGCTTTCGAATTGACTGAGCCTATCCCTGAATTAAATGAGCCTTATGCACTTGCGATCCTTCGGCCCTGGATAGACGTAAATAGCGTCGGAACTCTGGTTCTGAACGAGTTGGAGACTCAATTCGAGGCTAAGGATTTGGCAAGACTCGCCAGGCCCGGCCATTTCTTCGATTTTACCCGGTATCGCCCCACGCTTATTCACGAGGAGGGCATTCGCAAAGTATCAGTTCCCAATGTGACTGTTCGCTACGGGAGAAGAGAAGGAGAAAATGACCTTCTCTTTCTTCACCTTCTTGAACCCCATTCTCTTTCCGAAACTTACGTTGACTCGGTTTTAAAGCTTCTAAAAAAATTCAAAGCGAAGAAATATATTCTTCTGGGAAGCATGTACGACGTGGTTCCACACACCAGGCCTTTGATCGTCAACGGAGGGGCAATTGGTGCAGGAGCTTTCCAGGATTTAAAGAAGTCAGGAGCCCTGCCAAGCACCTACGAGGGACCGACGACCATCACCTTTCTGATTACGCAAAAGGCAGCCGACCTGGGCATAGAAACCATCTCGTTTATCGTCTCCTTGCCTCAGTATGCTGTGCTGGAGGAAGATTATCTGGGAAAGGTAAGCCTGATGGAAATATTGAATCTGCTTTACAACATCCCCATCGACAAGAGAGATTTTGAGAGGGCTCTCGAGCAGCGCACGCTTATCAGCAAGAGGGTGGATGCAACCCCGGCATTGAAGAGTCTCCTTCCTCAACTTGAGGCATTGCATGAAGAGCGGATTAAATCAAGGGAAGGGGATGCGATGCCTAAACTGACTTCAGAGATGGAAGAGCTCCTGTGGAAGACGATGGGAAAGGATTTGGGGAAAGCATAAGGCTGACACCGGGGCCGGCTTGCTAGACGTAGCAATAAAGAAGCTTGATATATTGGGTCTATAAACAACCTCATATGGGCAAAAAGACCAAGATACTCGTGGTTGACGACGATCCTGATCTGCTCTCACTCACGAGTGAGATCTTGAGAAGAGCGGGCTACGAGGTCCTGGCGGCCTCAACCGGGAAGGAATGCATCCAAACAGTGCGAACAGATCGTCCTGACCTGGTTTTGCTGGATGTGGTCCTTCCCGATGAGACAGGAGTTCAGGTATGCAGGCAGATCAAGGAAGACCAGCAGTTACGCGCTACACTTGTAATCCTCATATCTGGAGTCCGGGTCTCATCCGACTATCAGGCAGACGCGCTGAATGTTGGGGCAGATGGGTACATCGTCAAACCAATCTCCAACAAAGAGCTCATTGCGCGCGTCCAGGCTATGGAACGTATCAAACAGGCAGAGGAGGCGCTTCAGGCTTCCGAGCTTCGCTACCGCAGACTTTTTGAAACCGCTCAGCACGGCATCCTTATCCTTGACGGCGACACCGCGCAGATAGACGACGTGAACCCATTCCTGATTGAGATGCTCGGCTATACCCATGAAGAACTCATGGGAAAGAAACTCTGGGAGATCGGGCTCTTCAAAGACGTGGGGGCAGGCAAAGCTGCTTTCAGGGAATTGCAGGATAAGGGGTTTTTTCGTTACAAGGATCTGGAGCTTGAGACAAAATTTGGAACGGAGATTGTCGTAGAGTGCGTCAGCAACGTCCATGATGTGGAGAGCAAGAAGGTCATTCAGTGTAACATCCGCGACGTCACCGACAGGAAACGGCTTGAGGAGACACTCCACAGTTTGTCACTGGTTGATGACCTCACGGGCCTCTATAACAGGCGCGGCTTTTTTGCTCTCTCTGAGCAACAGCTAAAAATAGCGGAGAGGACGAAGCAGGACGTTCTCATCTTCTTTGTTGATCTGGATAACTTGAAGCAGATCAATGATGTATTAGGCCACCAGGAGGGCGATAACGCGCTCGTGGAGGCTGCATCGGTCCTGAGAGAAACATTCAGGAAATCGGATATCGTCGGGCGCTTAGGGGGGGACGAGTTTGCAGTCCTCGCCATAGATGCTACGCGTAAAACAGAAAGCATGCTTATCGATCGTCTCCATAAAACCCTTAACGCTGTTAATCGGGGTGCGCTTCGAAAGTACAACCTTTCCCTGAGCACAGGCGTCGCACGCTATGACCCTGACAGTCCCTCCTCTCTTGATGAACTCATCGCCCGTGCCGATGCGTTGATGTATGAAAAGAAACGAACCAAACAGCGCGGCACTGGCGACTAATCCCTCCCTAGAAATACATGCCGTCCGCCTTAGTACGGTTGTGTTGCCGGTTCCTTTATGACCCCCGCCTCTTTGAACACCCTCTCGGCTCTCGGCCAGAGCTCCTTCAGGTACCGGTCGTAATCCTTGGCGTTGTAATAGGCCTTCGTGCAGTCCAGCTTTTCGATAGTCGCCTTGAACTCAGGCGCCTCCATGGCCTTGGTGAAGGCTGTTTCCAGCTTTTTCAGCACATCGGGCGCAAGCCCTGCCGGGGCGAAGAGGGCAAAGATGGTCTCCTTCACAAAGTCGTATCCCAGCTCCTTCAGCGTGGGAACGTCGGGAAACTCGGGCGACCTCGTGGCCCCGTGCGTCGCGAGCACCCGTACCTGGCCCTGTTGGGCAAACTGCGCGAACTCGGCTCCGGCCGAGCAGGCGTCGACGTGGCCGCCCACCAGCGCCATCCTCGCCTGGGCTGTTCCCTTGTACGGGATGTGCACCCATTTTATCTTCTCCTTGGCCGCAATATACTCCATGGCCACGTGCATGCCCGTACCTACGCCCGAGGAGCTGTATTTGATCCTCCCCGGGTTTTTCTTCGCGTAGTCGATGAACTCCCGGGCCGTTTTCCACGGAGAGTCGGGCCGTACAATCAAGGCTGTATTAGCGGCGAGGGCAATGCCGATAATTGGGGTGAAGCTCGTCAGGGGCTTGAAGGTCACCTTCTGGACCAACGGAGTATACACAACGCTATCGCTGGGTGCGCAGCAGATCGTGTAGCCGTCCGGTTTGGCATTTGCCAGAAGCGCAAGAGCCACCGTGCCTCCGGCGCCGGCCCTGTTCTCGGGCGCGATCCGTTGCCCGAGTTCTTTCTCGGCGCTCATTGCGATCATTCGGGCGATAATATCTGTGCCGCTGCCGGGATCAAATGCAATGAGCATCGTGACCGGCTTTTCGGGAAACTCCGCGCGGGCGGCACAGGCCAAGAGGAGCACGGCAAGCGGCACGGTCACAAGTAAAAAAGACACGATCTTTACCAGAGAACTCTTTTTCATTGTCTTCATATGCCCCCTTTTTTCTAACTATCGTATGCTCGTGCCCTGACGTCTGTCAACGATTACTTACTGAGTTTCCTGATCCTCGCCACGATATCGGAACAACCCATGACCGGCATCGAATCTGGATCCTGCCCTCCTCGATCATCACTGCTCAGGAGGGTCCTCCAAGAAATGTCTCCAAGAAATATCGTTGACAATTTCCAGACTAAATGTCACACTGGCGAACATGCGCGCAATATTGCCAAAGGATGTGCAAATGGAACCGGATCACGAGAGAGAAATCAGACAACTCATTTCTGAATTTGATTGCCCTAAGAATTTCATATGCTACAAATCGGGATTCAGTAATCTCTGTAAAGCGGAAGATATAGGATTAGAACCGTATCTTGAGTGTTTTGACGAGAGTTCAAAAGAATGCGCGTTTCTGTTGTCTTACGCAAATGTACGTTTCTGTGATTGTCCGCTTCGCTTGTATATCGCTAAGAAATTGAAGAAGTGACCTCCGGCATTACGTCACATAATTATTACGCGTAATAGTTGGTTCAGATCCATGTCTCGTGGGTGGACGAGGTACTCCTCTCCTTCCTTAGTCTGTAGTCTTCACTCCCTTGAACAGAGCCACATAACCCCTTTCATTGTGGGCGCGATGGGGTTTACGCAATAAGTCTGGCCATGAACCGGATACCCGAGTGGAGCTGGGGCGGCATATAGTCGTCTCAACCCGGTCCGCTTGACCGAATTGCATAGGTATTGTAACTGGATGACAAGGCTTAATACCGAAGCACTAATTATTTGCTTGACAGAATCCACCCTTCTGCTACAATCGACACAACGGGCAAAGACTCGACGACGTCTACATCATTGCGCCGTAAACGGTGTCATAGAGAGACAAGAGCTTTTATTATTGCGCCACGCAGGATGGTGTAGCATGATATCCAGACTCTTTATTCTCTTCATGTCATTAACGACTCTCTATCTTGCCGGATGCTCCTGCAAGCCCCTGCTGCATTACTCTTTAGACACACCTCCGCTGACCCTGACGCCTGCATCTCTGGCAAACAGCGAGGATGGAAGAGGCCGTTTCAGGGAGATCTATTGTGCCGTTCAACGTGGCCACGGAGCCACGCTGCCCTATAATCGTCCCTGTGACGAAGTGGTTGTACATCTGCAGGGCGAACCGCAGCCGACGGGAAATGCTGTCTGGCTAGGAGCGGCAAGGCTCAAACTCCGTATTCTTGTCGTATCCGGCATTTACAGCGAGTGTATCAACCACATAACCAACGCTTACTCCTATGCGCTAAAACACCTCGAGCTATACGGCTACCGAACAGGTGACCTTCGCGTGAGCGGCCGGTCAAGCAGCACTTACAACGCAAGTCAGATCAGAGATGCACTCGTGGCAATGGATCTGCTACCCGACGAAAAAGTGGTGCTCGTCGGCTATTCGAAGGGAGCCCCGGACATCCTGGAGGCCGTTGTTGCGTATCCGGAGATTCGGCAGAGTCTGGCGGCAGTGGTGTCCGTGGCCGGCGCTGTTGGCGGGTCTCCGTTGGCCGAAATGATTGAACAGCCTTACCAAAAACTTCTCAGCAGGCTTCCCGATTCCGAGTGCCCTCCGGGAGTGGGAGACCCGCTTGAGAGCCTGAAACGCTCAACACGCCAGATGTGGCTATCGCGTAACCCGCTTCCTCAGTCGGTTAAGTATTTCTCGCTTTCTACCTTTGCGGGAGAAGATGATATTTCTGCAATCCTCAGACCAACCTACGATCTCCTGGCCCTGATCGATCCACGCAATGACAGCCAGCTGATCTACTACGACCAGATCATTCCCGGGGCAACGCTTCTTGGCTACGTGAAAGCCGACCACTGGGCGGTCGCCACGCCATTCTCCCAGGACGTACCCCTGCTCTCGTCCACCTTGCTCGACAAGAACGAATTCCCCCGCGAAGTCCTTCTGGAAGCAGTCATTCGGTTTGTAGAAGAAAAGCTTCTGTCTCCATAGTAAAAAACGCTTGGTTACTCCCAAAAGTGGGGAGAACAAAATCCGGCCCCGTACAAAACTGGGGCAGTGGGTTGTGGTCACAGATATCAGAAAGCTGAGCAAAGGATACCCACTCCCGTCTCACTTGCTGCCCAATATATCTTGCGTGTGGACTTGGTTGGATGTTGTAGGATTGGTGGCCTCGAAAGCTTTCGCTTCCATAGAAACACTGGACGCCGACGATCAAAGAAAATATAATAGATACGAGGCAGAATGAGTCCGACGATTCTCAGAGAAAAGGGCTATCGCTTCTTTTTCTTTTCGCGGGAGGAATCTCGACCGCACGTTCATGCCGCATGTCCTGATGGCGAGGCGAAGTACTGGCTGGAACCACATCTTGAGCTGGCAAAGAACTATAACCTATCGAGAACTCAGCTGAAGGAAATAGAAAGCATTGTTGAGGTGCATTATGAAGAGTTCAGGCGCGCTTGGCAAGAACACCTCAGTAGTTGAGGTTACCCATATCTCCGGCAACGGTGTGTGGCTTCTTGCCCGAAATAGAGAATTGTTCATGTCTTATGAGGATTTCCCATGGTTCAAGGATGCCCCTGTGGGAAAAATCCTGAATGTACAAGAACCCCGCACGGATCACTTCCATTGGCCGGACCTGGACATAGATCTCACGGCCGAAATAATAGAACATCCGGAACGATTCCCTCTGAAGGCAAAATGACGTTAGGCAAGTCTAGCCGATGTGAAACGCTCTCTCCTTGCCTGCCATGTTAGCCGCATAAAGGAGTTTTCCTGTTCCTGTTCAGCATATCCTGTGGCCATACGCCCGAGCCTCCACTGGCGGCCTTCGCTTAAATTCAGAGGATAGCTTTAATCCCCTTGCGGCGGATCACATTCAGCAGCACGAGCGCCGCGCCTGTCGGATGCTTTTCGCCGCGTTCTAATTGCGACACGTACCCAGCCGTTATGTTGAGATAGTGGGCAAAAACCGCTTGGCTCATGTGCGCTCGTTCGCGCATCGTGCGAATGTCCTTGCCGGTTAGCGATTTGCCTTCGACTCTCTCCTTCACACCAAGGTGACGCATGGTTACTTTTGTGTAGGCCTTCTCGTCCAGAAGCCCTACCTGCCGCATGTCCTTGGCCGTCTCAAGCATCGCTTGTGCCAGCCGGCCCGGCTTCTTATTTTTCTTCGCCATAATTTACCTCCTGTAAAAATCCCTCCTCAATCGCGTCTTTAAGACGCTTTTCGTCCGCCTCAAGCCATCCCGCCGCTATCTCTCTCAGTGTTGCCAGTTCATCCTCCTCGATGTTCTCGCGCTCGTTCTTCGCGAACCCGTAAAGGAACACCGACCGGTCACCAAAGCGGTAAGCGATCAGCAGGCGGTACCCACCTGAACGGCCTTACCCCGTCCGTGCGACCCTTTGCTTGATAACGCCCCCGCCCAAATCGGCATCCACAATCCCGCGTTCCGCGCGTTCAATAGCGCCGCACAGACTATGATCCCCGATCCGTTCCCGCCGGGCATAGCGTACGAACCACTTCGTTTTGAAAACCCGCACGTCTCACCCTAATACTATAAACTATAGCACTATGAGTTATATATGTCAACTTTTTTTCACCTTCTTTCGCAAGGGCTTAATTCACTCGGCAACGCTGCCTGATACGGGCGAGGCGGTATGGGAATGCGAGGTCACGATACGGCACATGCACGGCGAAGAGGTCGTGGACTGGGGAGTCCGCTTCAACCTGAGAGCATCCGACCGATCGCTCGTAAACGGTTCCATCATGTGCGTGGGTGCTGGGTAGAAGGGTTTGACGGCATGCGCAAGCGGATATCCGGAGTGGTCTGCCAGATAGCGACAGGAAAAAGCTATTCAGCGCAAGAAATAACGCCCCAAAAGCCATACTCACTGTGGTTTCAGATTTCACGGTGTCAGATTTTGCCTTTTCAGATTTCACACACTTTTCAGATCACTTTTCAGATTTCGCTTTTCAGATTTCGCTGTTACCGCAAAATGATAATGTCCTATTTCTGCAAAGTAGAAATGTCCTATTCCGGGAATGCTACACTGCTTCTTTTTCAAAGGAGGCAGGATGGCGGAAGGGGACATCATCATGGTGCGCCAAAGGGAACTGAAGCGGCT